>NZ_JAUSXT010000001.1:2557009-3196261 GCF_030816235.1 Microbacterium sp. W4I4
CGCCTCGCTCGTCGCGATGACCGTGACGGGCCAGCTGCCCTTGTTCGGTGCGCGGTTGGCGGTGGGGATCGAGGTGTCGACGTTCGTCACCTCGAAGCTGACGGTCGTGGTCTCACCCGCGGCGAGGCCGGAGTAGGACTTCTGCGCCGGGGTGGCGGTGAAGCCCGCGGGAAGCGTCAGCGACACCGAGCCGGAGCGGCTCTGCGCCGAGAAGTTCTCGACCACGATCTCGAGCGTGCGGGTGCGTCCCTGCCCGATGGCGAAGAGCTCCGGAACCAGCACGTCGAGGTGCTTGACGTCGAGCTTCGCCGTCCACGCGCGGAACGCCTGGATCTCCTCGAGCGGACGGATGGTGGCCTCGACCGCTCCTGCCACGCGCAGTTGCGCGAATGTGGTGCCGGTGGCGGAGCCTGCTGCGAGAGTGGCCTCCACGCGCACCTGGGATCCTGTTGCGGCATCCGCGGCTGCAGTGACCTGGAAGGTCTCGGTGCGCGAACGGCCCGCGTTCAGAGCGGGGATCGACACCGCACCACCCGACGACCAACCGGAGGGGACCGAGAGGGTCAGGTTTCCGGCGGGAAGCTTCGCCCCCGAGGGTGCCGTCACGGTCACCTCGACGGCGACGCTCTCGCCCGCGACGACCTCGAAACGGCCGGGCCGCACGTCGATGAGCGTGCCGAAGGGGAGGCCGCCTTCGATCGGCAGTGCAGCGCCGCGCAGGGCGGCGTCGCCGCCGGAGCGGGGGTCGACGATCGGCGTGCGCGAGTGGATGACCGTGAACCAGGAGTTGGAGATCCGCGCGGGGTCCTTGGTTCCCGGGGCGAACTCCGCCCATCCCTGGGTGACGTACGCCCAGCGGGCGCGGTCGAGCATCTCCGACCAGCGCACGCCGTGACGGCCGCTCACGGTGCCGTTCCAGCATCCGAACACCACATCGGATGCCACAGTCGGGGTGTAACCGGCGGCAACGCCCTGCTCGCCCGCGGCGCCCGTGCCGTTGCCGCCCGATCGGAGGATCCGGCGCGGCTGCCAGGTCTGGAAACCCTCCGCGAAGTGCTCCGGGTAGCGCTGCGGGTCGCCGGCGGCGAGGTATGCCTCGACCGCGAACATCGCCGCCTGCTGGTGGTTGCCGTGATTGCCCTCGACGGCGGACGGGTTCATCGTGACGATGACATCCGGCCGGGTGGCGCGAACGACTCGGACGATCCGGCCGAGCACGGCGTCGCCGTCCCACACCTGGTGCGACAGCGGAGCGCTCGCCGTGTAGTAGAAGTCCAGTCCGTCGAGGTTGAAGACGTTCTCGATGCCGGCGTATCCGACCGCGGTGCGCTCCTCGGCCTCGCGCATCATGCCCAGCGGCGGGCCCTCCTCGAGACCGACCGCGTTGCCGCCGCCCTCCCCGCGGGTGACGGTGATGACGCCGGCCTTCATGCCGAGGAACTCGTTCCACTGGCCGAAGACGCCGAGGTTCCCGGCCTCGTCATCCGGGTGCGCGCCGATGAAGAGCACGTTGAGCTTCACGGCACCGCCGGGTGCCGCGAGTGCCTGTTCGGCTGCCGTCAGTCCCATCGCCGGTGCACCCACCACGGCGGCCGCGACGCCGAAGGCGCCACCCGCCTTGAACAGGTTCCGTCGGGTCAGGGAGAGTTCGGAGAGGGTTCGTCGATCGTCCATCGTGGACCAGCCTTTCGCGCGGAGAGCACAGCGGTGTCGCCCTCCGTGCCGTCGATGAGAGGGGAGGAGAAGCACTTAGTTTCCGGTCAGAATTAAGTGGTGTCCCCATTCCATCGGCCGAGGCGCCGGCCGTCAACGACGGAAATTAAGTCCCGATCGGCCGGCTGCCACGCCGCTCAGCGCGCGGTGCGCGCCAGGATCACCGCTCCGCGGAGCGAGGCATCAGGACCGAACTCCGAGAGCACCAGCTCCGGCGGATAGGGCAGAGCCTCCGCGAGTCGCGCGCGCAGCGGCTGCAGCAGCGCGTCCCCGGCGCGGATCATCCCGCCGCCGATGGCGATGCGGGCGGGATCGATCGTCAGGATCGCGGTCGCGAGGTGCCGCGCGATCTCGTCCACCGCCTCCAACCACATCCGGCTGGCGGGTTCGGAGTGCCCGGCCTCGGAGACGAGCCCGGCAGCATCCGTCGCCGAGATGCCGTCGTCGGCGGCGACCCGTCTGCTCAGACCGCGCCCGCCCGCGAACTCCTCCAGGGTCGGCGAGGACGCGCTCCAGTCGGAAACCGGTCCGACGATGCCGTAGCCGACCTCGCCGGCAGCGCCGTGGGCGCCGTGGAGCACCTCGCCGTCGATGATGGGCGCGATGGCGATGCCGGTGCCGAGATTGACGTAGAGGGCCACCGACGAGCCGCGGAGGGCGCCCTCCCGGCACTCCGCGAGGGCGGCGGCCTTGACGTCGTTCGAGATCGCCAGGGCGCTCACCCCGAACTCCGAGCGCAGTCGTGCGCCGAGATCTAGCTCCGACCATCCGATCACGTTCGGTGCGAGATCCACCCTGTCGTCGAGGACCACGCCCGGAGTGGATATGCCCACGGCATCCAGGACCCCGACGCTGTCGACCAGCCTTCGAGCAGCGTCGAAGGCGCGCGAGAGCACGCTCGTCGCGGATTCGTCGGCGCCGATGCGCAGCCGCTCCTCGAGGGCGGAGCCGCCTGCGGCCTCGGCGCGGAGAGCGACCTTCGTGCCGCCGAAGTCGATTCCGAGGACGTTCACCGCAGCATCCTCCGGCGACGTCACGCGAGCGCGGCGGTCGCCGCGACCAGGTCGTCCGCGACGGTGTCCAGGTGAGCGCGCGCGTCGTCCCGCCAGGTGCGAAACTCCTCCACGACCGCTACCCGGGCGGATGCCATCCGCGCCACCTCCGCGGGGGCCGCGCCGCCCGTCGACGTGCGCACCGCGACGAAGTTGTCCGCATCCAGGGCGCGCGCGAAGTCGGCCGGGGTCAGCGAGACGTCGCGGCCAGCGACCTCCGTCGTGATCTCGTGCACGCGCTCGGGGTCGATGGTGCGCACGTCGACGATGCCCGCGGCATCCGCTTCGCGCACCACGCGCGACACGACCGTGTGCGCCTGCGTGAACGTGAGCCCGCCGTCGCGGACGAGTGTGTCGGCCAGCTCGGTCGCGTTCGCGAAGGATGCCAGGGCGCGCTCGCGCATCACGTCGGTGTTCACCTGGAGGGTGCCGAGCACTCCCGTGAGCAGGTGCAGCACGTCGGTCAGGGTGTCGACGGCGCGCCACGCGTACGGCTGCAGATCGTCCTCGGTGTCGACGATGTCCCCGAAGGGGGTGTTGTGCATCATCGTGAGCACCGTCGCCGCACTCGCCGAGGCGGCGGAAAGCAGCGAGCGGGAGTGCTCGAGGGAGACGGGGTTGCGCTTCTGGGGCATGATCGACGAGATCTGCACGTAGGGGGCCGCCACGCGGTACAGGCCGAACTCGGCCGTGCACCAGGTGAGGAAGTCGACGCAGCTGCGACCGGTGTCGATCGCCATGAGCTGCAGGGCGATCGCGGAGTGCGCGATGTAGTCGGTCGCGGCGACCGCGTCATAGGAGTTCTCCACCAGCCCGCGGAAGCCCAGCAGCCTGGCCATGTGGTCGCGGTCGATCGCGAAGCCGGTGCCCGTCAGGGCTGCGCCGCCCATGGGCGAGTAGTCGAGGCTCTCGTACGCCTGCTGCACGCGGCGGATGTCGCGGCCCAGCACGTCCGCGATCGCGAGGAAGCGGTGCCCGAGCGTCGACGGCTGAGCGGGTTGGGTGTGCGTGTGCTCGAGCGACAGGGTGTCGGCGTGCTCGGCGCCCAGACGGACCAGGGTCTCGTACAGTTCGCCCGCGGCATCCAGCACCCGCAGCAGCTGGCGGCGCATCACCATCCGGTACAGGGCCATGCCCATGTCGTTGCGGCTGCGCGCGGTGTGCAGGCTTCCCGTCACCTCGCCGCCGATGCGCATCATCTCGTGCTCGACCGTGAAGAAGAGGTCCTCGAACTGGCCGGTGTACTCGCTCGCCGCGAGCGCGTCGAGGTCGAGTCCGTCGATGGAGCGCGCGATGGCGGCGGCATCCGTGTCGCTGAGGATCCCCGCATCGTGCAGCATCACCAGATGCGCGCGGTGGATCTGGATCATCGACGGCAGCAGCATCCGCTTCGCCTGGTCGTAGGCAGGACGCAGCACGGCGGTGGTGTAGCTCTCGCCGGGGAAAGACTCTCCGTCACGCTGGATGATCTCGTCGCGGTTCATTTCTTCTTCTCTTTCAGGGGTATGGCAGGGTGTTGCCCGCCGGGCGGGCGCGGAAGTCTGCGGGGAGTGCGGTTCAGAGCGTGACTGCGGTGCCTTGCTTCGCCTCCATCCGGCGGGTGATGATCAGCACGCCGAGCACCAGGAGCACCTGGATCATGCCGTAGACCGAACCCGTGCCGATGTTGCCCTGATAGTTCTCGTTGTTGATGGCGATCGACAGCGGAACCCAGGCGGGGGTGTAGATCAGGATGCTGGCGACGAACTCGCCCACGCCGTCGACGAAGGCCAGCAGTGCGCCGGCCATGATGCCGCGGGAGACGAGCGGGAGCACCACCTTGCGGAACGCGTACCACCAGCTCGCGCCGAGGCTGCGCGCGGCATCCTCGAGATTCGGATCCAGCTGAGAGAACGACGCGAACGTCGAACGGAAGATGAGCGGGTTGAATCGCACGAAGTACGCCAGCGGCAGGATCGCGAAGGTGCCGACGAGCACCTGGCCGAAGGCGAACGGCGAGGGGCTGGAGAACGCGGTGATCAGGTTGATCGCCACGACCGTGCCCGGCAGCGCCCAGGGAAGCATGATCGCGATGTCGAGGACGAGCTTGCCGCGGAAGTGCATGCGGCTCATCACGTACGCCGCACCGGCGCCGAGGATCATGGCGCCTCCGACCGCGATCAGGCTCATCAGCAGCGAGTTGGTCACCGGACGCCAGAAGTCCGCACCCTCGAACAGCTGCGCCCACCATTCCAGGGTGTAGCCGGTGGGCAGCACGCTGCGCAGCCATCCGCCCTTCGCGGTGAACGACAGCACCGCGATCATCACGATGGGCAGCACCAGGAAGAGGGTCGTCGGCACGGCGATGATGACCAGCAGCACCTTCAGCGGTGTCGAGGTGACGGTGGAGCGCTTGCGGCCACCGCCCTTGGACTGGGTGCGGTACACCTTGCGCTGCTCGTACGAGCGGATGATCGCGAGGAACACGATCGAGATGATCGCGAGGGTGGTGGAGATGATGGAGGCCAGCCGCATGTCGCCATTGGTCTTGGCGATCACGATCTGCTGCGTCATCACATCCGTGTACTGGAACAGCAGCGGCGCCGTGTACGAGGACATCGCCGACATGAAGGTGATGAGCGAGCCGGCGACGAGAGCGGGGGTCAGCATCGGGAGCACGACCTTGCGCCAGACGCGCCCCGTGCTCGCACCCATCGACTCGGCCGCCTCCTCCAGGGAGGAGTCGGCGTTGGCCAGCGCGGCCGATACCGTGAGGAAGAAGTAGGGGTACATCGTCATGGCGTGCACGATCAGCACGCCGGCCAGGCCCTGCAGCCAGAATGTCTGCTGGTCGAAGCCGAACCACTCCTGCATCGCGAACGGGATGCGCCCGCCGACGCCGAACAGCAGCTTGAACGACCACACGCCCATCAGCGGCGGCAGGGCGATCGGCAGCAGGGCGAGCACCTGGCAGATCCGACGGCCGGGGAAGTCCCAGCGCGTGAGCAGGATGGCGACGGCGGTGCCGAGCAGCCCGGCCACCAGCACCGAGAGCAGCGACAGCACGATCGAGCCGCCGATGGCGGAGGTCTGGGTCGGATTGGCGAAGAAGTCGCTCCACGCCTTGAACGAGAACCCGAGCACTGCCGCCTTGTCCTGGGAGATGCTGCGGCGCGCGGTCGCGATCATGGGACCGATCACGTAGCCGAGCAGCACCACGCCCAGCAGGACGAGGGTGAGGACGGTGGACCAGCGGCGGCGGATCCACGGTGGGCGCTTGGACGGGCCGGTGACCCGCTGCGCGTTGGTCAGCGTGGTCATCACTGCTCCGCCGGGACGCAGTAGGCGGACTCCTCCGGCAGGACCACGCGCAGGGGGTCGCCCCGTTCGGGCCGGGCGTGCGTGCCCGTCAGATCGACCTTGATGCGGCCGATCGAGGTGTCCAGTTCGCAGGAGAGCGAGTAGCCGATGAAATCGACGTCGACCACGATTCCCGAGACGACGTTCGCCACCTCGCCGTCCGTCGCCGGGCGGACGTTCTCCGCGCGGACGGTCGCGACCAGCGCGGATCCGGATGCGAAGGAGACATCGGGTGCGGCGTTCTCGGTGCGCACGTGCAGCGTGCTGCCGTCTGCGAGGTCGAGCACCGCGCGCCCGCCGTCCACCCGGCGCACGGTGGCGTCGAGCAGGTTGTTGCGGCCGAGGAACCCCGCGACGAACGCGGTGCGCGGGTGGCTGTACACCTCATCGGGCGTGCCCACCTGGTGCACCACCGCGGTGTTCATGACGGCGATGCGAGTGGACATCGCCAGAGCCTCGGCCTGGTCGTGCGTGACGTAGACCGAGGTGATGCCTGTCTCGGCGTGCAGATCGCGCAGCGCGCCGCGCATCTCCAGACGCAGCTTCGCGTCGAGGTTCGACATCGGTTCGTCCAGCAGGAGCAGCTGGGGGCGGAAGACGAGCGCTCGGGCGAGCGCGACACGCTGCTGCTGCCCGCCCGAGAGCTCGTCGACGCGGGCGCCCGCCTGAGCGGCGAGTCCCACCTGTGCCAGCACGTCGCGGATGCGACGCTCGGCCTCGGCCTTCTGCACCTTGCGCACGTCGAGTCCGAATCCGACGTTGCGCGTGACGGACATGTGCGGGAACAGCGCGTAGTTCTGGAAGACCAGACCCACGTCGCGCTTGCTCGCCGGCGCGTACGTCACGTCGCGATCGTCGAAGTGGATCGTGCCGCTGTCGGGCTCCTCGAAGCCGGCGATTATGCGCAGCGTCGTCGACTTGCCGCAACCCGACGGACCGAGCAGAGTGAAGAACTCCCCGTCGGCGACCGTCAGATCGATGCCGTCCACGACGGTGCCCGAACGCGCGAACGACTTGCGCAGCTGGTGCAGTGCGACCGAGACCATGTGTCAGATCAGCCCTTGTCCTTGATGTTGTCGGCCCAGTACGTCATCCACTCGTCCTGGTGCTCGGCGAAGACGGCCCAGTCGATCTTCATCTCGTTGAGGTCGAAGTCCTTCATCCAGTCGGGCTGGTCGCCCTCGGGGATGTCCATCGCCGGGATCTGGTAGTAGTCCGAGGCGAGCTTGGCCTGCATCTTCGGCTCCATCAGGAAGTCCATGAACGCCTGACCTGCGGCCTGCTGCTTCTCGTTCTTGATGACGGCGACGCCGTCGACGAGCACGGGAGCGCCCGACTTCGGCATGATGTAGCCCCACGGACGGTTGTTCTTCAGCGGCTGGATCAGCGCGTCCTGCATGTTCCACACGGTCACCTGACCGGTGCCCTGGTCGAGCTGCGTGTACATGTCATCAGGCGTCGCCGCGTACGAGACGGTGTTCGCGTCGATCTTCTTCAGCAGGTCGTAGCCGGCATCCGGCTTGCCGTCCGCATCGAAGGCCGAGTAGACCATCGAGGCGTAGATCGTGCGCATGGTGCCCGAGGGCATGACATCGCGGATGACGATCTTGTCCTTCCACTCGGGCTTGGCGAGGTCCGCCCAGTCCTGCGGAGCGCTCTTCTCGTCGAGCAGATCGGAGTTGTAGATGATGACCTCGGGAAGCAGCATCTCCGCGATCCACTGGTTGTCGGGATCCTTGTACTTGTCGTCGACGTCTCCGCCGCTCTTCGGCTCGTACGCGGAGAGCAGGCCCTCGTCGGCGGCCTGTTCGAACTGCTGCTGCGTGCCGCCCCACAGGAAACCGGCCTGCGGGTTGCCCGCCTCCGCGCGCATGCGGTCGAGGTTGTCCTGCGCGCCGGCGATGACCGTGGTCACCTTGCCCGCGTAATCGGGGTTGGCCTTCTCGAACTCGGAGACGACCCAGGCGACCTCGTCCTTGTCGCGACCGGTGTAGATGGTCAGACTCTCGCTGGGCTTCACCTCCGAGTTGTCGTCGGCGGGTGCGGTGGTCTTGGCGGGTGCGACGTCGCCGGCGCATCCGGAGAGCAGCAGGGCGCCTGCTGCGGCGAAGCCGGCGAACGCGGTCAGTCGGCGGGTGGTGGTGTGTGCCTTCATGTTCTTCCTCGTCGAGTCGATGCGGCGGATGCCGCGGGATGGATTGCGGATGGGTGGTGGGAAGGGTTCGGGATGCCGGTCATAGGCCTCCGGCCAGAAGCTGCTGCCAGCAGCGGTTCAGGGCGGAGTCGAGAACGGCATCCGGTTTGGGTCGGGCAGAGCGGATGTCGGGCAGGAAGGGGAGCTCTCCGCGCAGCGCCTCGAGCATCGCGCTGCGCTCCGATTCGCGGAACGACCTGGCGTGACCGCCGAGCAGGATCACGTGCGGGTCGAGAAGTGTGGTGATCACGGCGATCGCATGCGAGAAGGCGGCGAGCACATCGGCGCGGATGCGCAGGGCTGCGGCATCTCCGTCATCCGCGAGCGCCAGCAGGCGATCGACCGCAGGCGCGTCGACGGTGTGCCCCGCGGCCTCCAGTCGCGATGCGATCGCAAGAGTGGAGGTGGTGTCCTCGAAGTCGGTCCGGTCGGTCGCGCTCAGCGGGGACAGGCCGATCTCGCCCGCGGCGCCGTGGTCGCCCTCGATCAGGCGCCCGCCGGCGATGATGCCCGCACCGATGCCCCGGGTGCCGAGATAGAGGTAGACCGCGTTGCGGCTCGCCCGCTCGTCCAGAGTGCGGCGTTCGGATGCCATCATCAGGTTCACGTCGTTGTCGATCGTGACGACCACGCCGAACCTCTCGCGCAGCATCGAGCGCAGCGGGACCTCCTCGGTCCAGCCGATATCGGGTGCGGCGCTCACGTCGCCGGTCTCCGCATCGACGACGCCGGGCACCGCCACGCCGATGCCGAGCACGCGGGGCGTGCGCTCGATCAGCGCCGCGATGGCGTCGCCGATCGACTCAGGACTGATCACCCCGTCGATCGCCTCGGCGCGCGTCTCGGCGATGATCCCGCCGTGCAGGTTCACGCAGCGCGCGCGCAGTCCCTCGGAGGTGCACGAGACGGCGAGGAGAGCACCGTGATCGCGCACGACCTCGAGGCGGACGGGAGGCCGTCCGATCGCCTGGGCCTGGGTGCCGAGTTCGCGCAGGATGCCGTCGTCGATGAGACTGCGCACCAGTCGGGTGATCAGAGACGAGCTGACGCCGAACTGCTCGACGAGATCGGTGCGGCTCTTGCGCTGCTCGTGCAGGGCGCCGACCACGCGGGCGCGCTGCGTGCGCCGGTCATCGAGGGCGAGCGTCGGGCGCGACATCAGCGGTCCTCGTCGGAGGGGCGTGAGGCCTCGGGCAGCAGTGAGGTCTCGTAGTCGGCCGCGGTGCGGTGGCCGCCCTTGACGCGGATGAACCACTCCCGGTCCTGGATGCGCATGCCGCGACCGGATGCGAGCACCCAGTACGCGCCCTTGACGGTGAGCTGCGTGCGATGGCACGCGAGCGCCGCGGTCTTCGCGGCGAGGTGGTCCGACACGTCGAACTCGACGTCGATCGCCGCGTCGTCGTGCACCCCGTCCGGATACTCCCGCGGGTCGGGGTCGACCCAGAGCCCGAGCTCGTCGGCATGTCGGGCCAGTTCGGTCAGCTCCGCGACGATGAGCTCTCGGGGCACCGCTGTCCAGTAGACGAGTGGCACGTCCCAGACCGACGCGTCGAGCGCGACCGTCGGGTCGGCCGCGAGCTCGACGCCGCGCATGGCGACACGGTGGGTCTGGATGTGGTCCGGGTGGCCGTAGCCGCCGTTCGGGTCATAGGTGATCACGGCCTGAGGGCGGACCTCACGGATGATCTCGGCCATCTGCAGGCCCGCCTCGTCGAGGTCGGCCTGCCAGAAGGCGTCCGGGCGATCGTTCGCCGGGATGCCCATCCGGCCGGAGTCGCGGTAGCGACCGGCGCCGCCGAGATAGCGGTGGTCCGTGACGCCGAGCGCGGAGACGGCGCCAGCGAGCTCTTGGGCACGTTCCGGCCCGAGCTGATCGTCCTCGTCGGCGTGCAGATGCTGCAGCTCGGGAACGGCGATCCGGCCCTGTTCGCCCTGAGTCGAGGTGACGACGGTGACGCCATGACCCTCCGCGACGAGCCGTGCGATCGTCCCTCCCGTGGCGCAGCTCTCGTCATCGGGATGAGCATGCGCGAGAAGCACGTGCGAGCTGGCCGCCATGGCGATCTCCTCTGGGCGTCGGGGGCTGTCCTTGTGAAGTGACCTTGTGAAGTGACTTTGATTCTGCCAGCAAGAATCAAAGCCTGACAGACCGGAAAATAAGTCGGGTGGAGCGCGATTCTCATTCTCGGCATGACCCTTGTTGAGAATGGTTCTCATTTGCATTAGTGTCCAACGCATGCACAAACGCCTCGCCGCCCTCGCGCTCGCCGCAGCCTCCGTCGCCGTCCTCTCCGGATGCTCCACTACCGCACCGGCGAGCAGTGCGGACGGCACCGTCCAGGTGATCGCGTCGACCAACGTCTACGGGTCCCTCGCCGCCGCGATCGGCGGAGACCGCGTCACGGTCACGAGCCTGATCGACTCGGCCGCGAAGGATCCGCACTCCTACGAGGCCACCGCGCGCGACCGCCTCGCCGTGCAGGGCGCCGACCTCGTGATCGAGAACGGCGGCGGCTACGACTCGTTCATGGAGCAGCTGCGTGACGGCTCGGATGCCAAGGTCATCACCGCCGCCGAGTCGGCCCACGACTTCCCGGGCGCAGCGGACGAGCACGCCGACGAGCATGCGGATGAGCACGCCGACGAGCACGCGGGTGAAACCGCCGAGGAGCACGCCGAGCACGCCGACGAGCACGACCACGCCCACATCGAGGGCTTCAACGAGCACGTCTGGTTCGATCCGCACACCATCTCCCACGTCGCCGAGCAGATCACGACCGATCTGACCGAGCTCGACCCGGCGGGCAAGGCCGACTTCGCCGCCAACGCGAAGAAGCTGACCGACGACCTGGAGGCGATCGAGGGCGAGCTCGAGACGCTGCACGGCAAGCTCGAGGGCACCCCGGTGTTCATCACCGAGCCTCTTCCCGGCCGCCTCGCTGCAGCGGTCGGGCTCGACGATGTCACCCCCGACGGCTTCGCCTCCGCGGTCGAGGAGGGCAACGATGTCGCGCCCGCCACTCTGCTCGAGGCGCTCGAGCTCATCAAGGCCGACAAGGTCAGCGCGGTTCTCGCCAACGCCCAAACCGGAGGCAGCGAGACGAGCCGCGTGGAGGATGCCGCGAAGCAGGCCGGTATCCCCGTGCTGACCTTCAGCGAGCTTCTCGAGCCCGATCAGTCGTACGCTGAGTGGATGCGCGCCGCGATCTCGGACCTCGCCGCCCTCCACAAGTGAGCGGCGGTGAAGTGAGTGGCGGTCCCCAGCTGAAGGACGCCGCACCCCAGCCGGTCCTGGCGATCGAGGGTGCGGCCCTTCATCGCGACGGCAGCGAACTCTGGTCCCGTCTCGACCTGGAGCTGCAGCCGGGGGAGTTCGTCGCCGTGCTCGGCCCGTCCGGTTCCGGCAAGACCACTCTGCTGCGCAGCATCCTGGGCCTTCAGCCGCTCTCCGCAGGCAGCATCCGCGTCGCCGGCACCCCCGTGCAGCGCGGTGACGCGCGCATCGGCTACATCCCCCAGCAGCGACCACTGCCGCCGGAGACCAGTCTGCGCGCCCGCGACCTCGTCGCCCTGGGCGTGAACGGCACCCGATTCGGGCTGCCGATCCCGCGCCGCGGCGACCGGGCGCGCGTGGACGCGCTGCTCGAAGGCGTCGGCGCCTCGCACTACGGCGATCGCCCCGTCGGACTCCTCTCCGGCGGTGAGCAGCAGCGGCTGCGCGTCGGTCAGGCCCTCGCCGATCGTCCTGCCCTGCTGCTGTGCGACGAGCCGCTGTCGAACCTCGATCTCGCGAATCAGCGCGGCGTGACCGACATCATCGACCGTGAGCGGCGCGAGAACGGCACCGCCGTGCTGTTCGTCACCCACGACATCAACCCGATCCTCGATCGCGTCGACCGCATCCTCTACATCGCCGGCGGACGCTTCCTGCTCGGCACGCCCGAAGAGGTGCTGCAGACACACGTGCTCAGCCGGCTCTACGGCACCCCGGTGTTCGTGTTCCGGGCGGGTGGCCGGCTGGTCGTCGTCGGAGTGCCGGATGCCGAGACGCATCACGAACACGACGGCGAGGAGCCGATCACGACGAGCACCATCACCCCCGGCGGCCACGCGTGAACCCGCTGGTCGACTGGGGCGACGTCTTCTCCTTCCAGGACTACGGGCAGCTGCTCGCCCTGCTGTCGAACTCGCTGATCGCCGGTGCGGTGCTGGGCCTGGTGGGCGGGCTGATCAGCACGTTCATCATGCAGCGCGACCTGGCCTTCGCCGTGCACGGCGTGAGCGAGCTGTCCTTCGCGGGCGCGGCTGCCGCCCTGCTGTTCGGCGGCAGCGTGGTGGTCGGGTCGATCGGCGGAGCTCTGATCGCGGCGATCCTGATCGGCGTGCTCGGGGCGCGCGCCCGCGACCGCAATTCGATCGTCGGCGTGCTGATGCCGTTCGGACTGGGCCTCGGCATCCTGTTCCTCTCCCTCTACGAGGGCCGCAGCGCCAACCGTTTCGGCCTGCTCACCGGGCAGATCGTCTCGGTCTCAAGCCCCGACCTCGGCTGGCTGATCGGCATCAGCGTGGTCGTGCTGGTGGGGCTCCTGCTGATGTGGAACCCACTGCGCTTCGACTCCCTGGACCCCGAGTCCGCGGCCGCGCGCGGCGTGCCCACTCGGGCCGTGAGCCTGGCGTTCATGGTGCTGCTCGGCCTGATCGTCGCGGTGAGCGTGCACATCATCGGCGCCCTGCTCGTGATGGCGCTGCTGGTGACCCCGGCTGCCGCGGCCACCCGATTGTCGGCGGGGCCGGTCGCCGTTCCGGTGCTGGCGGCGCTGTTCGGATTCGTGTCCGCGGTCGGCGGCATCCTGCTGGCCCTGGCGGGCACCCTTCCGGTCAGCCCGTACATCACGACGATCTCGTTCCTCATCTACGGCGGATGCTGGATCGCGCAGCGCATCCGCACCCGCATCCGCCGCGTCTGAGGGTCGCACCGAAAGGGCGGCATCTCGTCCCCATGCCGGGGCTCGGGGTGACATCATTGTCAGTCGGGGGCAGGCTTCTTTCAGAAAGGTGGCGTTCGTGAGCGACTCGCACGAGCCGGACAACGCACAGAACGGTGATTTCTTCGATCAGCTGCTGACCGCAGCGCCGAAGGATCACGCGTCATTCACGCAGGCGTTCCGCGGGTACGACAAGGCGGAGGTGGATGCTGCGCTCGCGACGATGCGCGACCAGCTGGCGCGTCTGAGCACCGACCGCGAGGGCACGGATTCGCGCCACCGCGAGTCGCTGGACGCGCTGCGCGCCGAGAACGAGCGCGCGCTCGCCGATGCGATGGCCCAGCACGACGCCCGCGTCGCCCGTCTGGAAGATGAGCTGGCCGCCGCCCGCGCGCAGGCCGATGACGCCGCCTCGCAGGTGAGCACGCTCGCCTCGGAGCTGAGCGATGCCCCGCGGGGTGAGGACGCCCCGCAGAGTCGCCAGCAGTTCGAGGCGGTGCTGCGCGTGGCCGAGGAGCAGGCGAGCGTGCTGATCCAGAACGCCGCCACGCAGGCCGAGCGGCTGCTCGACGCCGCCCGCGAGGAGGCCGACAACAAGCGGTCCGAGCTCGCCGCCGACGTCGCCCGCATCACTGCTCAGGCTCAGCACGATGCCGACCAGGTGCGCCTGAAGATCGACACCGAGCTCACCGCGCACGAGGCGCGCCTGGAGCGCGAGTCGTCGCACGCCGCCGAGAGGGTCACCCAGGCCGAGCAGGAGGCCGCGACCGTCCGCACCGAGGCCGAGAAGGGCGCGGCGGCGCTGCGTTCCATGGTCACCCGTGAGACGACCGACCTGCGCTCGGACGCCGAGCGCGAGGTGCGGGAGATGAACGCCCGCGTGCTGGAGTTCGAGGAGACCCTCACCCGTCGACAGGATGACGCGCAGCAGGAGTTCCTGGTGCTGCACAACCAGGCCGTCGCGCACGCCGAGCGCATCACGACGGATGCCAACGAGCAGGTGTCCGCATCACTGGAGCACGCGCAGCGCATCTCGTCGAAGGCCGATGACTACGAGCGTCTGATGCGCTCGCAGGCGCAGGCCATCGAGGCCGAGGCGCAGGTGAAATCCCGCGAGACGCTCGAGCGGGCGCGCGCCAAGGCGCAGAAGATCATCGAGTCGGTCACCGGCCACGCCACCGGCGCCCTCCGCGACGCCGAGGACCGCACGCGTCAGTTGCGCTGGCAGCAGCAGCAGCTGAACAGCTTCATGGCGGAGGTGCGCGAGCTGATCCGCCCTGAGGGCGTGCTCGCCGCTCCGGCGTCGGAGGCCTCGGCCGCGGCATCCGATGAGGAAGACGTCGATGCCGAGCTGGATGCCCTCCTCGACGAGCCCGAGATCGCCGACGAGGACGACGACGAGCCCGAGCTCGCCGCCGAGGACGACGGCGACGCTGAAGACGAAGACGAGGACGCGGAGGCGTAGTCCCTGATTCGACGACTTCCCGGGCTCGCTGCGTGCGCGCCCGGGAAGTCGCGCCTTCGGGCCCCGCAGACGGGCGGAGCCTCTCACAGGCTCCCGGCCTAGACTCGGAGCATGGCTCAGCGGAACACCTGGCAGCGTGAACGCGTGCGCGACGCGCTCACGGACGCGCCAGGGTTCGTGAGTGCGCAGACCCTGCACGCCGACCTGCGACAGGCGAACACCGGCATCGGACTCGCCACCGTGTACCGAGCCCTGGCCGGTCTCGCGGCGACCGGCGAGGCAGACTCGCTGCAGAGCCCGGAAGGCGAGGCGCTGTACCGCGCCTGCGCCACGCAGGGCCACCACCACCACCTGATCTGCCGCTCCTGCGGGAAGGCCGTCGAGATCGAGGCGAAGGACGTCGAGCAGTGGGCGCAGCGCGTCGCCGCCCAGCACGGCTTCCGCGACCCCGAGCACGTGGTCGACATCTTCGGCCTGTGCGCGGAGTGCGCCGACCGCCGCGACCGCGCAGGAGCGGACGAGTGACCTCAGCCCCGGTCCGTGCGGCGCCGCCCTCCGGTGCGCCGCATGCGCATCGGCATCCGCCGCGTCGAGTGCCGATCGGCACCGCGCTGGCCGTCGGCATCGGCATCGTCGCCGTCCTCGTGCTCATCGACGTCCTGGCCCCGAGCCTGTTCCCGAAGGCGCTGCCGGATCGCGCGCAGGACGGACTGACCCTCTCACTGAGCGTGCTCATCGAGGCCCTGCCCTGGGTGATCCTCGGGGTCGTGCTGTCGATCGTGGTGCAGGTGTGGCTGCCGTCGGATGCCGTGCAGCGCTGGCTGCCGCGCAACGCCTGGCTGCGTCGCGCGGTGCTGTCGCTGCTGGGCATGTTCATCCCCGTGTGCGAGTGCGGCAACGTGCCCTTCGCGCGCGGACTGATGATGCGCGGGCTCGCACCCGCCGAGGCGATGACCTTCCTCGTCGCCGCCCCCATCGTCAACCCGATCGTCATCCTCACCACGCACGCCGCGTTCGGCTGGGACGGCGGCATCCTCGTCGCGCGTCTGGTCGGCGGCTACCTGATCGCGAACCTCATCGGCTGGATCTACAGCCGCCACTCCGACCCGCAGTCGCTGCTGACCGCGCGCTTCGTAGAGACCTGCGAGCAGGCCGCCCACGAGCCCGGGTCGCCGGTGCGGCGCAGCCTGGTCCACTTCCTCGTCGAACTGCGTGCCGTGATGCCCGCCCTCGTGATCGGCTCGGCACTGGCCGGCGCCGTGCAGGTGCTCGTCCCGCGCGATGTGCTGCTGGCGATCGGATCGAACCCGGTGCTCTCCATCCTGGCGATGGTGGCCCTGGCGATGACGGTCGCGATCTGCTCCAACGTCGACGCGTTCTTCGCGCTGTCGTTCGCCTCCACCTTCTCCTCCGGTGCGATCATCGCGTTCCTGCTGGTCGGCCCGCTGGTCGACGTGAAGATGCTCGCGTTGCTGCGCACCACCTTCACCGGGCGGGTGCTCGCCGGCCTCGTCGCCATCGTGGTGCTCGCCGCGAGCGCCATCGGGATCGGGGTGAACGTCCTTGGCTGATCCCCACGCGCCCAGTCGTGCTCACACCCTCGCCGCCCGCTGGCTGGGCGTGGGACTGGCGACCGTGATCTCGGTCGTGACGCTCGGCCTGGGCGTCACCGGACGGCTCACCCTGTACATCAGCCCCGACACGGTCTGGTTCGCCTGCGTCGCCGCTGCGGTCACGCTGGTCATCGCGGTGTGGTCGTGCATGCTTCCGCTCGGCACGGAGGGCGATCACGACCATGATCACGGCGCCGCCGCGACCGGGCCGCATGCCGTGCGGCATCGGATGCTGCAGACCGCCGCCGTCGTGAGCGGCGGCGTCATCGCATCCGTCGTGGTCCTCGCCGCGCTCGTGCTGCCCCCGGCATCCCTCTCCGCCCAGCTGGCCATGTCGCGGGCCGGCGAGGTGCCGGTGCTGTTCGCCGGGGCCGACGACGTCACGCTCGGCGTCGCCGACACCACCACCTTCGGCGTCGGCGACTGGGCGAGCGCCTTCGCCACCGCCACCCGCCCCGAGAACTACGACGGCGCGTCGGTCACGCTGACCGGCTTCGTCACCCCCGGCAAGGGGGATGCCGTCGGCCTCACCCGCATGACCATCACGCACTGCGTGATCGACGCGCAGCCCGCGACCGTGCCGCTCGGCGGGGTCACCGAGAAGTACTCCACCGGCCAGTGGGTCGAGGTGACCGGCACCGTGCGCGCCGAAGGCGACGGCACGCTGCGCGTCGAGCCGACCTCGGTGAAGAAGATCGCCGAGCCGAAGGATCCGTATGAGTACTGACGGATCGGGTGACGGCACGCCCCTCACCCGCGCTCAGCTGCGCGCGCTCCGCGCGGCCGAAGAGGCCGCCGAGGCACCGGAGGCACCCGCGCAGCATCCGGTCGCCCAGGAACCTCAGCATCCGGTTCCGCCGGTGCCGCTGCCCACGACCCCGGTCCAGGTCCCCGCGGCCCCGACCGACCCTGCTCCGCGCGCTGCTGTGCCCGCACCGGAAGCCCCCGCCCGCCCAGCCCCCGATTCGCACTCCGCAGAGGATCCGGCACGCCCACCCCGCCGCCTGCGGGACCGCCGCTTCACCCTCACGCTGCTGTCGGTGCTCGGCGTGCTCGCCCTGGTCGTCGCCGTGCTCGGAGTCGTGAGCCTCACTCAGGGTCCGCGCATCGCGCAGGTGCAGGTCAACGCGCAGCAGGCGATCGAGACCTCCGGCAGCCGGCTGATCCTCAGCGCGAATCAGCGGCTGGAGCCGGTGGATGCCGAGCAGGTCACCGTCACGCCTGCCGTGCCGTTCACCGTGGACGCGGCGGGGCGCAGCATCGGCATCCGCTTCACCGTTCCCCTGAACGACGAGACGAAGTACACCGTCTCGGTCAAGGACGCGGCAGCCACCGGAGGCGGTCCGACCGCCGATCTGACGACGAGCTTCACCACCCCGGCCTCGCACATCCTGCTGCTGCAGCGCTCCGCCGACGGTGACGACAAGATCTTCACCACCGACCTCGCCGGAAAGCGTGCGAGGCCCGTCTTCGCGCATCCGAAGATCGACGACTACCGCGCCACCTCGACCCTGCTGGTCGTCGTCGTCGAAGAGGACGACGGCTCGCACCTGCTGGTGATGAACCGCGACGGGTCGGGCGAGCACGAGCTGAAGCTCCCCGGCGAGGGATACGTCTCGTCGGTGCAGGTGTCGGACCGTGGCAACCTCGTCGGCTACAGCTACTCCGACCGCGAGCTCACCGAGACCTCCGGCCGCGCCAGCGTCCTGGTCACCCAGTCGCTCAGCGGCACGGGCAAGCCGAGCATCGTGCAGGTCGACGGCAAGGAGGCCAGCGTCGCGGAATGGCAGTTCGTCCCCGACTCGTCCTCGCTGCTGTTCATCGACTTCAACGGCGCTCTGGGCGTGGAGGATCGCAGCACGGATGCCGGAGTGAAGCCCATGGGCATCGCCGCCAGCATCCTCGGCGTCAGCCGCGGCACCTACACGGCGATCGTCGAACGCTCCGACGGAAGCATCGTGCAGCTGGACCTCACCAGCGGCGAGGAGTCGGCGCTGCCGGCATCCGACCCCGACTACGGCGACGCCGACACCATCGTCCCGTTCCCCGGAGGCACGCTGCGGCACATCGTCCAGCGCGACGCCGACGGCATGCCGACCGGGCAGGCGGTCGTGCGGGTGGGCGACAAGGGCGCGGCGAACCTGGTCACCGAGGTCAGCGGCGCGGATGCCATCCTGCAGACCTGCGTGTCGCCGAGCGGTCAGTACGCGGCGATCGTGGTCGCACCCGACCTGCCCGACAACCCCTACGACACGCTGCAGCTGCCGCTGCCCACCACGCTGCACACCCAGCTGATCGAGCTCGACGGCGACCGTGAGCTGCCCGTCCTCAGCGGATTCGACATCTCCTGGTGCGGGCAGGCGCCGCAGCCGTGACCGGCCTGCGTCCCGTGCAGCGCGCAGACCTGATGGGTCTGCCGCTGCAGGTCGCGCCGCGTCTGCTCGGCGCCACCCTGTCGACCTCGGTCGACGGCGTCGAGACGCACCTGCGCATCACCGAGGTCGAGGCGTATCACGGCAAGGGCACCGGCGACGTGCCCGACCCCGGCTCGCACGCACGGATGGGACCCACCGCCCGCAACGCCACGATGTGGGGCGAGCCCGGGCATCTCTACGTGTACCTGAGCCACGGCATCCACTCGTGCGTCAACGTCGTGTGCGGACCCGAGGGCGAGGCAGGAGGAATCCTGCTGCGCGCCGGCGAAGTGGTTCGCGGGGTGGATGCCGCCGCCGAGCGCCGTGGCGTCGCGCTGCCTCTCGGACGCACCGCGCTGCGCGACCTGGCCCGCGGGCCGGGGAGGCTCGGTCAGGCGGTCGGCCTGCGGCACGCGCTGCACGACGGCATCGACATCGCCTCGGGTGCGGAGATGAACGGCGCCGTCGCGCGCCTGCTGCTGGACGACCAGGTCCAGGACGTCTCAGCCGGTCCGCGCGTGGGCGTGGCAGGGCTCGCCGGCACCATGGCGTTCCCGTGGCGGTTCTGGATCACGGGTGATCCGACCGTCTCGCCGTTCCGGTGGGGACGCGGCGCCGCCGAGGCCGCACTCGGACTCTGAGCCGGCTCAGGCCGCCGGCCGGCACCCGCACGACTCGCGGATGCGCAGCGTGCTCGTGTACGAGCGATGGCGCGGAGCCGCATCCTGATCCAGCAGCCCCTGCACCGCCATCTCGGCCATCTGCTCGAGGGGCTGCACCGCGGTGGTCAGACGCGGCCACACGTAGTCGGCGGTGACGGTGCCGTCGAAGGAGATGATCGCGATGTCGTCGGGCACCCGGATGCCGCGTTCGCCGAACGCCGACAGCATCCCGATCGCGATCTGATCGGATGCCGCCAGCACGGCGCGCGGCAGGACGGCGGATGACGCCAGCTGCACGCCCGCGTCGTACCCGCCCTGATAGCTGAACTGGGTGTGCACGAGCGAGCCCAGAGGCAGGTCGGCGGCGGCGAGCGCCTCGCGCCAGCCGCGCTCGCGCTCGTCGTAGCGGGCCGCGCTGCCGGTGAAGGCGATGTCACGATAGCCGTGCCCGATCAGATGCTCGGTGGCCAGGCGGGCGCCGCTCGCGAAATCGACTCCGACGCTGTGCAGACCTTCCGTCTCGCCGAACTGGCCGATGACGACGGTGGGGATGCCCAGCATCTCGACCAGCGACTGCTCACCCGCCGTGAGCACGTCCGCGATCACCAGTCCGGAGATCTGCCGGGAGGCAAGATCGCGGATCTGCTCCGAGGTCGACACCTGCGAGCGGTCGGAGTTGACGATCAACAGCGATCGTCCGGCATCCGCCGTGGCCTGGTCGAGTGCGTGGCACAGCTCGGCGAAGAACGGGTTGCGGTTGTCGTGCACGAGCAGGCCGAACATGTCGGCCGCGCCCATCGACAGCGCCCGCGCGGCGGCATTCGGACGGTAGCCGAGCACCCGCACGGCGTCGAGCACGCGCTCGCGCGTGAGCGGGGCGACGTTCTTGGGGCCGGCGTTGAGCACATAGCTGACGACGGCCGTGCTGACCCCGGCATATCGGGCGACATCGGCGCGCGTCACCGAGCGCGCACGCTCAATGACCATCGGGATCACCCATGTCGGGGATCGCGAGGCGCTCTCCGCCCCGGCGGGCGGAGTCGTGCGCGATCACTCCGGGCAGGGTGAACCGTGCGGCCTGCCACGCGTTCACGGGGGGCAGGGTGCGATCGTTCACCGCACGCACGAAGTCATCCACGAGGAAATGGTGACTGCCTTCATGCCCGTTGTGCAAGGGCAGAAGCTCCGCGGGGATGCGGGCGCGGTCGGCCGCGTGGATCTCGGCGTACCCCGAGACGAACGCGTCGCGCAGCGCGGGGGCGACGTGGGCCAGCGAGGGGTCGTCGTGCGCGACCGAGGGGTGCGTGTCGATGAGGTGCGAGATGTCCTCGACGCCCTCCCTGGTCTGCCACACGGTGGTCTGCGCGAGCTGCTCGAAGGAGCCATCGGTGCCGAACCAGCGGAATCGCGATTCGCGCAGGTGCGAGGGGTAGCCCACCCGGCGGAACTCGTTGATGCGCATCGAGCCGCCCGCGGCCAGCTCGAACAGGGCGGTGGCGTTGGAGAAGTCGTTGTCGAACTGGCTCACCGAGCGGTCGAACACCCCGTCGCCGCGCTGATCGACCACGCCGATCGCCGACACCGCGGTGGCGTGGGTCGCCCAGGCGCCGAGGACCCCGCCGATCGAATGGGTCGGGTAGAGCAGGGGAGGGTAGCTCGCCGTCGCCCTCCAGTTCTCGCCGCCCGAGTACTGGTACGCCTCGTAGAAGCCCAGGTCCATGTCGTGCACATAGTCGCCCTCGCCGTAGAACAGCCGGCCGAACGCGCCCTCCGCGACCTTCTGCCTGGCGAACACCGTCGCGGGGTTGTAGTAACTGGTCTCGCCCATCATGTAGGTCAGACCGGTCTCGCGGACCGCGTCGATGATGGCCGCGATCTCGTCGACGGTGATCGCCATCGGCACCGCCGAGTACACGTGCTTGCCGGCCCGCAGCGCCTGCACGACCAGCGGACCGTGGGTCCAGCGCTGCGTGAAGATCGCGACCGCGTCGATCGCCGGTGAGGCGATCATGTCCTCGAACGAGTCGAAGGTGCCTGCCAGTTCCGCGTCGCGCACGAGATCGTCGGCTCGGGAGCCGACCACGTCGGTGACATGGACTGCGGTTACGCCGGGATGATGGTGGAAGAGCGTCGCGAACTGGCCGGCGAACTGACCTGCTCCGACGATCCCCAAGGTGAACGCCATGGCTCGAAGTCTTCCATCGCCGGTCTACGGGTGTCAACATGGAGGAGGGCCCCGGAACCGTGCCCCTCAGTACGGTTCCGAGACCCCCTGTTCCCCAGTGATCTACGCGGGTAACGTATCACGAACGGGGAGATTTCGCACCAGCCGTCCGTCATCGTCAGTGACGCCGAGAGACAGCGAGGACCAGACATGAAGAATTCCACGACCGCCAAGCATGCAGCGGCCGCGATCGCGATCGTCGCGACCGCCGCGATCGCCCTCACCGGATGCTCCGGAGACACCGGTGGTGGCGGCGGCGAGGTGAAGATCGAGATGCAGACCAACTTCGGCTCGACCGATCCGTCGCTCAAGGTGCTGCAGAAGATCACCGACGCGTACGAGAAGGACAACGCGGGCGTGAAGATCGATCTGGTGCCCTCGACCGACACCTACGAGGACGACATCAAGGTGCGACTGTCCTCGAACGACATCCCCGACATCTGGGCGACGCACGGCTGGTCGCTGCTGCGCTACAGCCAGTTCCTCGAGCCCCTGAACGAGCAGCCGTGGGCGAAGGACTTCAACACGGCGCTCGCCCCGGCGATGGAGAACGCCGACGGCCAGTTCTTCGCGCTGCCGATCGACACCGACGTCGCCGGCATCGTCTACAACCGCACCGTCCTGAAGGACGCCGGCATCGACCCCGCCCAGCTCACGGATTGGGATCAGTTCGAAGCGGCCCTGAAGACGCTGAAGGATGCCGGGATCACGCCGATCTCCTCCTCAGGCAAGGACAGCTGGTTCGCCGGGAACATCGCCGACTTCCTCGGCTCCGGTGACTTCACGGATGCCGAGCTGGAGGGTTTCAAGGACGGCACCTTCGACGAGAAGGGCTACACCCGCATCCTCGACCACGTCGCGTCGTGGCAGAAGATGGGCTGGTTCAACCCCGATTACTCCTCGGCGACGACGGATGATCTGGGGCGTTCGCTGGCCGAGGGCAAGACGGCGTTCGTGTTCGTGCAGAACTACCTGGTCGCCACGGCCCTGGGCTTCAACCCGGATGCCGACCTCGGCTACATGCCCATCCCGTCCGAGACCGGGAAGCCGTTCCTCGTCGGCGGAGAAGGGCGCGCCTACGGCGTCTCGAAGACTTCGCCGAACAAGAAGCAGGCACTGGACTACCTGGCCTACCTCGCGGAGCCGGACAACCTCTCCGAACTGGCAGGGTCCATCGGCGGCATCCCGGGGCTGACGAACGCCACCAGCGATCTCGGCGTCCTCACCGCCAGCTACGACGCCTTCGTCAAGCCCGGCGACGTGCCGCTCAAGCCCTACTTCGACCGGGTGTACCTGCCCAACGGCATCTGGGACACCATGGTCACCACGACCGATGGCGTCATCACCGGGCAGATGACCCCGGCGGATGCCGTGACGCAGATGAAGTCGAGCTACGACTCGCTGCGATGACGACGAGTCGGTCGAGCATCCCGCGCTTCGCGGGACGCGGACTCAACCTGCTCTACCTCCCCGCGCTCGCCGTGCTCGGCGTCTTCACCCTGTGGCCGCTCGTGAACGGCGTGATGCTGTCGCTGTCGAACTGGGACGGCTACTCTCCCGAGCGCTCGTTCGTCGGCCTGGAGAACTATCTGCGGCTGTTCGACGACCCCAACTTCCGCACGGCCCTGGGAAACACGTTCATCTACGGCGTCGGGTCGACGATCCTGCAGCAGGTCATCGGACTGGGGCTCGCCCTCGCGCTGGACAGATCCGTGCGCGGTCGCAACGTCGCCCGGGCGATCATCTACCTCCCGGTGCTCGTCTCGCCCGTCGTGATGGGCACGATGTACTACCTGTTCCTCTCCTACAACAGCGGCGGTCTCAACGATCTCGTCATCGCCCTGGGTGGGGAGCGCACCGCGTGGCTCAGCGACTCGGGCGCGGCGATCGCCTTGATCGTCGTCGTGAACTCGCTGCAGTTCATGGGCATCTCGATGGTGATCTACCTCGCCGGGCTGCAGTCCATCCCCACCGTGTACTACGAGGCCGCCCGACTCGACGGAGCGAACGCCGCGCAGTCGTTCCGGCACATCACCGTGCCGATGCTGCAGCCCGCCTTCGCGACCAGCATCGTGCTCAACCTGATCGGCGGCATGAAGCTGTTCGACGTCATCCAGGTGCTCACCGCGGGCGGACCGGGCTATTCCACGCACTCGGTGTCCACCCTCATCGCCAAGATGTACTTCGGCAGCCAGCGCGCCGGCTACGCCTCGGCGATGGGCGTCGTGCTGTTCCTCATCATCGCGGTGTTCACCCTCCTGCTGAACACGATGCTCAACCGGCGACGGCTGGAGCAGCTGTGAGTGCGGCATCCGTCCGCCCCGCCGTCCGCGCCCCGTGGCCCGGGCGCCTGGCGATCGGCGCCGGCGTGCTGGTCGCGGTGCTGCTGCAGCTGCTGCCGTTCTACATCACCGTCACCTCCGCGATGAAGGCGCGCAGCGACCTGTCCTCGCAATGGCTGCCGCGGCTCACCGGCATCCACTGGCAGAACTTCGCCACTGCGATCGAGCAGGGCGGCATCCTGCGCGCGATCGGCAACAGCGCCATCGTCACCCTCGGCGCCACGGTGCTGGTGTGCGTGCTCGGCGCGCTCGCCGCCTACCCGCTCGCCCGCCGGTCCACCCTGTCGAACAGGCTCGTGCTTGCCGGTGTGGTCGGGCTCATCATGATCCCGCCGCTGTCGATCCTGGTGCCGCTGTACTCGATGATGAGTCAGTGGCATGCGATCAACACCTACTGGGGCATGATCCTGGTCATGACGGCCACCCAGCTGCCGTTGGCCATCTTCCTGTACACCGCGTTCATGCGGGCGCTGCCGGTCTCCATCGAGGAGGCGGCGTCGGTCGACGGCGCCAGCGCCGTGCAGGTGCTGTTCCGTGTGGTGGTGCCGATGCTCACGCCGGTGACCGCCACGGTGGTGATCCTGACCAGCGTGAACGTGTGGAACGACTACGCGCTGAGCGTCTACCTGATGCGCAGTCCCGAGATGCGCACGATCGCGCCGGCCACGGCGACCTTCTTCTCGACGACCTCCAGTGACGTGGGGGCCGCGG
This sequence comes from Microbacterium sp. W4I4, assembly GCF_030816235.1. NCBI lineage: Bacteria > Bacillati > Actinomycetota > Actinomycetes > Micrococcales > Microbacteriaceae > Microbacterium > Microbacterium sp. W4I4. The sequence continues at coordinate 2,581,727 of NZ_JAUSXT010000001.1, forward strand.
CTGCGGCATCCCTGCTCTCGGTGCTGCCCGTGCTGGTGGTCTATCTCGTGCTGCAGAGATACTTCATCAAGGGGATGGTGGCCGGGTCCGAGAAGTGATTCCCCGCATGCTAAACTGACTCCTTGTCTGCGCGCCCTCCTGTGCGCAGTTCGCATCCCACTCTCTTCGATACGGTCTCTGGCCGTGCGCGGAGGCGGGGTGCAGACAAGGGATCTTGGGTGAGGCCGTCCGGCCTCACGGTATAGAAGGAGTAATCATGGCAGCAGTGTGCCAGGTGACAGGAGCCGTTCCCGGCTTCGGTCACAACATCTCGCACTCGCACCGCCGGACGAAGCGCCGCTTCGACCCGAACGTGCAGAAGAAGACCTATTTCGTGCCCTCGCTCGGTCGCAAGATCACGCTGAACGTGTCCGCCAAGGGCATCAAGGTGATCGACGTGCGCGGCATCGAGAAGGTTGTCGCGGACCTCCAGGCGAAGGGTGTGAAGCTCTAATGGCCAAGAAGGCTCAGGACATCCGTCCGATCATCAAGATGCGTTCGACGGCAGGAACCGGTTACACCTACGTGACCAAGAAGAACCGTCGCAACACCCCCGACCGCCTCGTGCTGAAGAAGTACGACCCGGTCATCCGCAAGCACGTCGAATTCCGAGAGGAGCGTTAAGACATGGCCAAGAAGAGCAAGATCGCCAAGAACGAGCAGCGCAAGGTCATCGTCGCCCGCTACGCGGAGCGTCGTCTCGAGCTGAAGAAGACCCTGGTCGACCCGACCGCCACCGACGAGGCCCGTGAGGCCGCACGCCTCGGCCTGCAGAAGCTGCCGCGCAACGCGTCGCCGGTTCGCGTCCGTTCGCGTGACGCCATCGACGGCCGCCCCCGTGGTGTCCTCACGAAGTTCGGCATCTCGCGTGTCCGCTTCCGTGACATGGCGCACCGCGGCGAGCTGCCCGGCATCACCAAGTCGAGCTGGTAAGCATCCGCTTGTAGAGGGGCGAGGATCTTCGGATCCTCGCCCCTTTCGCGTATCCGGGGTGCGGTCTCGTCCTTGCCCGCACCCGCTCGGGAGGAGAACTCCCTGTGGGGAGGAGGATCCTCGCGCAGCGCTCCTCCCGAGTGCGAGTTCTCCTCCCGGACGGGGGAGCACGTGTCGTCCTGCACAATCGCGAGCGCAGCGGATCTGTCCACAGAACGTGTGATCCGGGACTTCGGATGCTGTCGCATGGGGCCACGATCGACCCATGGATGTCTTGGACGCGCTCGCGCAGTTCGACGGAGTGGCCCGCGTGGAGGCGCTGCGCCGGCTGGGCGTCACCCCTCACGCGCTGAGGCGAGCTCGCGAACGCGGCTGGATCTTCTCGGTCCGTCGCGGATGGGTGGCCAGTGCCGGGGCCGATCGGATGCTGGTGACCGCAGCCAGGCGTGGGGTGGTGCTCAGCTGCGTCACGCTGGCTGCACGACGCGACCTGTGGGTGCTCGACTCCTCGACGCCGCACCTCGCCGCACCGCCGCATGCCGGGCACGCCACGGTGAAGCGGGGCGTGATGCACTGGAGCGTGCCGCTCTTCCCTCGGCATCCGGACTCCTGTGAGGATTCGTTGGAGAACGCGCTCGTACTGGTGGCCCGCTGCCAGGCGCACGAGTCGGCCCTGGCGATATGGGAGTCGGCGCTCAACAAGGGCCTCATCGATCCCGGCGTGCTGGAACGTGCCCCGCTGCCTCCGGATGCACGACGGATGCTGCAGGAGGCGACGCCCTTCGCGGATGCCGGCACCGAGACCATCTTCCGCACCAGGCTGCGATGGCTCCGCCTGCCGATCACGCCGCAGGTCTGGCTGCTGGGGCATCGTGTGGACTTCCTGATCGGTGATCGCCTCGTCGTCCAGATCGATGGAGGACATCACGTCGGTGCGCAGCGCACCAGTGACATCGCCCACGATGCTCTGCTCAAGCTGCACGGCTACCACGTCATCCGCATCAGCTACTCGCAGCTCATGGATCGCTGGCACGAGGTGCAGGCCTCGATCATGGCCGCGATCGCGCAGCGCCTGCACCTCGCCGCCTGAACCCCTCTTGCTCGGGAGGAGAACTCCTTGTGAGGAGGAGGAGAACTCGCGCTGGACTCCTCCCGAGCGGGAGTTCTCCTCCCGAGCAGGGGAGGCGCGGAGGACCGCCGCGATGCCCCGTCGGCCCCGAAAATGTGACTGAAGTGGCTCCTGTGGCGTGACACACCGAGAAAACAGGCCGAAACCCGCGAAATGACGCGGTTTTACCGTCTCAGGTTGATACATTCAAGGCGGTCGATCGACCGACGGGGGTTTCCCCGAAATCAACACGATGCGACGGACCGTCGTCGCTGGAGGATGACATGGCTGACAAGTCCATCACCAAGACCGAGCTCGTCGCGAGCATTGCTTCTGCAACCGGCGAGAGCCAGGCGACCGTTTCGCGCGTCCTCGACTCGCTCTTCGGCACCGTCTCCGATGCTGTCGCCAAGGGCAGCAAGGTCTCGATCCCGGGCTGGATCTCCTTCGAGCAGGTCGACACTGCGGCCCGCACCGGCCGCAACCCGCAGACCGGCGCCGAGATCAAGATCCCCGCTGGCAAGCGCGTCAAGGTGACCGCCGGCTCCAAGCTGAAGGCTGCCGTCAAGTAAGACTGCTGCTGAGAGAGAGGCCGTCCCTTCGGGGGCGGCCTTTCTCGTGCCCCAGGCGCCCGTCTCTCCCGCGTCGCGCACAGGCATCAGCCGTAGGCTGGAGGGGTGAAGTCTTACCGTCTCGCCGGCCTCGTGATCCTCATCGCCGGCGCGACCGCGGGGGTCATCGCGGCCCTCGTCGTCGGGGGCGCCGCCGTGCCCCCGAAACTCCTCGATCCGGGTCCCGTCGTGATGTGGGGCCTGCCGATCGTCAAGATGATCGCGAACCTCGCCGGCGCCGCGATGCTGGGCTCTCTGGTGCTCGCCCTGTTCGGCCTGCGCAGCGGCACCCGCCCGTTCGATGTGGCGCTCGACACGGCATCCATCGCCGCCGCACTGTTCACCGTGACCTCCGCGGTCGCAGCGGTCATGACGCTGCTGGCGGCCTTCAACCCCAAGCTCACGGCCGACAGCTCATTCGGTGACCAGCTGGGCATGTTCCTGCTCACCCTCCCGCTCGGGCAGGCGTGGCTGATCACCGTGCTGATGGGCGCGGTCATCACCCTGCTCGCCTTCGGATGGCGCGGCTGGACCGGCACGCTGATGACGGCGGTGCTCGCCGCGGCCGCCTTCCTGCCGCTCGCGACCCAGGGCCACGCCGGTGATCTCGCCGGGCACAACGTCGCCGTCAACGCCATCCTGCTGCACACCGTCGGCGCGGCCGTCTGGATCGGCGGCCTGATGCTGCTGGTGGTGCTGCGCGGTTTCGGCAGCAAGACCACGAAGACCAAGACCAAGCAGACCAAGACCAAGAACGCGAAGTCGGATGCCGTGGACATGCCGCTCCTGGTCAGCCGGTACTCCTCGCTCGCGCTCGCGGCATTCGTGGTCGTCGCGATCTCGGGCATCGCCCGCACCATCGTCGCCGTCGGCTCGTGGGAGGAGCTGCTCTCTCCGTACGGCCTGATCGTGATCGGCAAGGCGATCCTGCTGATCGCCCTCGGCCTGTTCGGCGCCTGGTACCGTCGCCGGCTCATCCCGCACTTCGCCGGTGCGAACTCCGCTGCGAACTCCGGATCGAAGGAGAAGCGCTCGTTCTGGATTCTGGTCCTCGGCGAGCTCGCACTGATGGGCCTGGCATCCGGCGCGCCGCTGCCGCGCTGGCCCGTACGCCTCCGCCCCAGGGCGACACGGCCCCGGCCGTGCAGACGGCGGCTGAGCGCCTGACCAGCACGCCGCTGCCGCCCGAGCTCACCCTCGGTCGCTGGTTCACCTCGGTCGACATCGACATCCTGTGGTTCGTGGCGATCGGCTTCGGCGTCTTCCTCTACATCGTGGGCGTCCTGCGCCTGCACGCGCGCGGCGACCGCTGGCCGGTGCAGCGCACGATCTTCTGGATGGCAGGGCTCCTGCTGCTGCTCTGGGTCACCTCCGGGCCGATCAACCTGTACCAGGAGTACCTGTTCAGCATCCACATGCTCGGCCACATGGTGCTGAGCATGGCCATCCCGCTGCTGCTGGTGAGCGGCGCACCCATCACGCTGGCCCTGCGCGCCATCCACAAACGCGACGACGGCACCCGCGGGGCGCGCGAATGGATCCTGTGGGCGGTGCACTCGCCCTTCTCGCGGGTCGTCACCCACCCGTTCGTGGCCGCCGCGATCTTCATCGTGTCGCTGTGGGCGTTCTACTTCACCGACCTGGTGCGCTGGTCGATGTACGACCACCTCGGCCACGAGTGGATGGTCGTGCACTTCCTCATCTCGGGCTACCTGTTCGTGATGACGCTGGTCGGCGTGGATCCCATCCCGTACCGGCTGCCGCACGCCGGCCGCATCATCACCCTGATCGCCGTGATGGCGATGCACGCCTTCTTCGGCATGGCGATCATGATGCAGTCGGGTCTGATGGTCGCCGAGTGGTTCGGATCCATGGGACGCACCTGGGGTCCGACGCCGATGGAGGATCAGTACATCGGCGGCGGCATCGCCTGGTCGGTGGGCGAGATCCCGACGCTGATCCTGGCGATCACGGTGGCGATCCAGTGGTCGCGGTCGGATGACAAGCTGCAGCGTCGCCGCGACCGGTTCACCGACCGCGCCGGCGACGCCGAGCTCGACGAGTACAACGAGAAGCTCGCGAGGCTGGCCGCGCGGGATCAGCGCGTCGCCGAGCGCGCGCAGGGCACCACGGTGGACCGATAGCCGACGATCCCTACTCGGTGTCGGTATCGCTGTCGGTTTCGGTATCGGTGTCGGCGTCGGGGGAGCCGACCCGGATCTGCGCCGAACCGTCGGGCAGGATACTGATGGTGCCGTCGACCTGGAAGGGCACGTCCTCCGACACGTCGTGCACCGACCCGTCGAAGACCGACTTGATCTTCACGTCGATGTGGGCGACTGCTTCGGTCGTCGGGATCCGCCATTGCGCACCGTCGGGCTCGACCGCCACGTGCGGCTGCTGAGCGATCGACCACTTCGGCAGCGTCCCATCGGCGATGCGGTTCTGCACCTCGAGTCCGAACGGGCAGGCGGTTGGAAGCAGCACCTCCTGGGTCGCGCAGTTCGCGAGGAACTCCTCGACCTTCTGCTGCACGATGCCGATGAACTTCTCGGTCGGCTGCGCCTGGACCTCCACGGGTGTGCTGGCCAGCGCCGTATCGGCGAGCACGCGGACCCCGGGGGTCGCGGAGATCGCCGTGTCGACGGTCACGGAGTAGACGCCGGGGGTGAACACCAGCAGGTGCAGGGGATCCAGTGGCTTCGCGTCGGCGCCGTGGGCGGACACCTGACGGCGGTCCAGCTCGAATCCGTTGACCGCGAAGACGTCGGCTCCGCGCACGGTGAGCTCGATCTCGGCGAGCGGGCTGCGCTCGAAGCGCCAGTTCGGCACCACGCCGATCCAGCCGTCCTGCACCACCGAGTAGGTGGACGTTCCGTGCGCGCCGCCGGCCAGATACGAGGCGGTCACCTTGTGGACGCCGTCCTTCTGCTTCTCTGCGGTGATCCCGTAGTCGGTCAGCGAGCCCAGCGCGGAGGTGCGCAGCAGCGCCTCGGATGCTGCTGCATCGATCTCGGCATCGCCATTCAGAGCCAGGTCGACTGAGACTCCCGGCACCCGCAGTGCGTCCGCGGCGCGCCCGGTGGCGAGCAGATCGAGGTAGCGCTGCACGAAGGCCGACGGGCTGTAGATCTGCTGGTAGAGCGAGAGGCCGCCGGCGCCGAGGGCGGCGATGAGCAGAACTCCGATGACGGCGAGGATGCCGAGGTCGATTCGGAGCACGGCTCGCCGCCGTGACACCGTCCGCCCCTGCATCATGGCGCAAGTCTAGGGATCTGGCCTGGGACGAAGCCGTGATGCGCACGCCCGTCGACATTCGCGGACTCACGCGGACCGCGCGGGGGACTTAACATGGGGTGCGTGCCCGTGACCCTCTCCGACGAACAGCAGGCGCTGTTCCGACTCATCGAGGACACCGACGAGCATGTCTTCATCACGGGCCGGGCAGGCACCGGAAAGTCGACGCTGCTGCAGCATTTCGCGTGGAACACCGAGAAGCAGATCGCGATCTGCGCGCCGACCGGTGTGGCGGCACTGAACGTCGAGGGGCAGACGATCCACTCGCTGTTCCGGTTGCCGATCGGGCTGATCGCCGAGAGCGAGATCGACCAGTCGGATGCCACGCGCCGCATCCTCAATGCCATCCAGACCCTCGTCATCGACGAGATCTCGATGGTCAACGCCGATCTGATGGATGCCATCGACCGGTCGCTGCGTCAGGCCAGGGGCAAGCGCGGCCTGCCGTTCGGAGGCGTGCAGGTGGTGATGTTCGGCGACCCGTATCAGCTGGCGCCGGTGCCGCCGCGCGGCGACGAGCTGCGTTACATCCAGGACCACTACCGCTCGTTCTGGTTCTTCGACGCGAAGGTGTGGACCGGTGGCATCGCCCCTTCGACAGGCTCAGGGACCCAACAACTGCTGGACATCGGCGAGCACGGCGCGAAGCTGCAAGTGCACGAGCTGGTGCAGATCCACCGGCAGGCCGACGACGGCTTCAAGGCCATGCTGAACGCGGTGCGCTACGGCCGGGTGACCGCCGAGATCGCCGAGACGCTGAACACGCAGGGCGCCCGCACGCCCCCGGAGCCCGAGCCGGGCGAGGTGCCGATCATCACGCTCGCCACCCGCAACGACATCGTCAACAGCATCAACAGTCGTCACCTCGCCGCGCTCGCCGGCCGTGAGCAGACCGCCCACGCCGAGGTCTCGGGCGATTTCGGGCGCGGCGAGGCCAACTATCCCGCCGACTCCGAACTCAAGCTCAAGGTCGGCGCGCAGGTGATGTTCCTCCGCAACGACGTGGCCATGCAGGGCGAGCCGCCCCGCTGGGTGAACGGGTCGATCGGCACCGTCACCCGCATCCTCGGAGGATCGGTGCGGGTGGACATCGACGGCGAGGAGTTCGATGTGGAGCCCGCCGTCTGGGAGCGGTTCCGCTACGCGTACAACCCCGGCACGAAGACGCTCTCCCGCGAGGTCGTCGCGGAGTTCACGCAGTTCCCGCTGCGGTTGGCGTGGGCGGTGACGATCCACAAGTCGCAGGGCAAGACCTACGATCGGGCGATCATCGACCTGGGATCCGGCGCGTTCGCCCCCGGGCAGACCTACGTGGCCCTGTCCCGGCTCACCGCACTCGACGGGCTCTATCTCTCGCGCCCGCTGCGCCCCCGCGACATCCGCGTGGACGAGGATGTGCGCCGCTTCATGCGCGAGGCGTGGGAGGCGCGGCAGGCTGAGAAGGTGGAGAGCTGAAGAGCGGATGCCATGACAGGCGGGCTTTCAGACTTCGCGTTCTAGACTCGGAGGATCCAACTCGGAGAGAGTCGATCTATGCACCTTCGTTCGTCGCGCCGTCTGCGCGCTGCCGTCGGCGGCGCCGTCGCCCTCGTTCTCGCACTCACCGGGTGCTCTGCATCCGAACCTGAGTTCTCGTACACGCCGCCGAAGCAGGTGGATGCGAAGCTCCCCGACGACGTCGCGACGCAGCTGCAGACCGCCGTCGAGAACGCCATGGTCGCGACCGGCTCATCCGGCGCCATCGTCGGCGTGTGGGTGCCGTGGAGCGGCGAGTGGGTGACCGGACTCGGCACGCAGGCCGCGGGCGATGACACCAAGGTCACCACCGACATGTCCTTCCGTGTGGGCGCCGTCACCCGCATGATGACCTGCGACGTGCTGTACGGTATGGCGGATGACGGCAAGGTCAAGCTCGACGCGCCCGTTCCGAAGTACGTCTCCGGCGTAGCGGACCTCAGCGACATCACCCTGCTCGACCTGTGCAACGGCACCAGCGGCGTCGGCTCCTCCGAATCCGCGGCGAAGCCGTACTGGCTGAACACGCCTGATCGCGAATGGGCGCCCCTGCAGCTGGCCAGCTTCGGTCTGGGCGTGCAGCGCGGAGCCGCGCACACGACCTACCGCGATTCGGATGCCGGCTACCTCATGCTCGGTCTCGCGCTGGAGCGCATCTCGGGTGAGAGCGCAGCCCAGCTGATCTCGAAGTACGTCACCACCCCGCTGGAGCTGAATTCCACCTCGCTCCCCTCGCCCGCGGCTGCGGTCCCGAAGCCCGCACCGGCTCTGAAGGGCGCCTTCCTGCCCGCGGTCGAGGGCGGATACGACTGCACAGCCCCGGTCGATGTCACCAAGAGCTCCTCGAGCATCGGATTCACCAACTCGGGTGCGGTCTCGACCATCACCGACCTCGGCCGCTATGTGCAGGCCGAGGCGCGTCAGGCGCTGCGCAAGAAGAACGCCACCCCGGCGCGCTACGGCGCCCCGCTGCCGTCGGGCCCCAAGGCTGCGAGCTGGTACCAGGCGACCGGAGGGGCGTATCTGGTCGGGTCGATGATCGGCCAGCACGGCTGGGTACCCGGGTACGCGACGGCCGCGTACTCCGACCCCGAGACCGGCTTCACGGTGGCGGTCACGCTGAACAACTCGTCCACCGGCGGCGGCACCGCCGCCTACCTCGCTTGGGAGCTCGCCGCGATCGCATCGAAGGCTCCGGCGGCGAAGGGTCAGACGGCGCCCGAGTTCGGACTGCCGTTCACGGCCGAGCAGTACGGTCAGACCATCGCCGACGGGGCGATCTGCAAGGCTCCCGCCGCGAAGTGAGAGGATGGAGGGGTGCGCCCCTCCCGCAGAATCCCGCTCCTCCGCGGGCTCGTCGGCGCCTCGTTCGCGACGTTCATCGCGCTGGCATCGCATGTGTGGGTCGGCGGTGGGATGCCCGGGATGCTGGGAATCGCCGTGCCGTGGCTGCTGTCGCTGACCGTCTGCACTCTGCTGGCGGGCGTGCTGGCAGGCCGGCGCCTGTCGATCGCCCGACTGAGCCTGTCGGTGCTCGCCTCGCAGCTGCTGTTCCACGCCCTGTTCGTGCTCGGCAGCATCACGCCGACCGGCGCACTCGCGCCGCATGTGCACGGCGCCCTGCCCTTGGCGTTCTCCGGTGAGCCCGTGCTGGTGCCCGAGGATGCGGGCATGTGGATCGCGCACGGCGTCGCCGCCGTGCTGACGATCGTCGCGCTGCACCGCGGAGAGCTGATCGTCAGGGCGCTGCTCGCCGTGGCATCCGATCTCGCCACCTGGCTGCGCCGGATGGTGCCCACCGGGATCCTTGTCGCCCTCGACTTGCCCGCGCTGCGGCACTGGATCGCGACTCCCGCGCCCGTGCGGCGTGAGCCGTTCCGCGCGGAGATCCACCGCCGGGGCCCTCCTCTCCGTCTCATCTGATCCTTCGCGCAGCTTCCCGCTGCGCCCGCGGTCGTGCACGCGCACGCCGTCCACAGATGCAGACGCCGCGCAGCGGCATCCGAGAGAGGCTTTTCCATGTTCCGTATCCGCACCGCACTGGCGGGGGCCGCCGTGGCCGTCGTCGCCATGCTCGCCGTCGCCGCCCCGGCATCCGCCCACGACGAGCTCGTGTCGAGCTCACCGGCCTTCGACGCGCAGCTCACCGCCGCACCCGAGCAGGTCGTGCTCACCTTCTCGGGCGACCTGCTCGCGCTGGCGGACGACAACAACGGCACCGCGATGACCGTCGTCGACGAGTCCGGCACCGACTGGGTGGCAGGCGACCCCGTGATCAATGCGGACACCCTGACCGTGCCGCTGAAGAGCGGCATGCCGAACGGGTCCTTCACGGTCACCTGGCAGGTCGTGTCCAGCGACGGGCACCCCACGTCGGGCGACTATGCGTTCTCGCTCGCCGGGGCGGCGCCGAGCCCGACCGCGACGACGCCCGCGGAGACCACGCAGCCCTCGTCGACGCCTGCCGCGCAGGCTCCGACCGAGACGGAGGCGGCGCCCTGGCCGCTGCTGATCGGACTGGGAGTCGTGCTGCTGGTCGCGATCGTGCTCGTCATCGTGATCTCCGCGCGCAAGAACTCCGCGCGCAAGCGCCGGAGCTGACCGCACCGGCTCGGGAGGAGAACTCACGCTCGGGAGGAGGATTCTGCGGGATTCTTCCTCCCCAGGTGGAGTTCTCCTCCTGAGCGTGCGACGGCTCCGGGACGGCGCTGTCGCATACTCTTCGTCTATGACGCGCCCCACGCAGAACTGGCATGAACACCACACTGAGACTCTGACCACCGGCCAGCGGGCAGCCGACCGTCTGCGGAACGGGATGGGCTCCTGGATGTTCATCGGGATCTTCCTGGCTCTGATGGTCGCCTGGTCGATCATCAACACGACCGCAGTGGCCTGGGATCCGTACCCGTACATTCTGCTCAATCTCTTCCTGAGTATGCTGGCCGGTCTTCAGGGTGCGATCCTCCTGATCGCCGCTCGGCGTCAGGATGCGCTTGCAGCGGCGCTGGCGCAGCATGACTTCGAGACGAACGTCTCCGCGAAGTTGGAGATCGAGGAGTTGATGGCGATCAACCGTGAACAGCTCGCACTGCTCAGAGAGCTCCGCGCGCAAGACACCCGTCCGCAGTGAAGGACGCCATCCGCCAGGTCGGTCAGCCGCGCAGGGCGGCCGTCGCGGCGATCGTCGCCAGCGCGGTGACCGTGACGAGGATCCACAGCATTCCGCCGAGAGCCAGTGGCCGCCAGCCCGCGCGACGCAGGGCGGGGATGTCGGTGGACAGTCCGATGCCGGCGAGAGCCATGGCGATCAGGAACACGCTGGCGTGCACGAGCACTTCGCGCGGACCATCCGGGATCACCCCGGTGGAGTTCACGATCGCGACGATCACGAAGCCGATCAGGAACCACGGCACGAGCTTCGCGATGCGCCGGCCGGTGAGCGGCTGCCCGTCGGCGCTGCGTCGCGCCTCCATGACCGACAGTCCGATGCTGATCGGGATGATCATCAGCGTGCGCACGAGCTTGACGACAACGGCGAAGCCGAGGGCAGCGGTGCTGAAGACCCCGGCTGCGGCGACCACCGAGCTGGTGTCGTTCACGGCGGTGCCGGCGAACAGCCCGAAGGTGTGCGGGTCGAGGTTCAGCGCGTGTCCGATGAGCGGGAAGAGCACCACGGCGAGGATGTTGAACAGGAAGATCGTCGACACGGCGTAGGCGATCTCGGCGCCGGCCGCGCCGATCACCGGCGAGACGGCGGCGATGGCCGATGCCCCGCAGATGCCGGTGCCCACGCCGATCAGGGTGGTCAGGCGGCGCTCGGTGCGCAGCATCCGTCCCAATCCCCAGGCGCCCAGCAGACAGACCACGAGTGTGGTCAGCATGATCGGCAGCGACTCGAGGCCGACCTTCGCGATCGCGCCGATCGAGAGCTGCACGCCCAGCAGCACGACGGCCAGCTGCAGCAGGAACTTGCCGGAGTAGGCGATGCCGGGCTGCACCCGGGCATCTGCCTGCTCATGTCCGACCATCGCCCGGGGGCGCAGCAGCGACAGCAGCACCCCGATCACGATCGCCGGAACCGCTGAGCCGAGCACGGGCCAGATCGCTCCGATGCCCGTCGCGACCAGGGCGATCGCCGCGGTGACCAGCACGCCCGGGAGTACGTCGATGCCGCGGTGGCCGAGGCGGGTGGGGAGGGTCTGCACGGGGGACAGCTGCATCCGTCCAGCATCTCGGATCATGTGATCGGCCGGTAGGGGCCGCACGCCGATAGGGGTACAGTTCTGAACTGTGGGAGACCTGGTGGCCGATGCGATGAGTGGTGTTCCCGACCTGCGGGCGCTGGAGCTGCTGACCGCGGCGGTGCGGCACGGCTCGATCTCCGCCGCCGCCCGGGAATGCGGGATCGCACAGCAGTCGGCATCCGCGCGGCTGCGCAGCGTCGAGCGGATGCTGGGACTGGAGCTGCTGCAGCGCACCACCCGCGGCGTCGAGGCGACGCCTGCCGGCGAGACGGTCGCAGCCTGGGCGGAGGAGGTGCTCGCGGCCGCCGAGAGGTTCCGCATCGGCGTCGGCACGCTGCGCGGTGAGCGCCGCCGCGAGCTGACGGTCGCCGCCAGCCAGACCGTCGCAGCCCACATGCTGCCCGGCTGGCTGGTCGCCCTGCGCGACCGGCAGGTGCGCGACGGCGTGGAGCCGACCACAGTGCGGCTGATCGCCGGGAACAGCGTCGAGGTGGCCGCGCTCGTGCGCGACGGATCCGCCGACCTCGGGTTCATCGAATCGCCGGTGCTGCCCGACGGGCTGTCGCGCACGGTGGTCGGGGCGGATGCGCTCGCGCTGGTCGTGGCGCCAGGGCATTCGTGGGCCGTCGTCGCGTCGATCTCGATGGCGGATGCCGCGGCAGCGCCGCTCGTGGCGCGCGAGGAGGGCAGCGGCACGAGACGGACCTGGGAGGACGCCGTCCGTGCCCGGCTCGGCCGGGAACCGGATGCCCCGATCGCCGTGCTCCCGACCTCGGCCGCCGTGCGCTCCGCCGTGGCGAACGGACTGGCGCCGGCGATGCTGTCGCGGCTGGTGGTGGCAGACGACGTGCATCTGGGCCGGCTCGTCGAGGTGACGATCGACAGCGACCCGGTCACCCGTCCCATCACGGCGCTCTGGCGCGGCGGCATCCGGGATCTCGACCCCACCCGGCGCGATCTCATCGAGGTCGCGACCGCGGTCTGACCCGATCGCCGGTGGACTGACCCGATCGCCGGTGGGCACCGCCGGGGATGTCCGAGGCCGGCGCTACCGTCGCGGTATGACGGAAAGTGATGCGCTCGCGGGGCTCGACGAGGCCCAGCTGCAGGCCGTCGAGCACGGTGACGGCCCGCTCGTGATCGCCGCTGGAGCGGGCACGGGAAAGACGCACGTGCTCACGTCGCGGGTCGCGCGCCTGCTGGAGGCTGGCGTCGCGCCCGAGCGCATCCTGCTGCTGACCTTCACCCGCCGTGCCGCCGCATCGATGATCTCCCGTGCCGCCGCGCTCTGCGGCGACGCGCAGGCCGCGCAGCGCATCGCCGGTGGCACGTTCCACGCCGTCGCGCATCGGCTCGTCGCCGAGCATGCGCAGCATCTCGGACTGGCGGATGTCACGGTGCTCGACCCCGACGACGTGATCGATCTGCTCGATCTGCTGCGCTCGGAGCACGGCCTCGACGGGACGGGGACCCGTCTGCCGACCACGCGCACCATCGCCGATATCGGCTCGCGGGCGATCAACACCGGCACGCCCGCGCGGAAGGTGATCGACGAGCAGTTCCCGTGGGCGCTGGAGCACGCGGATGCCATCATCGGGCTGCTTCGGCATTACAGCGTCCGCAAACGCGAGCGCGGGCTTCTCGATCTGGATGACCTGCTGATCGCCTGGCGGGCGCTCGTCGCCGACCCCGACGTGGGCGCGCGCCTGCGGGCGCGATGGGACTGGGTTCTGGTCGACGAGTACCAGGACGTCAATCAGCTGCAGGTCGACATCGTGCGCGGGCTCGCTCCCGACGGGCGCGGTCTCACCGTGGTCGGCGACGACGCGCAGGCGATCTACGGCTTCCGCGGTGCGGGCGCCGGGCACCTCCTCGATCTCATGGACGCCCATCCGGATGCGACCCTGGTGCGGCTGGAGCGCAACTTCCGCTCCACGCAGCCGATCCTCGACCTGGCGAACGTGGTGCGCCCGGGCGAGCTGCCGCTGCGGCTCGTCGCCGACCGGGCCGACCGTGGTGTCCGACCCGCGCTGGTCGTCTGCCGCAACGCCGACGATGAGGCGCGCACGATCGCCGATCGCATCCTCGCCGCGCACGTCGACGGGATGCCGCTGCGCGAGCAGGCCGTGCTCATGCGCACCGGTTCGCACAGCGCGCTGCTGGAGATCGAGCTGAAGGTGCGCGACATCCCGTTCCACAAGTTCGGCGGCATCGGGTACCTCGAGACCGCGCATGTGCGCGACCTGCTGGCGAGTTTCCGCGTCGTGCTCAATCCGGCTGACGAGGTGTCGTGGTACCGGCTGCTCACCCGGCACCGGGCGATCGGCAAGGCGACGGCTCGAGGGCTCGCGGGGATGCTCGCCGACGGCGGAATCGATCGGGCGGCGGATGCTGTCGCCGCGGCCCCGGCCAAGGCCCGCACCGGGCTCGCTTCGACCCTGTCGCTGCTCGGGGCGGTGGATGCCACCACGTCCGTCGTCGATGTCGTCGAGGCCTGCCGGGGCGCGGTCGACCCGCTGCTGCGCGCGCACTACCCGGACTGGCAGCGCCGCGTCACCGACGTCGACGGGATCTCGCAGGCCGCCGCACGGCAGCCCGACCTGCGCACCTTCGTCAGCGAGCAGGCGATCGACCCGGTGAATGTGGCCGGCGACTGGGCGAAGAAGCCGCACCTCGACGAGGACTGGGTGACGCTCTCCACGATCCACTCGGCCAAGGGGCTGGAGTGGGACGCCGTGCACGTGCTGCGGGCCTGCGACGGGTCGATGCCCTCCGACATGGCGCTGTCGTCTTCGGCCGGACTCGACGAGGAGCAGCGGCTGTTCTACGTGGCCCTGACCCGGGCTCGCGACACCCTCGACGTGTACGCACCGTCTCGGCTGCCCACGCATCCGACCTCGTTCCTGGCCAAGCACGTGATCGCCAAACCGAGCAGGTTCCTGACGGCTGATGCGCGTGAGGTGATGGATGCCGTGGACACGTCGGCATCCGAACCCACCCAGGCCGTGGAGGCGGTTCCCACGCCCGCCGCGCCGCGCATCCGCCTGGACGCTTTCGACGACCTGTTCGCTTGAGCGCCGCGTGCAACGGAATGACGCCCGCGAACCTCACGAGGCCGGTCGGAGCGGCGCGTCAGCGCACCGGATGCACCAGCTCGAACCGCTCGCAGAGCACGGGCATGCCGGGCGTCCAGCCGCGCGAGTCCTCGGAGTGGGTGCGCCAGAAGCGCTCATGGATCTCACGCCAGGCACGCAGCGTGCGGTCACCCTCGCCTTCTGCGTGCGCGTGCTCTTCGCCGACCTCATCGAACGGCACCGTCTGCAGGGACGTGGTGCGGATCACGGCGCGGGGCGTCCCGCTGCCGTCGAGGATCACGCTCAGCTCGCCCACCTCGGGCATCGGATCGCCGGAGGCCTCGTAGTCCCACACGGATGACGCGGTGCCGGTCTTCACACCGGACATGACGAGCTCGAGCAGACCGTCGGCGTGCTCGGGGGTGGCGCCGAACGCCCAGGCTTCGGGCGCCTCAGCCGGCAGCTCGGGGACGACGGTGCGCACCTCGCGCCAGTACTCGGCGAGGGCGTCGGGATCTGCGGTGATGCTCATGCTTCGACCCTAGGCCTAGGGTCGAAGCATGACGGATCTGCGGGTCGCGTTCCTCGGCGACGGGCACATCAACGGGGCGCTGCTCCGTGCGGTGCAGGATTCGCGTCCCTATCGGGTCCTCGGCACTTACGGCCGGGACGACGCACTGCCGGCATCCGGCGCGATCGACGTGGTCATCGAGGCGGCGACCCAGCAGGCCGTGCGGGAGCGGGTGCCCGCGCTGCTGGACGGCGGCGTCGACGTCATCCTGCTGTCGGTCGGTGCGCTGGCCGACCCGGCCGTCCGTTCGGACCTGCTGACGCCCAGGCCGGGCCGCGGCCGGCTCCTCCCCTGCACCGGCGCGATCGGCGGGCTGGACCAGGTGCGCGCGTTGCGCGCCGCAGGACCCTTGCGCATCGTCTCGCTGGAGAGCCGCAAGCTGCCGACCACCCTCATCCAGCCGTGGATGCCGGAGCAATTGCAGCTCGCTCTGCGCGCAGGCGACACGGAGATCGTGCTCGCGGACGGACCGGCCGGCGAAGTGGCGCAGCGGTTCCCGGCATCCGCCAACGTCGCGGCTGCGCTCGCGCTCGCAGCAGACGGCTGGGACATCGCCACCGCGCGCATCGTCGCCGATCCCGCGGCCGTGCAGACTCGGCACGAGATCCGAGCGGTCGGCGATCTCGGCGAAGTGCGCACGATCGTCACCAACGCGCCCTCGCCCGAGCGGCCGCGATCCAGCGCCGTGGTGGCGTGGGCGGCCCTGCGAGCGCTGGACGATTATGCGCGGTTGCGTGGATTCCCGGATGCCGGCGGCGTGACGTTCCTCTGAACGACCGAGCCGCAGATCGAGAGCGCCCCTCGCCGCGAAGGGATGCGGTGAGGGGCGCTCGGAGCGGTCGGGTCAGTTGTTGACGCCGAATCCGCCGGTCCAGGTGATCTTCTCGGACGCGGCGAGCGTGAGCTGCAGGAAGCCGAGGGCCTCGAGCTCGTGGGCGCGGGCGAGGCTGCCGGCGTCGATCGCGCCGAGTCCGGCGGCGGTGATGAGCCCGGCCAGCTGGGTCTTCGCGTCGGTGTCGTCACCGGCGATCAGCACGGTCGTGGTGGTCGCGCCGCCGACCTTTCCGGTGGCGAGGGTGGCGGCGAAGGTCGTGTTGAACGCCTTCAGCACGCGCGCGCCCGGGACCTGGGCGGCGAACTCGGCGGCGGCGCTGCTGCCGACGGGCACGACCAGGCGGTCGAAGGTCTCGAAGTCCAGCGGGTTGGTGATGTCGACGACGGTGCGGCCGTTCAGCTGGTCGGCGTAGTCGGCGGCGATCTGGGCGAGTGCGCCGTAGGGGACTGCCAGCACGACGATGTCACCGGTGATGGTCTCGGTGGAGTTCTGGCCGATGTGCTGGATGTCGGCGCCGCCGCGTGCGAGCACGCCCGCGATCGCCTGTCCCATGTTGCCGTTGCCGAAGATCGTGACTGAGGTCATTGTGTGCTCCTGATGTAGGGGTGGGTGGTTGCCTACTGACTTCAATGTTCAAGTCACTGAGGATATTCCCGGATACTCTTGCGACATGCCGTCGTACCCGCACACCTCGCCTCTGAGTCCCGATCGCCGGGCATTCGAATCGCTGGTGGTGCTGTCGCACCTGCTGGAGGCGACGCTGGATCGCCGCACCCAGGCGGATGCGGGGATGGCGCATGCACACTATGCGGTTCTCGCCCTGGTCTACGGCGCGCCCGGCCATCGGATGCGGCTGAAGACGCTCTCGGAGGAGTTGCGCTTCTCGCCGAGCAGGCTCAGTCATGCGATGACGCGTCTGGAGAGGCTCGGACTGATCGAGAGGGTGGACAGCGAGGCCCGCGGCAAGTCGTGGGACGCCGTGCTCACCCCCGCGGGCATCGCGACGGTGCGCCGGGTCGCGCCGTTGCAGATGCGCGCCGTCCGCCAACCGCTGCTCGCCGTGCTCGACGATGACGAGGTGGCGCAGCTCGGTGACATCGCCACCAAGCTCATCGCCCGGCTGGAGGCGGCGGACGACCCGATCGGATGACGATGGAGGAGACTGCGCAACGGCTGCTGCGGGGATCGTTCCCGTCGTCTCCCGGCAGGACGACGATCAGCTGATCGTCACGAGCACGATGCCGCTGGGTATCATCGTTCGGGATGCGGCTCCCGGGGCCGTCTGCGAGTCCTTCCGAACCGCGTGAGGAGCACCACTGATGCAGTACCGACCGACCGGCGGGTGGATCGCAGGCAATGTGCTCGGGGGCGCGGTCGCCGGCATCGTCGGGATCATCGGCATGCTGAAGACCTGGGGCGACGGCCCGCTCTGCATCTTCGTGCCGGCAGCGGTGGTCACCGTGCTCGCCGTGGTCATGCTGATCCGGATGCCGTGGGTGGGCATGCGCACTGACGACCGCAGGCTCGTCGTGCACGGGGTGCTCTGGTCTCGCAGCATCCTTCGCGATCAGCTCGACAGCGTACCCACGGAGCCCGCGTTCGCGTGGGTCGGATGGCACACCCGGAACGGGGTTCGGATGCGGACGCCGCTGACGTTCATGTGGCCGAACCGCAGCGGGCGGCTGCCGTCCGAGCAGTGGGAATGGAATCGTGATTGCCTGCGTGCGCTGACGGCGTGGATGGTCGGCTGATCGGCGCGAGCGCGATGGTGCTGGATGTCGTCGTTCCGCTCCGACCGGACATCACGAAGAGGCGGGCGACCAGAAGGGTCGGCCGCCTCTTCGCTTCGGCTCGCGTCAGGCTGCGGCGGCGTCCGTGTAGATGGCCGCGACGCGCTTGCCGTGCTCGGCCGCTGCCTCGTGCGCCCGAGCGCGGTGCTCCTTTGCGAGATCCACCAGGTGGGCCATCGCCGGAGTGTGCTCCGCCAGGGTCAGTTCGGTCTCGATGATCTCGGTCTCATAGCCGAAGACATCGCGGAAGATCCGCACCAGCCAGGGGGTGCCGTGGTCCCAGCCGTAGCGCGGAGTTCCCTCCGAGTAGCCGCCGCCGCGCGAGGCGACGAGCAGCGCGGTCTTGCCCGCACCCGGCTGCGTGCCGGGGGCGAAGCGAGAGTCGGTGATGAGGATGTCCAACCATGCCTTGGTGTGCTGCGAGACGCCGAAGTTGTAGAACGGCGCGCCGATGATCAGCACGTCCGCGGCGGCTGCCTCATCCGCCAGAGTCCGCGCGTAGGCGACGGCGTCGACCTGCTCGGCCGTGCGCTGCTCCTCGGGCACGAACCCGGCGTTCGCGGCGAGGCTCCATGCGGTCGGGGGCACCGGATCCGCGGCGAGGTCGCGGCGGGTGACCGAGGCCACGTCGCCGAGCTCGGAGGTGAGGGTCTCGAGCAGGGTGTCCGACAGTGCGCGGCTGACCGAGGCCTCGCCGCGGATGGAGGCGTCGAGGCGGAAGATGCGGGTCATGGTGGGTTCGCTTTCTCTTGTTCTGGGTGGGGATCTGAAGGTGTCTTCGGCGGCTCAGCCGGCGTCGACGTTGAGCGCGAAGTCGAAGTTGCCGAGGCCGTTCTGCGCCAGGCCGATCAGCAGCGAGCCGGTCGCTTCGAGATTGCGTGCCATCGCCAGTCCGCCGACGTCGAGGGGACGCAGGCCGAGGGTCGCGATGAACTCCGAGACGCGCTGCTTGGCGGCGGCATCGTCAGAGGCCACGAACGTGTCACGGCTTCCGCCCCGGGCCAGCACCTGGCCGACCACGGTGTTGAACGCCTTCACGACGGTCGTCCCGGCAGGCAGCAGCCTGCTGAGCTCCTGAGCGCCGGAGCTCCCGTCGGGGGTGACCAGAACCCCGGGCTCGGGGGAGTACGGGTTGGTGATGTCGATGATCACCTTTCCGGCGAGTGCGTCGCCGTACGCGTCGACGACCGGTGCGGCGACGGAGTACGGTACGGCCAGGACGACGAGATCTCCGGTCGGCACGGTGCCGTGCGCGCCGATGGTCGCGTTGATCCCTAACTGGTCCGCGAACGCCTCGGCGCTTGCGGTGCTGCGGCTGAGGACCTGGATGGTGTGCCCGGCCGCGGAGGCGCGTCCGGCGATCGCGGCGGCCATGCCGCCGGTTCCGATGATAGTGATGCTGCTCATGCCGATCTCCTTCTGGGTGGGGTGTTCAACGTGCGGGGAAGTAGTTGCCGTTGTCG
The DNA here is from genome assembly GCF_030816235.1 of Microbacterium sp. W4I4. Lineage (NCBI taxonomy): Bacteria > Bacillati > Actinomycetota > Actinomycetes > Micrococcales > Microbacteriaceae > Microbacterium > Microbacterium sp. W4I4. Next base: position 2,601,207 of record NZ_JAUSXT010000001.1, read on the forward strand.
AGGCCGTCGAACAGGCCTGGCTCAAGCGGCTCCCAGCCGAGGTCGCGACGGGTGATGAGGTTGGATGCCGGATAGCTGTTCGTGACGATGTTGGCGAGGAACCCGAAGTAGCCGGGCACCATCAGCTCGTCGAGCGGAATGCTCAGCGCGGGGACGCCGGTGCGCTCGCCGATGGCCTCGGCCAGTGAGCGCAGCGGAACCTCACCATCGGCGACCGCGTGCCAGTACCTGCCCGCTTCGCCCTTCTCGAGCGCCAGTCGGTAGATGCGGGCGACGTCGCGGATGTGGATCGCGTTCCAGAGGTTCGAGCCGTCTCCGGGATAGCCTGCGAAGCCCTTCTCCTTCGCGAGCGCGATCAACGTCGGCAGGAAGCCGTGCTGATCGACGGTGCTGTGCGCGATGTTCGCCATCCGCACGACCGAGGAGCGCACGCCCTGCTCGGCGAAGCCGATCACGGTGGACTCCACGGTGTTGCGCATCCGCAGCGTTCCGCTGTGCTCGTCGTCGGCGGGCAGTGCCGCGTCGGCCTCCGTCGCCGCGCGCCCCAGGTGCCCGGGGGAGCCGATGCTGCCGGCCGCGACCAAGGGCTTGCCGGTGCCTGCGAGGGCATCGCGGTAGGCGTTCATGACCTCGATCTCCGCGGCGGCCACGGCATCCATCCCGCCTACGGGCAGCAGGTCCTGGCGGTGGGCGACGTGGATGACGCCATCGGACTCGGATGCGGCCTGCCGGAGATCGTCGAGGTCGCGAAGGTCGCCACGGCGGGCCGTGGCGCCGAGCGCGGTGACAGCCGCTGCGCCCTCGTCGGATCGGACGAGGCCGGTGACCTGGTGGCCGGCGGAGAGGAGTTCGGGGATGATGTGCGAACCGGAATGGCCGGTGCCGCCAGTGACGAGTACATGCATACCGGACTAAACGGACTATCCCCCGTTTATTATTCCGCCTACTCTGAATCCGTGAGCATCTCCCTTCTGCCGCCCGGCGGCTCCCGCCCCAAACGGGCGGATGCGGTGCGCAATCACCAGCGGCTGATCGCCGCCGCGCAGGAGGTGCTCGCCGAGCACGGGCCGGCCGGGATCACGATGGACGGGCTCGCCGAGCGCACCGGACTCGGCAAGGGCACGGTCGTGCGCGCCTTCGGCTCCCGGGCAGGGATCTTCCGCGACCTGCTCGGCACTGACGAGCTCGCATTCCAGGAGCGCGTCATGCGGGGGGAGCCTCCATTGGGTCCGGGTACGGGTCCGGTTGAACGCCTGATCGCATACGGTCGTGCGCGCTACGCGCACCTGGTCGATCACCTGCAGGTCATGCGCGAGACGCTCGAGCCGGGCAGCGAGGTGCCCGCCTCGGGGGTGCAGTTCACTCAGATCCACATCCGGATGCTGCTCGCACAAGCGCATATCGGCGTCGAGGATCTCGACAACCTGGCGGTTCAGCTCACGCTGGCGCTGGAGGGTCCGCTGCTCCTCGCGCTGCACGCTCCGCCGCCGGCGACGGCGCGCAACGTCGGCTTGTTCGAGGACAGCTGGCAGACGCTCATCGAGCGGGTCTGCACGCGTCCTGCATCCGAGAGCTGAGCGCGGCGATCAGATCGACAGCACTCCCGCGACCGAGGTCAGCGCGCCCGGCAGCAGTCGGTAGTACGCCCAGGTGCCGCGCTTGGAGCGCGACAGGAACCCGGCTTCGGTGAGCACCTTCAGGTGATGCGAGACCGTGGGCTGCGAGAGTCCGACGGGTTCGATCAGGTCGCACACGCAGGCCTCCTGCCCCTCCGACGACGCGACGATGGACAGCAGTCGAAGTCGTGCGGGATCGGCGAGGGCCTTCAGGGTGATCGAGAGCTGTTCGGCATCCGCCTGCGTGAGCGGCTCCTTCGCCAGTGGAGCGCAGCACGCCTCACCGCTCGGAGCGGTGACGTCGGTGACCTCGAGCATCGTGACCATGCATCGATGATAGTCGATATTGACAAGCATCGATATATGTGTCGATACTGAATATCGACGTTCATCGATATGTGCCGGGAGGCCAGTATGACTCTGCTCGATCTGACGCCCCGTTCGGTCCTGACCGATCGCCTCGCGACGCTGCCCGTGGTGATCATCGGCGCCGGTCCCATCGGACTTGCCGCGGCGGCGAACCTGGCCGAGCGGGGCATCGACTTCGTGGTGCTGGAAGCCGGCGACCGGCCGGCATCCTCGGTGCGCCTGTGGGGGCACACCCGACTGTTCTCGCCCTGGCGGCACCTGATCGATCCCGCATCCAGACGTCTTCTGGACGCGGCCGGGTGGGTTCCACCGCTCGATGAGGGCCGCGCGCCGAGCGGCCAGGAGCTGGTCGACGAATACCTGCAGCCGCTCGCCGAGCTCGACGCGATCCGCACCCGCATCCGATACGGCACTCGTGTGACGGCGGTGGCCCGCCAGGGCATGGATCGCACCCGCACCGCAGGCCGGGAGGCGACGCCGTTCCTGCTGCGCGTCACGACGGATGCCGGAGAAGTGAAGGAGATGACCGGTCGGGCGGTGATCGACGCCTCCGGTACCTACACGACCCCCAATCCGTTGGCCTCGTCCGGGCTGGCGCCGATCGGTGACGCCGTCGATCGCATCCTGCACGCGCTGCCCGACGTTATGGGCGCCGACCGTGCGAAGTTCTCGGGCCGCCACACCACCGTCGTGGGTGCCGGGCACTCCGCGGCGAACACCTTGATCGCGCTGGCAGAGCTGGCGAGGACCGAGCCGGGTACCCGCGTGACCTGGTTGATCCGCAACGCATCCGCCGTGCGCGTGTCCTCCTCGGCCGACGACGAGCTGGCCGACCGTGCGCGTCTCGGCTCGCGCGTCGATCAGCTCGTGGAAGCCGGTGTCATCGAGAAGGTCGACTCCTTCGAGATCGTCGCCGTCGAGCGCCGGGATGGCGGCATCCGACTCCGCGGCACGCGGCGAGGCGAGCCGGCCGCCCACGACACGGATCTGGTCGTGGGGGCGACGGGCTTCCGGCCGGATGTGGACATGCTCCGAGAGATCCGGGTGCAGCTGGACGACATCGTCGAGGCGCCGGTCCGGCTGGCCCCGCTGATCGATCCGAACGTGCACTCCTGCGGAACCGTCGCCCCGCACGGATTCGACGAACTGCGGCATCCCGAGTCCGGGTTCTTCCTGGTGGGGATGAAGTCCTACGGTCGTGCGCCGACGTTCCTGCTCGCCACCGGATACGAGCAGGTCCGGTCGGTGGTCGCCTGGCTGGACGGCGACATGCGCGCCGCGACGGAGGTTCGGCTCACGCTCCCGGCGACCGGAGTGTGCTCCACGGACTCCGGCGGATGCTGCTGAGGATGCCTGCCCGCGCCGCTCACAGGAAGCGGGCCTCGCGGGTCGTCGTGCGGATCCGGTAGAGGCTCGCCGTCGCCGCGATGAAGAGCTCGTCACCGTCGTCTCCGCCGAAGCACAGGTTGGCGACGACTTCGGGAACCGGGATGAAGAGCAGCTCTTCGCCGCTGGAGGAGTAGACGTGCACGCCGTCGCCCGCGGACGACCACACGCGGCCATCGACGTCGACGGCGATGCCGTCGGAGAGGCCGACCTCGATGGAGGCGAAGTGGCGTCCGCCGCTCGCGGTGGCGCCGTGCACGTCGTAGGCGCGGATCCAGTGCCCGGGTCCGTCGTCGAGAGCCGCTGCGGTGTCGGAGACGTACACCGTCGTCCCGTCCGGGGAGAAGGCGATGCCGTTGGGGCGGACGATGTCGTCGATGACGGAGGTGAGGCCGTCTGCCTCGGACCATCGGAACACCCGGCAGTCGCCGTATTCGCGCTCGCCGGGATGGCCCTCCCGGGGCTGCCGGATGCCGTAGTCGGGGTCGGTGAACCAGAACGAGCCGTCGGGCGCGAGGGCCACGTCGTTCGGGGAGTTGAGGCGATGCTCGCCCCAGTGCGCGACGAGCTCGGTGAGCTCGCCCTCGGCCGACTCCCGCTCGAGGCGTCGGCGGCCGTGCGAGCACTGCACGACGCTGCCGTCGCGGTCCCGCATCCGCCCGTTCGTGAACTCGACCTCGGAGCGGTGCACGGATGTCTCGCCGGTCGCCGCATCCCACCGCATGATCCGGTTGCCGGGGATGTCGCTCCAGCGCACGACCCGTTCCTCCGGAATCCACAGCGGACCCTCGTTCCACGTGCCGCCGGTCGCCAACTGCTCCAGCGTCGACCCCTCGGCGATCAATCCGTGTTCCATTCGCCCGAGCCTGGCGGCTGTCGCGGAGGGAGTCAAGCCGGGGTCACCCCTCGACTCGGGCCACCGGCGTGGCGCGCGGCGCGCGCAGCTCGAGACGCTGACCCCACATGGTGCCGATGAGGACGAGCACCACGCCGACGATCCCCGCCGGGCCGAGGTGATCGCCGGCGATGGTCACGCCGATCAGCGCGGCCCACACGGGCTCGGTGCCCAGCAGCAGGCTGACGCGAGTAGGAGAAGTGCGGCGCACCGCCCACATCTGGATGAAGAACGGGAACACCGTGCAGACGATCACGAGATAGGCCATCCACACCGTCAGGCCCGGACCCAGTGCCAGCGCGTAGGTCCAGCTCGGCACGCCCCACACGCTGGACAGCGCGAGGAAGACGATCGCGCAGGTGAGCATCTGGACGAAGGTGAGCGAGAGAGAGTCGATCCCGCGCCCGCTGGACAGCCGGTGCATGGCGGTCACGTGCACGGCGCGCGCGAACGCGGCTACCAGGATGAGGAGGTCGCCCACCCCGAAGCCGGTGAAGCCACCGCCCGTCGCCAGGAAGTACACGCCGGCGACCGCGAGCAGGCCTGCGAAGTAGAAGAGCGCTCCGAGTCGCCGCCGGATCACGGCGGATTCGAGCGCTGGCGTGATGATGATCGTCAGGCTGATGATCACGCCCGCGTTGGTGGCGCTGGTCATCGCGATGCCGAAAGTCTCGAAGATGAACACCGTCGACAGCAGGATGCCGAGGATCGCACCCACACGCAGTGCCGTGCGGCTGAGTCGGGTGCGCAGGATCAACAGCAGCGCGCCGAGCACGAGTGCGGTGGCGGACATGCGCACCGCGAGCATCGCGAGCACCGTGTCGTCGGACACCAGCACCTTCGCGACCAGGTACGTCGAGCCCCACGCGACCGCGACGGCGAGCAGCAGGACGTCTGCGATCCACGGCCGTGCCGGCTTCGTCGGCTCAGTCAACGGGTTGATACGCACCCTTGATCACGAAGTAGGAACCGCGGATGGTGCCGGCGAGCTTCGACTTCTGCCGGGCGAACTTGAAGGCGCCGAGCTCCTCCGGGATCTCCATGCCGTCGGACAGCTTGAAGCCCACGGCGCGCTTGCCGCCCTCGGCCAGCTCGTAGAGCACGTTGATCGCCAGGCCGGATTCGTAGAACACGTATGCCCAGCGGATGCCGGGAACCGGCGGCTCCGCGACTTCGAGGGCGGGGGAGGAGACGACGATGCCGCGCTCGTCGGCCAGGATCTTCGTGACCCAGGCCAGCGTGTCCGTGCCCTCGGCGGGCTCGGTCGTGAACTCGATCTCGTACTTGTTGTGGAAGTAACGCGCCTCGTTGGCGCGGAGCCCGGCGAGCGCTTCGACGACAGGTGAGGACTCGAGCCCGACGGTGGACACGTTCTTGAAATCGACGACATACGGCATGAGGAAAAGCTATACCGTCGGAGGTTCTGAATCGGAGGGACTGACGGGAATCGAACCCGCGCTATCTGCTTGGGAAGCAGGTAGCGGCCGCTCTGGGGCCCGCGGAATCACGGGTCACTCCCCGGTGCCTCTACCGCGGCTTACCCCCGGTTAGTGGCACGTACCGCCCCCTAATGGCACGAATCTGGCACGACCAGAGCCCGCTGACAGGCCCCGGAGGTCCTGCCCTCGCGGGGGTGACGGGTGTGGATAGCGCGCACGCTGGAGCGTTCCGATATGGGGTTGCGCATGGTTCGCTGGCGAGCACGATGAAGGGGCGGCCCCGCCCACCGAACTGTGAACCGCGGGACCGCCCCAGTCTGTGGGGTGGACTACGCCTCGGAGAGCGCCAGGTCCTCCAGTAGGAGCGGGATGCCGCCCTGGGAGCCGGGCACGTCGATGTGCACCCGGTCCCCATCCATGAGAAGCCGGTAGGCGTCCGGGTCCGCACGGTGCAGGAGCGACAGTGCCTCCTGGCTGGCCTCCCCGTGCTCCGCGAGGTCCGAGAGAACCGCACGCCATGCCGCGGGCTCAGCGGCCGTGCGCTCCTCCTCAGCGATGGCGAGGGCCGCCGGGTCCACCTGGGTGAGGCGGTCCCAGATCAGGCCCTCATAGGCGGCGAGGAGCCGGTCCCGGTCATCGTGCACCAGCAGGTGCGGCATGACCTCCAGGTCGTCCAGGATCGCGGCCAGGCGGGTGCGGTCCGCGCGGGCGATCACGTCCTGAAGGCGCATGCCCGGCTCACGCTCGAAGCCCTGAGAGGGGTCCTGACCGGCGTAGACGAGTGCGCGGACCTTCTCCCGCTCCCGGGCAAGCGTGGCGTGATCGTCCGCCGTCTTCGGGCGGAGCGTGTCCAGCACGGGCCCGCGGTCCGGCGTCGTCGGCTCCGCGGGGATCGCGGCGCGCACGGTCGCGCGGATGCGGTCAACGTCCGCGCGCTGGCGGACCCGAGTGCCCTCCGGCGTCAGGTGCGGGTCGCGGAGGGTAGCGGCCGCGGCGAGGGCGCGGCGGCCCTCGACGTACACGGTGATGCGGTCGGTGGCGGTCATGGTCATGCTCCGTTCTTCTGGTGGTTCCCGCGGGTGCGGGCGTTGAGTTCCGCCTGGAGGCGGACGGTTTCGGTGCGGCGGGCGGCGGCCTCCGCGTGCACCGCGGCGACGTACTCGCGCACGGCGGCCGCGTGCTGGGGCGGGATGGCGTCGAGCGCGGCGCGGAAGGCGGTCATCCCGTCGCGCTGGCGGTCCCGCGCGGTGCTCAGGGTCGTGGGGCGGGGTGCGGCGTAGACCACGGCTCAGCGCCCCTCTCCAGCCTCGGGCGTCCGGTGGTGGCCGGACGGCGTGCTGAGGCGCTGACGGGCCGCTGATGGCCGCCGAGCGGCACGTGCGCTCGCCGCGGTCACGGCTGGCCGTCCATCCCGAGCACCAGCCGGTCGAGGAGCGCCCCGACCTGCTCGAATCCGCCCGGCTTCGCGCCGTCCAGGCCGAGGTAGCGGGCGCGGCGTTCCATGATCTTCAGCACACGGTCCACCGCGTAGCCGTCCCCGGCGAGCGCCAGGCGCATCTGCGGCACCAGGATCGCGTCCAGGCGTGCCAGTTCGAGGGCGCGGATGGCCTCCGCCTCCTCCTCGGGGATGCGCTGGACCTCCTCCCGAATCCACCGCTGGACCGTCTTGGGGTGCACGTCCATCCGCTGGGCGATGGTGGCCATGTCCACCCCGGTGCGGTGCAGGATGAACGCCTCAGCGCGGCGGGTCAGCCGGTCCAGGCGCTTCGCACGGCGGCGCGGCCGCGGGGAGTCCCCGAGGGCGTACTCCTCCAGGTCCACGTCGGCGGGCAGGGCGGGCACCGGGGCGACGGGCAGAGCCGCGACCTCCTCGTGCGGGATGGTGCTGTAGGCGGCGCTCATGCCGTCTCCTCTCGGTAGGTGGCCCACGGGCCGGAGTGATCGCCGGTCCACACGTGGCCGTGCGCGGCGAGGAGGTTGTGCAGTCGGTCGTCTTCCACGAGGTCATCGCCGCCGGGCTGGTCGGCACGGGAGCGGAGCCCGGCCCAGGTGGTGATGCGCTTTCGGCGGGCGTCGGCGGGGAGGGTGTCCAGGTAGGCCAGTTCGGCGGGCAGGTGCGCCAGCACGTCTACGGAGTCACAGCGGCCAGCGATGACCTCCAGGGCATCCGTCACGTTCTGCCGTTGGGCATCCGTCATGGGGGATGCGCCGCGCGCCAGCGTGGTGTTACACGTCAGTGAATTGGTAGTGGTTGGTAGTGGCACCCCGGTCAGACCGGGGTGCATTACGTCCGAAACCGGGGTGCATTCCGCCCCAGACCGGGGTGCATTCCTGACCCCATCCGCGGAGTTATCCACAGCGCCAGCGGTGAATGGACCTCGGTCAGACCGGGGTGCATTGCTCTGGAGTACGGCCAGCGCATACTCCGCGCTTCGGCCCCGATGCGGCTTCGCCACCAGGCGGATGAGCCCCCGGCGGGACAGGCCCGCGATCACCCTGTCAGTGGCGCTCTGAGCGGCCTTCGTGCCTGGGACCTTGCCAAGGGCGCGCGCAAGCCTCTCGTGCCCCCACGTGTAGACCGGCGCGTCGTCCTGGACTGCCACCGCCATGTCGAGGAGCACGATGCGTTCCAGTGGGGACACGGCCACGTCGAGGAGCACGTCCTTCATGCGATCCAAGGTCACGAATCCCATCGGGTCCCTCGGCTCTGGGCGTGGTTTCGCTCGCGCACGCATCCCTTGCAGGTCCCGCGGGTATCCACGCCCCAGGCGGCCCGAGCGTGCCCTCGGGGACACCGGGTCCAGTTGCCGCCGTGGTCGTGCTGGGAGTTGTGCCGCGAGCACGTCGCGGAGTAGTCGTCCAGGTGGATGCTGAAGCGCACCTTCTTGCCGTGGGAGTTCACGCCGATGTGCGTGGGGTGGCCGATGAGGGCCCAGCCGGTGGCAGGACGGTCACACTCGGGGTGCGCGCACTTCCGGCCCCGGGCCCGGCCGCGGGCGCGGTTCAGCGCCTTGTGCACGCCGTCATACGTGCGAGCCCGTGTCGTGTGCTCGTCCCCGTGGAGCGGCATCTCAGGCCTCGCCGTCGATGAATGCAAGGAACGCGGCCGTGCTGATGCGGATGGCCTTGCCGAACCGCTGAACGGGGAGCGCGCCGTTGGCCACCATCTTGTAGACGTTGCTGGGGTGGCACTCCAGGAGGGTCGCCACGTCCGGGACCTTCAGGAACGCGGGCGGGTTCTCGCGGATGCGTGCCAGGGTGGCGGCGCTGGCGCTCGGTGCTGTGGTGGAAGTCATCAGGAGGTCCTTTCGGGTTAGCGGTGGCTAGCCCAGGTCCTTCCTGGATGGCGGTCGCGTCGTCGGTGGCGCTTCCCTGTGGGACATGACGGTAACACGGGGTATGCTGGCGTTGCAAACACAAAACCCCAGGCCAGACATCAAATTGGTGACAGTGTGTCACCACCTGGCCCGGACGGAGGAAACATGGCAGAGCGGCGGCAGAAGGCCAATCGACAGGCGTTCGGGAGCGTCCGGCAACTCCCCTCCGGCAGGTGGCAAGCCCGCTACCCAGACCCCGCCGGGCGGCCCATGAACGCGCCCACCACCTTCCCCACGAAGCGCGAAGCCCAGGACCACATCGCCGGAGTCCGCGCGGACCGCATGCGCGGCACCTACCGGGACCACCGCGCCGGGCTCCAGCCCTTCGGCCCCTACGCCACGGAGTGGGCGGCCAACGGCGGCACCCGCGGGCGGCTCGCCGCGAAGACCCAGGTGCTCTACGAGGACCTGCTCGCCGGGCCCCTCGCCGGGCTCCACGACCGCGCCCTGTCCGCCATCACCCCCGCGGACGTGCGCGCCTGGTACACCCGCACCCGGAAGACGCTCCAGAAGGCCGTGAAGAACCGCCCCGGTGCCACCGGAGAGGCCCGCCTCCGCCAGGCGTACAGCCTCCTCCGCACCATCCTCAACGCCGCCGTCAAGGACCGGCTCATCAGCGAGAATCCTTGCCAGATCGAGGGGGCCGGGCAGGTCAACGACCCCGAGCGCCCGTACCTCTCGCCGGAGCACCTGGCCACCATCGTGGAGGCCATGCCGGAGAAGTGGCACCTGCCCATCCGGGTGGCCTACGGCGCGCATCTCCGCGTCGGGGAGTTGGAAGCGCTCCAGCGGGGCGACTACGCGAACGGGGCCCTACGGGTGGAGCGCCAGCGCATCTACGTCCGCGGGCAGGGCACCATCACGCCCACGAAGACGGGGGAGGCGCGCACCGTGGTGCTCCCGCCCAGCATCGCCGCGGAGGTTGAGGCCTACCTGGCCAGCACGACAGGATTCCCCAAGTCGCCGCTGTTCCCCCGCCGGGACGGCCAGGCCATCACCAGCAACGCCCTCGGGCACGCCTGGCGGAAAGCGGCCCGCGGCGTCGGCCTGGGACAGTTCCACGTGCACGACCTCCGGCACGCCAGCCTCACCGCGGCCGCCCAGGCCGGTGGCACCACGCGGGAACTCATGGCCCGCGCCGGGCACCGCACCGCACGCGCGGCGCTCATCTACCAGCACGCCGCGGAGGAGCGGAGCGCGGTCCTCGCGGCGGCCATGGATGCCCTGCCTGGAGGGGCGATTTCGCGCACTACTGGCACGTCTATGGCACGGCCGGGCCTGGAGGCGGTCCTCCGGCTGGAACTTACGGCCGATGGAAACCCGCTGTGACCTGGGGATAATGCGGTGGAGGGACTGACGGGAATCGAACCCGCGCTATCTGCTTGGGAAGCAGAAGTTCTGCCATTGAACTACAGTCCCGCACGCCTCACGGCGCCTGGCCAGCATAACAAACCCGACACGGGGGTGTGGCACCACGGTGCCACTCCTCACGAGCACGTTCATCCTGCAGGCGGACGCGCCCCGTGCACCCGCGCCCGTAGCGTCGAAGACATGATCACAGCAGAAGGCCTCGGCAAGAGGTACGGAGACAAGCTCGCGGTGGATGACGTGTCGTTCACGGTGCGCCCGGGGAGCGTCACCGGCTTCCTCGGCCCCAACGGGGCAGGCAAGTCGACCACGATGCGCATGATCGTCGGGCTCGACCGCCCCACGACCGGTCGCGTCACCGTGAACGGCAGCGAGTACAGCAGGCTGGGCGCGCCGCTGAACGAGGTGGGGGTGCTGCTCGACGCGAAGGCCGTGCACACCGGCCGCAGCGCGCGCAACCACCTGCGCGCGATGGCCGCGACCCACGGCATCCCGACCTCCCGCGTCGATGAGGTCATCGACATCACCGGCATCGGATCGGTCGCCCGCAAGCGCGCCGGCGGATTCTCGCTCGGCATGGGGCAGCGGCTCGGCATCGCCGCGGCCCTGCTCGGCGACCCGCACACGCTCATCCTCGACGAGCCGGTCAACGGCCTCGACCCCGAGGGCGTCCGCTGGGTGCGCCAGTTCGTGCGCCACGTGGCATCCGAGGGCCGCACGGTGCTCCTCTCCAGCCACCTGATGAGCGAGATGGCGCAGACCGCCGACCATGTCATCGTCCTCGGACGCGGCAAGGTGCTCGCCGACGCCGCGCTGCCCGACCTCGTGCGCGCGTGGACCACCGAGCGCGTGCACGTGCGCAGCCCGCGCGCCGCAGAACTGGCATCCGCCGTCGCCGGGCGCGACGTCGAGGTCGTCACCAGCAGCCCCGAGACCCTCGACATCTCCGGCCTGCCTGCCTCCCGCATCGGCGACCTCGCCTTCGAGCGCGGCATCCCGATCCACGAGCTCACCCCCACCAGCGGGTCGCTCGAAGACGCCTACCTCGCCCTCACCGGCGAGTCCGTCGAATACCGCACCCGCGCCGTCCCCAACGACGGCGCCCAGCTCGAAGGAGCAGTCGCATGACCGCGATCCAGGCACGCGCCACCCACATCCCCGCGACGAGCTTGCGTCCGACGTTCGTCCGCCAGCTCCGCAGCGAGCTCATCAAGCTGATGACCGTCCGCGGCACATGGTGGTCGGTCGCCATCGTCGCGGCTCTGACCATCGGGATCGCGTTCATCGTGGCATCCGCGATCACCCCGCCGGTCGACAACATCGTCATGGCGGTCATCATGCCGGTGCAGTTCACGATGATGCTCGCCGGCATCCTCGGCGTGATCTCGGTCACCGGCGAATACTCCACCGGCATGATCCGTTCCACCTTCACCGCGAACCCCGTGCGCGGCCTGGTGGTCGCCGCGAAGGCGACCGTGCTGGCCGCGTTCATGTTCGTCGTCTCCCTCGTCATCTTCGTCATCGCCGCCGTGGGCATCTCGCCTCTGGCCGCGTCCAAGGACATGGCGCTGGACTGGGCCGACCCCCAGAGGGTGATCCTGCCGATCCTCGCCGCATCCGCCGCGATGGCGCTGTTCGCCCTCCTCGGCGTCGGCATCGGCTTCCTGCTGCGCTCCGGGGCAGGCGCGATCGCCGTCACCGTCGGCATCATCTTCGTTCTGCCTGTGATCGTCAGCCTGCTCGGCGCCCTCCTTCACGACGTCCAGTGGATCGCCGAGCTCGGCGACTACCTGCCCTCCGCGGCCGCGCAGTACGCGATCCTCCCGCAGGACGGTGCACCGGTCAGCACGCCGATCGCCTGGGTCACGCTCGCCGCCTGGCCCGCCGCCGCCCTGCTGGGCGCGTGGGCCGTGGTGCGCGGACGGGACGTGTGACCCTTCGACAAGCTCAGGGACCCACGCCGTAGCGTCATGGACCCACGCCGTAGAGTCGTCACCGTGTCCAGATCGCACAGCCGCAGCTCCGCCGTCCTCCGGGACGACGGGCTGCGGCTGCCGCGTCCGCCGGGCATCATCCGGCAGTTCTGGGCCCGGCATCCGCGCTTCGCCGACATCCTGGTCGCGCTGATCTGCCTGGCCCTGTCGGTCGGATCCAGCGCCGCGCCCTACTCGGATGCGGCGACGATCCCGCCGGCGGGAGCGATCGTGATCGCCGTCGCTCTCATCGCCTCCGCCGTGCTGCTGGTGTGGCGTCGGCGCTGGCCGGTCGCGGTCCTGGTCGCTGCGATCGTCGCCGACGTGCTGCTGCTGGTCATCACGCGATCCTCGGGCGGCCCCGCCTTCGCCCTCGCCCTGTACACACTCGCCGTCCACCGCTCCCCGAGGTCCAGCTGGATCGGCCTCGGGGCCGGAGTGGCGATCACCGGAGGCCTCGCCCTCGCCTGGTTCGGACTCGGCGGGCTCACCCTGCAGGCGGCGCTCAACACGGTGCTCGCCGTGAGCATCCCCGGACTCATCGGTGCGCTGATCGGCATCAACATCGGCAACCGCAAGCGCTACATCGACGCGGTCATCGCCCGCTCGCGGCAGCTGCTCGTGGAACGCGACCAGCAGGGTCAGCTCGCCGCAGCCGCCGAGCGCGACCGCATCGCACGCGAGATGCACGACATCGTCTCGCACTCGCTGACAGTGGTCGTCGCGCTTTCGGAGGGTGCCGCGGCGACGTCGGATCGGGACCGTGCGAGGGATGCATCGATGGCGGCCGCTCAGACCGCCCGCGATGCGCTCACCGAGATGCGCTCCATGCTGGGGGTGCTGCGCGACGGCGATGCGGATGCCCCGCTCGCGCCACTGGATGCGACGAACCCCGCCGACACGGTCGCGACCGCTCAGCGCGCCGGCTTCCCGGTCTCGCTCGCCACGCGTGGAGAGGTGGATGCCGCACCGGCACTGCGCTTCGCGATCGGACGCATCATTCAGGAGGGCGTCACGAACGCGATCCGGCACGCGCCGATGGCGAGCACGATCGACGTGCGGATCGATCATGATGCGGATCCGATCGTGATCGAGATCGTCAACGACGGCGCCTCCCGCCCGGTGTCCGACGCCGGCTTCGGTCTGCGGGGCCTCGCCGAGCGCGCCGCGCTGCTCGGCGGCGTCGTCGTCTCGGCTCCGGCGGGAGAAGCGCGATGGATGCTGCGCGCCGAGCTGCCGCACCCGACCGGACTCCCCGCTGCCCCGCAACCGACCGCCAAGGAGACCGACCGATGACCGATCCCATCCGCGTGCTGCTGGTCGATGACCAGTCGCTCATCCGCATCGGCTTCCGCCTCGTGCTCGAGGCCGAGCCCGACATCGTGATCGTCGGCGAGGCCGGCGACGGTGCCGAGGCGATCGCGCAGACCGCGACGCTGCATCCGGATGTCGTGCTGATGGACGTGCGGATGCCGGGAATCGACGGCATCGCCGCCACCGAGCAGATCGTGCGGCAGCATCCGCAGGTTCGGGTGCTCGTGCTCACCACCTTCGACCTGGACGAGTACGCGTTCGGTGCGATCCGGGCCGGTGCGAGTGGCTTCCTGCTGAAGGATGCACAGCGGCAGGAGCTCGTCGCTGCCGTGCGCGCCGTGCATCGCGGCGACGGGGCGCTCGCCCCGCGCGCCACCCGTGCGCTGCTCGATCACCTGGCGACCCAGCCGGCCGACGCCGTGCCGGGGGCCGCCGGTGCCACGGCATCCGATCCGCTCACCGACCTCACCGACCGAGAGCGCGACGTGTTCCGCGCGATCGCACAGGGCCTGAGCAACAGCGAGATCGCGGCAGGCTTCTTCCTCAGCGAGTCGACCGTGAAGACGCATGTCGGCCGGGTGCTCGCCAAGCTCGGCGCCCGCGACCGCGTGCACATCGTGATCCTCGCCTACCAGTGGGGACTCGCGGACCCCGCCTGAGCCGGGTCCCCTCGCCCGCCGGGTCCCTCTGCCGGCCGGGTCCCTCCGCCCGCCGGGTCCCATCGCTCCGCGCCGTGTCCCACAAGTGGTGGGTGCAGCCGGTCCGGACCCGCCACTACTGGGACACGACTCCGACCGTGTCACAGAGGTGAAGGGTGCGGATGCCGGGGACCCGGCGGGCGGAGGGACATGCCTGGGACCATGACAGGGACCGGGCCCGGCTGATCAGTCCCGTGCGGGCAGGATCAGCGAGAAGGTCGTGGTCGTGTCGCCGTCGAGCAGCAGATGTCCGCCGAGCGATTCGGCGAGCTCCGCCGCCAGTGCCAGCCCGATGCCCTCGCCGGATGTGGTGCTGCGCTGCTCGGGCCGACGCTGGAACACCGCATTGCCGCTCGGCCGCGGGCCCTCGTCGGAGACCTGCACAGTGACGTAGTCCGTGCGACGCGTCCCGGTGATGGTCACCGTGCCGCGACCGTGGGCGAGCGCGTTGTGCAGCAGCACGTCCAGGATCTGGGAGGCCGCCGTCGCCGCCGATCCGAGGCCGGCATCGACCTTCTCGACACGGATGGTTCTGCCCGCGGATGTCGCCTGCGCACTCCAGCGCTCGGCTGCGGCGCGGATCGCACCATCGAGCGGCTCGGTCGCTACGCTTCCCGGCGCCTCGCCGCGCGCCAGCTGCAGCAGCTGGCTGATGGCATCCGCCAGACGATCGATCTCGGTCAGCGCGTGCCCGAGCTGCTCCCCGACCTTCGGCGGGGTCTCGGGCCAGAGCGAGAGGTCCTCCAGCTCGAGGCGCAATGCAGTGATCGGGGTGCGCAGCTGGTGCGACGCGTTGGCGGCGAACTCGTGCTCACGCCGGATGCGATGCTCGAGTGTTTCCGCGCTCTCGCGCAGAGCCTCGTCGATCGCGCGAGCCTCGGGAATCGTCATCCGCTCGCGCTCAGGGTGCAGGCCGCCGCGTCCCAACTCGCGGGCGGTCTCCGCCAGACGCACGAACGGTCGGGACAGTGCGCGGGCGAGCAGGATCGCGGCGATCACCGACCCGATCAGCAGTGCGATGCCGAGCAGGACGACGGGCAGGACCGCAGTCACGATCCGCTGCGTGAGCGAGGCGCTGGAGCGGGTCAACGTGACGCTCCCACCGCCGACCAACTGCTCGGTGGCGTGCGCGTCCTCTGCCGCCGGCTCTCCGACGACCAGTTTCTCGCCGTCGGCACTGATGTAGGTGACGCTCTCACCCGGGCCGAGCAGCGGCTGCAGGAACTCCTCGGTGACCGGGACCGCCTGCCCGCGCTCGGTGACCACCGCGGCCAGCAGCCCCGCGAGCCGGCCGACCTGCTGAGTCTGGGCGGCCTGCACCATCTCGGCGACCATGAACGCGCGCGGGATGCCATACAGGGCGATGATCGTCACCGCGAGGGTGACGAAGGCGACGATCAGTCGCTTACGCATCCGCCATGCCCTTGTCGGACGCTGCACCCTTGTCGGACGCTGAGCCCTTGTCGGAGGCCGTGCCGCTGTCAGGCGTCGAGCCCTCGTCGAGCCGGAAGCCCACTCCGCGCAGCGTGGTGATCCGCACGTCCGCCCCGGATTCCTCGAGCTTCTGCCTCAGGCGGGCCATGGTGACGTCCAGCGTCTTGGTGGATCCGAACCAGTTCTCGTCCCAGACCTCGTCCATCAGCCGCTCCCGTGTGACCACGGAGCCGCGGCGCAGGTCGAGCTGGGCGAGCAGGTCGAACTCCTTCGTGCTCAGCGGCAGTTCGCGTCCGCCGGTGAGCGCGCGGCGCGAGTCGACATCGACGACGAGGGTGCGCTCGGCGGCCGGCGCTGCGGAATGCGCGGCGGATACCTCGGCGCGGGCCGTGGCGGCCGCACCGGCGCTGCGGCGCAGCAGTGCCCGCATCCGAGCGAGCAGCTCGGCCAGGGCGAACGGCTTGGCGATGTAGTCGTCGGCGCCGACGTCGAGTCCGACCACGCGGTCCAGCTCGCCGTCGCGGGCGGTGAGGATGATGATGCCCCCGGAGAAGTCCTGCTCGCGCAGCCTCCGGCACACGTCGAGGCCGTCCATGTCGGGCAGACCCAGATCCAGCACGACCAGATCGACGTCGTCGCCGGCACGCTCGAGCGCCGCGGCACCTGCGGCCACCCGCTCCACATCGTACCCCTCGCGGTCGAGGGTGCGCAGCAGCGGCACCGCGATGCCGTCGTCGTCTTCCACAACCAGGATTCGTCGCCCCACGTGGTCGAGGCTATCAACGTCTTCCTCATCCGATATACCGGGTCGCGTCATCAGAATTCCCTGTCCAGGGCGCCGGTCTCCGAGACGGGTGCCGTCGAGCACGCCGTGCCCGAGAGGTCGGTGGCCGATCCTGACGGGGACCAGACCATGGTGTTGGTGGTGGTCGCGGTGCGCAGCGCCCCGCCGCTGATCAGTGTTCCGACGGTGACGGTGACGACCGTGACTGGTGCGCCGTTCACGGTGGTGGTGGTCGCGACCATCGTGGCGTTGGTGGTGGAGCTCTTGCCGGACTTCACGTAGTCGCCGCGCAGATTGACCGAGCCCAGGCGCACCGAGGTGCTCCCCGCCAGCAGGTCGACGGTGTCGCCGGCGCTGCCGGTTCCCAGCAGGCCGCCGTCGCGCAGGCGCAGGGTCGTCGCGGTCGCGGTGCCGTTCCACCCGGCGAGGATGCTGTTGGTCGACATGGTCTTGCTGAAGGTGAAGGTGATCCGGTCGCCGGTGTCGAGGCGTCCGGCGATACCGGTGGTGTTCGCCGTCTGCACGTCCAGGCCGCGCACCGGCGTGTTGTCGATGCGGCGGCCGCTCACGACGGCCGAGACGGTCTGCTTGCCCGTGCCGTCGAGGAGCACGGCCCGGAGGTCGTACAGTCCGTCGACGACGGTCGTGGTGTTCCAGCCGCAGGTGTAGGGGGATTGGGTCGGCGTGCAGATCGTGGCCCAGCCGCTCGTGCCGGAAGGCGCGTACTGGACGGTGACCGAGGTCACTCCGGCGGTGGAGTTCGCGACCGCCGTGATCGTCGACGTGCCGGCCAGGTAGGCGCCCGGGTCCTCGACCGAGACCGACGAGATCGTGTTGTCGACCATCCGGTTCGCGACGATCGCCGAGGTGGTGCTGTTGCCGGCGAGGTCGGCGGCGATCGCGCGGAAGGAGTAGGCGCCGCGTGCGAGGACGGTGGTGTTGAAGCGGCACGAGAACGGCGCCTGGGTCGACGTGCAGATCGTGGTCCAGGTGGAGGTGCCGTTGGGTGCGTACTGCAGGGTGACCGTGGCGATGCCGGAGTCGGCGTCGGATGCCGTCGCACTGAGCGTCACCGTGCCGCTGAGCGGCGTGCTCGGGTCCGTCATCACGACGGTCGGTGCGACGTTGTCGATGATGACGTCGGTGAGGACCGGCGAGTAGACGACGGTCGCCGGGTTCAGCACGGGGCTGGCCACCGCCCGCAGGTCGTACCCGCCGCTGGCGACGGAGGTGGTCATCCAGGTCGAGGAGCAGGATGCCGAGCCCAGCAGGTTCAGGCAGCCGGGCAGGCTCTTCCAGCTTCCGGTGCCGGCGACCGAGTACTCGAAGCGTACGGAGTACAACCCGAGCAGGTTCGCGTTGTGCAGGGTGGCCCCGAGCGCGACGGTGCCGCGCAGCACCTCGCCGGGATCGGTCAGCGTCACACCGAAGGCGTTGCTGACCGTTGTGCGCACGGTCGCCGAGGTGGTGGAGTAGCCCGCGCGGTCGACGGCGACCGCGCGCAGGTCGTACGACCCGTCGGCGACGGCGGTGGTGTTCCAGGTGCAGCGGTACGGGGCGGTGGTGCTCGTGCACAGCGTGGTCCAGGTGCCGGCGCCGGTCGCCTGCATCTGCAGCATCACGCTCGCCACGCCGGTCTCGGCATCGGCGGCGTTCGCGGTGATGGTGACCGAGCCCTTGAGGGCCGTGCCGGGGTCGACGACGTCGACCGTCGGGGGCGTCCAGTCGGCGGCGGCGGATGCGGTGCTCGACACGTTCGACGACTGCGCGGTGTACATGGCGGAGGAGAACTGCGTGCCGTTGAGAGCGGAGACGGCGATGAGCAGGCAGGCCAGCGCGGCCAGTGCCGTGTTGCGCAGCGTGGTGCCGATCATCGCGATCCCCCTTCTTCCGGTGTCGTACTCATCACGGTATGAGGGGGCCGGTTACAGCCGTCCCACAGCCGCACATCAATGGGGCCACAGTTCCTGCCCCTCGCAGGAACTGTGGCCCCGGTCCCGGCCCCAGTCCGAGTCGGTGGTGGTCAGTCGGTCAGATGCTGATCGAGGCGGTGACCACGGTCGGGGTGACGGGCGCGACGGCATCCGCTGTCCTGTCGGGACGCAGCGCCCGCACGAAGTCGCGCAGGAATAGCAGGGCGATCACGGCGGAGGGGATGCCGATGGCCAGGATCCGCACGATCGGCATGGAGAGGCCGATGAACACCCAACCGAGGATCGGAACCCAGCCGACAGCGCGGGGCTGAGTCGCCGAGGTGAGGGTGAAGGTCCACGGGTCCGCGCTCGCGTTGGCATCGCCCTTGGTGTGGAACACCCGGGCTCCGCCGGTCGAGTCGTCTGCGGTGATCGACAGGATGCGGTGAGTCACCAGTTCGGTCACGCCCGAGTCCTGCGGGGGCAGGTAGGTGATGATGTCGCCGACCTTCAGATCGGCGACCGGCACCTCGCGCTCGAAGACGAGGCTTCCGCGCTCGAAGGTGCCGGACATCGAACCGCCGGTGATGACGTAGCGGTCCATGCCGAGCAGGCCGGGGACGAGCATGAGCGCCACGATCGCCGTAGCGATGACGGCCACGATCGTGACCAGGGTGCTGCCGATTCTGCGTGTCGTGCGCGTGGTGCTCATGCTCGTCTCCTCTCCGGTCTCGGGTGACCGGGCTCAGCGTGCCGGGGGTGCGTCAGGTCGGAATATCGCTCCGGCTCACTGACCGATGGTGTCCGGCGCGGTCTGCGTGGAGTTCCAGGTGTACTTCGCGGTGGCGTTCTTGCCCTGCTCGACGTTCGCCGCCGACTGGGCGAGCGTGGTGCTGAACGTGTAGACGCGGGCCTCGCCGGCGGAGAAGCTGCCGAGGCTGAGCGGGCCGGCGGCGGTCAGGTCGCCGAAGGTGCCCGACCAGACAGGGGTGGGCTGCCCGGCGCGGGTGATCACGAGCGAGAGGTTCGACTTGGTGACGAAGCCGTTCGCCGCGTCCTCGGTCAGGGCGAAGTCCGCGGGAAGGGTGCCGGAGTTCGTGATGGTCACGGTGCCGTTCAGGGTGTCGCCCGGCTTGAGGTTCGCGGCGTTGAAGATCGCGGTGCCCGACTTCGAGTTGCTCTGCGTCAGGGTGCCGGTGCTGAACGCGTTCGCCGCGTTGACCGAGTTGGCGACGAAGTCGGCGCCGGAGCCGACGGTGATGGCTGCGGCGACCAGCAGGCCCGCGAGCGGCACGATGAGACGCTTGCGCGAGCGGGTGGGGGTCTGTGCGGCGATGTTCTCGTTCATGGTTCCTTCTCGGGGATGAGGTCTTGTGGGGAGTGCCCCTGGAGAAGAAGCTATTCAGGCGCGGGCCACGGCCGACCCACGGCCGGGCAACACGATGGCCATGCTTCGGCCACAGCTCCACGCGCGGGCAACAGCACCGATACGCTGAAGGCGTGCTTCTCAGCGACCGCGACATCAAGGCAGAAATCGCATCGGGCCGGATCGGGCTCAGCCCGTTCGACGGCGAGATGGTGCAGCCCTCGAGCGTCGACGTGCGGCTGGACCGGTACTTCCGACTGTTCGACAACCACAAGTACCCCTTCATCGACCCGTCCGTGGAGCAGCCCGAGCTGACCCGGCTGATCGAGGTGGACCCCGAAGAGCCGTTCATCCTGCACCCCGGGGAGTTCGCACTCGGGGCGACGTTCGAACGGGTGACGCTGCCCGATGACGTCGCCGCGCGACTGGAGGGCAAGTCCTCCTTGGGGCGCCTGGGCCTGATCACGCACTCCACCGCAGGGTTCGTCGACCCCGGATTCAGCGGACACGTCACCCTGGAGCTCGCGAACGTCGCGACCCTGCCGATCAAGCTCTGGCCGGGCATGAAGATCGGCCAGTTCTGCTTCTTCCGTCTGACCTCGCCGACCGAGAACGCCTACGGCACCGGCCCCTATGGCAACCGCTACCAGGGGCAGCGGGGACCCACGGCATCCCGCTCCTTCCAGAACTTCCACCGCACCGACGTGGGCACGACCGACGCAGGATCCATCGGAGGATGACATGGCCGACTCCAACCCGGATGCCGAGAACCCGGACGCGGTGACGCCCGAGGGCGTTCCGGATGCGGTTCCCGATTCGTCGAACCCGGCTGCGGTTCCCGACCTCGACATCCCGGCTGTCGACCTACCCGAACTCGCTGAGCCGGCCTCGGCCGTTCCCGAACCGGTCATCCCAGAACCCCAGATTCCGGATGCCGCGATCCCCAGCTCGCTGCTGGCGGAGCCCGTCATCCCACCCGCCCCGGTGGACGCGCGCGTGACGCGGGCGGACGGGCGTTCGACGTGGACCTCGGAGAGCGACGCGCCCGCCGCCGTCCGCCCCCGCGCGCGTGCCCGACTGGCTGCAGCCGCCCAGGCGGCGCGTGCAGCCGAGACGCCGGTGGTCCCGGAGCCGTCGCTCGCCCCGGAGGACGTCGTTCCGCCGTCGTCGGGTGCGTCATCCGGCGGCTATCGCGGGCTGACCGTGGTGATCTTCGCGATCCTGTTCGCGCTGCTGATCGGCGCGATCGTACTGATCGTCGTGCTGCTCAGCGGCGGCATCTCGCCCTTCCCGGCAGCCCTGGCATCCGTGGTCGGGCACGCTCTGGCGGTTGCGCCGCCGGTCTGACCGGCGGTCCCGCAGCGCGCCCCCAGGATAGGCTCAGACGCTCCAGCCAAGATCTGAGCATGCACTCAGACTTCGCAGACCTCGGCTTCACCGACGAGACGCGCACTCAGGCGCTTCCCGTTCGCGGCGGGACTGCGAGGCCTCCCCGCAAGCAGCGCGACAAGGTGAAGGTCGCCTTTCTCATCATCCTCGGCATCGTCGTGGCCGCTCTGATCGCGGGCGGCATCTACGTGTGGACGCTCTTCAACTCGTTCAGTCAGGTGACGGTGATCGACGACGCCTTCCCTGACGATGCGGGTCGTCCCGTCGCGGTCGCCGAGGCGCAGACCTTCCTCCTGCTCGGATCGGATTCCCGTGCGAGCGGAGAGGCCACGATCCGAGGGCGCTCCGACACGATCATGGTCGCCCACATCCCCGCCGATCACAGCACGGTGCAGGTCATGTCGATCATGCGCGACAACTGGGTCCCGATCCCCGGCCACGGCGAGACGAAGATCAACGCGGCCACGGCCTTCGGCGGCATCCCGCTGATGGTCCAGACCGTCGAGGGCATTCTCGACACCCGCATCGACCACGTCGCCATCATCGACTTCGAGAGCTTCAAGGGTCTGACGACGGCGGTCGGCGGCGTGACGGTCGACAACTCGACGGCGTTCAAGGCGGGGTCGGGCGAGCACTTCGCGGCGGGGGAGATCACGCTGGAGGGGGCGGATGCTCTGGCCTTCGTCCGCGAGCGCAAGGCGTTCTCGAAGGGCGACTACCAGCGCGCGGCCAACCAGCAGCTGCTGGTGAAGGGGCTCATCTCGAAGATCCTCAGCGCCGAGACGCTTGCCAACCCGGGTCGCGTGAGTGCGCTCGTCGATCAGGTCTCGCCCTTCCTGTCGACGGATGAGGGACTCGACGCCGGGTATCTCGCGGGACTGGCCGTGACGATGAGGGACATCCGCGCCGCCGACGTGCGCTTCTTCACGTCGCCGACACTCGGCACGGGAACCATCAAGGGGCAGTCGATCGTGAAGCCCGACTGGGACGGCCTCGCCACGATCAGCCAGGCCATCAAGGACGGAACCCTCGACCAGTACGAGCCGACGGGCAAGTAGCCGGACGAACGGTCGGATGCCGCGGACGCACGGTCGGGTGCGGCATCCGCTCTTCCTCGAGGCTGGAAGCATGACCTCAACCGCCCCAGTGCCGACTTCGATCGCCTCTCCCCGACGCATGCCCTACGGTGCGCTGCTGGCGATGATGGCGATGAGCTTTCTGCTCGTCAGCGCCGAGTTCCTGCCCAACGGCGTGCTCACCGAGATCTCCACGGAGCTGGGCGTCACGCCCGGTCAGGCGGGCCAGCTGGTCACCGTGACCGCGCTCGCCGGACTGCTCGTCGCGCCGACCGTCGGGCTCGCGCTTCCGCGGCTGGATCGCCGCACGCTGCTGGTGTGGATGGCGGTGCTCGCGGCCGTGTCGAACCTGGTCGTCGCGATCGCGCCCAGCCTGCCGCTGATGCTGCTGGCACGGGTGCTGCTGGGAGCGGCGCTGTCGGGCTTCTGGACCATGTCGATCACGGTGGCCGCGCGCATCGCGGGGCCGGAGCGGCTGGGGCGTGCGGTGATGTTCACCTCTGCCGGGACGTCGCTCGCGACCGTCGCCGGAGTGCCCGTGGGCGTCATGCTCAGCCAGGTGCTCGATTGGCGGGGCGTGTTCGGCATCGCCGCGGCGGCCACCGCACTGCTCGCGATCGCGCTGCGCGCCCTGCTCCCGTCCGTGCCGGCCGAGAACGTCGCGCGCCTGTCGGTGCTGGTGGAGACGCTGCGTCGGCCGGGCATCGGCCTCGGGTTCGTCGGCCATGTGCTGGTGATCTTCGGGCACGCGCTCGCGTACACCTACATCCGTCTGGCACTGGACCGCGTGCAGGTGGGCGGCGTCGCGATCGACGAGGGCACGGTCGTGCTGCTGCTGGCCGTGTTCGGCATCGGCGGCTTCATCGGCAATCTCGTGATCGGCGCCGCCATCGACCGCACCTACCGGCTGCTCGCGGTGATCACGCCGCTGGTCATCGCCGTCGCGCTGATGGTCGTCATCCTCGGCGCGGGTTCGCTGTGGACCGTCGGCGCCGTCTCCTTCGTGTGGGGATTCTTCTTCGCCTCGTGGCTGCTCATCGTGAACACCTGGGTCGGGCACCGGATGCCGGATCGGCTGGAGGCGGGAGGCGGGCTGGTCGTGGTCGGATTCCAGGCGGCGATCATGCTGGCGGCGGGAGCCGGCGGGATGCTGGTGGACGGGATCGGCATCGAGCTCGCGTACACGACGGGTGCGGTGACTCTCGCCGTGGGCGCCGTGCTGTTCGGCCTGTCGGACCGCCGCGGCCGCTGACGCGGGCCGGGCGCGGGCGCGGCGCGGGGCCACGCCCAGGGTGGATCAGAAACGCTGCGGAGACAGGCCCGGGAGCAGCGTTTTCGATCCACGCCGTGGCGCGCGGATGGAAAACGTCGGTGGGAGGGGCTGGGAACCGGCGGTTTCCATCCGCATGGCTGTTGCGCGGATGGAAAACGTCGGTGGGGCGGGCCGGGAACCGGCAGTTTCCATCCGTGCGAGGCGGACGCATCCGCCGGATGAGTCAGACGGATGCCAGGGAGCCGCGACTGCGCCAACTGGACGGCGTCATGCCGGTGTGCCGGCGGAACGCGCGGCTGAAGCCCTCGTCCGAGCCGTAGCCCAGTTCACGAGAGACCTCGCTCACGCCGCGGCCGTCCATGAGCAGCGCACGCGCAGCGCGCATGCGCACCTCGGCTACATGCTGCGCAGGCGACCGGCCGAATGCGATGCGGAACCGCTCGGCGAACACTGATCGTGACAGGGCGCTCAGCGCGGCCATGCTCTCGACCGTCCAGTCGCGGCCCGGGTCGCTGCGCACTGCGTCGATCACGCGCTCCAGGAAGGGATCGCCGGTGGCGGAGGGCCAGCCCTGCGGGGCGCAACCCAGTCGCGACCACGCGCGGATCACCGACTGCAGCAGTGTGGTCGCCATCATCCGGCAGATCACGAGGTCGCCGCGGCCGTGGTCGACGGCGTCGTCACTGCCCATGTGCTGGGCGAGGGCGGCGGCTGCCGGTTCGAGCTCGTCGAAGTGGTGGATCCAGGCGGAGTCGGGCAGGAGGTCGGCGAGGTGCGCGGCGCTGTCGGCCCAGTTCAGGTGCGAGATGAGCACGCCGGACCCCGCCGGCACGTGGATCGTGAGCGCGCGCTTTCCGGACACCAGCAGCGCATCGCCCGAGGCCAGATGCTCGGGTAGCGGTGTACCGGCCGGCAGGTGGATATCCCCGTCGAGGACGTATACGAGCGAGAGTCCGGCATCGCCGACCGCGATCGCCTGATCGGTGACGGACAGGATGCGGTGCTGCGAGCGAACACTGATCGCGACGTCTCCGAGGAGGCGCTCCAGCGCGTCGTCGTGCAGGGGCGGCGCGGCGATGCTCATGCGTCAGGAGAACCGTCCGTCGCGTCCCCCTATTCCGAAACGGCCCGGCGGCTGATGCCGTCGGGCCGTTTCGGGTGCTGAAGCTCAGCCGTGGTGGTGGTGGAAATGGACGTGCGCCGGGGCGCCGCGGTGAGAGAAGCGGCGACCGCCGAACCCCTCTCCGCGTCGGAAGCGGTCGCCGGGGCCGAAGCCCTCACCACGCGGGTGCTCGCCCGGTTCGGACCCTTCGCCGGGTCCGAAGCCTCTGAAGCGCCCGCCGTGCCCGGAGTCCTCGCCGCGCCCGGAGTGCTCGCCGTGGAATCCGTGACGGAAGCGCTCGCCGTGGAATCCGTGGCCGAAGCCGCGGTGTCCGCCGGGATGCCGATGGCCGAATCGACCCTCGCGTCGGGGGAGACGGCGGCCCTCGGCCCAGCCGAACTCGCGCGCGATCTTCTCGAGCGATGCGGTCATGGTGGCGTACTCCTCAGGGGAGACGGCGCCGGCGACGCGGGCGCGGATCTCGTCCACGGCGATGCCGAGGCGCTGCTTCGCGAGGGTGCCGGCCTCGGTGAGGGTCCAGCCCTCCTTGCTGCGCTCGACCCAGCCGAGTTCCAGAAGGCGGTGCAGCTTGCGTGCGCGCAGCGGGCGGTCGGATGCCGCGGGTGCGGCGAACGTGCCGTCGATGCGGTTCAGCATCCGCCACTCGCGACGCGTGATGCCCTCGTCGTCGAAGACGGTGGCGAGCTCGGCGCGCAGCAGGCGGTCGACTGCCGTGATCCAGTAGCCGAACGGGCGGCTGTTCTCGGTGGTGTTGTCGTTGTCGTTCGTGTCAGTGGTGTTCATGGTGTTCCTTTGCATGTCATAGTGCATATGCATGTAGTGTGACATGCGAGTGCAGTGCATGTCAAATCACATGTAAAATCGCCCTATGACCGCAGACCCCGTCGACCCCGCCGACATCATCGCGGCCGCGCTGTCGCGGCTGCGCGGTCGGCGCCAGCATCCGCACGACCACGGACCCCACGAGCACGGGCCGCACGGAATGCGCCCGCGCGGCCGACGCAGCCCGTGGGGTGCCGATGGCGGTCTGCGGCACGGTGCGCCGGCACTGATCCGCATGGTGGAGGCGCTGTCCGCGGCATCCGAACCGCTCAGCGTGAGCGGCCTGGCCGAGGCGATCGGCGTCGATCAGCCGCGCGCCTCTCGCCTGGTGCAGCAGGGGGTCGACCGCGGCTGGGTGCGCCGCGAGGCCGACCCCGACGACGCGCGACGCACGCGGATCGCACTCACCTCCGAGGGAGTGCGTCTGTTCCGCGGCGTGCGCGGCGAGCGACGCGAGGCGCTCGGCCGGGCGCTCGCCGCCTTCACCGACGAGGAGAGCGCTGAACTCGCACGACTGCTCACCAAGCTCGCCGACAACTGGAACGTCTGAGCTACCGCTGTTCGGCGCGCTCACGTCGGTCGTCGACGGCGGCATCCCCGACTGCGGAGAGGCCGCCCGCGGCGAAGGCGAGCACAGCATCCAGCACCGGATCGGCGGCGAGGATGCGATTGTGGCCGAAGCCGCGGGTGAGTAAGAGGTGCGAGCGTCCGCTGTGTGCGGCCGCGAGGTCGCGGGAGTTCTGCGCATCGATCCGCATGTCGTTCTCGTCGTGCGCGACGAGCAGCTCGACGCCGGCGGGGAGCGGGTTCGCCAGAGAGTCGAAGAGCGCGTCCGACTCCGCGCGGGTCAGGCCCAGGCGGCGGTAGAAGGCCTTCTCGAAGGCCGCGCGCACCCGAGGCGTGAGCCGCAGCATCCGCTGGAACTCGTCGTGCAACGCGCTCCCTGTTCCCGCGCCTGCGATCGAGACGACGCCGCGCGTCGGTACACCGGCTCGCACGGCGGCGAGCGCGGCGAAGGCGCCGAAGGAGTGGCCCACGATGATGTCGAAGGGGCCGTCGGATGCGCTCAGCCGGCGCGCGGCGGAGATCCAGTCCCGCGCGTCGGTGCGTTTTCCGGCGGAGTCGCCGTGGGCCGGAGCATCGAATCCGACGACGCGGTAGCCCTCTCCGACGAGATCGCGCACGAGGGTCGCGAACTGCGAGGTGCGTCCATTCCAGCCGTGCATGACCAGCGCCGCGCGCGTTCCGGTTCCCCACTGGTAGGTCGTGACCGCGTTGCCCTGCACGTCGATCACCTCCCGCCGCGCCGCCCGGTGGGTGGTGAGGTCGTCCGCGCGCACTCGCATTCTCGGTGACGTCGTCAGAAACGCGGAGTGCGCCAGTCGTCCCGCGATGGCCGGAGAGACGGCGCCGGTGAGTCGGATGCTGCGCTCGACGGCGCTCATGGGCGAGGACACGATGGATGCTCCAATCAATACGAACGATCGTGCATAGACTATCGGTACGATCGTTCGTAGACTAGGGGTGTGGCAGATTCGATGACGGAGCAGGCGGATCTCCTCCGCGACGGGAGACGCGCGCGCGGCGACGCCTCGCGTCGGGCTGTGATGTCGTACGCGACCGATCTCACCTCGATCGAGGGCCTCGACGGGTTGAGCATCGGCCGGTTGGCGGAGGTGTCCGGGCACAGCAAGAGCAGTATCGCCGGTCTGTTCCGGAACAAGGAGGGCCTGCAGCTGGCGACGGTCGCCGCCGGTCGTGCGGTGTTCACTGCGGTCGTCGTGGAGCCCGCTCGCGAGCATGCGCGCGGGCTCGCGCGGCTGGTGGCCCTCATGCACCACGTCATCGAGTACTCCCGCACGCGCGTCTTCGCCGGCGGATGCTTCTTCGCCGCAGTCAGCGCCGACTACGACTCCAAATCAGGGCCGGTCCGTGACGCCGTGCGCGACGCGATGGAGGACTGGTACGTCTACATCGAGATCCAGGTGCGCGCTGCCGTGGATGCCGGGCAGCTCGAGCTCGACACGGACGGCATCTCACAGCTGGCCTTCACGCTGCCCGCGTTGTACGAGCAGGCGAACGCCCGATCACTGCTGTACAGCAGTGATCAGCCCTACCTGCTCGCCAGGCGCGGCATGCGATCCGTGCTTCAGGCAGCGGGAGCGGACCCCGGGATGCTGACGCTGCTCGAGAGTTGACGCGCGGGCGCGCGGGCGCGTCAGCTGTGGACGGCCTGCACCAGCAGGCGCAGGGCGCTCTCGGATGCGCTGCCGCGTTCCGTCGTGCAGATAATGACGGTGTTGCTCGTGACGCTGGGGACGGAGAGCAGCTGCTGCGTGATCTGCATCTCGCCGACCAGCGGATGCGACATCCGATACCGGGCCGTGGCGGTGGTGCGGATGCGGTTCAGCGCCCAGAGGCGAGTGAAATCCTCGCTCTGCGCGGTCAGCGAGCCGATGAGCTCCAGCAGGCGACGGTCGGTGGACTGCCCGGCGGCCAGGAGCCGCAGGTGGCCGACGCTCGCGATGGCCTTCTCCTCCCAGTCGGGATAGAGGTCCCGGGTGTGCGTGTCGAGGAACACCATCTCGGTCGCGTTCGGGCGGCGCAGCGGATCATCGACCGAATCGATGTCGAGGTGGCCGGCGAACAGCGCATGACCCATCCGGTTCCAGCCGAGAATGTCGCGGCGTCGGCCGAGGACCATCGCCGGGATGTCGCCGAGGTTCAGGATGAGCTCTGCGAGCTCCGGATCGAGCCGCTCCTCCTCCACGGGTTCGCTCTGGGCGGGCCGCGAGTCCGCCCGTGCCAGCTCGTGCAGGTGCGCGGTCTCGGCGATGTCCAATCGAAGGCTGCGGGCGATGGCATCGATCACCTGCGCCGAGGCGTTCAGCGCCTGCCCCTGCTCGAGGCGCGTGTAGTAGGAGGGGCTGACGCCGGCCAGCATCGCGATCTCCTCGCGACGCAGTCCGCTCACCCTCCGCCTCTCGTGCAGCACGGACAGGCCGATGTCCTCGGGGTTCAGCCGCGCTCGCAGCGCGGTGAGGAACTCACCCAGGCTGCCGGAGCCGATCACTCTGTCCATGGCTCAAGTATGGGCGCGCGGATTCGCCCGTGGGCACCGAAGACTGACCCTGATAGGGGTAGGAACGCCGCGGGGTGGTTGTCTGTGATGCGAGCGCTCAAGCTGGCGGTGAACCCGCTACGAAAGGATCGCGATGAACGAGATCACCGTCGGAGACGTGACCATCACACGCGTCGAAGAGATGCACGGCCCCATCCTCCCGCCCGAACAGTTCTTCCCCAGCATCCCGGCTGCGGCCTGGCAGGAGCACCGCGCCGGTCTGAGCCCCGACCATCTCGATGACGCCGGGGAGATGGTCCAGGTGGCCATGCAGCCGTGGCTGGTGCGCAGCGGCGGCAAGACCATCCTGATCGACACCGGAGTCGGCAGTCACAAGTCCCGCCCGGCGGTGGATGCGTGGGATCACCTCGACCTGGATTTCGTCGCCGCTCTCGCTCGTGCGGGCGCCGCTCCTGAGGACATCGACATCGTCGTGAACACGCACCTGCATGTGGATCACGTGGGCTGGAACACCACCTGGCGAGAGGGGCAGTGGGTGCCGACGTTCCCGAACGCCGTCTACCTCATGCCCGAGGAGGACTTCGTGTACTGGAACCCGGAGACCAACCCCCGGGTCGCGGGCGGAGTCAACGAGAACGTGTACGAGGACAGCGTCATGCCCGTGCACCAGGCCGGTCAGGTGCAGTTGTGGACGGGGAGCCACCGGATCGATGATGCGCTCGAGCTTCAGGCTGCTCCGGGGCACACCCCAGGATCCAGCATCGTCCGGATGGACTCCGGCGGTCGCACGGTGATCTTCGCGGGCGACCTGCTGCACAGCCCCATCCAGGTCTTCGAACCGGGCCACAACAGCTGCTTCTGCGAGGATCCTGAGCAGGCGCTTGCCACGCGTCATGCCGTCCTGACCATGGCGGCCGAGACGGGCGCGCTGGTGCTGCCGGCGCACATCAGCGGACACAGCGGCTTCGAGGTCGAGGCCGCGGGAGATGCGTTCACGATCACCCGCTGGGCTGAATTCTCGAAGCTGTGAACGGGGCGACTGCCCGAGCGTCCGCTGCCCGGGCGCCTGCTGTCGGAGCCCCCGGGGTGCCCGTGGTCGAGATCGCCCTGCCCGACGGGCGACTGCGAGGCTTGTCCCACGGAGGGGTCCGACGTTTTCTCGGCGTTCCGTACGCGGCGCCAATCGGCGGCGCGGGGCGGTTCGCTGCGCCGCATCCGGTCGTCCCGTGGCACGGCATCCGCGATGCCACGGTTGCGGGGCCGACCTCCCCGCAACCCGATCGCAGCCGCTTCGGTTCGCTGGATGTCAGCCCGTTCTTCGCGCCGGGCTGGGTGCGCGGTGACGATCACCTCACGGTGAACGTCTGGGCGCCGGAGGATACCGACGGGCGGGCGCCGGTGCTCGTGTTCGTCCACGGCGGTGGCTTCATCGCCGGCTCGGCATCCGCTCCCGCCTACGACGGCACGGGGTTCGCCCGCGACGGCGTCGTCTTCGTCGGGGTCAACTATCGGTTGGGGGCGCCCGGCTTCCTCGCCGTTCCCGATGCCCCCGACAACCGCGGCGTCCTGGACGTCATCCAGGCGCTCCGGTGGGTGCGCGAGAACATCGCGGCGTTCGGAGGCGACCCCGCGGCGGTCACCCTGGCCGGGCAGTCGGCCGGGGCAGTGATCATCGCGAGCGTGCTGTGCGAACCGGATGCCGAAGGGCTGGCACATCGGGCGATCATGCAGAGCGGCACAGGCGTGGGTGCCTTCACCCCTGAGCAGGGCGAGATCGTGGCATCCGCGTTCGCTGAGCAACTGGGTGTCGACCTCACAGTCGACGCGCTGGGCGCCGTTCCTGACGCGGCTCTCGTCGGGGCGTCGGTGATGCTGGGTGAGGTGGACGTCGCCACCGCTTCCGCGCGGGCCCCCATCGGGGACATCGTGCGGTTCGGCCCTGTTCATCCACGCCAGCCCGCGGACAGGATCGCGGAGTCCTGGGGTGGTGGTGTTGAACTGCTCATCGGCACGAATCTCGACGAGGCGGGACTCTACCTGGCGCCGACCGGGCAGTTGGACGGGGCCGTCGATCCTGTCGCCGCGGCCGCCCGTTTCGTGGACGAACCGGAGTCGCTGGTCGCGGCGTACCGCCGTGAGTTCCCGGATGCCGATGACGTAGAGCTCGTGCGGAGCATCACCGGGGACGGCATGTTCGGCGCCGGCACCCGCCGGTTCGCGGACCGGCATCAGTCAGCGGGAGGCACGACCCACGTCTACGAGTTCACCTGGCGCCCCGACTCGGTACGCCAGCTGCTCGGAGCGAGCCATCTCATGGAGCTGCCGTTCGTCTTCGACACGGATGCCGAGGGGCTTCGCGGCCCAGACTCCCTGCTGGGCACGACCCCGCCGCCGGCTGATCTGGCCGTCCGCATGCACGCCGCGTGGGTCGACTTCATCCAGGGCCTCGGACCCGGATGGCCGGCGTGCACCGCCGACGCGCAGCAGGTCCAGTCGATCGGTGAGCGGTGGGAGATGCATTCCGGTCACCGGGCGCGGTTGCACGAGGCGTGGGGGAGTGCCTGACCTCAGATGTCGATCACGCCCCGACATCCTTCGGGAACCTCACGAACAGCAGCAGCACGAGGCCGATGAGCAGGACCAGGCCGATGCCCAGCACACCGTAGACGATGCCGCCGAACCACGCGAGGAACAGCGACCAGGCCAACGGCGAGAGGAAGGACGCGACGCGACCGGTCGTGGCGTACAGGCCGAAGATCTCGCCCTGCTGGCTCGGAGGAGTCAGGCGGGTGAGCAGGCTGCGGCTGGATGCCTGAGTCGGGCCGACGAACGCGCACAGCAGCAGGCCGCAGACCCAGAACACGATCGTGCCGAGATCCTTCAGCGCGAAGACGGCGAAAGCCATCACCACGAGCCCGCTGAGGGTGATCACGATCAGACGGCGCGGGCCGATCGCGTCATCGATCCGTCCCGCGAGCACCGTCGAGATGCCTGCGACGAGGTTCGCGGCGAGGCCGAAGACGATCACCTCGAGGAAGGTGAAGTTGAACGCCTGCGCGGCGAGCACAGCGCCGAACGCGAACACCCCGGCCAGACCGTCGCGGTAGACCGCAGCCGAGAGCATGAACCAGAACGTGGGCCGGTTCGTGCGGAAGAGCTTGACGATGTTCTTCGCGAGCACGACGTACGCGCGGAAGAAGCCCACCTTCGCGGAGGTGTCGTACGCCGGGGACTCCGGCACGTTGCGGAACATCGGGATCGAGAACACCAGCGTCCACACCGCGCAGATGATCGCCACGAGCTTGAATGACAACGGGTTGTCCTGCCCGACCGTGAAGAGCACCGGAATGCAGACGATCAGCGCGACCACCCCGCCGATGTACCCGAGGCCCCAGCCGAGCCCCGAGATGCGCCCCACGTTCTTCGGCGTCGAGACCTCCGACAGCATCGCGTAGTAGCTGACGTTGCCGATCTCGCTGATCACGGCGCCGATCGCGACGGCGAAAGCGCCGTACCAGAAGTAGATCGGGTCGGCCTCGATGAAGAAGAGCGCGAACTGCAGCAGTGCGATGCCGATCGTCGCGCCGATGACCCACTTCTTCTTGTTGCCGCGGGCGTCGGCCTGCTGGCCCAGAACCGGCGCCAGCAGCAGGATCAGGATGCCGGCGGCGAAGTTCGCCCACCCCCACCACTCCGACAGGTCGGTGAGGCCCTGGCAGTAGGCCGACCCCAGGAACTCGTCCTTGTTGCAGCTCATGTAGGAGCCGTCGGCGAGCAGACCCGAATCGCGCACCGCCGGATCGAGGAACATCCGCGAGGTCAGGTACAGCGCAATCCACACGAACGTGAGGATCACGGTGTTGAAGGGCTGCATCGCCCAGTCCCACATCGCCCACGAGACGACCTGCTTGCGCGTGGCTTCGGGAGCCACGTGGTCGCGCCCGAAGGCGGTCATCGCGGCGGTGTTGATCGGTGTCCCCGCCGCGGAGGCCGGCTGCTCTTCGCTCATGCTCGAAGTCTGGCCGGGTGCGGTGAACGACAGGTGGCGGCGCGCCGTACGGTGGGGCCGGAGGGCGCGCCCCTCACCCGAACGACGCCGCGAGCAGCTCGCCGAACAGCTCCTCCGGATCGCGCTCCACGCGTCGACGGGTGAACCAGTCGCAGATGTTCACGCAGTCGCGGTGCAGCAGATCGAGGCCCTGCGGGTTCGCGACCGTGTCGACGATCTGCGGCAGATCGATCACGCGCACGCGGCCCTCGTGCACGAGCAGGTTGTAGGCCGACAGGTCGCCGTGCGCGAAGCCCGCGGCGGCGAAGAGGTGCATGATCTCGACGATCTGCGCGAACAGGTCGGGGAGATCGGCATCCGCCCTCACCTGCGCGAGACGCGGCGCGGCCGTCTGCCCGTCGCCGATGAACTCCATCAGCACCTCGGTGCCGTTCACCTGCACGGGATAGGGCACCGGAGCGCCGAGCGCGTGCATCCGGCTGAGTGCCGCGAACTCGGCGAACGACCATTGCGCGGCCGCCACCTCGCGCCCGTGTGCGGAGTTCTTGGCCAAGGCCCGGGTGTCGCGGGTGTTCCGGGTGCGCCTGCCCTCGGTGTAGGTCGACGAGCGCTGGAAGCTGCGGTGATCCGAGTCGCGGTAACGCTTCGCCGCAAGCAGGGTGCGCTGGGTCGGATCGTCGGGCACGGCGCGTTCGATGAGGAAGACGTCGGCCTCCTTTCCCGTCTTGAGGATGCCGAGTTCGGTGTCGACCGCGGCGGCGCTCGTCACCACCCAGTCGGGCCACGGCAGCGGCCCGCGCTCGGTCGGCGTGATCGCCGGCCAGGTCGACCAGCGCTGATTCTCGACGAGCTCGGTGTCGGCGAAGGAGAGAGCAGCGTCGAAAGGGGATGCGTCGAAAAACGATGCGTCGAAGGACGCGGAGTTCTGAGGATTCACGATGTGGCTCCGGGATACGGGCCACACGCGGATCAGGAGCGGGTGGCCTCGGCGAGGGGGAAGTCGGCGGCTGTGGACACGACGAAGACGGCATTCATCGTTCGCTCCTTCCGCTCGGGCTTCCGGGCCGATCCCGGTGCGGGTTCGAGCATAGGCCGATCCATCGCGGAAGTGCGGTGCGCGGGCGGCGGGTGTTATGGGTTCGTGACCGTCCGGCTGTGAACGGCGGGCGAGCACGTCGCCATCTGTCAGGGGTGACAGGCCATATCGTGTGGGCCATGGTGTTTGTGAATGCAGGAACTCTGGGAACAGTCGCCGGTCGACGCGACGAACTCGTTGCACATCTCACTCGGCGCAACGACGTGCTTGCCGAGCTGGGCTGTCTGGCGTATGAAGTGGGCGTCGAAGAGAGCGAGCCCGACACCGTGTTCGTCGTGGAACTGTGGACAAGCGCAGAGGCGCACCAGGCGTCGCTGGCCCGGGCCGAGGTCCAGGAATCCATTGCGGCGGCGCGACCGCTGTTGTCGGGAGAGTTCGGCGGATTCCGCTTCGAGGTGGTCGGGTCGCCGCTGCGCGACTGACGCCCGATCCTGGCATCCGTGACAACCGCGGGGCGCCCTGCTGCACGTTCGTTATGCGTTCGTGACCTTGGGAGGTCTGAGCACGCTCGAATCTGCGTTCGAATGTCGGTGGTCACTCGGATACTGGAATCATGAACGCGATGGTGGCCGCAACGGACGAGCAGATGTCGATGCTCGACGGTCTCGTCTCGTCGATCCAGAGTGTGGAGCAGACTCTCGCCGGTGTTCTCGCGACACGAGACGGCTTGCTGGCGCTGGCGGGGAAGCTGGCGCTGTCGATGGCCGAGGACGGCGACGGCATCGACGCGTCCGACCTGACGATCAGGACGGTCGCGGCGGAGGTCGGAGCGGTGCTGCGGGTGAGCGACCGGACGGTGCAGCGGCGGATGGCCGAGGCATCGATCACGGTCGAGCGGTTCCCACTGGTGTGGGCGGCGCAGGGCGCCGGACAGATCAGTGCAGGTCACGCCCGGGTGATCGTGGATGCCGGCGCTCACCTCGACGACGCGGAAGCGCGGGCCGCCTACTCGGCCAGAGTGCTGGAGTTCGCGGAGGACGAGTCACCGAATCGGCTGCGGCCGATCGCGGCGCGCATCGCGGAGCAGTACCAGCCGAGGTCGCTCGAGGAGCGGCATGCGGATGCTCGCAAGGCCCGCGGGGTATGGGTGAAAGATGCCCCGGACGCGATGGCCGAGCTCGGCCTCCTCGGTCCGGCCGCACTGGTCCACGCCGCGTTCGACAGGCTCACCGGCATGGCCAAGGCGGATGCCGGCGCCTCGGTGGGCACGGCAGGGGTGGCCTTCGGGCTCGCCACCGCACCGGAATCCGGGGACTCCGCTGACCTGCGCACGCTGTCTCAGAAACGTAGCGACCTCGCCCTCGACCTGCTGCTGACCGGCGCCCCGGCAGGTCACGACACTCCAGACGGACTGCTCGCAGCGATCGTGCCGCACGTGAGCGTGACGGTGCCGGTGACCACTCTGATGGGTGCCGAGGGTGCGGAGACGCCCCCGGCGGAGCTGGACGGACGCACCCCGATCGACCTCGAGACCGCAAGGCTGCTGGCTGGCGCCGCATCCGGTTGGGACCGCATCCTCACCCACCCGATCAGCGGCGCGCTGCTGGCAGCGGACCGCTACCGGCCGAGCGCGCACCTGCGACGCCACCTGCGGGCGAGAGACCAGCGGTGCCGGTTCCCGGGCTGCGGCATGCCTCCTCGCAACAGTGACCTCGATCACACCCTGGATGCAGCCTTCGGCCGGCCCACCGAAGAGGAGAACCTCGCCGAGCTCTGTCGTCGACATCACGTTCTCAAGCACCACTCGCCGTGGCACGTCGAGCAGGTCGGGGGCGGACTCCTCGAGTGGACGAGCCCCACCGGCCGCGTCTACATCGACAAACCGCCGCCCCCGAACACCGTCACCTTCGCCGAAACGGGTCCGCCGCCTGATCCTGTCGATCTCAGTGATCCTGTCGATCTCGGTGACCCCGCCGATCCGTGGGCCTCGGTGCCGGACGAACTCCTCGCACCCTTCTGACCGGCGCGCAGGCGCGAGCCCTGACCGCCGGCAAGGTGCAGGCCAGATTGGGCACCTGGGCTGCGCTCTCTCCACCTTTCGAATGATCTTCGGCCCTGATCGGGCGCTCTTTCGGCCGCGATCCCAGCAGATCGAAGGAGACCTTCCCCTACCGTGGTGACAGATCCACCCGAGGAGACCCATGTTCCGCAGTCCTGCCCGCCTGTTCCGTGTGCTCGCGATCGCCGAGGCGATCACGTGGACCCTGCTGATCAGTGCGCTCATCGCGCGCGCCGTCGGCGCGGCTCCCGTGCTGGTGACCATCGCCGGTGGCATCCACGGCTTCGTGTTCCTCTCCTACGGCGCCACCGCCGTGCTTCTCGCGTTCAACCAGCGCTGGCACGTCGGCGTCGCGATCACCACCATCGCCAGCGCGATCGTCCCCTACGCCACCATTCCGATGGAGATCTGGTTGCACCGCACCGGCCGACTCGAGGGCGACTGGCGTCTCACCGAGACCGACGACCCGCGCGACCACTCCTGGTACGACCGCACGATGCGCTGGTTCCTACACCGCCCCTGGGTTCTCGCCGTCCTCATCCTCATCGCGATCGTCGCGATCTTCAGCATCCTGCTGATCATCGGCCCTCCCGGCGGCAAGTGAGCCGCGCGTCCGTGCCCGCGGCTGTTCAGCACTGATCGCACCGGACTAAGGTCGTGCCATGTCGGGAGCACGCACGGTCGAGCCGACCGTCGTGCTGTTCGAGGGCCGAAGTGATCGGCTCGCCTTCGAAGCCCTCGCGCAGCGGCGCGGCGCGAACCTGGCGGCCGTCGACCTCGTCGAACTGGACGGCATCACGAATCTGCGCACGCGGCTGTCGACTCTGAGCACCACGGGTGCACGGGTGTTCGTGCTGTTCGACGCCGCCGAACAGCGGTACGTGAGCGGGGTCCGGCGCGCTCTCGGGCTGACTGGTGCCGCGGACGAGCCCGACCCGCACGAACTCGACGCGATCGGCTTCTTCGGATGCGAGCGCGACCTGGAGGAGGAGGTGATCCGCGCCGCCGGGCCGGAGCTCGTGCTCGAGACGCTGGCCGTGCGCGGAGAGCTCGAACGGTTCCGGGTGTTCCAGCGCCAGCCCGCACAGCGAGTGCGGAGCGTCGAGGAACAGCTGCACCGGTTCGCCGGAACGGCCGCCGGCCGGAAGTCGCGCTTCGCCGCCGACGTCATCGAGGTCATGCCGATCGAGCGGATGCCACGCCCGCTCATGCGCCTGCTCGACGCCACCCTGAATCAAAGTTGAGTCGACGTGTATCAACTTTCTTGACAGCTTCGCCGCCTGTGCATACACTTGAGTCATCGCGACTCAGGTTTCTGGGTCGCCTCTGACTTCCTCACAGTCTTCAACAACTCAGCTCTTCAAGAAACAAGGAGAATCACATGGCACGTGCTGTCGGTATCGACCTCGGAACCACCAACTCCGTCGTCAGCGTCCTCGAGGGCGGCGAGCCCAAGGTCATCGCCAACGCCGAGGGTTTCCGCACCACCCCCTCGGTGGTCGCGTACACCAAGGACGGCGAGGTGCTCGTCGGCGAGACCGCCAAGCGCCAGGCCGTCACCAACGTCGACCGCACGATCTCGTCGGTCAAGCGCCACATGGGCACCGACTGGTCCTTCGACGTCGACGGCAAGAAGTGGACGCCGCAGGAGATCTCCGCGCGCATCCTCATGAAGCTCAAGCGCGACGCTGAGTCCTACCTCGGTGACACGGTCACCGATGCCGTCATCACGGTCCCCGCGTACTTCAACGACGCCGAGCGTCAGGCCACCAAGGAGGCCGGCGAGATCTCGGGCCTGAACGTGCTGCGCATCATCAACGAGCCCACCGCCGCAGCCCTCGCCTACGGCCTGGACCGCGGCAAGGAGGACGAGCTCATCCTCGTCTTCGACCTCGGTGGCGGAACCTTCGACGTCTCCCTCCTCGAGGTGGGCAAGGACGACGACTTCTCCACCATCCAGGTGCGCGCCACCGCCGGTGACAACCGCCTCGGCGGTGACGACTGGGACCAGCGCGTCGTGGACTTCCTCATCAAGCAGTTCAAGGAGACCTCCGGCGTCGACGTCTCGAGCGACAAGATCGCCCTGCAGCGACTGAAGGAGGCCGCTGAGCAGGCCAAGAAGGAGCTTTCGTCCTCGACGAGCACCAGCATCAACCTGCCCTACCTCTCCCTGACCGACTCGGGCCCCGTGTCGCTGTCCGAGACCCTCACCCGGGCCAAGTTCGAGGACCTCACCAAGGACCTGCTCGACCGCACCAAGAAGCCGTTCGCCGACGTCATCCGCGAGGCGAACGTCAAGGTCGGCGACATCGACCACATCGTGCTCGTCGGCGGATCGACCCGCATGCCGGCTGTTGCGGATCTCGTCAAGGCCGAGACCGGCAAGGAAGCCAACAAGGGCGTCAACCCGGACGAGGTCGTCGCCGTCGGCGCCGCACTGCAGGCCGGTGTCCTCAAGGGCGAGCGCAAGGACGTTCTGCTCATCGATGTCACCCCGCTGAGCCTCGGCATCGAGACCAAGGGCGGCCGCATGACCAAGCTCATCGAGCGCAACACGGCCATCCCGACCAAGCGCAGCGAGACCTTCACCACCGCCGACGACAACCAGCCGTCGGTCGCGATTCAGGTCTTCCAGGGCGAGCGCGAGTTCACCCGCGACAACAAGCCGCTCGGCACCTTCGAGCTCACCGGAATCGCCCCGGCTCCTCGTGGCATCCCGCAGGTGGAGGTCACTTTCGACATCGACGCCAACGGCATCGTGCACGTGTCCGCCAAGGACAAGGGCACCGGCAAGGAGCAGTCGATGACCATCACCGGCGGCTCGTCGCTGTCGAAGGACGACATCGAGCGCATGGTGCGCGAGGCCGAGGAGAACGCGGCCGACGACAAGAAGCGCGCCGAGGCTCTCGAGCAGCGCAACCAGGCCGAGTCGCTCGCGTACTCGATCGACAAGCTCATCAAGGAGAACGACGACAAGCTGCCCGAGGACGTCAAGTCCGATGTGCAGGCTGACGTCGACGCTCTGAAGACGGCCCTGGCCGGCGAGCACGACGACGCGGTCAAGACCGCGTTCGACAAGCTGAACGAGTCGCAGGGCAAGCTCGGCGAGGCCATCTACGCTCAGTCGCAGGCGGATGCCGCAGCCGGCCCCGCCGCGGATGAGGCCCCGGCCGACGCCGCATCCGAGGAGGATGTGGTCGACGCCGAGGTCGTCGACGACGAGGACGAGAGCAAGTAACCATGACGGACAAGAACTTCGACGAAGTTCCCGAGAACGAGGGGTCGGATGCTGCGGCATCCGGCCCCGCGCCGGATTCCCGGAACTTCGCTGAGCAGAACATCCCCGAGCAGGACTCCACCGAGGCGACCGCCGCGGAGGGCTCCGACGACGAGCTCACGATCGACGACATCCTGAACGCCGTGCAGACCGAGGAGGCCTCCTCGGAGGACGGTTCGGATGCCGGCATCCAGGATGCCGAGCACGCCCTGCTCAACGATCTCAAGCGACTGACCGCCGAGTACGCCAACTATCGTCGGCGCACCGAGGAGCAGCGGCACGTCGAGATCGCACGCGCCAAGGGCGAGGCGGCCAAGGGCATGCTGCCCGTGCTGGACGACCTCGACCGTGCCCAGCAGCACGGCGACCTCGCCGAAGGCTCGCCCTTCTTCGCGATCGCGGAGAAGGTGCGCGCGGTCGTGGAGCGCCTCGGCGTCACCGCCTACGGCGAGAAGGGCGACGTATTCGACCCGCAGCACCACGAGGCGATCTTCCAGCAGCCGACGCCCGGCGCCACGGAGTCGACCATCCTCGAGGTCGTCGAGGTCGGCTACCGTCTGGGTGATGTCGAGCTGCGTCCGGCCAAGGTCGTCGTCGCCGTTCCCGCAGAGTAGGCAGGTGATCGGTGGCTAGTCAGGACTGGTTCGACAAGGACTTCTACAAGACGCTCGGCGTCTCGAAGGACATCACCGACGCGGAGCTGAAGAAGGCGTACCGCAAGCTCGCCCGCAAGTATCACCCCGACTCCAATCAGGGCGATGCCAAGGCCGAGGCGAAGTTCAAGGAGATCAGCGAGGCGTACAGCGTGCTCAGCGACGCCGAGCAGCGTCGCGAGTACGACGAGATCCGCGCGATGGGTTCAGGGGCGCGGTTCACCGCGCCCGGCGGCAGCGCGGGCGGCTTCGAGGACGTGTTCAACCGGTTCGGACAGGGCGGCCGGCAGGCCGACTTCGACGAAATCTTCTCGATGTTCAACCAGGGCGGAGGCGGCGGCTCGTTCGGCTCCGGCCGGTTCGGGCAGACGTCGGGTGGGTACCGCGGTTTCGGCGGCCCGCAGAAGGGCGCCGATGTCACGGCCCGCACGACGATCGACTTCATCACCGCGGCGCAGGGCGAGACCATCACCCTGCAGGCCGAGGACGGCAAGCCGTTCAAGGTCAAGCTGCCGGCCGGCGTCGCCGACGGGCAGAAGATCCGTCTGCGCGGCCGCGGCCGTCCCTCGCCGGACGGCGGGGAGTCGGGCGACATCGTCGTGCAGGTGACGGTGCGTCAGCATCCGGTGTTCAGCCGCGACGGACTGAACCTGCGCCTGACCGTGCCCGTCACCTTCACCGAGGCGACGCTCGGCGCGACGATCGAGGTGCCGACGCTCGGCGGCGACACCGTCAAGCTGCGCGTCGCGCCGGGAACGCCGTCGGGCCGCGTGCTGCGCGTGAAGGGTCGGGGGATCACCTCGTCCAAGGGCACCGGCGACCTGCTCGCCGAACTGCAGGTGGCCGTGCCGGC
Source organism: Microbacterium sp. W4I4 (assembly GCF_030816235.1). Classification (NCBI taxonomy): domain Bacteria; kingdom Bacillati; phylum Actinomycetota; class Actinomycetes; order Micrococcales; family Microbacteriaceae; genus Microbacterium; species Microbacterium sp. W4I4. The sequence goes on from NZ_JAUSXT010000001.1 coordinate 2,641,791, forward strand.
ACACCTCGACGACGTCGCGCGCGAGGCACTGCTCGCCTTCCAGGCGGCGGAGCCGAAGGAGAACCCGCGCGGCGAGATGATGGCGAAGGCGCGGGGATAGTCCCATGGACGCCGATTCCCCCGTCTTCGCGATCGCCGTCGCGGCCGACCTGTCGGGCATGCACCCCCAGACGCTGCGGCAGTACGACCGCATCGGATTGGTCGTGCCCGGCCGCACCCGCGGCGGCTCGCGGCGCTACTCGATGCGCGACATCGAGCAGCTCCGCGAGGTCGCCCAGCTCTCCAGCGAAGGCGTGAGCCTTCCGGCCATCGCGCGGCTGCTGGACATGGAGGACGAGGTGCGGATGCTGCGCCGCCGCGTCTCCGAGCTCGAGGGCGCCCTGCGCGCCGAGCGCGAGAACCGCCCGGGCGCTCGCGTGTTCGCCGCTGGGGTCTCCGGCCAGGCGTTCTCGGTCGGCTCCGGCCGCCGCATCCGCCGTTCCACGGAAGTGGTGCTCTGGCACCCGCGTGCGGCGGCCGCGCCCGAGGCTGAGAACGACGAGAACTGACTCGGGTCAGATCCCGAGCACGGCCTTGGCGATCAGGAAGTAGATGATCAGTCCGGTCGCGTCGACGAACGTCGTGATGAACGGGTTCGAGAACACCGCGGGGTCGACGCGGATGGCGCGCGCGGCCAGCGGCATGATGCCGCCGATCGACGCCGCCACCGTGCATACGGCGACGAGCGTGAGCCCGATCACCAGACCGATGTGCCACTCGTAGATCAGCCCCGCCAGTGTGAATCCCAGCGTGCCCAGCAGCAGGCCGAGGAAGAACCCGACCCGCACCTCGCGCGACAGCACCCGGAACAGATCGCGCGGCGTCACCTCGCCGAGAGCCAGCGAGCGGGTCACCGTGGTCGCGGCCTGATTCCCGGTGTTGCCGCCGGTGCCGATCAGCAGCGGCACGAACAGCGCGAGCACCGTCAGGTGTGCGAGCGTCGTCTCGAACGCGTCGAGCACCTGCACGGTCAGCGTCGCGCCGACTGCCAGCACCAGCAGCCACACCACCCGTGAGCGAACCAGGCGCCGGATCGGGGTGGACAGGTACGAGCGGCGCAGCGGCTCCACACCGCCCTGCCTCGCGGCATCCTCGCTCTCCTCCTGCTTGAGGATGCGGGCCGCATCGTCGATGGTCAGGATGCCGACCAGCCGGTGCTCGCTGTCCACGATCGGCAGGGCGAGCAGCGCGAGGTCCGTGGCGCGACGGGCCGCGGTCTCGGCGTCCTCCGTGACCTCGGCGACGTGCGCGTCGCTCATCAGATCGTTGATCAGGTCATCCGGGTCGCCACCCATCAGGTCGCGCAGGCTCACGACGCCGACGACGCTGCGCCCGCCGTCGGTCACGGGCAGTGTGTAGATCGTCTCGGCGCTGTCGAGCGACGCACGGATGCGGTCGAGTGTCTGCCCGACGGTGAGATGCGGGTGCGTGGTGACGAACTCGGGGCTCATCCGGCGCCCGATCGAATCCTGCGGGTATCCGAGCATGCCCGAGGTGAGGTCGCGCTCCTGCCTGGTCAGCCCTCGCAGCAGCTGCGGGGCGACGGATGCCGGCAGCTCGTCGAGCAGCCAGACGCGGTCGTCCGGATCCATCTCGGCGAACAGCATCGTGACCTCGGCGTTGCGCAGCGCCTGCACCAGGTCGCCGCGAGCGCCGGGGGAGAGCGCCTCGAACACCTCGAGGGCGCGCGGTTTGGCGAGCAGGCGGTAGACGATCGCGGCATCCTCGATGCCGAGCCGGTCGACGAGCTCGACGACCTCGGGGACGGACAGCGGAGTCAGGACGGCGGATGCCGCGGCCAGATCACCGGATGAGATCAGCTGGTCGATCGCATCAGCGGCCTCGGAGACGGTCTGAAGCTGGGAGGGAGTCATGGGCGTGCCTTCAGAAGGGCACCGCGCGGGGCGGGAACGCCGGAGCGTCGAGGCGCGTGCGTCGCAGCAGGCGCCGCCTCGGGCTCAGTCGAGCGGTGCGGAAGCGGGGAGGAGAACGTGTCTGCGACTATGACTGTCACTTGACATGATGAACCACCTCACTTCCCGGATGCTCGAGGGACTTTCCTCGACGAGTCTAGTCGAGGGCGACTGGGATGTAGCCTGTCAACAGTCAACAAGAGCCAGGGTCAACGACGGCCAGGGTCGACGGGGGAGTCACGTGGCCGACACAGTCAGACGAGGCGATTCGCTGGGCGCGCAGATCGCGAACGTCCTGCGCCACCGGATCGTTCGGGGGGAGATCGCACCGGGCGAGCGCATCACCGAAGAGGCGCTCGCCGAGGAGTTCGCCGTCAGTCGTGGGCCCGTGCGTGACGCGCTCACCCAGCTCAGCTTCGAGAAGCTCGTGCGCATCCAGCGCCCCCGAGGAGTGTTCGTCGTCGGACTCACCGGCGACGACGTCGACCAGCTGTACAGTCTGCGCGGGGCCCTCGAGCAGCTCGCGCTGTCTCGAGCGATCCGGGTCGAGGACGACGCCCGCTGGCGCACGATGGCAGACGCGGTGCGGCGTATGGCGGAGGCTGCGGACGCCGGAGACCATGCGACCTTCGTGGAGGCCGACCTCGACTTCCACTCCCAGATCTACGCGCTCGCCGATCACCCCCGCCTGGAGGGTGCGTGGCGGCAGTACCTGCCGACCTTCACCGCCCTTCTGGAGGTGACCATCAACCACGACGAGGATCTGCACGATTCCGCCGCCGACCATGTCGAACTGATGGGTGTCATGCGCAGCGGCCCTGCGGAGAAGGCGGCGGATGTGCTCACCGCTCATCTGGACGGCGCGCGGAACCGCATGCTCAGCGAGCTCGCTCAGCAGGAGCGCTGAGGCGTCGACGGACGGGTGCCGCGTATCAGTGTTGACTGTTAACAGTCGACACTGGTACGCTCGCCAGCATCGACAACACGGTCGATCAGCACCGAGGAGCAAAGATGCCCCGCATCCGCATGTCCCGAGCGGCCGCAGCCATCGCCGCCGTCGCCGCAACCGCGCTCGTCCTGGCCGGTTGCACCAAGGTCGATGAAGGAGGTGCCGAGTCGGCCTTCCCCGAGAAGGACATCCGCCTGATCATCCAGGCGAACCCCGGCGGCGGCTCAGACCTGTCATCGCGCGCTCTCGCCAGTGAGCTCGAGAAGATCCTCGACGTGAGCGTCATCCCCGAGAACATGCCCGGCGCCGCCGGTGCTCTCGCAATGGAGTACGTCGGCAGCCAGAAGGCCGACGGCTACGTCATCGGCTTCGCGCCCGTCGAGATCGCGATGCTCAACACCACGCAGGGTGCCAAGGTCCTGCCGGAGAACTACGACCTGCTCGGCCAGATCATGCTCGCCCCGGGCGTGATCACGGTCGGCGCGAACAGCGGCATCGACTCGCTCGAGGCGCTCGTCGAGAAGGCGAAGGCCGGTGCGGTCACCGTCGCCAACTCCGGTGCGGGCTCCATCTGGGAGGCGGCGACCGTCGGTCTCGCCGACGCCAGCGGCGCGCAGTTCACGCCCGTGCCGTACGACGGCGGTGCGACCGCGGTCGGCGCGGCAGCATCCGGCGAGACGGTCGCCGCAGTCTCCGGACTCGGCGAGGCGCTCGCGCAGGGAGCCGCGGTGAAGATCCTCGCCGTCATGCACGACGAGCGTCACCCCGATGCGGCCGACGTTCCGACGGTCGAGGAGGCCATCGGCGAGAAGGTCGAGTTCGGCGGCTGGGGCGGCATCTACGCCGCGAAGGGCCTTCCCGACGACGTGCACAAGACGCTCGAGGATGCGGTCAAGAAGGCCGTCGACTCCGACGGGTACCAGAAGTTCCAGAAGGACGCCGGCAACCTGGTCGTCTACCGCGACGCATCCGACTGGACGTCGTTCGTGGGAGAGCAGTTCACGCTCTTCAAGGACCTGCTGGGCTGAGAGCATTCCGGGGCCGGATCGAGTGATCCGGCCCCACCTCTTGAGAGGAAACCATGTCGAGCATCGACACCCCCGCCGAGGACGCCCATGTCGACGATCAGTACGAGGGCGCGACGCCATCGCGTCGGCTCGAGATCGTCTTCGCGTTCGTCGCGATCGCCTTCACCGCCTGCTTCCTCGTGCTCGCCACGCAGATCCCGTTGCGTCGCGAGGCGGCTCCCGGACAGATGGATGCCAGGTTTTGGCCCACCATGCTCGGGGTCGCGGCGGTCACGCTGTCGATCCTGCTGCTCGTCATCGCGATCACACGCCCGGCGCCGACCCGCGAGGACGTCGAGCGCATCCAGCACCGCGGCGTGACGCGCATGGTCGTCACCCTCGCCATCACCTGCACGTTCATCGCGCTGTGGTCGCTCGGCGCCGTGGTGCTGTTCGGCTACCGCGTCGAAGTCTTCCCGATCGCGGCGGGCCTGCTGATGGCCTCGCTGATGCTCGTCTACGGGCACCGGCGCTGGCTCAGTCTGATCATCTACTCCGTCACGGTCACGGCGTTCGTCTACGTCGTGTTCGGCATGCTGCTGAGGATTCCGCTGTGAACGCATTCACCGAGGGCCTGAACGCCCTGCTCGACGTCTCCATCCTCCTCAACATGGGAGTCGGCCTCGTGCTCGGCTTCATGGTCGGCGCCTTCCCGGGCATCACCGCCACCATGGCCGTCGCGCTCGCCGCCGGCTTCACGATGACCCTGGAGCCCGTGCAGGGCCTCGCCGTCATGCTCACGATCTACGTCGCCGCCAACTTCGGCGACCGGGTCCCCTCCATCCTCATCAACACCCCGGGCACCCCGGCATCCATCGCCACCACCCTCGACGGCTACCCGATGGCCAAGCAGGGCAGGGCGGGCCTCGCGCTCACCGTCTCCGCGATCGTCTCGGCCGTCGGAATCCTCGCCTCGCTCGTGCTGTTCTCTGTCGCAGCCGTGCCGATCGCCAGCTTCGCCCGCGACTACTTCCGCTCTCCCGAGCTGTTCGCCCTGGTGATCTTCGGCATCGCGATCATGATCGGCATCTCGTCGAAGTCGATGATCAAGGGCATCCTCGCCGGCCTGTTCGGCCTCATGCTCGGCACGGTCGGCACCTACGCCGCGACCGCCGATCAGCGTTTCACGTTCGGCGCGCTGGAGCTCGTCGAGGGCGTCAACTTCATCGCCGTGATCATCGGACTCTTCGGCATCGCCGAGCTCTTCGACCAGCTGCTCACGCATCGCAGGAACAAGGTGCGTCCCATCTCGAGCCTCGGCCGCTGGTGGCCGACCTGGGGAGAGATGAAGCAGACCGGTCGAGCCACGGCGATCTCCGGATCGGTCGGGCTGGGAGTCGGTCTGATCCCCGCGGCCGGCGGCGACATCGCCGGCCTCATCGGCTGGGAGCAGGCGCGGCGCGCATCCAAGCACCCGGAGAAGTTCGGCAAGGGCGCGATCGAGGGTGTCGCAGCAGCCGACACCGCATCCAGCGCGACGCTCGGCGGATCGCTCACCACCACCATGGCGCTGGGCATCCCCGGCGATTCGGTGATGGCGGTCATGATCGGCTCGATGATCATCTGGGGCATCACGCCCGGGCCCACGCTGTTCACCAGCCGCCCCGACCTGGTCGTCTCGATCGTCGGCATCATGCTGATCGCCACGCTGCTGTCGCTGGCGCTGAGCCTGGTGCGCATGAAGGGCATGGTCAAGCTGCTCGACGTGCCGCAGCAGTACCTGTGGAGCGGCATCCTGATCTTCTGCATCATCGGCACGTACGCGACGTCGAACAGCCTGTCCACCGTCATCACCATGCTGATCTTCGGCGTGGTGGGCGTGCTGCTCAAGCGGATGCAGGTGCCGGCGGGACCCGTCGTGCTCGGGCTCCTGCTCGGCCCGCTCGCCGAGGAGAATCTCGCCCGTACGATGGCGATCCTGCCGACCAAGCCGTTCTTCGAGGTCGTCAGCCCCATCGCGATCGCCCTGCTCGTTCTCGCGGTGCTCTCCATCGCCCTGCCCGCCATCCGCGCTGCGCGCAAGCCGCGCGAGAAGCGCGCATCGCTGGAGGAGTCGGTGCTGCCGACCGCCAGCATCCGGCAGATCGAGGATGCGCGCGAAGAGCTTGCCCAGGACCCCGAACTGCTCACGTCGACCGTGCGCAATGTTGAGAAGAAGAAGGGCACGCGCCGTGCGCGCCGTGGCCAGAAGGAGAACGAGAAGTGACCCGTTACGACATCCTCACCGCGATTCCCACCGCCTTCGGGCGCGACGGATCGCTCGATCTGGAGGGGTCGCGCGCGATCTTCCGCTACGTCGGGAAGTCCGGCAACGAGGGCGCCTTCGTGCTCGGCACGACGGGTGAGTTCCCCGCCGTCGACGTCGAGGAGTTCACTGCTCTCGTCTCTGCCGCTCTCGAAGAGTTGAAGGACCGGATGCGCGTTGTCGTGCACGTCGGGCAGCCGAGCACGTTCCAGGCTGTGCGCCTGGTGGGCATCGCCCGCGGACTGGGAGCGCGCGAGTTCGCCGCTCTGACGCCGTACTACCTGCGCTCGTCGGACGACGCGATCTTCGAGTACTTCCGTCAGGTGTCGGATGCCGTCGGCGACGGCCGCCTGTACGTGTACATCTACCCGGCGCGCAGCGGCAACCCGGTCTCGTCTGAACTGCTGGTGCGGCTGGCTCAGCTGCCCAACGTCGTCGGTGCCAAGGTCAGCGAGCTGTCCCTGGATGAGATCGCCGCGTACCGGGCGGCTGTGCCCGCCGACTTCGAGCTGTACACCGGCGCGGACCGCGACCTCATCGCGGCGGGCGCCGCCGGCGCCCAGGGCGTCGTCTCCGGCGTCTCGTCCGTGACGCCCAAGCCGTTCCGCGCACTCGCGGATGCCGGGCGGTCGGGGGACGCGGATGCCATTGCGGTGGCCCAGGCCTCCGTCGACGAGGTCGTCTCGCTCATCGGCGGCGACATGGCTCGCATGAAGGAGGGGTACCGCGTGCTCGGAGTCGCGGACTCGTACTGCCGGATGGCGCTGGACGAGCCGACGGATGCCGAGCGCGAGGCGGTCGCGCGGGTGGTGGGGCAGTACGCCTGACGCGGAGTGTGCCCCGACGTTGCAATCGATTTCTCGAGGGGTAGTGTGAGCGTGTCCGCACAGGCGCAGGGGGAGAATTGGCAACGATCTACGACGTCGCGAAACTCGCAGGAGTATCGCCGGCGACGGTATCGCGCGTGTTCAACGGCACGAGCGTCTCGACCGCGAAGGTCACGGCGGTGCGTCATGCCGCCGAGCAGTTGAATTTCACGCCCAACCGCGCCGCCCGATCACTGCGCAGGCAGAGCTCGGAGGTGATCGCCCTGATCATCCCCGACATCGAGAATCCGTACTTCACCGAGATGGCCCGCGGGGTCGAGGACGTCGCCAGCGAGGCGGGGTACTCGGTGGTGCTGTGCAATTCCGACTCCCAGCTCGAGAAGGAGTCGACCTACCTGCGCATCGCGATCGCGGAGAACATGTCGGGGGTGATTCTGGCCGCGGCGTCCGATCGCACGAATCTCGACGAGATCCTCGCGACCGGACGCCCGGTCGTCGCAGTCGACCGCAGCACAGAACAGGAGATCGACGGCGTCGTGATGGCCAACAGGGATGCCGGGCGCATGGCCACGGAGCACCTGCTGGCCTCGCACCGGCGCATCGCCTACATCGGCGGGCCCGAGCACATCGAGACCTCTTCCGATCGCGCCGACGGCTGGCGGCTCGCCCACCGCAGCGCGGGAATCGAGGCGCCGCTGGACCTGCTGCGCTTCTCGTCGTTCCGCGTCGACGGCGGCCGGGATGCCATGGAGCAGCTGCTCGCCCTGCCCGAGCCGCCGGATGCCGTCGTGGCGGGCAACAACCTCATCGGCGTGGGAGCGATCCAGGTGCTCACGGAGCGTGGTCTGACCCCGCCGAAGGTCGGTGTCGCGGTGATCGGATCACTGCCGTTCACCACGCTGTCGCCGAGCGCGGTCACCGTGGTGCGTCTTCCCGCCCGGCACATGGGAGTCACGGCCGCGCAGATGCTGCTGGAGCGCATCCGCGGCGATCAGCAGCCCGCGCGCACCGTCGTGCTGCGCAACGAGGTGCAGGCAGCGTCGGCACCTGCCTGACGGCCGGTGCGGGGTGCAGGAAGTCTATGCACGGTGGTGTATGAAATCGATTTCGCGTACGCTGGACTGACCCACACCCAACGGAGAACACCATGAGCTACACCCTTCCCGCACCGGTCTCCCGGCCGCAGGCCGCCTCGAAGGCCGTCTACCTGATCACTTCGGGTGACCTGCGCGAGTCGGCGAACATCGCCGGCTGGCCAACTCAGGTCGCCCTCGAGGCCGGCGTCACCGGCGTGCTCGAGGGCCTCGGCTGGAGCCTCATCCGGCCCTTCGGCGTCGACCCCGCCACGGGGCACGGCTTCATCTCCAGCCAGCGCATGGGCATGGAGATCTTCAAGAGCATCCCCGTCGACGCTCCGCTGGTCGTCGCCATCGCCAACTGGCAGTACTCCCACCACGTGCTCGCGGGCCTGCGCACCCACCAGGGCCCCATCCTCACGGTCGCGAACTTCGCCGGAGACTGGCCCGGCCTTGTCGGCCTGCTGGGTCTGAACGCGGGCCTCACCAAGATGGGCAAGCCCTACGCCACCACCTGGTCGGTCGACTTCACCGACGAGTGGTTCACCGACGGCATCCGCGAATGGACCGAGACCGGCGCCATCGTGCACGACGCCTCGCACGTGCGCGACCTGCCCGAGCTGCCCGAGAGCGCCGAGAAGCAGCTGGGTCAGGCGCTCGCCGCCGAACTGCTCGCCGACAAGGCCATCATCGGCGTGTTCGACGAGGGCTGCATGGGCATGTACAACGCCATCTTCGACGACGAGCTGCTCAACACCATCGGCGTTTACAAGGAGCGCCTCTCGCAGTCGGCCCTGTACGCCGAGATGCTCGAGGTCGGCGAGGCCGAGGCCGACGCCGCCTACGACTGGCTGATCGAGCACGGCATGACCTTCGTCTACGGCGAGGATGCCGCCACCGAACTCACCCGCGAGCAGGTGCAGTGGCAGATGAAGATGTACATCGCCGCGATGCGCATCGCCGACGACTTCGGACTGGATGCCGTCGGCATCCAGTACCAGCAGGGTCTGAAGGATCTCGTGCCGGCATCCGACCTCGCCGAGGGCATCCTGAACTCCACCGAGCGCCCGCCGGTGACCAGCCGCGACGGCTCGCGCGTGCTGCACGAGGGACGCGCCTTCCCGCACTTCAACGAAGCCGACGAGGGCGTCGCGGTCGACGCGCTGATCACCGACCGCGTCTGGCGCGCGATGGGCCTCGTGCCCGACAACACCCTGCACGACGTGCGCTGGGGCGAGGAGTATGACGGCGACTTCGTCTGGGCGTACGAGATCTCCGGCTCCGTCCCCGCCTCGCACCTCGGCGGCTGGGACAAGGCCGAGGGCTGGCGTCAGGGTCACGTGTTCTTCCCGGCCGGAGGGGCGACGCTCAACGGCGTCTCCAAGCCCGGCGAGGTCGTGCTCTCGCGCGTCTTCATCGCCGACGGCATCCTGCAGGCGGACATCTTCCGGGCATCCGTCGTCGAACTCCCCGAAGAGGAGACGCAGCGCCGCAAGGCCGCCACGAACGAGGAGTGGCCGATCGCGCACGTCGTGCTGCACGGCCAGAGCCGCGACCAGTTCATGGCCCGGCACAAGGCAAACCACGCCCAGCTGGTCTACGCGCCCGACGCCGAGACCGCAGACAAGGCGCTGATCGCGAAGGCCGCCATGTTCGACGCCCTCGGCATCAAGGTCAATCTGGTGGGCGACGTCACGATCTGACGCGGTGAGGCTCAGGCCGGCGGCAGCTGCAGCACGTTCGACTCGCCGCCGGTCAGCTCAGGCGCGATGCGGATGCTGCGCGCCAGCGCGTCCAGTGCCGACTCGAGCGTGCCGAAGCGCTCCCGGTCGCTGCAGACCGCGGTCAGCGTGATGAGGTGCGAGCCCGTGTCCCAGGTGTAGGTCGCCGTCGCCGGGGACTCCGGGCGGGGCGGCATCGGCATGAGCAGCTTCTCGCCCACGCCGAGCGGCGTCGGGAAGTTCACGGTGTCGTCGTACTCGATCGGCATCATGGCGCGCGCCGTGCGCAGCTGCGAGGTCAGCTCCTGTGTGGTGGCCATCGCGACGACGAGCTCGGGCTCGGCCTTCCACGTCCACGCCAGTACCCGGCCGTCGGCTCTGCGCATCGCCAGCGGGATGGCCTGGCTCGCCAGCCAGCTGCCGAAGCGCGCACCGGGCAGAGATCCGGCGCCGGCGCCGGCCATCAGCATCCGGATCGCAGCCTTGCGATGGCGGCGACCCCGCAGGCCGAGCGAACCGGTGACGGGGATCCACAGGGCGGGATCGGCGGAGGAGACCAGGCGCATGACACCACGCTACGGGAGGTGGCGTGGGATGCGCTGAGAGCGGTCGGCCTCCGGGGCGAGTCCAGCCCGCTCGGGTAGAGTTGCCAGCGCCCAGCAGGGCCGGCGCACGATGCCGCGACCTCAGAGCTACAGATAGGCAGCATCCTTCCGTGACCTCCGGACGTCCCCTGAAGATCCTCATCGGCTGCGACACCTTCGCGCCGGACATCAACGGCGCAGCACGTTTCGCCGAGCGCCTGGCCGCCGGCCTCGTGCAGCGCGGTCATGAGGTGCACATCATCGCGCCGAACTCGGCCTACCGACGTTCCGCGACCCACACCGAGATCATCGAAGGCGAACCGCTGATCATGCACCGCCTGCCCGCGGTGCGCTGGCTGCCGCACGACTGGCTGCGTTTCGTCTGGCCCTGGCGCTCCAAGCACTACGCCCGCAAGGTTCTCGACGAGGTGCAGCCGGATGTCGTGCACATCCAGTCACACATCATCATCGGCCGTGGCCTCACCCGCATCGCACACGAGCGCGGCATCCCGATCATCGCGACCAACCACGTGATGCCGGAGAACATCCTCGACCACACCTCGATGCCGGACTTCATCAACCTCCCCGTGCTGAAGTGGGCCTGGGCCGACGCCAAGCGCACCTTCGACATGACCCGTGCGGTCACGACCCCCACGCGCAATGCCGCCGACTTCCTCGAGCACACGATCGACATCACGGGTGTCATCCCGGTGTCCTGCGGCATCGACCGCAGCCACTACACCCCGGTCATCGCACCCCGCGAGCAGAACCGCATCCTCTTCGTCGGACGCCTCACCGGAGAGAAGCAGGTCGACGTCGTGCTGCAGGCCATGGCCGAGCTCGATCCGGCGCTGGACGTGCACTTCGACATCGCGGGCGGCGGCGACCAGCGCAAGGCCCTCGAGGCGCTCAGCACGCAGCTCGGGATCGAGGATCGGGTGACCTTCCACGGCCGTGTGACCGACGAGGAGCTGCGCGAACTCTACTCGCGGGCATCCCTCTTCGCGATCGCGTCGATCGCCGAGCTCCAGTCGATCGTGACGATGGAGGCCATGGCATCCGCCCTGCCCGTCGTCGGAGCGAATGCCGTCGCCCTGCCGCACCTCGTGCACGACGGCGAGAACGGCTACCTGTTCGAGCCGGGTAACGTCTCCGACCTCGCTGACAAGCTGACGCGGGTGCTGACCGCGTCTCCGGCCGAGTACGCGCGGATGCAGCGCGCCTCGCTCGACGGGGTGGCCGTGCACGACATCAACCGCACCCTCGACACGTTCGAGGCGCTGTACCGGGACGAGCCGCTGCCGGAGTAGCGGCCCGCCTGGTCGCTCAGGCCGCGCGGCGCGGGTAGTCGGTGTAGCCCTCGCTGGTGCCGCCGTACGCCTTCGACAGGTCGGGCGCAGCCAGCTCTGCCCCCTCGGCCAGACGCTCGACGAGGTCGGGGTTGGCGATGAACAGCCGTGCGAACGAGACCAGGTCCGCTGAGCGGTCGTCGACCAGGCGGAGGCGGTCAGCGTGCGTGCTGATGTCGGGCGCCGAGGCGTTGAGGATCAGCACGCCGCTCCAGGCCTCGCGGATGCGCGGGGTCAGGTCGGGCGCGCCGGCGTCGACCAGGTGCAGGTAGGCCAGCCCGAGCTCGTCGAGCTCGTCCACCAGCAGCGGGTAGAGCGTGGCGTAGTCGTCTTCCGCGGTGTCGCCGAGCTTGTTGTTCGGGGAGATCCGGATGCCGGTGCGGCCGGCGCCGATGGCATCCGCAACCGCGCGGGTGACCTCGAGGGCGAAGCGGATGCGGTTCTGCGCGCTGCCTCCCCACTCATCGGTGCGCACATTGGCGTTGGTCGTGAAGAACTGGTGGAGCAGGTAGCCGTTGGCCGCGTGCACCTCGACCCCGTCGAAGCCCGCCGAGATCGCGTTCTTCGCCGCCGAGACGAAGTCGGCGATCGTGTCGCGGATGCCGTCCTCGGTCAAGGCGATCGGCGCGGCGTGCTCCTGCCTGCCGCTCGGCGTGAAGATCTCGCCCGCCGCCTGAACCGCCGACGGCGCGACCGGGGTCAGCTGCCCGTTGCCGGCGGCCTCGGCGTTGCTCGGGTGCGAGATGCGCCCGGTGTGCATGAGCTGCGCGACGATGGTGCCGCCGTTCGCATGCACGGCATCGGTCACCCTGCGCCACGACTCCACCTGCTCGGGGGAGTGCAGTCCGGGGGTGGCGGGATACCCCTGACCGACCGCGCTGGGCTGCGTGCCCTCGGTGATGATCAGGCCCGCGCCGGCGCGCTGGGCGTAATAGGTCGCCATATCGCCGGTCGCCTGAGTGGTGGATGCCCGGCTGCGGGTCATCGGCGCCATCACGATGCGGTTGCGCAGTCGCAGGCTGCCCGCGGTGATGGGCTCGAACGCCACGGAGGTGGCGGTGTCATGGGTCATGAGGAATCTCCTGTTCGGGCGGGCACCTCCCGTCCTGCTTGCTCGAACAAGCGTTTCCTCGTCGCTATTCCTTGTCTGAACAACTAAAGATCATCGGCCGACCCGAGGTGCGATTCCAGCTCGCTCAGGGCGTGCAGCAGCTCGGTCTGGCGCTGCGGCGAAGCCGCGCCGACGGTGAGCCGTTCCAGGGCCGCCCAGGCGGCGGCCACCCCGGGTCGCAGCGACAGGCTCGCCTCGGTGGCCTGCACGATCACGACCCTGCCGTCCAGAGGAGACGCGCTGCGCGTGACGAGTCCGGCCTTCTCCAGGCGCGCGATGCTGCGCGTCATGGTCGGGGCATCCGAGTCGAGCGTCTGCACCAGGTCCACCAGGCGCTGCGGGCCCGCGGCCCAGAGCGTCATCAGGACCAGCTCCTGCCCGGGGCGCAGACCCGTGTCACGCAGCAGCTGCGCGGCGACGCTCTTGTGCAGGCGGGCCAGCCGGAACACCGCCTGACTCAGAGGCGTGTCGGCGAATGGATCCTGCCCGCTCCGCAGCCGGTCCGCCATGTCAGATCACGGTGTAGATGAGGGTGACCAAGAAGGATGTCACCACGCCCAGAACCTCGACGCCGCCCACGCCGATGGCGATGCCGGCCAGCACCGGCTGTGCGCCGCGGCGGGCCGCGATGATGCCGAGGATCAGTGCGAGCGCGCCGAGTGCCAGTCCCAGGATGGATCGTCCGAACGAGACGATCTGATAGATGGCGTAGCCATCGCGCATGCTCGGGATCAGGAACGGATTCGCGAGCACGAAGAGCAGGCCGATGGCGGCGGCGATGACCGCGATGATGAACGCCGTCCGGCCGAGCGTGCTCGTCTCGGCCGGCGCTGAGCCGTACCCCGGGGTCGAGAATCCGGTTCCGAGAGGGTAGCCGGAAGGCTGCGCGGGTTGTCCGTATGCCGTCTGCCCGTAGGGGGTCGACGGCTGGTCGGGCTGCGGCGCGTACGGCGGCTGCTGAGGATCGCTCATGCGGATGAGCCTAGCGGCGCACCCGCCGTCGGTCCGGGACGGTCAGCCCCAGTGGCCCGGGCGGTCCAGCACGTGCGAGCGAGCCTCGACGGTGTCTGCCGAGACCTCGGCGGTGCAGAACAGCAGCGACATGGTCGGGTACCCGTGCGGGTTGTTGTCGCGGATGATTGCGCGGTCGTCGTCGGGGGAGAGTGTCGCACTCTCTGCGAGCAGGCCGATCCACCGCTCCGCCCAGCCCTCGTCATCCGGGCGGCTGCCGGCGAACAGCGGAAGCCAGGCGTCGATGCGGGCCGTGCTCGGATCGTCGAGGTCGGCGTGCGCGATCATGTGCACGCCGTCGGGCACGGGCGTCTCCCGCAGCGAGACGCCATCCCAGGACAGCACACGAGAGCCCTCCGGCGTCGCCTCGAGCAGGTTGAAGCCGTGCATGGGAAGGGTGGCTGCGGCGGGTGAGCGTCCGGATACGGACTCCAATGCCAGCGAGCCCCGTGAGAGCACTTCCGACTCGGGCAGGTCGAGCACGTCGGCGCGGTTCAGCAGCACTGCCAGGCGCCGGGCCTTCGGGTCGATCGCCAGCCAGGCGCCGCCCGCACGACGGTCGTGGATGCCGATCACGCCCGGATACTCCTCCGGCCACCACTCGCCCAGATCATCCCAGGGCCGCTGCGGGTCCTCGTCGCGCACGGCCAGCATCCGCGCCCCGGCATTCGTCACGTCGATCACCACGGTGCACATGATGCCGAGTCTATGGTCGGGCCGCGACGTCGGTCGCGCGGCTGGGTACAGATGCACGAGGCGGGAACGCCTGCACGACCGAGCGTGCGATTGGATCGCCCATCCGTTCCCGGATCGTGCAGGTGTTCCGGGGCGGATGCCGCAGAGGGCCCGCCGCCGCATCACCCTGGGGCACAATCGAGGTGTGAACATCGTCGTGGGAGTCACAGGCGGCATCGCCGCGTACAAGGCAGTGCACCTGGTGCGCCTGCTCATCAAGGCCGGGCACGAGGTCACGGTGATCCCCACCGAGGATGCCCTGCGCTTCGTCGGCCTGCCCACCTGGGAGGCGATCAGCCGCAAGCCGGTCACCACGAGCGTGCACGAGGATGTCGCGCAGGTACGCCACGTGGCCCTCGGCCAGGCTGCCGACCTCGTCATCATCGCGCCGGCCACCGCGAACACCATCGCGAAGATGACAGCCGGTCTCGCGGACGACCTGCTCGGCACGACGCTGCTCGCCACCACGGCACCGGTCGTGATCGCCCCCGCGATGCACACCGAGATGTGGCGGCATCCGGCCACCCGGGCGAACATCGCCACCCTCCGCGAGCGCGGTGTCACGATCCTCGGACCCGCGGAGGGCGAGCTGACCGGCGGCGACTCCGGACCGGGACGGATGCTGGAGCCCGAGGAGATCGTCGATGCGGCGCTCGCGCTGGTAGGCCGCGTTGAGGACGACGGCGACGACCGCGACCTCGACGGCCTTCAGGTCGCCGTCTCGGCCGGCGGCACCCGCGAACCGCTCGACCCGGTGCGCTTCCTCGGCAACCGCTCCAGCGGTCGGCAGGGCGTCGCACTCGCGCTCGCCGCGGCCGATCGCGGTGCGCAGGTCGTGCTGGTCGCGGCGAACATCGACGCCGGAGTGCTGGCGGATGCCGAGCAGCATCCGCTCATCCGCATCGAGCACGCCGGAACGGCAGCCGAACTCGGCGACGCGATGCGCGCGGCGGCAGAGGACGCCGCGGTGATCGTGATGGCCGCGGCCGTCGCAGACTACCGCCCGGCGGAGGTCGCCGACGGCAAGCTCACCAAGGAGTCCGGCGTGCTGGAGAGCATCGACCTGGTGCAGAACGAGGACATCGTGGCGTCGCTGGCCGCCCGGCG
The DNA here is from genome assembly GCF_030816235.1 of Microbacterium sp. W4I4. Classification (NCBI taxonomy): domain Bacteria; kingdom Bacillati; phylum Actinomycetota; class Actinomycetes; order Micrococcales; family Microbacteriaceae; genus Microbacterium; species Microbacterium sp. W4I4. Next base: position 2,657,525 of record NZ_JAUSXT010000001.1, read on the forward strand.
ACATCCTGGTCAGGTCGTCGTGGCCTTCGCGGCCGAGACGCCGCAGGATGCCGAGGAGATGCTCGCCCGCGCGCGACGCAAGCGCGAGCGCAAGGGCGTCGACCTGCTCGTGGTCAACGAGGTCGGCTGGGATCGCGGCTTCGAGACCGCCGACAACACCGTGCAGGTCATCGGCGACGGCGGCGCGGTGCTGGCCCGGTCATCCGGGACGAAGCGCGCCGTCGCCGACGACATCTGGGACGTGATCGCCGCGAACCTCGGGTGACGCCCTCAGCGCCATTCTGATAAAGTTGAGTCAATACAACTCAACTTTGAAGGAGTCTCCTCAGGAGGGAACAGATGAGCAATCCCGCCCAGAACGACGAGCAGCAGAGCGCCCTCGAGCAGTTCGGCATCAACCTCACCGATCGCGCCCGCCAGGGCAAGCTCGATCCGGTGATCGGCCGTGACAGCGAGATCCGACGCGTGAGCCAGGTGCTCACCCGCCGCACCAAGAACAACCCGGTGCTCATCGGCGAGCCCGGCGTCGGAAAGACCGCCGTGGTCGAGGGCCTCGCGCAGCGCATCGTCGCGGGAGACGTCGCCGAATCGCTCAAGGACAAGGAGCTCATCACCCTCGACATCTCCGCCCTCGTCGCCGGTGCCATGTACCGCGGCCAGTTCGAGGAGCGCCTGAAGAGCGTGCTCAAGGAGATCACCGAGTCCGACGGCAAGGTCATCACCTTCATCGACGAGCTGCACGTGCTGATGGGTGCGGGTGGCGGCGAGGGGTCGGTCGCGGCATCCAACATGCTCAAGCCGATGCTCGCCCGTGGCGAGCTGCGCATGATCGGCGCGACCACGCTCAACGAGTACCGCGAGTTCATCGAGAAGGACGCCGCGCTCGAGCGCCGCTTCCAGCAGGTGTACGTCGGCGAGCCCACCGTGGAGGACACCATCGCCATCCTCCGTGGGCTCAAGGGCCGCTACGAGGCGCACCATGGGGTCACGATCTCGGACAGCGCGCTGGTGGCATCCGCCGCCCTCTCCAACCGCTACCTGCCCAGCCGTCAGCTGCCCGACAAGGCGATCGACCTGATCGACGAGGCCATGTCGCGCCTGAAGATGGAGATCGACTCCTCGCCCGTCGAGATCGACGAGCTCAAGCGTCAGGTCGACCGGATGAAGCTCGAGGAGCTCGCTCTCAAGCGCGAGAAGGACGCCGCCTCCAAGGAGCGGCTGTCCACCCTGCGCGAGCAGCTGGTCGAACTCGAGCGCGACCTCGCCGCGCTCGAGGAGCGCTGGGCGCGCGAGCGCCAGGGGCTGAACCGCGTCGGCGAGCTGAAGAAGAAGCTCGACGACGCCATCACCCAGCGCGACCTCGCCATGCGCGAAGCCGACTACACCAAGGCATCCAAGCTCGAGTACGAGACGATCAAGCGCCTGCAGGCCGAGATCGCCGAGGCCGAGCAGGCCGAAGCCGCCGTCTCCAGCGAAGGACGGATGGTGAACGAGCAGGTCACCGACGAGGACATCGCCGCCGTGATCGCCGCGTGGACGGGCATCCCCGTCGGGCGTCTGCTGCAGGGCGAGAGCGAGAAGCTGCTGCACCTCGAGAGCGAGCTCGGCAAGCGGCTGATCGGTCAGAAGGAGGCCGTCAAGGCCGTGTCGGATGCCGTCCGCCGTTCCCGCGCGGGCATCAGCGACCCCGGCCGCCCCACCGGGTCGTTCCTGTTCCTCGGGCCCACCGGTGTCGGCAAGACCGAGCTCGCCAAGGCGCTCGCCGAGTTCCTCTTCGACGACGAGCACGCCATGGTGCGCATCGACATGTCGGAGTACGGCGAGAAGCACACCGTCTCGCGGCTGGTCGGAGCCCCTCCGGGATACATCGGCTACGAGCAGGGCGGCCAGCTGACCGAGGCCGTGCGCCGGCGCCCCTACAGCGTGGTGCTGCTCGACGAGGTCGAGAAGGCGCATCCCGAGGTCTTCGACGTGCTGCTGCAGGTGCTCGACGACGGCCGCCTGACCGACGGCCAGGGCCGCACGGTCGACTTCTCGAACGTCATCCTGATCCTCACCTCGAACATCGGCTCGCCGATCCTCATCGACCCGGTGATGTCGACGGATGACAAGCGGGATGCCGTGATGACCCTCGTGCGCCAGGCGTTCCGCCCGGAGTTCCTGAACCGGCTCGACGACATCGTGATGTTCTCGGCGCTGAGTCAGGACGACCTCGCGCAGATCGTGGAGCTCTCGGTCGACCAGCTGCAGCGGCGTCTGCACGATCGTCGGCTCACGCTGGCCGTCACTCCGGATGCGCGGTCGTGGCTCGCCGAACGCGGCTACGACCCGATGTTCGGTGCGCGCCCGCTGCGGCGCCTCATCCAGACCGAGATCCAGAACCGCCTCGCCACCGCGCTGCTCTCCGGCGGCGTCCGCGACGGCGACACGGTGCGGGTGGACATCGCGGCCGACGGCTCGGGACTGGTGCTCACCGGCGCGAGCTGACCCGAGTCCGCCGATCACGAATGTCGGCGCAGACGACGGATGTCGGCACGAAATGCGCTTTCTGAGCTGACATCTGGATTGTGCGCCGACATGTGTCGGGGAGTGGCTCGGCCAGGGGTGTTGCGGCCGATGACCTGACCCGTCTTCCCGCATTGACCTATACGGGAATACGGGTCGCGGGTAGAGTGATTGCATGAAGACCACGATCGACCTGCCGGACGACCTCGCGGCCGAGGCCAAAGCCGCTGCCGCCGAGAGGCGCACGACCCTGCGCGAGATGATGATCACGGGGCTGCGGGCTGAGCTCGACCGCCGCGAGAGCCTCGGACCAGTGGACTTCTGCTTCCCGACCGTGAACGGCAACGGGCTGGCCGTCGAGCTCGATCCTGCTCAGGTGATCACCCGGTCCTACGGTCTGCCCGACGCATGATCGCCGTCGACACGAACATCCTCGTCTACGCGCATCGAGAGGACAGCCCGCACCACGCTGTCGCGGCGCGCGCACTGCGAGGATTGGCGGAGGGCTCGGCGTCGTGGGCCATCCCCTGGCCGTGCGTGCACGAGTTCCTGGCTGTCGTGACGCATCCGCGGATCTATCTGCCGCCGACGCCGATGGACGTCGCCCTGGCTGCGGTGCGCACGCTTGCCGAGCTGCCCGGCCTGCGACTGCTGCACGAGTCCGCCGGACACGCTGAGGAACTGCGGCGGCTGCTGGAACGCGGTGACGTCGTCGGCCCGCGCGTACACGATGCGCGTATCGCGGCGATCTGCCTGTCTCACGGTGTCACGGAGCTGTGGTCGGCGGACCGCGACTTCTCGTGGTTCCCGCAGCTGCGCACGGTCAATCCGCTGGTGCGCTGAGGATGGCGAGCGGCCTCAGGAGTGCGAGGTCGCCCAGTCCGCCGGCCCGGTGGATCCGGCGACGTACTCGTCCATCGGCACGTCGCCGCGCGCCCACGCGTCGCGGACCGGCTGGATGATGCGCCAGCACTGCTCGGCCTCGTCTGCGCGCACCGACAGGGCGACATCGCCGTCGAGCAGCTCGTCCAGGACCTCCTCGTAGGAGCGCTGCTGGCCTTCGCCGAGATCGGCCATCAGGTCCTCGTGGCGCAGGGCGAAGGGATCATCGCCGCCGGTGACGTGCAGACGCAGGTGCATCTCGTCGGGACCGAGCGAGAACGTGAGCCTGCCGCCGTCGGCGGGCACGCCGTCCAGTCCCGGCGGCACGTGCCGCACCGGCTTGAACGTCACCACGATCTCCGAGTGCTTGCGGTCGAGGGCCTTGCCCGAGCGCAGCACGAAGGGCACCCCCGCCCAGCGATCGCTCGCGACCTCGAAGGTCACCTGCGCGAGCGTCTCGGTGGCGCGCTCATCATCCACGCCCTCCTCATCTCGGTAAGACGGCAGATCGCGGTCGCCGATCCGGCCAGCGGTGTACTGCGCACGGCGGGAGGCAGTCGCCGGGTCGTCGCCCATCACGTGGGTCGCCCGCAGCACCGCCGCCTTCGCATCGCGCAGGTCGCGCTCGCCGAGAGTCGTCGGCGGATCCATCGCGACAAGGGCGAGCACCTGCAGCAGGTGGCTCTGGATCATGTCGATCATCGCGCCGGCCTTGTCGTAGTACCGGGCGCGTCCCTCGAGCGCGACGCTCTCGTCGAACCGGATCAGCACCTGCTGGATGTGCTCGGCCGACCACACCGGCTCCCAGATGCGGTTCGCCAGGCGCACGCCCAGCAGGTTCAGCAGTGTCGAACGACCCAGGAAGTGATCCACGCGGAAGATCTGCTCCTCGGGCACCAGCGCCAGCAGCTTGCCGTTCAGCTCGCGGGCGCTTGCTTCGTCCTCCCCGAACGGCTTCTCCATCGCCAGCACGGTGCCCTCGGGCAGCTTCAGGCCCTCCATCGCGTCGATGGCCGCGGCGGTCACGGCGGGGGGCAGTGCGAAGTACAGCACCGTCGACGGGGCGAGCCCCTCGACGAGGGATGCCACAGCGGCGGCATCGGTCACATCCGCCCGGAGGTAGTCGGTGACGTTCACATGCGCGAGCGCATCGGGATAGTCCGCGAAGGCCTTCTCGACCGCGGATCGCCAGGTATCGGCATCCCAGTCCTCGGTGCCGGAGCCGCGCAGCGCGACCCGCCGTCTCGGCTCCTTGCCGAGCAGCGCGGCCAGCGAGGGCAGCAGCAGCCGTGAGGTCAGATCGCCAGAGGCGCCGAGAATGAGAAGCGTTGTCTCCTGAGCCATGCCTTCACGATATGCCCTCGTCGTGCGGAAGCGGAGGGTCGCTCGACGGCCGGCCGCACCGGTGGAAGACTGCGGACTGTGGCTATGCGGATCGAGGACTACGCGCTGTTGAGCAACTGCCGGACGGCGGCGCTCGTGTCACGTGAAGGCAGCATCGACTGGCTCTGCCTGCCGCGGCTCGACTCCGCGAGCACGTTCGGCGCACTGCTGGGCGACGAATCGCACGGGAGGTGGGCGCTGCGCCCTGCGGATGCCACGGTCACCCGCAGCTACGACCGCGACACGTTCGTGCTGATCACCCGCTGGCAGAGCGCGGATGCCGTGGCCGAGGTGCACGATCTCATGCCGATCGACCCGGACCCGAGTGTCGACATCCGCCGTACCGACCTCATCCGGCGGATCATCGGCGTCGAAGGCACCATGCGGTTCGAGCAGCGACTCAGCATCCGCTTCGATTACGCGCGGGCGATGCCGTGGGTGCGCCAGACCGGCACCGCCCACCATCCGCGACTGGTGGCCATGGCAGGACCGGATGCCGTCGCGCTGCGCGGTGCCGCGCTGAAGCCGGTCGACCACGAGCACCACGGCGATCTCACCGTCGCCGCCGGCGAGGTGCGCGACCTGCAGCTGACCTGGTTCCCCTCCCACGTGGACGTGCCCGAGCCTCTCGACGTCGATCACGAGATCGACCGCACGAAGAACTGGTGGCAGGGCTGGGCCGACCGAATCGAGCATCACGGCAGGCATCACGGCGACGTCGTCCGGTCGCTGCTGATCCTGCGCGCCCTCACCAACCACGAGACCGGCGGCATCGCGGCGGCGGCGACCATGTCGCTGCCCGAGGACTTCGGCGGTGAGCGCAACTGGGACTATCGCTACGTCTGGCTGCGGGATGCCGCGCTCACCCTGGAGGCGCTGCTCGACCACGGCTTCCTCGCCCTCGCCGACCGCTGGCGGGAATGGCTGCTGCGCGCGGTCGCCGGAGACCCGGCCGACCTGCAGATCATGTACGGCCTGGCAGGGGAGCGCGACCTCGTGGAGCGCGAGATGCACTCGCTGCCCGGCTTCGCGGCATCCGCTCCCGTGCGCATCGGCAACGGCGCCGCGTCGCAGTATCAGGCCGACGTCGTCGGCGAGGTGCTGGTGACGCTGTCGGCCGCGCGCTCCGCGGGCCTCGAGGAATCGAAGTTCTCCTGGCCGCTGGAGCGTCAGCTGCTGAAGTTCACCGCCGAGCAGATCGATCGGCCCGACCAGGGCCTGTGGGAGATCCGCGGCGACCCGCACCAGTTCACGCATTCTCGGGTGATGATGTGGGCGGCGTTCGATCGCGGCGTGCGGGCGGTGGAGGACTTCGGCCTGGACGGGCCGGCGCAGAAGTGGCGTCAGCTGCGGGACCGGATGTGCGAGGAGATCGATCAGCACGGTGTGACCGACGGGTATTTCACGCAGTACTACGGCACGACCGAGGTGGACGCGTCATTGCTGCTGCTGCCGCAGGTGGGCTACTGCACGCCGGATGACCCGCGGATGCTGGCGACGGTCGAGCGCATCGAGCAGACGCTCATGCGTGACGGCCTGCTGCACCGGTATCGCACCGGCACGGGGGTCGACGGGCTGGCGGGCGACGAGAGCCCGTTCCTGGCGTGCTCGTTCTGGCTCGTCGAGCAGTACGCGGCCACCGGCCGCGAGGACGAGGCGGGTGAGCTCATGCACCGCCTGTGCGCGCTGACGAACGATGTCGGGATGCTGTCGGAGGAGTACGATCCGGTGAACGAGCGCCAGGTCGGCAACACCCCGCAGGCGTTCTCGCACCTCGCGCTCGTCAGAGCGGCCGATGCCCTGTCGAGGACAGGCCACCGGCCGCGGTAGGCGATCTCGCCGATCAGGCGCTCAGCACCACGGTCTCGTGGATCGGGCGGCGCACGCGCGGGGCGACCTCACGCTGCTTCAGCGCCTCGGGCAGTTCCGAGGCATCGCCCAGGTCGCCGAGCGCGATCACGGTCATCGGCAGGAAGCGCTCGTCCAGTCCGGCGATCGCGCGGATCTTCTCGGGCTCGAATCCGCTCATCTGGTGCACGACCAGGCCATCGTGGTGCGCCTGCACGGACAGGTGGGCGACGGCCTGACCGAGATCGTAGACGGCGTGCGAGATCGGGGTTCCGTCCGCGGTCGCGGTCTCGGCGACCGCGACGATGAGCACGGCGGCGTTGCCCGCCCAGGCCTGGTTGAAGCCCATCAGCGCCGCATGGATGCCCTCGTGCAGCTCAGTGCCGCGGCGAGCCACGATGAATCGCCAGGGCTGCGAGTTGTTGGCGCTCGGCGACCAGCGTGCGGCCTCGAGAGCCGAGGCCAGCTTGGACTCGTCGACCGCGTTCTCGGCATCGAACGCCCGCGGGCTCCAGCGATCGGCGAGCACGTCCAGGACGGGATGCTCGGTCTGGGCGGTGCGGTCGAGGACGGGCGTGCTCATAGGGTGCCTTTCGGACGATCATGGGTTCCTGCCAGACCCCATCGTCCAGATGCTCGAACTATCCTATGCGTCCGAATATTCCTGCCGCTTCGACAGGCTCAGCCCGACAGCTCAGCCGCGCAGAGCCTCGACGAGCTTCACCCGTGCGCCCATGCGCAGCAGCGAGTTCTCGTAGATCTTCGCCCCGATCAGGATCGCCCCGACGCAGCTCGCGAGCAGGATGACCAGCGACACGAGCGGCTCCCACCACTGCGCCTCGCCGACGAACAGCCGCACCGGCATCCCCACCGGCGCCGAGAACGGCACGTATGACAGAACCGTCATCACCACGGGGTTGTCGTTGAAGAAGATCACCAGGAAGTACGGCGCCATCACCAGCATCATCAGGGGCATCGTCGTCGAGCCGATGTCCTCCTGACGCGACACCATCGCCGCCGCGGCCGAGTACAGCGAGGCCAGCAGGATGAACCCGAACAGGAAGAACACGGCGAACCACAGCACCGGGGCGCCCAGGCCCGCGAGCACCTCGTTCTGGCCGGTGACGATCAGCCCGACCACGGCTATCGCCGCGAGCAGCAGGATCTGCGCCATCGCGAGGACGGTGTTGCCGAGCACCTTGCCGGCCAGCAGCACCCGGGTGGGGATCGCCGAGATGAGCAGCTCGACCACGCGGGTCTGCTTCTCCTCCACCACGCTCTGCGCGATCGTGGCGCCGAAGGTGGACGCGGCCATCAGGAACACGACCCCGAAGCCGATCGCGACCAGGTAGCGCAGCAGCGAGTTGGTCGTCGCCGGCTGCAGGATCTCGACCTGCGGCGATTGGGACAGACCCATCACCAGGCTGCTCGGTGCGTCCTTCTTGGCGAGGATCACGACGCCCGTCGGATCGTCGTCGGCGGGCAGCACGGCGGCCGTGACCTTCTCGTCGAGCACGAGCTTCTCGGCTTCGGCGCGATCGCCGACCTCGGTGACGGTCACGTTCGGCAGCGCCCTCACGACGGATGCCGTCTGCGAGGTCGCCGCGACCGCATCGGGGGTGGAGGTCTTGCTGGCGAAGCCGCCGATCAGCACCCCGGCGAGAGCCACCAGCAGCAGGATGCCGGTGGAGATCATGAACGCCTTGCTGCGCAGCTTGGAGCCGATCTCTCGCTCGGCGACGAGCCAGACGGCGGATGCGGTGCTCTGTGTGGGGATCACGCGATGACCTCCTTGAAGATCTGGGCGAGGGACGGATGCTGAGGGGCGAAGGATGTCACGGCTCCGCGCTGGAGCGCCTCGCGCAGCACACGCTGCGCGTTCGAGGGCTCATCGACGTCGAAGAGGGCCGAGCCGCCCTCGAAGTCGATCACGGTGATGCCGGGCTCATCGCGCAGCCAGCCGGTGTCGCCGGACGAGTCGAGTTGGTAGCGCAGCGTGGAGTGCTGGGCGCGCAGATCATCGCGGGAGCCGGATGCGCGGATCGTGCCACCGGCGATGATGATCAGGTCGTCGCAGAGCCGCTCGACGACGTCGAGCTGGTGGGAGGAGAACAGGATCGAAGCGCCCTGAGCGGCGCGTCGCTGCAGCACGTCGGCGACGACGTCGACGGCGAGCGGGTCCAGGCCCGAGAACGGCTCGTCGAGGATCAGCACCTCGGGATCGTGCACGAGGGCGGCGGCGATCTGCGCGCGCTGCTGGTTGCCGAGCGAGAGCGATTCGATGGTGTCGTGCAGGCGCTCGCCGAGTCCCAGCTCTTCGAGCAGCGCGGTGGCGCGCACTGTGGCGTCCGCCTTGCCGAACCCGTGCAGCCGCGCGAGGTACACGACCTGCTCCATTACCTTCATCTTCGGGTACAGGCCGCGCTCCTCAGGCATGTACCCGAAGCGCCGGCGGTCGGCCGAGGTGACGGCCGCATCGTCGAGGGTGACCGTGCCGGCATCGGCGGCGAGCACGCCGAGGATGATGCGCATGGTGGTGGTCTTGCCCGCGCCGTTGCCGCCGACGAAGCCCGTGAGACGTCCGGGGACGACCTCGAAGCGGATGTCGTCGAGCACCGTGCGCGCACCGTAGCTCTTGGTGATGCCGTCGAGATGCAGTCTGCCTGTCATGCCTCCCACGCTACGGAGACCGGGGGTGCACCGGCATCCCCCCTGCGGCGGACTGTGCCGTCTCCGCCGGGTGGCGGACGCGGGCCCCCCAGGCTTCAGCGCCGACCGAGGTGCGTGACGCCCCGGGCGATGAGCCCGGCGGCCAGCGCCCAGAAGGCCGCGCTGATCCCCAGGAGTGCGACGCCGGATGCCGCGACCAGGAAGGTGATCACCGCGGGCATCCGCTCGCCCGGATCATCGATGGCCTGCTGCACGGCCGAACCGAACGCGGCGAACAGCGCGAGCCCGGCGACAGCGGGGATGACCGCGGCCGGGGCGAGCAGCACGAGAGCCGCGAACACTGCCGACAGGCCGCCGAGGATGACATACGAGACGCCGGTCGAGACCCCCGCGATCCAGCGGCGTCGTGCGTCGGGCTCGGCATCCGGTGCGGCAGCGAGCGCGGCGCTGATGGCGGCGAGATTGATCGCGTGCCCACCGAACGGGGCCCCGAGAGCCGAGCCGACACCGGTGACGAGCATCGCCGGGCGCCAGGGCACCTCGTAGCCGAAACTGCGCATGACGGCGACGCCCGGCACGTTCTGCGAGGCCATCGTGACGATGAACAGCGGCAACGCGATGCCCACGGCTGATCCCAGCGTGAATGCGGGGGCGGTGAACTCGAGAGCGGGCACCAGCAGCGTCGGGTCGATGGCGGTGCCGGTGAGGGCGATCCCGACGATGACGACGACGCTCGCCGCGGCGAAGGCCGCCGGCACCGCCCACCGTGGCGCGAGACGCACGAACAGCAGCCAGATGGCCACGACGGGAACCACGCCCCACGGATTCTCGACCATGCCGGTGACCGGCGCCAGGCAGAGCGGGAGCAGCACTCCGGCGAGCATGGCCTGCGCGATCGAGGGCGGGATCGCGGATATCAACGTGCCCAGGGCGGGGATGAGCGCGGTGAGCAGGATCAGCACCGCGACGATGAGGAACGCGCCCACCGCGGCGGGCCAGCCGCCGTCGACCGTGCTCATCGCGGCGAGGAGCGCGGCGCCCGGGGTGGACCAGGCCGCGGTGATCGGCATCCGGTACCGCCAGGCGAGGATGACGCATGCCGCGCCCATCGTCAGGCTCAGCACGAGCAGGCCGCTCGCCGCCTGCGCCGGGCTCGCGCCGACCGCGTCCAGTCCCGTGAGCACCACGGCGAACGAGCTGGTGAAGCCGACCAGGGCCGTGACCACGCCGGCGGTGATCGGGCGGCTCAGCGTCGTGGCGGCGGGCATGAACCGACATTAGCGCGGGGCGGATCCGATCCGTCACACAGGGGAATAATATGCGCACGCATATATGTTGGGCTGATTGACCGTACCCCTCCACAGAAGGATTCATCCGTGACCCGCACCATCGGCTACATCGTCGGCAGCATCTCGAGCACGTCCATCAACCGTCGCCTCTCGCGCGTTCTCGCGAACCTGGCACCCGAGGGCACCGAGCTCGTCGAGATCGCGATCAAGGACCTCCCGTTCTACAGCGCCGACTACGACTCCGACATCCCGCAGGTCGCACGTGACTTCAAGCAGGCCATCGCCGACGTCGACGGCGTGATCATCATCACCCCCGAGTACAGCCGCTCGATCCCCGGCGTGCTGAAGAACGCGCTGGACTGGTCGACCCGTCCCTACGGCGAGATGTCCTTCTACGGCAAAGCCCACCGCCGTGATCGGCACATCGGGCAGCGGTGTCGCGACGGCCGCCGCTCAGCAGCACCTGCGTGCGATCCTCGGACACTTCAGCGCCGTCACCATGGGCCAGCCCGAGGGCTTCATCCAGGACCGCCCGGGCCTGTTCACCGAGGACGGCCAGGTCACGGATGACAGCACCGCCGGCTTCCTGGTGGGCTACCTCGAGGCGTTCAACGGCCTGATCTCGCGCGTGCAGCACTCCGCGGAGCTCGTCAACGCCTGACGCTCTTCCCTCTCGAATGCCCCGGAGCCTCTCGGCTTCGGGGCATTCGTGCGTCCGGGGGCGCCCCGCCCGGACATGTGTGCCACATGGCCGCTTCGCACGTACGGAATGCGACCATGTGCGCCACATGTCCGCTATGGAAGCGCGGCTCAGGTGAGCCCGTGACGGTGGGCGAGCACGATGGCCTGCACACGATCGCGGGCGCCGAGCTTCTGCAGCACGCGCGACACGTGCGTCTTCACCGTCGCCTCGCCGATGAACAGCGCCCGCGCGATCTCGGCGTTGCTGCGGGCATCCGTCATCAGGGTCAGCACCTCGCCCTCCCGCTCGGTGAGCGGCTCGGCGAGGACCCCCTCATCCCGCGGTGCGGCGGGAGCAGGAGCGGTGAGCGGGGCGGATGCCGCGAAGCGGGCCAGCACGCGGCGCGTGACCTCCGGAGCGAGGATGCCGTCGCCGGCGGCCAGCGCCCGCACGGCCGTGATCAGCTCCTCCGGGCCGGCGTTCTTCAGCAGGAAGCCGCCGGCGCCGGCATCCAGCGCCTGGAACAGGTACTCGTCCCGGTCGAACGTGGTGATGATCGCCACGGATGCGGTGATCTCGGCATCCGCGACGATGCGCCGGGTCGCCTCGATGCCGTCCATGTCGGGCATCTGCACGTCCATGGTGATGACGTCGGGCAGCAGTCGCGCGGCGAGTTCGACGCCCTCCGCGCCGGTCGCCGCCTCGCCGACCACCTCGATGTCGGGCTGGGTGCCGAGTATGGTGCGGAAACCCGCGCGCAGCATGGCGTGATCGTCGACGATCAGCACGCGGATCATCGGACCACCCGCTCGGCGTTCGATTCGAAACCGGTGCGGCCGAGCGGCATGCTCGCCCGCACGCGGAATCCGCCCTGCGGTCGGGGGAGCAGGTCGATCGACCCGCCGGATGCCAGGGCGCGCTCCCGCATGCCGAGCTGGCCGAGTCCGGGGCGCAGCGTGCCGACGGAGCGTCCGGTGTTGACGACCTCCAGCTCCACGGCATCCGTCGAGTACCGCACCCGCACGTCCGCGGTCGCGCCCATCCCGGCGTGCCGGCGGGCGTTCGTCAGCGCCTCCTGCGCGATCCGGTACAGGTTCACCCCGACCGTGCTCGACACCGGCAGCGGATCGCCGATCACGGTGTAGTCGGTGGGCAGTCCGGCATCCCGCGACGACTGCGCGAGGTCGGCGATGTCGTCGAGCCCGAACGTCGACGAGGGCTCATCGTCAGTGCCGACCGTGCCGTCGCCGGGAGCGCGCAGGGTCTCCAGCAGCTGGCGGAAGTCGCCGATCGCCTCGCGGGAGGCGTCTTCGATGCCGGCCAGCATCCGCTTCGCCTGCGCGGGATCCTGCTCGACCATCAGCCGGGCAGCCCCCGCCTGAACACCCATCACCGACACGTGATGCGCGACGACGTCGTGCAGTTCGCGGGCGATGCGCACCCGATCCAGCGCCACGGCCTGCGCGGCGGTCACCTCGCGCGCCTCCTCGAGCTCGCGGGTGCGCTCCTCCAATGCCAGGCGCTGCACCGCCGCATGCCAGGAGCGCTCGCCGAAGTAGTACGCGCCGCCGAAATACAGCCCGTTGACCAGTAGTTGGATCATCATGACCGCTACGTACGGCGAGAACAGCCCTGCGGCCATGTCGGCCTTGCCCGCCTCATCGATGGCGTCGCGGTACATCACGATGATCAGCCAGATGAACATGCCGAGGATGATGCCGACTCGCACGAGCATCGCCGCTCGGCGGTTCCGCATCCACGCCCCGATCGTGTACAGCGCGATGAACATCGAGATGTTCGACACGTACAACTCGGGCACGTGGAAGGTCACGCTGACGAAGTAGATGACCGAGATCAGGACGGCGACGGCGGCCGGCCAGCGCCGACGGGCGGCGAGGGGAGCCGTCACCCCGACGACGACGAGCAGCGCGGACCACATCGGCGCCTGCTCGTCGCCGTACATGCGGGCGACGGTCGACAGGCCAGCGCTGATGATCCCGCCGACGAGCATCACGGCCGCCAGCAGCAGATCCTGGCGCAGGTCGCGCGGAGTCGGCGCGCGCGTGAAGGTGGAGTCCGGCATCCTTCCACCGTAGGGCGGGGCGGATGCCGCAGCATCCCCCGCGAGGCGGATCGCGCTCCAGCCGGCCCGCGCGCCCGCCGCGCGCCGCGCCGCCGCGCCGCCGCGCGAGCCACCAAGAAGTCGTCGACCCACCAAGAGGTTTCACGCCGTCTGCTTGGTGGCTGGGCGATTGCCTGGTGGCTCAGCGGGCCCGGGCGGTGCGTGTGAGAATCGAGCGTGACCCTCCCGCGCCCTCGGCTTGCGCCGCTGTACCTCGCCGGCTTCACCACGGCCTTCGGGGCGCACGGCATCGCCGCAGCTCTGGGCGCGGAGACCGAGGACATCGGCTGGACGCTGCTGGCGTTCGGCTTCACCCTGGCGCTGTACGACCTCGCCGAGGTGCTGCTCAAGCCGTTGTTCGGCGCGCTCAGCGATCGGATCGGGGTGCGCCCGGTGATCGTCGCGGGGCTGCTGGCCTTCGCCGCGTTCTCGGTGCTCGGAGCGCTCGTGCCCGGCACGGTCGGGCTGATCGTCGCCCGTTTCGGGCAGGGCGCCTCGGCGGCGGCCTTCTCCCCGGCATCGTCGGCGGCCGTGGCCCGACTGACCGACGGCGCCTCGCGGGGGCGATACTTCGGGCGGTACGGGTCCTGGAAGAGCCTCGGCTACGCGCTGGGTCCGCTGATCGGCGCGGTGCTCGTGGTCTGGGCAGGGCTGCCCGCCCTGTTCTGGGCGCTCGCCGCGCTGGGGCTCGCCGCCGCTGCGTGGGTGCGGTTCGCGGTGCCCGCCGTGCCGGTGCTGCCCCGCAAGCGTGTGACGCTCATCGATCTGGCGCACGAGGTGACCGCACCCGGCTTTCTCGTGCCGACGCTCGTGCTGGCGGCGACCACCGGTGCACTCGCCGTGGCGGTCGGCTTCCTGCCGCTGCTCGCGCGTCAGGTCGGCATCGGCACCGTGGGCAGCATGGCGCTGGTCACCGTGCTGGCCGTGGTCGCCAGTGCGGTGCAGCCTCTGATCGGCGCCTGGCACGACCGCGGGCGGGTGTCGGTGCGGCTCGGTGCGATCGGCGGACTCGCCCTGATCGCCGGGGGCATCGCCCTGGCCGGCGTGGTCGCGGTCGTCGAGGACGGCCACGGGATGCTGCTGCTCGCCGCCCTCATCCTCACGGCGGTGCTCGTGGGTGCAGGCGTGGGCTCGGCGACGCCGGTCGCGTTCTCGCACCTGGCGGCGTCCACGCCGGAGGAGCGGATGGGGCGCACCATGGGCTCGGCGGAGCTCGGCCGCGAGCTGGGCGATGCCGGCGGGCCGCTCATCGCGGGGGCCGTGGGCACGGCATCCGTCCCTGGCGTGGGACTGATCGTCGTCGCCGTGCTGACCGCCGGCGCCGGTGCGCTGGCCCTGGTCGGCCTTCGCCGACCGGGCTGATCAGCAGATGCTGTTGACACCTGTGATCGCCGGGCGCAGGATCTCCCCATGACCGGACGCATCATCATCGACCTGTTCACCACTCTCGACGGCGTCGCCCAGGCACCGGGTGGTCCCGAGGAGGACACCAGCGACGGCTTCCCGTTCGGCGGATGGCAGGCGCCACTGCAGAGCGAAGCCGTGGGCGCGAGCGTCGGCAAGGGCATGGAGACCCTTGACGCGCTGCTGCTCGGACGGCGCACCTATGACATCTTCGCCGGGTACTGGCCGAACCACACCGACGGTCCCGAGGGCTTCATCGGGCAGCTGTTCGACCGGGTGCCGAAGTACGTCGCCTCCAGGGATGCCGACATCGCACTGGATTGGCAGGGCTCCACGCGGGTCGGCGAGGACCTGGCATCCGAGATCGCGGCGATGCGCGAGAAGCATCAGGACGTGCACGTGATCGGCAGCATCGACTTCGTGCAGACCCTGCTGGCCGAGCAGCTCTACGACGAGCTGCAGCTCTGGGTGTACCCGGTCGTTCTCGGCCAGGGCAAGAAGGTGTTCCCCGAGGGCGCGGCGCCCGCGAACCTCAAGCTCGTGCATTCAGAAGCCGGCGACGGCGGGGTGCTGATCCTGCGCTACGCGCCCGTCTCCGGCGAGGTGGAAGTCGGCACGATGGGGTCCTGATGCAGGCTGTCCCTTCCGCTGGGACGCACCTGCCCAGTACATTCTGAATCAGCACATTGCCGTCGGTTCGGCAGAGTGAACCACCCGGACGGCGGACGGCGATGTCGCCACGCGCCGTGAACTCGTGAGGGGACGAGATGACGACATATCGCGCGCACGCCCGGAGGTCGCTCAGCGGCATCATCGCCGGAGTCGTGGCACTGACGATGCTGACGCTGGGCGCCACGCCCGCAGCGGCCGAGGAGCCGACGACCGGCAGCATCTCGGGGACGGTCGTCGCGGATGGCGATGGCGCACCGGTCGCCGGGGCGCGCGTGTCCGCGCAGGCTGATGACGGGTCCGGTGTCGTCGAGACGATGACGGATGCCGATGGCACGTACCAGCTCGAGGGGCTGATGCCCGGTGACTACGTCGTGCACTTCGAGCCGTCGACCGATGTGCTGCTCGCGGAGTACTGGAACGATGCGCGGCAACAGTGGCGCGCCGAGCGGATCACCATAGAGGCGGGTTCAGCGATCACCGGTATCGACGCGCGTCTGACTGCGGTGGGGTCGATCGCAGGCACGGTCACGCAGGACTCGGACGGCAGTCCGATCGCCGGGATGCAGGTGAGTGTGACGGGCAATGAGACCGGCGCGTGGGCATCCGCCACGACGGAGAGCGACGGCACGTACGTGATCCCGGGGGTGCCGGTCGACTCGTACATCGTCACCTTCCACACCGACGGCACCGCGTTCGTCAGCGAGTTCTGGAGCGATGCAGCCACGTGGGACGCTGCCGCACCGGTCGCTGTTGCGGCCGGTGCGTCGGTGACCGGCATCGACGCGGCCCTCGCCGTGGGAGGTGCCATCGCCGGAACAGTCACGCGCGCGTCGGACGGAACAGCGGTGGCGGACACGTTCGTGAATGCACTTTTCGCGAACGGCGAGATCGCCGGCAGCGGATATGCCGGCGTGAACGGCGAGTACCGGATCGACGGGCTGCGCGCGGGTGACTATGTGGTGCAGTTCGGTTCTCCCGATGCGGCGCTCGTGGCCGAGTACTGGGACAACGCTCGCAGTCTGGCAGAGGCGACGCCGGTCACAGTGGTCGGGACGCAGACGGTGACCGGCATCGACGGCTCCCTCGACGCGGCCGGGTACGTCAGCGGCACGGTGACGCGGGCGTCCGATGGCGCTCCCGTGAGCGGCATCGTCTTCGTCATGGACGTCTCCGGCGATAGCGGCATGGTGGGTGCCGACGTCATGGAGGATGGCACGTATCGCGCCGTCGTAGCGCCCGGAACCTATCAGGTGATGTTCCAGGCGTGGGATTCCACGCTGCTCACCGAGTACTGGCAGAACGCTCGGAGCGCATCCGAAGCGACAACGGTGACGGTGGCATCGGAGGAGGAGATCCAGGGGATCGACGCCGCGCTCGATGCGGCAGCGATCATCACCGGCGTCGTGAGTCTGGACAGCGACGAGGATCGCGAGGTCATCGTCGACGCCTACGACGGATCGACACTGGTCGCCTCAGCGCACGCGAGCCTCGACGATGGGTCCTACACGCTCGCCCTTCCGCCCCGGCACATACACGCTGAAGGCCTCTGCCGTGTTCTACAACCACAGCCGCACGACGGTGAAGCCGCAGTACTACGACGGCGCGTCGAACGCGAAGAAGGCGACGCCCGTGGTCGCCGATGACGGAGAGGCGCTCACCGGCATCGACTTCACTCTCGTGGCGAAGAAGAAGGGCAAGGGCTGACCCGGGGTCGATCCTGACTGAGGAGCCTCAGCTCGCCAGCATCCGCTCGATCACCTGCGCGACGCCGTCTTCGGCGTTCGCGGAGGTGACCTCGTCGGCGGCATCCCGCACGACGTCGATCGCGTTGGCGACGGCGACGCCGTGACCGGCCCACTGAAGCATCTCCAGGTCGTTCAGCGCGTCGCCGAAGGCGAGCACCTCGCTGCGGTCGATGCCCAGCCGCGTGCAGACCTGCGCGAGACCGGTCGCCTTGGTGACGCCTTGCGCCATCACCTCGACGAAGGGCGCGCCCGACAGCGTCGCCTCGAAACCGCTCAGCCCCAGTGACTGCAGCGCGGCAAAGATCTCCGGGATCGGTACGGACGGATGCCGGATCACGAGCTTCAGACTCGGCGCACCCACCACGTCCGCCAGCGGCACACCGCCCATCGAATCCGGATGACGCTTGTGGTCGTTCACATCGGCGATCGCGGCGTAGCCGTCCTGCGCGACGAAGCCCTCACCGGCATCCCGCACGCTCGCGAAGAGCAGATCCGGGATCACCTCGAGCAGCGCATCGGCCAGCTCCTGCTGCACAGCGGACGGGATCTCCTCGGCGAACAGGTGCTCGCCGGTGGTCAGATGCACGCCGTATGCGCCGTTGCCGCACAGCGCCCAGCCGTCGAACCCGGCCTGCGCGGCGATCGGACGCAGCCCGATCGGCTGCCGTGCCGTCACGGGGACCGTCGGGATGCCGGCATCCCGGGCAGCGTCCAATGCCGCACGCGTGCGCGGCGAGACGACTCCCGCGTCGTCGAGCAGGGTGCCGTCGAGGTCGGTCGCGATCAGACGGACGCCTGAGGCGGGAAGGGTCACGCGAAGATCATCGGCAGGTCGTCGTCGTCCTCCGCCGCGCCGAGGGAGAGGTCCACGGCCACAGGCACGTGGTCGCTGGGCTGCTCGCCCTTGCGCTCATCGCGGTGGATCTTCGCGGCGGACACGGCGTTCGCGAAGGGTTCCGATCCGAGGATGAAGTCGATGCGCACGCCCTCGTTGCGGGGGAACTTGAGCCGCTGGTAGTCCCAGTACGTGAACCCCTCGGGGATCAGTGGGCGCACGACATCCGTCAGTCCCGCCGACTCCAGCGCGAAGAACGCCGCGCGCTCCTCGGGCGAGACGTGCGTGGATACGCCCTCGACGATCGATGGGTCGCCGTTGTCCTTCTCGAACGGGATGATGTTGAAGTCGCCGACCAGCGCCAGCGGGCGGCTCGGGTTCGCGGCGATCTCGGCCGCGGTCGCGGTGCGCAGCGCTTCGAGCCAATGCAGCTTGTACGCCAGGTGCGGGTCACCGAGGGCGCGGCCGTTGGGCACGTACAGGCTCCACACCCGCACGCCGTCGACGGTCACGCCCAGCGCGCGCGCCTCGAGCGGAGCATCCGGACCCTCATGACCCTTCGCGAATCCGGGCATCCCGTCGAACCCCGTGCTCACCTCGGTCATCGGCAGACGACTCGCGATCGCGACGCCGTTCCACTGATTCAACCCGTGCACCTCGACCTGGTACCCGGCCTCCTCGAACGGAGCGTACGGGAACTGCTCCGGCTTGCACTTGATCTCCTGGAAGGCGAGCACGTCGATGTCCTCGCGCACGGCGAAGTCGACGGCGCGTCCCACGCGCGTGCGGATCGAGTTGATGTTCCAGGTGGCCAGACGCATGCGTCCAGCCTATTCGGGGGAGCCGACACCCTCGGCGCCACGGTGGAAGATCGCCGCCGCCTCGGTGCGATTGGCGGCACCCACCTTCGCGAGGATCGCCGACACGTGCACCGACGCGGTCTTCGGCGAGATGAACAGGCGTCGCCCGATCTCGGGGTTGGTGAGCCCTTCGGCGACGAGTTCGAGCACCTGCCGCTCGCGGGCGGTCAGCTCCGGCAGCCCGGTACTCGGGGTGCCCGCCAGGCCCGCGCGTCCGGCGAGCTCCCGCGCCCAGCGCGCCACGACCTCGATGCCGTGCGCAGGAGCACCGGTCGCGATCATCTCGAGCAAGGCGGATGCCGCGTCGCGCTCGCCCGCATCGAGCAGCGCCTCCGCCAACCGGTACCGGGCGTACCAGAGCTGGCGTACGGGCACGAAGCCGTCGGCGGCGAGGTCAGATGCCGTGCGCCAGGCGTCCACGGTCGCCGCCGGTGATTCGGCATCCGCCCGCGTGGCCTCCGCGGCGACGAGCGCCTCGAGCGCGGCGGTCGGATCGTCCCGGCCGTGCCGTCCCAGTGCGTCGTCGATGAACTCCCGCAGCTGCGCTTGGTCCTCAGGTGCGACGCCGGCCCGCGTCGCCTCCGCGAGGGCGCGCGCCGTCGGCACCACGTGGGGCCGGCCGATGCCCGGTTCCAGGCCGGCGCGGGCGATGTCGAGCGCCCCCGCGAGCGCCGTGTCGACGAGGAGCGCACGCGTCGTGACATCCGTCGTCCCCTCGGCTTGATTCAGCGCCGCCTCGAGCGTGCACGTGCCCCAGCCGGCGACCTCCTCACCGTCATCCGCGATGAGCTCGGCGATCGCCGCAGCGTGCTCGTCCCGCAGCGAGCGCGCCCGTTCCGGGCGATCGCTCCAGATATCGGCCAGACTCAGCAGGCGCCAGCCGAACGAGCTCATCACCTGCGGGCCGACGATGGTCGCGAGATCGCGCCGTGCCACGCGACGCCCTCCTTCGATGTCTCCCAGGGCGAAGAGCGCCTCGGCGACGTTCAGGTCGATGCCGAACATCACGTCGGTCCCCTTCGGCGTCTCCTCGGTCCTGCGATGGGCGAGCGCCACCGCCTCGCGGAAACGACCCAGGCGCACAAGGGTGTCGAGTTCGGTGATGAGGTTGATCTGGTACTGGCGCTCGGTGAGCCGAAAGGCGGGGAAGCGGCGCAGATTGGCGAGCGCCGCGTCGAGCCGGCCGGAGGTGATCTCGAGAGTCGACGCGGTGTCGAGCACCCTGGCGCTCAGCACGCGATCGTCGAGAATGTCGCTGTGCGCGATCGCAAGGGCGGTCATGCGCTCCAGTTCCGACACGCGCTCGCCCCGCACGTCGAAGGTCGCCGTGCGGATCCTCGACACCAGGCAGTCCACGATGAGGGCACGCGTTGAGGGGTCGGGGTCGGGATCATCGAGGTCGATCAGGGACAGCGCCTCCTCGCTGGCGTCGCGGGCGCCGGCCGTGTCGCCCAGGTTCGAGTGCGCGTAGCTCATCGCGTTCAGCAGCCGGGCGCGCTCCGAGCGCTGCTCCGGCCGGACCTCGGCCAGCCCGGCACGGGCGATGAGCATCGCTCGGCGGGGATCGTTGAGCGCGTTCTGAGTCGTCACGGCGAACAGGTCCAGGCGCGACATGCCGACGTGCTGCTCCGCATCCGGAACCTGCGGCCACGACGCCAGCATCCGCTCGGCGATCTGCGAGGCGACCAGCTGGGTCGCCGTCGCGAGAGCGAATCGGCGCGCCACCACCATCGCGGCGAAGGCACGGGTCACGTCGCGGGCGTGCCCCCAGTGCTCGGCGGCTCCGGCCGCCAGCTCGTGTCTGCCCGCGGCGATGCGCAGGTCGAGCGCCGCGGCGTAGCCGGCGTGCAGCTCGGTACGGATGCTGGGCAGCAGGTCGTCGTGCACCGCCTCCTGCAGCAGTGCGTGCCGGAAGGCGTAGCCGTCGCCGTCGGTGACGAGGATGTTCGCCGCGAGGGCCTCGCGCAGCCCGTCGTGCAGCCGGTCGCGCTCGATGCGCCCGTCGGCGGTCTCCTCCAGCAGATCGCTGTCGACGTGCACTCCGCCGGCGGCGAGCAGATCGACGGTGGCGCGGGCGTCGGCCCCGAGGGTCTCGACCCGCGCGAGCAGCAGGTCGCGGAGGGTGTCGGGAAGGCGTCGGTCCGCGAAGGCGATGAGCTCCTCGATGAAGAAGGGCAGGCCGTCGCTGCGCTCCACGATCTGCTGGACGGCGTCGCCGTCGAGCTCCGGCGCGAGCATCCGCGTCAGGCGGGCGGCGTCGTCGGCGGTGAGCCGGTCGAGGTCGACGAAGGCGACGGCGCGATTGCGCTCGAGGTCGCTGAGGACGCCGCGCAGGGGATGTCCGCGGCCCACGTCGTCGGTGCGGTAGGTCAAGATCACGGTCAGGTGCGCACCGCGCAGCGTGAACGCGAGAGTCTTCAGCAGGGCGAGGGTGGCGGTGTCGGCCCAGTGCAGGTCCTCGATGAACAGCACCGGATGGCGGTCGACGCTGAGCTTCTCGAGCAGAGCGCCCAGAGCATCGGCGACGGCGTCGGCACCGGGAGCCGCGGTCGCGGGAGAATCAGTGGACATCTCGGGCAGGATGCCGGCGAGCGCGCTGCGTACAGTGGGAGTCGCGGCGTCAATCAGCAGGTCGCCGAGCTGCGAGTGCAGGTCGCGCAGCATCCGGCGGATGGGTGTGTAGGGGCTGCCGATCTCGCCCATGTCCACGCACTGGCCGGTGGCGAAGACGGGCTCGGGTGCGGTGATATCGCGGGTGGCCTCGCTGCGGAACTCCTGCAGCAGGCGGGTCTTGCCGATGCCGGCCTCGCCGCGCACGATGACCACTTGCGGGACTCCGCCGCGTCCGGCCTCGAACGCGCGGCGAAGAGTGGATGCCGCCTCATCGCGCACGATGAGCGCTGTCGACGATGACATGGTCATGCCTCATCGTGGCATGCGGGGTGCGGGGCGGCCACTGCTCATGCGTGGCGGGGAGCGCGGGTGCGGCGGGCGGTCGGCAGCAGCGCGCGGCGGATGCCGGCGGAGATGCGCTCGGCGCGCGTGAGGCGCGGGGCAGCCGTGTGGCGCTCGGCGCGGCGCTCCAGTGCGATGCGGCGGATCTCGAGCTGGCGGTTCAGTTCGGCAGTGCGACGCGACTCCATCATGGATGCGGCGTTCAGGTACTCGTACATGTCGTTCTCCTTGTTCGTGCCCCGTTCGGTGCGGGGCTGATGAGAACGACGATCCTCTCTGAGGGGCGGGTGCTGAATCGGGCGGATGCCTTATCTTGCGGGCACCGCGATGGGCCCGGCCCGGGCTGAGGGGGCCTCAGACGACGGCGCGGCTGTCTGAGGCCCCTCATGCCGGCGTCGTGAGGGGCCGATGCCGCGAACACCGAGTCCGGCTCAGCGCTCGGTCGGGTCGCCCGTGCCGATCAGGATGCCGCGGGCCAGCGTGTGGAAGTGGCGGTTGAAGCCGAGCACGGCCGGCGTCGCGCCGATCTCCAGGTCCAGATGATCGACATCGAGCGCGTCTACGACGAAGAAGTAGCGGTGAATCCCGGTGCCTGCGGGCGGGGCTGCGCCGATGTAGCGCTCCAGGCGCGCCTCGTTCGGCAGCACCGCCGATCCTCCCGGCAGGCTCTTCGTGGTGCCGTCGCCGCTCTCGAGCCGGCGTGCGTCGGCGGGCAGGTTGTACGCGGCCCAGTGCCAGAAGCCCGAGCCGGTCGGGGCATCCGGGTCGAAGCAGGAGATGGCGAAGCTGAGCGTGCCGGCCGGCGGCTGCGACCATTCCAGCGTCGGATGCTGGTCTTCACCCCCTCGGCTGGACGACCAGGCGAAGCCCGGCAGCGGGCCGCCGGCGGTGAAGTCGGGGCTGGTCAGCTCGAGCGGCGGCACGGGGCGCAGTTCGGCGAGGGCGGCATAGGGATCGTACGAGAACATGGGTGGCCTCCTTCCTTCCACGCTAGGCCAGCTCACGGCATCCGGGTAGGGGACGCGGCAGCGGGGACGAAGCCGGGCGGCGAATACACTGGTGCCGTGACCGATCTCGCCGCTGACCGCCAGGCCCTGCTCGACCTCATCACCGCCGAGGCGGTGTTCCATGGCGACTTCACGCTTTCCAGCGGCAAGAAGGCGACCTACTACGTCGACATGCGCAAGCTGACCCTCGACCATCGGGCCGCCCCCGCGATCGGGCGCATCATGCTCGACCTGATCAAGGACCACGACGTGTCGGCCGTCGGCGGGCTCACGCTCGGCGCCGACCCGATCGCCAACTCCGTGCTGCATGCTTCCGTGGCATCCGACCGTCCGCTGGACGCGTTCGTCGTGCGCAAGGAGCCCAAGGACCACGGCCGCGGCCGTCAGGTGGAGGGTGCGGATGTCGCGGGCAAGCGCGTGATCGTGCTGGAGGACACGTCCACCACCGGGCAGTCCGCACTGAAGGCGGTCGAGGTGCTGCGTCGCGAGGGCGCCGAGGTCGTCGCCGTTGCCGTCATCGTCGATCGCAAGACGGGCGCGCAGGCCGCGATCGAGGCCGAGGGCCTGCAGTGGCTGGCCGCGTTCGACCTGGACGACCTGGGGCTCGACCCGCAGTAATCGTCTGCTCAGCGGCATCCATCAGCTGCCGCACGGAGGAGTCGCCGCGAAAGCGCACAGTCTTCGCCCACTCGTCGCGGATGCCGTCGACGCATGGCTCAGAAGAACAGCATTGCCTTGTACGCGACGACTGATGAGACCACGCATAGGCCGATCGTGACCGCCACCCCTGCCAGCGGGACGAAGCGAACGCGTCGGTGCCGGCGCAGCGCGACGATCAACAGCAGAGTCACGAGCTGGATCAGCGCAGTCACGATCATGAATCCTCGAAAGTTGTATTCAAGGAGGCCCCAGTCGCAGTTCGGCGAGCAGCCCGGGGTGGAAATGCCCAAGAATCCGACCCAGAACACGGCCGCCATTGACAGCAACAGCTGGATGCCCCAGTTCACGAGACTGCGCCAGTACTCGACGACCGGTTTCGGTCGGAGCCAGAGTCCGATTGAGGCTGCCACGCCGCCCGCGATCGCAGCCGCCAATGCAGCAAGTCCGAACAGCTCGTTCATCCGGTCAGTGTCCGCATCGATCGTCCGATCGGATGTCCGACTGGTGCGGCACGTCGCGATCCACTAGCCGGCCTGAATCAGCTCGACGACCGCGTCGGGGTCGTCTTGGGGCGAGAGCCCCAAAGTGACCTGGTCACCGCTGATCGGTTCCATGACGGATACGGCCGAGACGATCTCATCGCCAGCCTTCATGAGAAGGCGGGACTCAGTGCCGGCGTCGCTCGCCTGGGTCGTGAGGTCGTTGAGCACTTTGGCGCCCTCATCGGTGAACGTGACGTCGACGGCATTCTGCTCGTCGTCGTTGCGCGCCACAGCAGTCTCGACGGCTGCTTCCTCGAAGTCAGAGGGGCGCATCAGGTGCTCATCGCCCACGGGAATGCATTGCGGGTCAGATCCGGCATCACATGTCTGTGTGATCGCCAGCTGGATCGACCCTCCGCTCTGCGATGCCGGGGTCTCGCTGTCGCCGGCCACGGCACACCCGCATAGGCCCAGCGACACAAGGATGACGAATGCGAATCGGGCCGTTTGCTGTGTCATCGTCGCTCCCCCTGGTCGTGCGACAGCAGCCGATTGATTACCGGTATCCTTGCCAAGCTAGGGGACACCGGCAGCGCACGCCACCGGCGCGCCTGACGAAAATCGTGACCATTCCCTGCTCGGGCGGATTCGCGCGCAAGGTAGGGGCGCATGCACTCCTGATGACCGACGCAACGCGCAAGGACAGCGATAGCTATCGGCGGGCATTAGGCGACTACACCTGACCGTCTCTGACTTCCCCGTTTGGGAATCCCGGAGGCAGGGTGCGGGCCGCGCGCACCGACCGGCAGGCGATGAAGCGGGTACCTCCGTGAACGAGCGTTCAACGGCACAGGTGAGGGATGCCTGTCGATGCCTTCGAGCGTCTGTGGTCAGGAGCAGGCGCTGTCTGACCACACCTCAACAACGCGATCGATGTCGGGGTAGCCGGCGGTGTCGAGCTGATCCTTGACGTGAAGGGTCACGGTGAGCAGGTACGCCTCGCGTTCGAGGGCTTGGGCCGATGTGTTCGCTCGTTCATAGTCGTTCTTGGAATCGTTAAGCAGGCTGACCGTCGAAGCCAGTGCCACAGGCGACACCTCTGCTTCGGCAAGCGCCGCTTCGGCAATGACCCGGGCCTCGTCACTGGTTCCTTCACGCGGGTCGCCAATCCACCACGAACCGGTACAGGCTGCACCGGCCGCAACAAACTCGTCAACGCGATCGGCGGGACCACGAACCAACGCGCATCCGGCGAGCAATGCGCTCGCGAGACAGGCGATTCCGAGGAACGCGATGCGACGAGTTCTCATCCCACGAG
Organism: Microbacterium sp. W4I4; assembly: GCF_030816235.1. NCBI lineage: Bacteria > Bacillati > Actinomycetota > Actinomycetes > Micrococcales > Microbacteriaceae > Microbacterium > Microbacterium sp. W4I4. The sequence continues at coordinate 2,682,844 of NZ_JAUSXT010000001.1, forward strand.
GATACGGGACGGGTATGCAGAACTGTTCTCGGCACCACGAGCGCGGCGGGCAGAGCATCCAGCGCCGCGGCGAACTCCGCCGTCTCGATGCCGGCCGCCCGTTGAGCACGGTCCATCACCCGTCGGCGTTCGCCGCCTCGTTCACGCGGATGCCGGGTGCCAGCTTCCCGGCAGACTCGAGCTCGGCGAATCGACATCGGCGCACGGCTTGGAAGGTTTTCAGCAGGCCTATTCAGCGAGAGCGCTTCGATTCTGTCTCTGGTCGCGGGGGTGGCGTGTCTGTCGCCGAGGTGGGGTGGTTCAGACGCGGGCATGCGCGGGCACTTCGGCAAGTGTCCGCAGAGCGGCAGGGCGCCGGGCAGCACGCACACCGTTGAGGATCACGAAGACCTCCGCGATCTCGTGCACGAGAACCACGCCGGCCAGCCCGAGCACACCGAAGAGCGCGAGCGGGAAGAGCACGACGATGATCGCGAGGGCGAGCACGATGTTCGCGGTCATGATCCGGCGGCCACGACGAGCGTGGGCGAGAGCCCCGGGGATCAGCCGGAGATCGCTGCCGGTGAAGGCGACGTCGGCGGACTCGATGGCAGCAGCTGATCCCTTCAGTCCCATGGCGATTCCGACGGTGGCGGTCGCGAGGGCGGGGGCGTCGTTGATGCCGTCACCGACCATGGCCGTCGGGCGCACGGCTGCGAGTTGTTCGATGACGGCGGCCTTGTCGGCGGGGAGCTGCTCTGCGCGGATGTCAGAGATGCCCGCCTCTGCGGCGATCGCGCGCGCGGTGCGTTCGTTGTCTCCGGTGAGCATCGTGATCCCGATTCCGGCGTCCTGCAGCAGTCGCACGGTCTCTGCGGATTCCGGGCGCAGTTCGTCGCGGATGCCGATGAGACCGGCGATCCTGCCGTCGGCTTCGACGACGACAACGGTCATGCCCTTTTCGGCCATGTCATCGGCCGCGCCCTTTAACGCGCCGGGGTCGAGCCAACGAATGCTCCCGACCCGGACCAGGGTGCCGTCGACGTGGCCGGTGATGCCGTGGCCGGCGTCTTCCATCACGTCCTCGGCTGAAAGCCTCTGGGGTGCGGCGGCGCTGATCGCGGCGGCGAGCGGGTGGCTGCTTGTCGCTTCGACTGCTCCCGCCCAGGTCAGCAGATCTTCGCGAGAGATGCCGTCTGCAGAGCGCACATCGACGACGGCCGGTTCATTGCGGGTGAGAGTGCCGGTCTTGTCCAGAGCGACCGCTCGGATGGTGCCGAGCTGCTCGAACGCCTCCCCGGACTTGATCACGACCCCGAACCTCGAGGCAGAGCCGATGGCGCTGATCACCGTGACCGGCACGGCGATCGCGAGAGCACACGGAGATGCGGCGACCAGCACGACGAGCGCGCGCTCGATCCAGGTCGACGGATCCCCGACGATGAACCCGAACACGGCGACGAGGGCGGCGGCGATCAGCACGACGGGCACGAGCGGGCGGGCGATGCGGTCGGCAAGCCGTGCGCGGTCTCCCTTTCGGGCGTGCGCCTGCTCCACGAGGGAGACGATCTGGGTGAGCGAGTTGTCGCGGCCATCCGCGGTCGCTTCGATCCGCAGTGTCGATGCGCCGTTCACCGAGCCCGCCGCGACCGCATCGCCGGGATCGACGTCGACGGGAATCGACTCACCGGTGATCGCGGAGGTGTCCAAGCTCGAACGGCCCTCCACGACGACACCGTCTGTGGCGACGCGCTCGCCTGCCCCCACGATGAGGATGTCGAGTTCACGGACGTCCGCGGCCGGGATCGTCGTGTCACCGGCGAGGCGAGAGACGCGCACGGTCTCGGGGATCAGGGACAGCAGGGAACGCAGACCCTCTTTCGCCCGATCCATCGCGCGGTCCTCGAGAGCTTCCGCCAGCGAGAACAGGAACGCCAAGGTCGCAGCCTCACCGACGTGGCCCAGTAGAACCGCGCCGATCGCGGCGATGGTCATCAGCAGCCCGACGCCGAGCCGGCCTCGGATCAGCCGGCGGATCGCACCGGGGACGAACGTGTATGCCCCGGCCAGCAGAGCCGCCGCGTGCAGCACGAGCGCCGGGATCTCGATGCCCGACCACTCGAAGGCGTAGCCGATGATCAGGAACAGCCCCGAGAGTGCCGAGGGGAGCAGTGCGAGGTCACGCCACCACGGCGGACGGAGCTCGTGCTCATCGTCATCCGCGCCGGCCCTGGAAGGCAGCGCCGGGCCGCAACAGGCGTCGCCTTCCTCGTGAGCCGGGGGTGCGGCGGTGTTCCGCCCAGGATCGGGGGCGCAGCATGCGTCTCCCGCGGTATGGGGACGCGTCAGCTCCATGCGCTGAATCGTGCGTGTCTTCCGGGGCTCGTCGGGCCCGCAGCACTCTTCACTCATGCGCAGCACTCGCATCTCTCGTCCGTGCACGGGGCGCCCTCGTCGACGGCGACCACGGCTTCCAGCATGTGCCGCAGGCCCACCGTCAGATGCGGGTCTGCGATCTCGTAGCGCGTACGCCGACCTTCCGGCGTCGCGACGACCAGACCGCACCCACGCAGACACGTCAGATGGTTGGAGACATTCGTGCGTGTCAGGCCCAGTCCACGCGCCAGCTCCGCCGGATAGCCGGGGGCATCCAGGAGGGTGAGCAGGATTCGCGAGCGAGACGGATCCGCCATCGCGCGGCCCAGACGGTTCATCACATCAAGACGAGAAGCAATAGTCAGCACACGATGACTATACAGGGAGTGCTGACCAATTGAATAGGGTCAACCGCGCGACCGGCAGCGGGGTCTTGCATCAGATCGTCAGGGCCGCTTGCCCTCCGCGGCATCCGCGACGATCTTCGCGATCCGTGCGGCACGCGTCTCGGCGCGCTTCGCCGTGGCGATCAGGGTCAGGCCCTGCTTCTTGACCGACTTCGGGAAGGCGTCCCACGCCGCACGCGCGGCGGGCACGGCATCCAGCGCCGCGGCGAACTCCGCCGTCTCGATGCCGGCCTCCGGCCCGTCGAGGACGGTCCACGACCCGTCGGCCTTCGCCGCCTCGATCACGCGGATGCCGGCGGGCGCCAGCATCCCGGCAGACTCGAGCTCGGCGAGACGCGCCTTGTTGGTCGCCGCCCACCCGCTGCCGCGACGCCGAGGGGAGAACCACTGGCCGACCTGCTTCCCGCTGCCCGTCGAATCCTCGGCGAAGGTGCGCACCGGCCCGTCGATCCAGCCGAAGCAGAGCGCGTGGCGCACGGCATCCTCGTAGGCGACGCCGTCAGCTGCCGCGCCGCGCACATTCAGCAGCCAGACTCCGCTCGCAGACTCATGGTTCGTCTCCAGCCAGGCTCGCCAGGCGGCAGCATCAGCTGCACCGACCTTCTCGCCGTCATCCAGAGCACCCATCCGCACCTCCATGTCGCGCTGCGTTCAGCATAGGCAGGACATCCCACCTGGACTTGGCAACGTTTTCATGGGAATGTTCCCTGTGTGGCGAAGACGAGTGGCGAGAGCACCGACGCCGCGGGCCGGCCGACCATGAAGGATGTCGCCGCCCGTGCCGGCGTCGGCCTGTCGACCGTGTCGCGCGTCGTCTCCGAGAAGAGCGGCGTCAGCCGCAGCAAGCGCAAGGCCGTGGAGCGGGCGATCGCCGAGCTCGGGTACAGCCGCAACGACTTTCGCGCACACGCTGCGCACGGGCTCGGCCCGCACGATCGGCGTCGTCGTCACGCGCATCTCCGACCCGTTCTACGCCCAGCTCGTCAGCACGGTCGAGCAGAGTGCGCAGGAGCGCGACCTGCTCGTGCTGGTGGCCTCGGCCGGCGATGACCCCGCCGAGGGCGAGCGGGTGCTGCGGCGGATGCTGGGTCGGCGCCTCGACGGGTTGATCGTCGTCGCGCATGAGGAGGCCGACCTCTCCTTCCTGCAGGCCGAGATCGACGCCGGCACGAGGGTCGTCTTCGTCGACCGTCCCCCGCGAGGACTGCACGCCGACCTCATCGCCATCGACAACGAGCGCGGTGCGGCGGATGCCGTGGCGCACCTGGTGCAGGCGGGGCACCGCAGCATCGCCTGCATCGCGCACACGTCGGGCAGGTTCACCTCCGAGCGCCGGCAGGCGGGATTCCGCCAGGGGGTGCGGGATGCCGGCCTGCCCGCCCGCCCCGAGCTGATCGTCGCCGTGGACGACGACGTGGACGTCTGCGTCGAGGCGCTGGCCGAGCTGTCGTCGCTGGATGACCCGCCGACGGCGCTGTTCACCACCAACAGTCGCACCACGAAGGCCGTGCTCAAGGCGCTGCGGCTGCTGGACGCGCATCCCGCGCTGGTCGGCTTCGACGACTTCGATCTGGCCGAGCTGATGAGGCCTCCCGTGACGACCATCGCGCAGGATCCGTGGGCGATCGGCGAGGCGGCGGCAGGACTGCTGTTCGATCGCATCGCCGGACTGGAGGGTCCGGAGCGGCGCATCACGCTGGGCACGCGCCTGATCGTGCGGGGTTCCGGCGAGTTGCCTCCCGGCTGATCGCGCGGGGCGTTACCTGGTTGTGACCCCGACGCGGTTGCGTTTGGCAACGTTTTCATATTCGATGGCACAGGGCCCGCGAAATGCAGGCTGTCATCATCCAATGGAGGATCACATGCGCAAGGCACTCGCAGCAGTAGCGGGTATCGCCGTCACCGCGATCGCGCTCGCCGGCTGCTCCGGCAACGCCGACAACGGCAGCGGCAACAAGGGTGGCTCGGACGACGCCAGCCAGGTCGAGGTGTTCACGTGGTGGGCATCCGGATCCGAGAAGACGGGCCTCGACGCGCTCGTCAAGGTGTTCGGCGAGCAGAACCCCGACACGAAGTTCGTCAACGCGGCCGTCGCCGGTGGCGCGGGCTCGAATGCGAAGAACGCGCTCGCCTCCCGACTGAAGGCGAACAATCCGCCGGACTCGTTCCAGGCGCACGCCGGTGCCGAGCTCACCGACTACATCGAGGCCGACAAGATCGAGGACCTCAGCTCGTTCTACAAGGACAACGGTCTGAACGACGTGTTCCCGAAGACGCTGCTGGACCGCCTCACGGTCGACGGCAAGATCTACTCGGTGCCCAGCAACATCCACCGCGCCAACGTGGTGTGGGTGAACACCGACCTGCTGACCAAGGCCGGCATCGACCCGAAGGCCGCACCGGCCGACATCGACGCCTGGCTCGCCGACATGCAGAAGCTGAAGGATGCCGGAGTCGAGACGCCGCTCTCCGTGGCCACCGACTGGACCCAGGTGCAGCTGTTCGAGAACGTGCTGCTCGCCGACCTCGGCGCCGAGGGCTACACCGGCCTGTGGGACGGTTCGACGAAGTTCGACGATTCCAAGGTCACCAAGGCGATCGAGGATTACACGAAGCTGCTGTCGTTCGCGAACACCGACGGCACCGGCCAGGACTGGCCCGTCGCGACCGATATGGTCATCGACGGCACCGCCGCCTACAACGTGATGGGTGACTGGGCGCTGGCCGAGTTCGACGCCAAGAACAAGACCTACGGCACCGACTACACGACGTGGCCGACCCCGGGCACCGACGGCACGTTCGACTTCCTCGCCGACTCGTTCACCCTTCCGGTGGGCGCCCCGCACGCCGGCGGCGCGAAGGCATGGCTGAAGACGATCAGCTCCGCCGACGGCCAGAAGGCGTTCAACCTCGCCAAGGGCTCGATCCCGGCTCGCACCGACGCGGTCGCGACCGACTACCCCGAGTACCAGCAGGGTGCGATGGCCTCGTTCGCCAAGGACACCGTCGTCAGCTCGCTGGCCCACGGTGCCGCGGTCAAGGTCTCCTGGTTGAACGACATCACCTCGTCGATCGGACAGTTCGTCTCCACCAAGGACGCGGGAACCCTGCAGGATGCGCTCGTCCAGGCGCAGACCAAGGGCCTCGGCAAGTAATTCACACAACCTCGTGCGCGGGGCGGCGTCACCACGCCGCCCCGCGCGCATCCCCGTCTGAAGGAGGGCGTCGATGCGCAAGGGCATCCGCAACTGGGGGCCGCCGCTGCTGCTGATCTCACCGACGATCGTGCTGCTGGGCATCTTCGTCTACGTGATGATCGGCCTGAACTTCTCCACGGCCATGACGAAGGACTCGGCGCTGAGCGCCTCCGAGTTCGTCGGCCTGCAGAACTTCGCCGACCTGCTGACCGAGCCGCGCTTCCTGCACTCGCTGGCCAACCTCGGCATCTTCACCGTGTTCTTCATGGTGGGCACGATGCTGTTCGGGTTCCTGTGGGCGTGGATGCTGGACAAGGGCGTGACCGCAGAGGGCGTGTTCCGCTCGATCTACCTCTTCCCGATGGCCGTGTCGTTCGTGGCATCCGGTGTCGTCTGGCGCTGGCTGCTCAGCTCCGCGCAGGGCGAGCGGGCCTCAGGACTGAACCGCCTGCTCGACTCGATCGGCCTCGGCAGCCTGCAGAACGACTGGTACAACCAGCCGGGCTGGGGGATGGCCGCGATGGCCATGCCGGCGATCTGGCAGCTGTCCGGCTACGTGATGGCACTGTTCCTCTCGGGCTTCCGCGGCATCCCGGAAGAGCTGCGCGAGGCGGCGCGGATGGACGGCGCCAGCGAGTGGAAGCTCTACCGCTACGTCGTCTTCCCGCAGTTGAGCCCGGTGGCGCTGTCGGCCCTGGTGATCGTCGCGCACATGTCGCTGAAGGTCTTCGACCTGATCATGGCCGTCACCGGCCCCGTCTACATCACCGAGGTCCCCGCGACCTACATGTGGACCGCCCTGACCGGCGGTGAGTACGGCAAGGCATCCGCGATCGCGACCGTCCTGCTGCTGCTGGTCTGCATCTTCATCGTGCCGTACCTTATCTCCACGGCCCGCGCCGAGAGGAGGGCACGCAAGTGACCGTCGCAACCGGAATCGAGCGCCGCGCCACCACCGGCGGCAACATCCCCACCGCGCACCGCACGCGGGCGCGCATCGGCCGCACCACCAAGTACGTGCTGCTGCTGCTGTTCGTGGTCATCGTCCTGATGCCCGTCTACGTGCTCGTCGTCACCAGCCTCAAGCCGCCGTCGGATGTCAGCGCGGTCACGTCGTGGGGATGGCCCGCACGCTGGCCCTGGCAGGCGGATGCCGACGGCAACACCGGCTTCGGCAACTGGGCCACTGCATGGGATGCCCTGGCCGCCCCGCTCGGACGCACCTTCCTGCTGGCGATCCCCGCCGCCGTCATCTCGGCCATGCTCGGCTCGATGAACGGCTTCGTGCTCTCGCGGTGGAAGTTCCCGTACGCCAACATGGTGTTCACGCTGATCCTGTTCGGCATGTTCATCCCGTACCAGGCGATCATGGTCCCGCTGGTGCAGCTGAAGACGTCGCTCGGCCTGCCGAGCAACATCCTCACCCTGCTGCTCGTGCACATCATCTACGGTCTGCCGATCTGCACGCTGATCTTCCGCAACTACTACGAGGGCGTTCCCGAAGAGCTGATGGAGGCCTCGCGCGTGGACGGCGCGGGCATGCTCGCCTCGTACTGGCGCATCATCCTGCCGCTGTCGCTGCCCGGGTTCGTCGTCACGATCATCTGGCAGTTCACCTCGGCGTGGAACGACTACCTGTTCGCCCTGTTCCTCTCGGATGCCAATCAGGGGCCGGTGTCGCTGTCGCTGGTGAACCTCTCGCAGGGCGCGCAGCTGTCGAACTACGGTGCGTCCATGGCGGGTGCGCTGATCGCGTCGATCCCCACCCTGGTGGTCTACATCCTGCTGGGCAAGTACTTCATCGGTGGACTGATGAGCGGGTCGGTCAAATCCTGACCTGATCCGATGTCAGTTCCGGGGGCCCCGCGGGCGATTCTCATCGTCCCAGGGGCCCTCGTACCATTCGCCCCGGTCGTCGCGCTTGCGCGGCTTGAGCAGCTGCATGACGATGAGCGTCAGCACCGTCAGGATGATGACGACGGCCACCAAGAACAGCACATCCTGTTGAGTCATCGGGATCCCTTCGCGTGGAGCTCAGCCTACGCGGAGCGGCCGGACGGTGGCGGAAGTCAGTGATCTCCGGGATGCGGCCGGGTGGTGCGCGGAGGAGAGTGGAGTCGTCGACGCTGCGCTCGCGGCGCCGCACCTCGTGAAACAGGAGCCGCCCGATGTCCTCCACCACCCTCTCCGAGTTCGCGCCCGAGCGTCCCGGCAACGCCGCGTCATCGGCGCTGCGCGATATCCCGGGTGTGCTCGTTCCCGGTGACGCCGGCTACGACGAGGCTCGCCTGGCGTGGAACCTCGCCGCCGATCAGCATCCGGCCGGAGTCGCGGAGCCTGACAGCATCGACGAGGTGCAGCGCATCGTGCGCGCGGCGGCCGCCGCCGGGGTGCCCGTCGCGCCGCAGAGCAGCGGCCACAACGCCATGCCGCTCACCCAGGCGGGTCTCGAAGACGCGCTGCTGCTGCGCCTGCACCGTCTGACGGGCGTCGAGGTCGATGCCGAGCAGCGTGCCGCCCGGGTGGCCGGCGGCACGCTGTGGCGGGACGTGGTGGTCGCGGCCGCGCCGCACGGGCTCACCGCCCTGCACGGCAGCGCCGGCGACGTGGCGGTCGCGGGCTACGTGCTCGGCGGCGGGCTGTCGTTCTACGGCCGGACGCACGGACTCACCGCGCACGGGGTCCGATCCTTCGAGGTCGTCACGGCGGCGGGCGAGCTGGTCCATGCCGCGCCCGACTCGCACGACGAGCTGTTCTGGGCGCTGCGCGGCGGGGGCGGCAGCTTCGGCGTCGTGGTCGGCATCGAACTGGAGCTGATCCCGGTCGCGGATGTGTACGCCGGGTTCCTGTTGTGGGATCTCTCCTCGGCGCCGTCGGTGCTGAGCGCGTGGCGGACCTGGACCGACGGTCTCGATCGGGCGGTCACCTCGAGCCTGCGGATGCTGCGCTTCCCGCCGATTCCCGAGCTGCCGCCGTTCCTCAGCGGTCGCTCGCTGATCATCATCGACGGCGCCGTGCTCGCCGACGACGCACGGGCCGAGGAGCTGCTGCAGCCGCTGCGCGACCTCCGGCCCGAGATGGACACCTTCGCGCGGATGCCGTCGATCGGTCTGCTCGAGGTGCACATGGATCCACCCGAACCCGCCGCCGGTGTGAGCGAGCACGTCATGTTCGACGCCCTCGACGACGAGGCGCTGGCCGCCCTGCTCGCCGTCGCGGGGCCGGATGCCGTCGATGCGCCCATGATCATCGAGCTGCGCCATCTCGGCGGGATGCTGGCCGAGCCACAGGATGCCGCCCTGTCGCACCTGGACGGCGAGTACGCCATGATGGCGGTCGACATCGTGCCGGTGCCGGCGCTCGCGGCGGTGTCATCCGCACGGGTCGCAGTGATCGCCGCCGCGATGTGGACCTTCGCCGGAGGCTCGCCGTACCTCAACTTCGTGGAGAACGCCGCGGGGGCGGCAGGGGCGTTCGATGACGCGACGGCCGAGCGGCTGCGCCGCGTGCGCGCGACCTACGACCCGAGGCTGCGCATGCGTGCCTCGCATCCCCTGCCGGTGGCCTGACGTGCCGGTTGTGCCGGTGGCCTGAGCTGCCGACCCGCGGCGCAACTCCGGAGAGATGCGCATCGTCGGAGAGGTTCGCGCGGAGATCTCCGAAAGAGTGCAGATCTCCGAAGCTGTGCCGATCTCCGAAGCTGTGCCGCGCTGAGCGCGGGCAGAAGCGGGATGCTCAGGCAGTCAGCCAGATGACGTCGAGTGCGCCGTCTGGCAGCTCGACGGGGCTCCCGTCCAGCTGCATCCCGCCATCGGCGACGGTCAGTTCGTGGCCGACGGCTATGCCGGCATCCTCCAGCGCCTGCAGCAGCTCGGGGTCGCGGTCGTTCACGCGCAGCACGCGACCCGAATGGCCCACGGCCGCCTCGGCGAGCAGCACGAACGGCTCGCGCTCGACGCGCCCCTCGGCATCCGGGATCGCATCGCCGTGCGGATCGAAGCGCGGCCGACCCAGACGCTGGTCGATGCCCTCCAGCAGCCGGTCGCTGATGGTGTGCTCCAGCACCTCGGCCTCGTCGTGCACCTCGTGCCAGGCGTAGCCGAACTCGCGCACCAGCCACGTCTCGATGAGTCGGTGCCGGCGCAGCATGTGCAGTGCGCGGTCGCGGCCGGCATCCGTCAGCCGCACCGCGCCGTAGGGCACGTGCGAGACGAGGCCTGCAGCGGCGAGCTTCTTCACCATCTCGGTGACACTCGAGGGGGCGATCGCGAGCGCGGCGGCGAGCTGCGAGGGCGTGATGGGTGCGTCCTGCCACTCGGTGTGCGAGTAGACCGTCTTCAGGTAATCGTCGAACGCGGGGGAGGGCATGTCAGCCGCCTCAGCTGCTCTCAGCTGCCCAATGCGACGAGGACCTTGAAGGCCGCGTTGCCGGCGAAGAAGAGGATCGCGAAGCCGGCCAACGCGGCCAGCAGCGACAGTCGGCCGTCGTAGTCGTCGACGCCGCGGGAGCCGATGGTGCGCGCGCGGAACGCGAAGAACAGGGTCATCGCGCCGAGTGCGAGCTGCACCCAGGGGCCGCCGACCGGCAGCAGATACGGCCACGCGATGAGCACTCCGCCGAGGGCACCCGCGAACAGGGCGAACCAGGTGCTCAGCCGCATCGCGCGACGTGCTTCGGAGTCGTCGCGGTGCTTCTTGGTGGGGGCGGAGGGCATGCACCGAGCCTACCCGCGCCGTGCCTGCGCACGTGCCGCGACCACCGCCCTCGGATGACCGGAGTTCAGGTCCCCGCGCCGCACGCGGGCCGAGTGAATCGTGTCAAAAGGGTTGACCCCGGCCGGGGACCCGGGTAACTTCGGCCAGGCGCGGAAAGCGCTATCCAACGGCCCCAGCCCAGAGGAGTTTCAATGTCGAATCCCAGATCCCGCCCGTTCCGGCTGTCGTTGGCGGTGGTGACCGCTGGCTGCATGCTCGCGGTCGGCACGCCGGCGGCATTGGCATCCGTCGCCCCGGCGGCCGTCAAGCCCGTCTCGAGCCATCCCCAGCTCGAGACCCTCGACCGCGGCCTCGTCGCGGTCTCCACCGATGCCGGCGTCTTCCTCAGCTGGCGCCTGCTCGGCTCCGAGGCCACCGGCGCGACCGAGACCGGCCTCGCCGGCCCCGACTTCGCCGTCTACCGCGACGGCGAGCGTCTGGCCGTCGTCACCGACAGCACGAACTATGCGGATGCCGAAGGCTCAGCCGACTCGACCTACACGGTCGCCCCGATCGTGAACGGCGTCGAGCTCGCGGCATCCGATTCCGTCTCGGCCTGGTCGCAGGGCTTCCATGACCTGCCGCTGCAGAAGCCGGCCGACGGCGTCACGCCGAAGGGCGAGGCGTACACGTACTCGGCCAACGACGTCTCGGTCGGCGATGTCGACGGCGACGGGAAGTACGAGTACATCGTCAAGTGGGACCCCTCCAACTCGAAGGACGTCTCGCAGCGCGGTTACACCGGCAGCGTCTACCTCGACACGTATGAGCTCGACGGCACCCTGCTGAACCGCCTCGACCTGGGCGTGAACATCCGCGCCGGCGCGCACTACACGCAGTTCCTCACCTACGACTTCGACGGCGACGGCCGCGCGGAGACCATGCTGAAGACGGCGCCGGGCACCAAGTCGATCAGCTACAACGCCGACGGCTCGGTGGCATCCGAGAAGTACGTCACGATGCCGGAGTCCGACCTCGAGGCCGGCTACTCGAACGACGACGACTACCGCCTGAGCGCCGCCGACTACGAGCAGCACCTGGTGGACATGTTCCTCGGCTGGAGCGAGCGCCCCGAGGTCGCCTCCGGTCAGTGGCCGGCGACGCTCGAAGAGGCGTGGGGGATGCCCGTCACGCATGAGTACCCGCTGAACCGCGCGGATGCCGAAGAGCTCGCTGACACGTTCATCGACGTGTACGCGCCGAGCCGCAGCGGCAAGAACCTGCTGCGCGAGTTCGAGGGCTTCATCGTCGACGGCCCGGAGTACCTGACCGTGTTCGACGGCGCCACCGGCAAGGAGCTGAAGACCATCCCGTACCCGACCGAGCGCGGCGACGACGGCCTGCTCTGGGGCGACTACGCGATGTCGCGCATCGAGCCGGGCAACCGCGTGGACCGCTTCCTCTCCGGCGTCGGGTACCTCGACGGCGAGCACCCATCCGCCGCCTTCGCCCGCGGCTACTACACGCGCACGACGGTGACGACCTTCGACTGGGACGGTGAGAACCTCACCCAGCGCTGGCAGGTCGACAGCGGTCAGGTACCGCTGACGAACCCGTTCAACGACGGACCGCACGGGCGCGACGGCAGCGACCCGGTGTACGGCGGCATCACCACGCAGGGCGATCACTCGCTGAGCTTCGCCGACGTCGACTCCGACGGCAAGCAGGAACTGGTCTACGGCTCGGTGACCTTCGACGATGACGGCAGCGTGCAGTACAGCTCGCACGACGTGCTGCCCGAGGGCAGCGCCGACCCGGGTGCGGATGTGCGCCTCGGTCATGGGGACGCGATCCACGTCACCGACATCGACCCGAGCCGCGACGGTCTGGAGATCTGGACCGCGCATGAGGGCGGCACGTACGCGCCCTACGGCTCGGCGCTGCGCGATGCCGCCACCGGCGAGGTGCAGTTCGGCGCGTACTCCGGCAGGGACACCGGCCGGGCGATGATCGGCGATGTGCGTGCCGACGTTCCCGGCATCGAGGTGTGGTCGAGCATGCCCGGCGGCACGGATGCCAGTGGGCTTCTGAGCGCGCAGGGCGAGATCGTGGACACGAAGACGCCCGGCACGAACATGTCGATCCGCTGGGCTGCCGACATGACCACGCAGATCGTGAACGGCAGCGGGGACCAGACGCCGACGATCGACGACTGGACGCGCGGCACGGTTCTCACTGCCGACGGCACCCGCACGAACAACTCCACCAAGGGCACCCCGTCCCTGGTCGCCGATGTGCTGGGCGACTGGCGCGAGGAGCTGCTGGTGCGCACGGCCGATTCGAGCGCGCTGCGCTTCTACACGTCGACCGAGGTGACCGCGCACAAGCTGACCACGCTCATGCACGACGTGCAGTACCGCGCCGAGACGGCTCGCCAGCAGACGGCCTACAACCAGCCGGCGTACACGTCGTTCTATCTGGCCAGTGACGTCGACTGGGCGAAGGTGCCGGTGCTGACCGCGCCGGTGACTCCGGCCGCTCCGACGTTCAAGGACCGCCCTGGCACCGCTCACGACGAGGTGCAGGTGCCCAAGAACGTCAAGGGCGTCACGTACTACGTCGACGGTGAGAAGGTCGCCTCTGCCAACGGCAAGGTGCGGGTCACGGGCGAGGCGACGGTCGTCGCCGTGCCGGATGCCTGGTACCGCGTCGCCGACGGCGCGACCTCCCAGTGGACCGGGGAGTTCAGCAGCCGCTGACCCCGGCCTCGACCCTGACAGAGCGCACGGTCCGTTCCCGCGAACGGGCCGTGCGCTCTTTCGCGCGGTCAGGGGGCGCCGAGCAGGCGCGAGATCTCGTCGGCGGCGGCCACGGCTGCCGGGGCCAGGCTCTCGATGCTGGAGCCCGGGTGCTCGAGCGCGATCGACGACACCGACAGCCCATGGGTGACCCGGCCGGTGTGATCGCGGATCGCTGCGGACACGCACACCGTCCCCACCTCGTTCTCGCCCAGATCGAGGGCGTAGCCGCGGGAGCGGATGCCGTCGAGCGACTCGCGCAGCCGGTCGAGGTCGGTGATGGTCGTATTCGTGTAGGACGGGAGGCCGGTGCGCGCAGCGAGCGCGGCCACCTCATCGTCGGTCCACGAGGCGAGCGCGACCTTCCCCATCCCGGTGGAGTGCATCGGGATGGCGAGGCCGACGCGCGAGCGCATCCGGTACGGCTTGGAGGAGTCCGTGCGGATGACATAGACCATCTGGTCTCCGGAGACGACGCCGACGTGCACCGTGCAGTCCACCGATGCCACCAGCCGATCGACGACCGGCTGAGCGATCTGCGAGATGTCCAGATTCGAGATCGCCCGCCCGGCGAGCGTCATGAACCGCGGTCCGGCCCGGAACCCCTGCTCGGCATCCCCCGCGACGAAGCCCTCGTCGACGAGGGTCGCGAGGATGCGGTGCACCGTGGACTTCGGCAGCCCGGTCTCGGCGACGATGTCGGTGAATCGGTCGTTGAGCAGAGCTGCCTCGAGCACTCCCAGCGTCTTCTTGCTCGCGCCGCCGGAGGGCGCACTCCGCTCCGAGCGCGGTCGCGCCGGGCTGATCTGCTCACTCATCGACTACATCATCTCAGTGATCTGCACGTGATCCATGTCGTCGAACGACTGATTCTCGCCCGCCATGGCCCACACGAAGGAGTACGCACGCGTGCCCACGCCGGAATGGATCGACCAGCTGGGCGAGAGCACGAGCTGCTCGTCGGCCACGACGATGTGCCGGGTCTCCTCCGGCTCGCCGGCCAGGTGCAGCACCCGCGCGTCCTCCTGCACATCGAAGTACAGGTAGAACTCGGTGCGCCGCTCGTGCGTGTGCGCCGGCATGGTGTTCCACATGCTGCCCTCGTGCAGCCGGGTGACGCCCATCACGACCTGGCAGCTGCGGATGCCGTTCTCGTGGATGCACTGGCGCAGCGTGCGCCGGTTGGCCGTGGACTGATCGCCGAGCTCGCGGATCGTGCCCTGATCGGGTGCGGCGACGGCGTTCGGGAACGCGGTGTGCGCGGGAGCGGAGAACCCGTAGTACTTGGCGGGGTTCGCCGGATCGACCGAGCGGAACAGCACGTCCTTCGTGCCGCGACCCAGGTACAGCACCGCTTCGCGCTCCATCGTCCACGACTCGTCCTGCGTGTCGATGACACCCGGGCCGCCGACGTTCACGATCCCGATCTCGCGGTGCTCGAGGAAGAACTCCGAGCGGATCTCGGGGATCGCCGCCAGCGCGATCGGCTCGGCCAGGGGCACGGCGCCCACGGCTACCACCCGGTCGTAGTGGGTCGGGATCGCGACGAACTCACCGGCGACCAGCAGATCCTCGACGAGGAATCGGTCGCGGAGGTCCTGCTGGGTGAAGCCGGACATCTGCTCGGCGGCGACGGGGCCGCGCATGGCGCTGGGCATGGTCTCTCCTTCTGTGGGACGGATTCCCGGCCGAGTGGCGGCCGGGGCGGATGCTTCGTCCGCCGACTACACGAGTCCGAGCAGTCGCGGCAGGAACAGCGACAGATCGGGCACGAACACGACGACGAACAGCAGCGCGATGAGCACGATCAGGAACGGTGTCAGCTTGATGATGACCTTCTCGAGCCTGGCATTCGCGACCTGGGTACCGACGAAGAGCACGGGCGCGGATGGTGGCGAGATCACGGCGATCGACAGGTTGAAGACCATCATGATGCCGAAGTGCACCGGATCGATGCCGTACGAGACGGCGATGGGCAGGAAGATCGGCACGAAGATCAGGATCGCCGGCGTCGGGTCCAGAGGGATGCCGATCAGCAGCAGGATGACCATCATGATCAACAGCACGACGACCTTGGAGTCCGTCCAGCCGAACAGCGTGTCCGCGATGAGCTGCGGCAGCCGGGCGTAGGTCATGACGTAGCCCATGATGGACGACACGGCGATCAGGAAGATCACGATCGAACTGGTGCGGCATGCCTCGTAGAGGATGCCGGGGATGTCGCGGAAGCGCACCGTGCGGTACAGCAGCGACAGCACGAGCGCGTAGACCACGGCCACGGCCGAGCCCTCGGTCGGGGTGAAGAATCCTGCCACGATGCCGCCGATGGCGACGACGATGAGCCCGAGCGACGGGATGGCGCGCAGCACCGTGGCGAAGAACACACCCCAGCCGGGGAACGCCTCGCCCTTCAGCTCGGGGTGACGGCGGGCGTAGAAGTAGACCACGGCGCCGCAGGCGCCCGCCCACAGCAGTCCGGGGATGTACCCGGCCATGAACAGGGCGCCGACGGAGGTGCCGCCGGCGGCCAGCGAGTAGATGATGAGCGTGTTGCTTGGCGGGATGAGCATGCCGGCGGGTGCCGAGGCGACGTTCGCGGCAGCGGAGAAGGAGCGGTCGTAGCCGGACTTGCGGATCATCGGGCTCATGGTGGCGCCGACGGCCGCGGCGGTGGCGACGGCCGATCCCGACACCGTGCTGAAGATGGTGTTGGCGATCACGTTGGCCTGCACGAGAGGGGCGGGGGTGCGTCCGACCATCACGCGGGCGAGGTTGATCAGCCGCTCGGCGATGCCGCCGTTGTTCATGATCACGCCGGCGAGGATGAAGAACGGGATCGCCAGCAGCGCGAAGGAGTTCGCTCCGCGGAACATCTGCTGCGCCGAGGTGATCGCGCCGTTGTCGAAGTTGATGATGAGCATCATGCAGATCGCCGACGGCAGGGCGATGCTGATGGAGACCGGCGCGCCGATGGCGAGCAGGATGATGAGTCCGCCGATGAGGATGGCGGAGATGAGGCCGGGATCGATCATGCTGCAGCCGCCTCGGGGTCTTCGTGGAATCCCTCGCGCACGGTGTAGTTCCGCGAGAGCGCGTGCACGATGTGCAGGATCAGGTAGAACGCCAGGAGCGCTCCGGCGATCGGGAGAGCGAGGTACAGCTCCCCCTGGGTGAACGGGAGAAGCGGGTTGCGCTGGGTCCAGGCCATCATGCTCTGCTTGATCCCGCCGTAGAGCAGGACGTAGACGACGAACGCGAGCGTCGTCAGATAGGCGAGGATGTCGGCGATGCGCTGCAACCGGCGCGGCAGCTTCTCGACGAGGAAGTCCATGACCACGTCCGCCTTCTCGCCGACCGCGATGGCGATGCCGATCATGCTCGCCCAGACGAACACGTAGCGGGCGGCCTCCTCGGTCCACGGGCTGGGGTCGTCGAGCACGAGGCGGGTGAACACCTGCCAGACGACCAGCAGGACGAGCGCTCCGAAGAGCACGATGCAGATCGAACGCAGGATGCGGTCGAGCCATCGGCGGAACATGGTCATGGGTGATCCCTCGTCAGTCGCGTGCGGCGTTGATCGCGTCGTAGACGGCGCGGTTGCTGTCGGTGATGATCTCGTCGTGCAGCGGGAGCACGGCCTCGCGGAACGCGTCGGTGTCGACGTCGATGAACGTCGCGCCGGCGTCCTTCGCGGCGGTGATGGCCTCCTGGGTGGCGGCGTCGAAGGCGGCGAGCTGGGTGTCGATCGACTTCGTCACCAGGTCCTGGAAGATCTCCTTCGTGTCATCGTCCAGACCGTTCCAGAAGGTGGGGCTGGCGATGAGGTAGTCGGGCATCATCAGGTGCGCGGTGCGCGAGTAGTACGGTGCGATCTCCGCGTGGGACAGCGAGGAGTAGATCAGCTCGTTGTTCTCCGCGCCGTCGAGGACGCCCGACTGGATGGCGGTGTAGACCTCGTCCTGGGCCATCGGCGTGCCGACGCCGCCCATGAGCTCCATCATCTTGACGTTGGTGTCGGATCCGATCACGCGGATCTTCTTGCCCTTGAGGTCGGCCGGGGTCTTCACCGGCTCCTTCGTGTACACGTTGCGCACGCCGCCGTGGTACGCCGCGAGGACGTGGATGTTCTGCGCGTCGAGCGTGCCGTAGAGGTCGCCGACGACGTCGTCGTCGTTGAGCACCGACATCTGGTGCTCGGGCGAGGAGTACATGTACGGCAGGTTGACGACGGCGAAGTCGGGGTTGAAGTTCTCCAGCAGCGACCCGGCGACGACGGCGAGATCGATGGTTCCCGACTGCACCTGCTCGATGGTGGCCTCCTGAGCGCCGAGGGTGGCGTCGGGGTAGAGCTCGAGCTTGTAGGCGCCGTCCGTCGCCTCTTCCAGAGCATCCGACATCTCCAGGATCGCCTGGGCCTGCGGGTGCTGGGCGTTCTGGTTGAACGCGACGCGGAGGACGTGCTGGCTGCCGCCGGCCTTGTCGTCTGCGCCACCGGACGAGCATCCGGCGAGTCCTGCGGCCAGCAGTGCGACCGAGGCGAGGGCGAGCATTTTCTTCGTGCGCATGTGATGTGTCTCCTCTTCGAGATCCCTCCGGCGACGTTGCGCAGAAAGGGCGGGTAGGCGCTACAGTAGCAAAACAGAACCGGGTTCCGCCAGGCGGATCTCAAAATGGAATGAAGTTCCGTCAATCCGTTCCGGTTCACGCCACTCAGAGAGGAGTCCTCGTGCGCACAGCGAGCTACATCGGACAGGGACGGATCGAATCCCGAGACGTCGAAGCGATCGAACCCGGATCGCGCGACGTGCGCATCCGCGTCGCCTTCGCAGGGATCTGCGGCACCGACCTGCACATCCTGCACGGCCACATGGACCACCGCGTGTCCGTGCCGCAGCCGATCGGCCACGAGATGAGCGGCACCATCGAGAGCGTCGGCTCGGCCGTCTCCGATCTCGCCGCGGGCCAGAAGGTCACCGTCATGCCGCTGCTCTCGTGCGGCGACTGCCCTGCCTGCCGCGCCGGCCATCGGCACATCTGCCAGAACCTCGACTTCGTCGGCATCGAGACCCCCGGCGCCATGCAGGAGCTCTGGACCGTGCCGGCATCCATCGTCATCCCCGTGCCCGACGACGTCGATCTCGCGCACGCCGCCCTGATCGAGCCGCTGGCCGTTGCGGCGCACGACGTGCGCCGGGCACGCCTCGCAGCCGGCGAGACCGCCCTCGTGATCGGCGGAGGGCCGATCGGGCAGCTGATCGCCCTCGTCGCCGCGCGCACCGGCGCCGACGTGATCGTCGCCGAGCCGAACGCGGAGCGCCGCGCGCTCGCCGCGAAGCACGGTGCGCGCGTCGTGGATCCGCTGCACGATGACCTCGCCGCGATCGTGCAGGACGCGACAGGCGGGGCCGGTGCGGACGTCGTGTTCGAGGTGGCCGGCATCGCCGCCACCGCGCTGGATGCCACCGCGCACGCCAAGGTACGCGGGCGCGTCGTGATGGTCGCCATCCACCCGAACCCGGTCCCCATCGACCTGCACCGCATCTTCTGGCGCGAGCTGGAGATCCTCGGCGCGCGGGTGTACGAGCGCGAGGACTTCGAACGCGCCGTGGCGCTGATCGCCGCAGGAGAGATCCCCGCCGACGACATCATCACCGATGTCGTCCCCCTCGATCAGGCCGCGCGGGCCTTCGCCGCGCTTTCCGAAGCACGGGCCATGAAGCTGCTCGTCGATGTTCGCTCGCACGAGGAGATCTCCGCATGAGTGCCGCACTGTTCGACCTGTCCGGAACCACCGCCGTCGTCACAGGCGCTCGCCGGGGAATCGGCTACGCCATGGCCGAGGCGCTCGCCGCCGCCGGCGCCGACATCATCGC
This sequence comes from Microbacterium sp. W4I4, assembly GCF_030816235.1. NCBI lineage: Bacteria > Bacillati > Actinomycetota > Actinomycetes > Micrococcales > Microbacteriaceae > Microbacterium > Microbacterium sp. W4I4. The sequence continues at coordinate 2,702,169 of NZ_JAUSXT010000001.1, forward strand.
CGCGTCCGCCCGCCAGGAGGCCGATGGCGGTGCGATCGGCCGCCGGGTGCGCGAGCTCGGGCGCAGCTTCGAGGGCCACGCGGTCGACTTCACCGACCGGGATGCGGTCATCGCCTTCGCGGATGCCGTGAAGGACCGCGCCGACATCCTCGTCAACAATGCCGGGACGATCCGGCGCGCGCCCGCGGCCGAGCATCCGCTGGAATGGTGGGACGAGGTGATCGCCGTGAACCTGTCCAGCCAGTTCGCGCTTGCCCAGCGCGTGGGCGCCGGCATGATCGAGCGCGGCTCCGGCCGCATCATCTTCACCGCCAGCCTGCTCACCTTCCAGGGCGGCATCAACGTGCCCGGCTACGCCGCGGCCAAATCCGGCATCTCCGGTGTCGTGAAGGCGCTGGCCAACGAGTGGGCGTCCAGCGGCGTGACCGTGAACGCGATCGCACCGGGATACATCGCCACCGACAACACCGAGGCGCTGCGTGAGGACTCCGAGCGCTCGGAGGCGATCCTCTCGCGCATCCCGGCCGGGCGCTGGGGTCGTGCGGAGGATCTCGGCGGGGCGACCGTGTTCCTGGCGAGTCCTGCCAGCTCGTACGTCACCGGCGTCGTGCTGCCCGTCGACGGCGGATGGCTGGCCCGATGAGCGCCCTGTTCGATCACCGGATCATCCCGCTGGCATCCATCGCCGACGCGGCGCACATAGACGCGATCGGCGAGGGACTCGTCGCCGGCGGGCTGCCCGTCGTCGAGGTCGCCCTGCGCAGCGAGCACGGACTGCCCGCGATCGAGCGACTGGCTGCGCGCGGCGACCTGCTGGTCGGCGCCGGGACCGTGCTCGACGTCGCCCAGGCGCGCGACGCGATCGCGGCCGGCGCGCGATTCGTCGTGACGCCGGGACTGGATGCCGACGTGGTGCGCGTCGTGCAGGATGCCGGTCTGCCGATCGTCCCCGGCGTGCTGACCGCCACCGAGGTGCAGGCGGCCATGCGGATGGGACTGGATCGGCTGAAGCTCTTCCCGGCCGGCCCGTTCCAGGCGCTGTCGGTGCTCTCCGCGTACGCGGACGTGTACCCGCGGACGAAGTTCATGCCCTCAGGCGGCGTCTCGCCCGAGAACCTCGCCGAGCATCTGCGGCATCCGGCCGTGTTCGCCGCGAGCGGCAGCTGGATCACCAAGCGGGCGGTGGACGGCGCCGACGCGGTGGCCCAGGCTGCGCGCGCGGCCATGGAGCTGGCGCGATGAGCCTCGACGTCCTGGCCATCGGCGAGAGTCTCGGCCTGCTCGTGCCGCAGCGCGCCGGAAGGCTGTCGCACGTCCGCGACCTGCGGCTCGGGTTCGGCGGGGCCGAGAGCAACGTCGCGATCGGAGTGTCCCGTCTCGGCGCGCGCGCCGGATGGTGCGGCCGTGTCGGCAGCGACGACATCGGCGACATGATCCTGCGGGAGATCCGTGCGGAGGGCGTCGGCGTCTGGGCCGTGCGGGACGACAGCGCGCCCACGGCACTCATGATCAAGGAGCGGCCCCGCGCGGGCGCGACGCGCATCGTCTACTACCGCGAGGCCGCGGCCGGACGACGGCTGGTCGGTGCGGACATCCCCGAGGGTCTCATCGAGAGCACGCGGATCCTGCACATCACCGGCATCTCGGCCGGGCTCGGCGCCGGCACGCTGGGCGCCGTGCACGCGGCCATCGACCGCGCGCACGCGGCGGGCGTGCTGGTCTCGTTCGACGTCAACCATCGCTCTGCGCTGTGGCGGGCCGGCTCGGATCCGGGCGCCGCGTACCGCGGCCTCGCGGAGCGGGCGGACATCGTGTTCGCGGGCGAGGACGAGGCCGAGCTCACCACAGGCGAGCGCGGGGTCGACGGCCAGCTCGAGGCGCTGCTGTCGCTCGGTGCGGCGTGCGCGGTGATCAAGCGCGGGGCGGACGGCGCCGTCGCCGCAGTGCGCGACGACGCCGGTGAGCGCCGCGTGGAGGCCTCCGCCATCACGGTGGATGTCGTCGACACGGTCGGCGCCGGAGACGCCTTCGTCTCCGGATGGCTCGCGGAGACCGTCGCCGGAGCGGAGCTCGACCAGCGGATGGCCACCGCCGTCGCCTGCGGCGCGTTCGCCTGCACGGTGGAGGGGGACTGGGAGGCCGCGCCTTCGCACGCCGACCTGCGCGCCTTCAGCGATCCCGATCCGGAGCCCGTCCGCCGCTGATCCGCGGCGGGAGCATCAGGCCCCCGTCAGCACCAGCCACAGCAGCACCGCGTTGAGGGTGATCAGCAGGATCGCGAACACGATGCCGAGGATCGTCGTCAGGCGCCGGTTGACGTGCTCGCCGAGCGTGCGGCGCTGCGAGGTCAGGGCGACGAGCGGGATGAGTGCGAAGGGGATGCCGAACGACAGCACCACCTGACTCAGCACCAGCGCGAGCGTGGGGTCGAAGCCGACCCCGAGGATGAAGAGCGCCGGGATGAGGGTGACCAGACGCCGTGCGAGCAGCGGGACGCGAACGGTCAGCAGCCCGTGCATGATCTCGGCCCCGGCATAGGCGCCCACGGATGTCGACGCGAGACCGGATGCCAGCAGCCCCACCGCGAACAGCGTGCCGATCAGTCCGCCCAGGTTCGCGGTGATGGCGGCGTGCGCGCCCTCGAGCGAGTCGGTGCCCGAGACGCCGGCGAGGTTCGCGGCGGCCAGCAGCAGGATCGCGAGGTTCACGGAACCAGCGATCACCATCGCGATCGTCACGTCCCAGCGGGTGGCAGTGAGCAGGATCCTCAGCGACGGGCGCGCCGGATCGGGCGCATGGCCCGGTCCGGTCGGGAATCGGTCGCGCGCGAGCGCGCTGTGGGCGTAGATGGCGTGCGGCATGATCGTCGCACCGAGGATGGATGCCGCCAGCAGCACCGATCCACTGTCGGTGAACCGCGGCAGCATCCCGCCGGCGATCGCCGCCGGATCCGGCGGGGCGACGAAGAGCCCCGCGACGAAGCCGATCACGATCACCGCCATCAGTCCGATGATGACGAACTCGAAGTGCCGCGGCCCGCGACGCGACTGCACGGCCAGCAGGGTGATCGAGACGGCGCCGGTGATGACGCCGCCGTAGATGAGGGGGATGTCGAAGAGGAGGTTCAGCGCGACCGCGCCGCCCAGCACCTCGGCGATGTCGGTCGCCATCGCGACGAGTTCGGCCTGTAGCCAGAACGCGCGCCGCGCCCAGCGGTTGCGGATGCGCTGGCCGAGCACCTCGGGCAGACTGCGGCCGGTGACCAGGCCGAGCTTGGCGGAGAGGTACTGGATCAGCCAGGCCATCACGTTGCCGGCGATCACCACCCACACCAGCAGGTACCCGTAGCGGGCGCCGGCGGTCATGTTGCTGGCGACGTTGCCCGGGTCGAGGTAGGCGACGCCGGCGACGAGCGCGGGACCGAGCAGGGCGGCGGCGCGCAGGTTCGTGGTCAGGCGGGGTCTCGCCTGCGGCCTCGTCGCCAGATTTTTAGGCATGCCTAAAAATTAGCACGGCCAGCGCGGGTGGGGCCAGAGGAGCGGGGCTACTCTGGAGGGGATGGACGAGACCCCCGAAGAGACCCCGGAGCGCACGACCCACGGGGTCGGACCCTGGCAGGGGGAGTGGCCCGAGGATGGCCCGTACGATCCGGAGCTTCTCGAGCGCGGCGACACCCGCAACGTGATCGATCGCTACCGCTACTGGCGGATGGATGCCATCGTCGCCGACCTCGACCTGCAGCGGCATCCGTTCCACGTCGCCATCGAGAACTGGCAGCACGACATGAACATCGGTTCGATCGTGCGCAGCGCAAACGCGTTCCTCGCCGATACCGTGCACATCATCGGCCGCCGCCGGTGGAACAAGCGCGGCGCGATGGTCACCGACCGCTATCAGCATGTCGTGCACCATCCGGATGTCGAGGCGTTCACGGAATGGGCGGCCGAAGCCGGCATCCCGATCATCGCCGTCGACAACGTCGGTGCAGCGGTGCCGGTCGACAAGGCGGAGCTGCCCGAGCGTTGCGTGCTGCTGTTCGGGCAGGAGGGGCCGGGGCTCTCGGAGGAGGCGCTCGCCGCGGCATCCGGACACATCGAGATCACGCAGTACGGCTCGACCCGCTCGATCAACGCGAGCGCGGCGGCGGCCGTCGTGATGTACGAGTGGTGCCGCCGGTACGCCTGAGAGCGTGCGTGACCTGAGGTCAGTCGCGCTGGATGCCGAAGGTGTGCTTCATCAGGGCGTTGACATCGCTGTCGAGACGGTCGATGCGCTGGTGGATGCCGCGGAACTCGGACGACATCTCGCTCCGCAGCGAGCCGATCTCCGTGCGGATGACACGCACGAACATGGTAGACATCAGCGTCAGCATGCCGAACAGGCCGGTGGCGAAGACGCCGATCAGCGCCCATACCTGCGGTTCTGTCATCGTGAGCACCTCTCCATCATCGCCCGTTTCACCCCAGGATGCCAGTGGTCGCTGACGTCGTAGTGCGGCATCCCACGGCATGGGGACAGTCTCCGAAAATGACGAACTGTGCAGGGGAATCCTCTCCCGATGACACGCAGTCTCGCGTACACTGATTCTCAGTCTCAGCAAAGGCGTTCATGAAGGAGTGCACCATGGCATCCGACTACATTCCCCCGGTCTCGGACTACGCCTTCCTCTTCGGCGAGGCCTTCGGGCTCGACCTGGTAGCGCGCGGCACGGGCGGCGCGTTCAGCGCCGACGATGCGACCGAGATCATCGCGGGTGCCGGCGAGTTCGCGGCATCCGTCCTCGCTCCTCTCGAGACCGTCGGCGACCGTGAGGGCGCCCGTCTCGACGACGGCCAGGGTGCGCCTGCCCGCCGGATTCGCCGAGGCCTACCAGGCATTCGTCGAGGCCGGTTGGATCACCGCCGAGGCGCCCGAATCCGCAGGAGGCGACGGGCTTCCCGGTTCGATCCGCGCGGGGCTCGGCGAGATCTGGAACGCCTCGAACGCCGCCTTCGCGCTGTGCTGGCTGCTGACGGCCGGTCAGATCCACGCGCTGGATGCCGCGGCATCCGACGAGATCCGCGAGACGTACCTGACCAAGCTCGTCTCGGGCGAGTGGACCGGCACGATGAACCTGACCGAGCCCGAGGCCGGCACCGACCTGGGTGCGATCCGCACCATGGCGACGCCGCGCGATGACGGCTCCTGGGGCATCAGCGGGCAGAAGATCTTCATCACCTGGGGCGACCACGACATCGCCGAGAACATCGTGCACCTCGTGCTCGCGCGCACGCCGGGCGCTCCTGCGGGCGCCAAGGGTCTGTCGCTGTTCGTCGCGCCGAAGCGTCTCGTGAACGCCGACGGTTCGCTGGGCGAGCGCAATGCGGTCACGACGGTCGCGATCGAGCACAAGCTCGGCATCCACGGCAGCCCCACCTGCGTGCTCGCCTACGAGGATGCCACCGGCTACCTCGTCGGTGAAGTCGGCGGAGGGCTCGCCGGGATGTTCGTGATGATGAACTCCGCCCGGGCCGGCATGGGCTTCCAGGCCACCGGCATCTCGGACCGCGCCTACCAGCAGGCCGTCTCGTATGCGGAGGGGCGTCTGCAGGGCGGGGTGCTCGACCGGCCCGCCGGCACCACCATCGCCGAGCACCCGGATGTGCGCCGCCTGCTGCTGTCGATGCAGAGCCGCATCTTCGCGATGCGCGCACTGGGCGTCTACCTGGGCGACCAGTTCGACCGCGCGGAGACCGACGGCACGCTCGCGCGCGCCGAGTTCCTCGTGCCGGTGCTGAAGGGGTGGACCACCGAGGATGCCGTCGCTCTCACCAGCGACGCGATCCAGGTGCACGGTGGGATGGGCTTCATCGAGGAGACCGGCGTCGCGCAGCACTATCGGGATGCCAGGATCATGCCGATCTACGAGGGCACGACCGCGATCCAGTCGAACGACCTGATCGGGAGGAAGGTGGTCCGCGACGGCGGCGCCACGGCTTCGCAGCTCTTCGATTCGATGGCCGAGACGGTCGAGGCGCTGCGCGGACTGGACGACGCGGTCGCGACGCGCACCGCCGATCGCATGGAGAGGGCGATCGCCGCGGGGCGTGCCGCCACGGCATCCGTCCTCGGCTTCGGCCAGACCCGCGACGCGTACGGCGTGAGCGTGCCGTACCTCATGCTGCTCGGCACGCTCGCCGGCGGCTGGATGCATGCGCTCGCCGTCGTCGCCGTGCTCGCGCACGAGACGCAGGACGAGGCGGATGCCGCCCGCCTGCGCTCCGCGGACTTCTACGGCGCCCACCACCTGCCCCGCGTGCACATGCTCGCCGAGACGGTCGCCGCCGGCGAAGTGCGCTGACGCGCCCCGCGCGCCCGCGCCCCGCGCGCCCGCCACGTTCGCCGAGCCACCGAGCAATCGTCGAGCCACCACGCAGATCACGTGCATCTGCTTGGTGGCTCGTCGCTTGCCTGGTCGCTCGCGGCGAGGCGACCTGACTCACCCGCACGGGTGATCCGCGGGTTCCGGCCGGCATGAGAGCATGAGCGCGATGCGGGCAGAGACGACGGGCGCTGATCGCCTCCCACGGGGGCGTGCCTGGCTGCGCCTCGATCTCATCATCGCCCTGGTCGCGTTGATCGTTCTGCTGCCCGCCAGCCTCGCGGCGCTCGCGCAGCCCGAGCTGCGACCCGATGACGTGACGATGACGGTCATGGTCGTGCCGTTCGTCCTGCTGCACGCGCTCACGTTCGTGGCGGCTCATCGGCCGCTGGCGGCTCTGGTGGGTGCGAGTGCGGTCCTGTGCGTACTCGCGCTGCTGCCGGGTGCACAGGCGGTGAGCGCCCCGCTGTTTCCCTCCAGCGCCGCCTACCTGCTCGTGCTGGGCCATGTCGCGCTGCAACGGCGCTGGCCCATCGCCGCGCTCGCACTGGGCAGCGGCGTGTTCGGCGCCGGGCTCATCGCCGTCACGAATCCCGTGCTCGTCGACGTCGGCATGCGCCTGGGGGCCTTCTTCGGTCTGAGCGCAGGGGCGACGACGGCGTGGGCGATCGGCCTGCTGCTGCGGGCGCGCCGCGAGCAGTCCGACGAGCGGATGCGAACACGCGTGCAGCAGGCGATCTCCGAGGAGCGGATGCGGATCAGCCGCGATCTGCACGACGTCGTGGCGCACTCGATGACGGTGATGATCGCGCAGGCCGAGGTCGCGGCGGCGGTGCTGCGGGACGACCTCTCGCAGAGTGAACGTGCGCTGGGTGTCGTCGCCGACACGGGGCGAGAGGCATTGCGGGGTATGCGGGCGATCATCGCGGTCGACGGCGATGCCCCCCGCGACCCGCCACCCGGCATCGAGGAGATCACGAAGCTCGTCGAAGGAGTGCGCAGCCCGGGCTGCGACGTTCGCCTGGTCGACAGCGGGATGCGCGTCGCGATCCGTCCCGAGGTCGCTCTGGCTCTGCACCATGCCGTGCGCGAGGCGCTCACCAACGTCGTGCGGCACACCCTCCCGCCCGTTCGCGTGGAGGTGCGGATGGAGTGGGCCTCCGGCCTGCTGCACGCGACGATCGCCGACGACGGCGGAGCGGGGCCCGCGCGTAGCGAGCTCGGCAGCGGCACAGGGCTGGTCGGCATCGCAGAGCGGGTGCGCGTCGCAGGTGGATCGATGATCGCCGAACCGCGGATGCCGCGGGGCTGGGTCGTGAGGATCGATCTGCCGACCGAAGCTTCGGACACGCGCGTCCCAGCGGACGGGAAGGGGGCGGCATGAGCATCCGCGTGCTGATCGTCGATGACCAGGAACTGTTCCGCGACGCGATCGCGGTGCTGCTGCGCCGTGATGAACGGATCGAGGAGGTCGTGTCCGTCGCATCCGGTGCCGCCGCCATCGAGCATCTCCGGGCTCACGCCGCCGATGTGGTGCTGATGGACATCCGGATGCCGGGCATGGACGGCATCGCCGCGACCCGCGAGGTGCTGCGGGTGCGCCCGGGTGTGCGAGTGCTGATACTCACCACCTTCGACCTCGATGAGTACGTGTACGCGGCGATCCGCGAGGGGGCGAGCGGATTTCTCACCAAGGACACCAGCGCGGTCGCTCTCACCGACGCGGCAGTCGCGGTGGCGGCCGGTGATGCGGTCATGTCGCAGGGTGCGACCCGGTCGGTTCTGGGTTTCGTGCGCGATGCGGTGCCGCCGGCGCCGTCGGCCGACGCGCTCGCCGTGCTCAGCGAGCGGGAGCAGGAGGTGACGCGGATGCTGGCCACCGGCGCCTCCAACGAGCAGATCGCACGATCGCTGTTCCTGTCGGCGAACACGGTGAAGACGCACGTGAAGGCGGTGCTCGCCAAGCTCGGCCTGCCAGACCGCGTGCACGTGGTCATCTGGGCGTACGAGAACGGCGTGCTCCGGCCCGGACGCTGAGCAGGCGCGGGCACTGACTCGGCCCGGACGGGGAGCCGGCGCGGGCACTGACTCGACGCGAAGCGCGCTCACCCGTGCGGGTGAGGAAGAGCACCCTCGCGGGCGATGCGCCGCCTCGAGGCCGGTTCGTAGCGTCGAGGCATGTCAATCGGAATCCGTGTTCTGCTCCTCGCGATCGGCGGCGTCTCCGCCGCTGTCATCGCCGTCCTGACGCTGCTGCGCCTGCTCGCGCCCGACTTCGCACCGGAGGCCGCCATGCTGCTCCCATCGCTGGTCGGTCGCGTGGGCGGTCCGGCGGTGGATGCCGCCGTTACCCTGACTGCGGCGCTGGGCGCGCTCGCCGTGTTCGTGATCTCGGCTGCGGTGCCACGAAGCGAGCGGCTGCCCGCCGGCATCCGGTTCGCCGTGGTCCTCGCGGCCGCGTTGCTCGCGCTGGTCACTCCGGGCGGCGTGATCGCGGCGGCCGGGTACACGTTCGCGCTGCTGGTGGTGGTGGGCATCGTCGTTCTGATCGTCCTGCTCGTTCTGCGACGCCCCTGGATCGGTCTGCCGCTGGCGCTCGTCATGGCCGTCCTCATCGGCATCGCCGTCACCTCGCTGAAGGCGACCGAACTCGTCCCGGCGATCTTCGGCGCGCTGGAGGAGATCCTGCCGCGGATGCTGATGGCGCTCGCGCACCTCGCCGGTGCGGTGGCACTGCTCATCCCGGTCATCATCGACTCCCGCCGCACCCGCGGGAGGTTCGCACGGGGCGTGCAGCGGCATCGGGTCGCGATCACGGTGCTCGCGGCGATGTGCGCACTGCCGTACGTGATCGCCCGCGCGAGCTGGCTGACGCCGTGGCCGCTGTTCGGGGGAAGCGCGAACATGCTCAGTACACAGCCGGAGGTGCTGCTGACCGGGTTGCTCCTCGCGCTGGGGATGCTGGTCGGCGGTGTGCTCACGCTCGGCCTGGTGCTGCCGTGGGGCGAGCGATTCCCGCGGTGGCTGGTCGGGCTCGGAGGGCGACCGGTGCCGCTGGCACTCGTGGTGGTTCCGGCGAGCATCGTGTCGGTGCTCTTCACCGTCGGCGGCGTCGAGATGGCGTTCTTCTCCGTCGGCGGCACAGTGGAGGCGGCGAGCGTCGTGCTGCTCCTGGCGGTGCTGCCGTTCTGGCTGTGGGGTCCGCTGCTCGGGCTCGCTACCTGGGCCTACGCGATGAAGCGGATGGCGTCGGATCTCGACGTGCGAGCGCGGCTCAGCATCCGCTGACCGGAGTGCGTGGCTCAGGGCAGGTCGGGCTCGCCGCCGGCGTTGAGGTAGGCCTCGTACTCCTCGCCGGCGGTGCGCATCTGCGCCTCGTCCACCCTCGGGATGTCCGGGAGCAGGTAGGGCCGGAACAGAGTGGTGCCGTCGAAGCACTCGACGTCGTTGTGCCAGTCGTCATCGCGCGTCGGATTCCAGACGCACGACCAGATGCCGGGGCTCGGGTCTGTCGTGGGATCGGTGTCGCTCATCAGCTTCGTCGCCGGAGAGGCCAGGTGCGAGGCCGCCATTCGGAACAGGTCGGGTTGCCCGTTGTACGTCCAGATCCCGAAGCCGACCACGGCGACGATGAGCAGCGAGACTAGGCGCGTGCCGACCGATGTGCCGCGCGCGCGACGTCGTTGATTCCCCACAGCGCCTCCCCAGGCTCAGCACGAGCATAGCGATCGACCCCGTTGCCGACCCACCAAGCCATCGGCGACCCACCAGGCGATTCGCGCGAGTTTGCTTGGTGGGTCGATGCTTGCCTGGTTGCTCGGCGGCGGCGGCGGGTCGGCGGGCAGGACGTGCCTACGCCGCGACCTTCGTCCAGGCGTCGGTGCGCACGCGCCAGCCGAGGGTGGCGAGTCGGGCGAGCAGGTAGATGCCGAAGAACGCTATCGCGAGCCAGAGCAGCCCGGCCGCGCCGTCGATGCCGGTGGCGGAGATGATCCACAGGGCGGGCAGGAACGGCACGAGGTTGAGCACCCCGACGATCGCGAGGTATCGGGCGTCGTTCGCGCCCATCAGCACGCCGTCGAGCACGAAGACGACTCCGGCGACGGGCTGTGCGATGGCGAGCACGATCAGGGCGGGCTGAACGAGTGCGGCGACGGCGGGATCCCCGGTGAAGACGATCCCGAGCACGCCGGACAGCGACCCGATGAGTGCCCCGACGACAACTCCGAACCACGCGCCCCAGGCGACCGTGCGGCGCAGCACCCGGTGCACCTCCGTCGGGTCGCCGGCTCCCAGACTCTTGCCGATCAGCGCCTGTGCAGCGATCGCGAGGGCGTCGAGTGCGAACGCGGCGGTGATGAAGAGGGTGAACGCGATCTGCCAGCCGGCGAGTTCCTGGGTGCCGATGCCGGTCGCGACTCCGACGGTCACGAGCAGAGCGGCGCGCAGGCTGACGCTGCGCAGGAACAGCCAGCCCCCCGAGCGTGCGGTGCCGCGCATGCCGGAGCGCTGCGCCTTCATCGAGGCGCCGTGGCGCAGGGCGAGGCGGCGGATGACGAAGACGTACGCGGCGACCATGCCCCACTGGGCGGTGACGGTGCCGAACGCGGAGCCGGCGATGCCCCAGCCGAGCCCGTAGATGAACAGCCAGTTCAGCAGGGCGTTGGCGCCGAAGCCGAGGCCTGCGATCCAGAGCGGGGTGACGGTGTTCTGCATCCCCCGCAGCAGACCGGTCGCGGCGAAGACGATGAGCATGGCGGGGAGGCCCCACATCGAGATCGCCAGATAGGTGCGGGCTTCGGTGGCGACGGCATCCGCGGGGCCGAACAGCGCGACCAGCCAGGGGGTCGAGACGGCGCCGATGATCGCGAGGACGGCACCGAGTCCGAGCGCGAACCACATGCCGTCGATGCCGACCGAGACGGCGTCGCCCGGCTTGCCCGCGCCGAAGCGGCGGGCGACGGCGGGCGTGGTCGAGTACGCGAGGAAGACCATCAGCCCGACGATCGTCTGCAGCACGGCGCTCGCGATGCCGAGCCCGGCGAGGGGAGTGGTGCCGAGGTGGCCGATCATCGCCGCGTCGAGGATGAGGAACAGCGGCTCCGCGACGAGCGCGCCCAGCGCCGGCACAGCCAGGTGCAGGATCTCGCGGTTCAGCGAGGCAGGAGCGGATGCGGGGGATGCCACTCCACGAGCCTATGGGGTGGCGCGGGACTGCCGGCCCCGCCGTGAGCCGTCGCTGTTCAGTGGTCAGTTGTTCAGAACGGACAGGCAGGTTCGGGCAGCGTGGTCTGTCTCGCGACTTCGGGTGTGGGGATGAACATGACGCGACGCGGTGGCGGGTCGGTATGGACCCGCCCCTGTGGAGTTGTCCATTCGATGGTGCGGTCGGGGAGCTGCCTTGCGGTCCATCGGTGAGCATCCGGTATCGAGGGATGCTTCAGAGGATGGTGGCTGTGGCAGAGGTCGGCGAGATTGTCGAGTGATGTCGGTCCGCCGAGCGCGTGATCCCAGGTGTGGTCGAGATCGCACCGCCGTGCGGGCACGCGGCACCCGGGGAACCGGCAGTGCTGGTCTCGGGCACGCAGGTGCCGCACCATGGCAGCGGTCGGGGTGTAGCTGTCGGTCTGGGTGACGACTCCGGTCGCATCGAGGAACAGCCGGGTCCAGAGCGTGGCGCGTCCGGCGAGGCGGCGGGCAACATCCGGATGCAGGGGACCCTCGTTGTCGAGCTGGGCGGGCTTGTCGTCCTCGCCGACGAGGGTGGTGGCGCTGATGGTCACCTGAACGTGCCCGGTGATGTTGCCGAGGCCCTCGCCGAAGACCGCAGACGGGTCGGATGCGAGGAGCAGGTCGGTGAGCAGATCCGCGCGCATCTGATCCATGGTGCGCGGGTCGTCGGGAACGTGGGTGATGGCGGCACTGTTCGGATCCGTCAGCGGATCCGTGTCCCGAGCGGCATCGATCGCAGCCCAGTACGCCTCGAGGTCGTCGGCGGTCGCAGGGAGCCAGATCTCGTGCTCCGCGGATTCCCCGGTGCGGGGGTCTTCGATCGTGATGGCATCGCGCTCGGCGTACTCGACGAAGTCGGCCTCGTCGTCGTCGGGGAAGACGGGACGGCGCTCTTCGGGGTGAGCGATGACGTGCTTCGCCGTCTGGGTGAGTCGGTCCATGATCGCCGCGACGACGTGTTCGGGCAGCACAGCCTGCAGCAGGGCGAGCCCGTCGCCGACGGGGCGGGAGGTTACGCACCGCTCTGCTTCGGCTGCCTTGTGCCGCTCGGTGACGGTGACGCCGGCGAGGGCGGCTGCGACCTCCCGCACGGCTGCGCGGGTGCGGGCCGGGGTGTCGTTCTCGGCGATCTCCAACGCGGCCGCCTCGTACAGTGTCAGCGTGCCCGCATCGACGTTGCCGGTGGCGATTGCCTCGTGGACGACCGATGCGGCACGAGTGATCTCTCGCACGTGCGCTCCCGTCACCCGTCCCTCAGCGAAGGATTCGGACAAAGCCGGGAAGTCCGCGAGGGCGTGCGCGTCGGCGAACGCGTAATCCATCGACCCTTTGGGCACGCGCCCTGCCACGGCATACTCCGCGATCATCGACCGCTGGATGGTGTCCCGATACCTCGGAGCCTCGGCCACCTCCGCATCCATCACGGCGATCCGCTGGGCCAGCAGACCCGCGGCCCTAGCTTCCAACCGGGCGATCTGCCGACGCGTCTCCAGCCACTCGTCAAGCAGCACGAGGTGCTGCGAGAGGGTGGGGAGCGCGTCGGTGGCCATGCTTCGAGTGTAGTACATAAGTTCGAAGAATGGAAGGCTTGGGCGACACTTTCTGGATGGCTTTGGGCGCCCTCGAGGGGGCGGATCGACCCAGTTGTACCCTGGAATGACCAGTCGTGAGGTGTGTGATGACCGAGCCGAAGAAGGATCCGGATGCCGTGGAGCCGGCGAAGCCGCCCATGGTGCTCAACGCGCAGAACAAGGCCGAGTTCGTCGAGACGGCGATTCAGCTCGCGATCAGGCGCGGCGACTTCGACGATCTGCCCGGGGCGGGCAAGCCGATCGAGGGTCTCGGCACGCATCATGATCCGGACTGGTGGATCCGCCGCAAGATCGAGACGGAGAACCTGTCGGGTCTCGGCCCTCCCGCGCTGCTGCTGCGCACCGAGGATCGCGGACTGGACGATGAACTCGATCAGCTCGGTCGCGAGGAGGACGTGCGCGCAGTCGTCGAGGACTTCAACCGCCGTGTGATCGAGGCGCGTCGGCAGCTGGCCGGCGGCCCGCCGGTGGTGACGAAGACGCGCGATGCGGATGCCGAGGTCGCGGCCTGGCGGGAGCGCCGGGAGGCTGGGCGAACGGCGGAGAAGGCGGATGCCACGGCATCCGAGGCGGCGGATGCCAGACGCCGAGGTCTACGCGGATGGCTACGGCGCTGATGCTGGAAGCGATGGATTTGAGAGCGCTCCCGACCTGTGGACGTCTACGCGGGTAACGACCGTGAGGAATTCTGGACTGCGTCCGATATACCGGTTCACCCGGTCGTGACCAGAACGTGATGATTGCCACTTGTGAAGAACCAGCTGTGAGGCCAGTATGTGGTCAGGAGCCGAACCAGCTGGGGAGACGGCGGCTCCACACTCTGGGGACGGAATGGTTTTAGGCGCTGCTGGGGCGCGCCGGCCACAGAGCTACCCATTCTCCGTCACCCCGGAGGGAACACTCTGTCATGCGCACTATTCACCGCCTCATCGAGGCAAAGAAGGCTCAGCGCGAAGAAGAGGGCAAGGACGCCGGCTTCTCGCTCATCGAGCTGATCATCGTCATTGTGATCCTGGGCATCCTGGTCGCGATCGCGATTCCGCTGATCGGCAACCTGCAGACCCAGGCGCTGAAGAACTCCGCACAGGCCGCGGCCGCTAATGCGGCGACGCAAGCATCTGCTCAAATCACACAGAACGCGACAGCAACCCTTCCGACGGATGCGAGCACTGCCACGGAGTTCACGATGGCCTGGAATGACGGAACAACGACGACCACCACTGTCCCGACAAAGGTTGAAGACGTCTGCGTGACCGCAACAGCCAAGGATGACACCAACATCGTCGGTAAGTCGGGCCCCGGCTGCTGATCGCCATCTGAGATCTGAGGCGGAGGCTCACTCGCAGCCTCCGCTTCAGTGACCCACAAGGATCTGCCATGTCTTCCCACGCCCGACCGGACGACGATGGCTTCGGCCTGATCGAAGCCGTCATCGCGATGGTGCTTATTGCCGTCATCGCGATGGCTCTTGCGCCGTTACTGATCAACGGCCTGCGCTATTCAAGTGAGCAATCGACAGTTGCGACGGCGACCAGGCAATTGAACTCGCTTGTCGAGCAGGCGCGCGAATCCGGTGACTGTGCAGCGATCACGACAGCTGCCGCATCACACTCCTATCCCGATGGTGTCGGGCGTGACTTCGACTCTTCCGGCGTCATCAACGGGACATGTGGCCCGGGCAAAGTCATCAGACTCACCCTGACTGCCATCCAGGGCGGGCGGCAACTTGCCGTGGCCGATGCTCTGTTCATTGTGCCGGCGCTGCCGGAGACGATTCCATGAATATCGATGACGAGTCCGGCCTGAGCCTGATCGAGTTGATCATCTACGTACTGATTCTCGGGGTGATCACGGCGGCGATCGCAATGCTCTTCATTAACACCCTGCAGACGGAGAAAAGCGTGCGCGATCAGACGGCCGCAACCACTCGAGGACAACTGATCTCTTCACAGATCGAGCGCGCCGTCCGAAACGCTGAAGCATTTGCCATTGAGGACGGCGGCGCAACTCTGAAGGTCAACAGTGTTGATCGAAACGGAACGACGCTCTGCCAGGGATTCACCTTCTCGGGCGGTGACGTTCGCATGGTGATCAGCGACTCACCATCGGCCACTCCGAGTTCATGGCCTGCGTGGCAGGACGGGGTAAAGAAGGATCCCGCCAAGCCGTACTTTTCAGCCAGTGGGGCAGATGCAGTCACCTACGCGTTCGACGCAACCAATCCCGACCTCGGGGGCTCGCCAGTCAGATTCACGGGGAATGTGTACATGCGAAATACAGCATCTGGGAGTGTGTCACCATGCTGGTGACGCGGCGGCTCATGGGCCGGGCGGACTCGAATGATGCTGGCGCGGCGCTCGTCGCGGTGATCATCATCATGGTCGTCGGCATGATCGCCGCAGCGACGATCGCAGCGGGCGTCGTTTTCGCGATGTCATCGAACGCATCGAACAAGGCCACAACTCAGGCATTCGTCGCAGCGGAGTCAGGTCGTGACGCAGCGCTCGACGCGGTCGTAGCTTCCTCTTGCAGTCTCACCGCTTCGAACAGCGATCCTGCCCATGGGCCAGTGTTCTACGCCACTGCCCAAACGGGTCCAGACGAGGCGAATCTCAGCGCAGCTTGCCCGACAGATTCGATATCAAGCGTGATCGAGATCACGTCCACAGGCTGGGGTTCCGATGGAAGCATGACCACGGTCAAGGCTCTCTATCAGCGTCCGATCACGTTCCAGAACCAGCCCGGCGGCACGCTCGCGTACTTCGCCGGCCAATTCAAGCTCACGCAATCCACCTTCGACGGCGACTTGGTGATCCGCGAAGGCAACTATGAGTGCAATTCGACGACCACGATCAACGGTGACCTGTGGGTGCCGAAAGGCAATCTGGAACTCTCGTCCAGCTGTGAGGTCACGGGCAACGTGTACGCCTTGGGTCTAGTCGAGGCGAAGGGATCGGGTACGACTATCGGCGGGAACATCGTCTCCGAGGGCAGCATCATCCTGGGTTCTACAGACGGGACGGTTGGGGGCGACGTCAATGCGGGTGTGAACATCACAGTCAAGGGCATGACTGTCGCAGGCAGTGCGACTGCGGGCGGCAGCGTCACGGTCGACTCCGGGGTTATCACTGGGGGTTACAAGGTAACGACGCCTCTCCCCGTCGGCGCTATCACGCCGAGTCTGCAAGCGGTGTACGACATGACGACCTGGGTTGACTTCCCATCCACGCGCGACTCCTGGGGTACAGACGTGGATTGGAAGAACGGGACTTGCTCCGGGAATGCTTTCACTGATGCCACGAGATCGCCAGCTCCGGGCAAGAACCGCCTCGGAATCGACTACACCTTGTGCACGGGAACGATCAGTATCTCCGTCACAGGCGCGACCTCAATCGGCCGAGATGTGATCTTCCTGTTCCCGCCGAACGCGAAGATGGATCTGACTCTCGGGACTCTCATCGGGGCGACTCCGAAGCCGCAGCTGCTCTTCATTCATGCGGACAACGTCCCCGATCGTCAGGTCACCTGCTCTACCTCCGTTGGGTCCGGGGGAGATGCGCTCGAAAGTGTTGCGAACGATAGCGTCAAGATCCTGCTTTACACACCGTGTGGATTGTTCAAAGCGCCGAAGAAGGAAGGCTTCCACGGGCAGTACTACTCCGGGGACAGCGGCAGCGGCAAGCTGGAACAACCGGACTTCGTCTGCGCGCCCATGACCTGGGAGCCACGGCTCGATCTCGGGTGCAGGCTGTCTGACGGCGCCTCGGGCTCCGGCGACGTGGTGCGCACGCGGTTGGCGCCGACGCTCATCTCCCAGACTGAGGTGCCGCTGCCGGCTCCTTCGCCGACTCCCTTCGGGACCTGGGCGCCGACCTCATGACCCCTGCGATCGTCTTCGTAACCGTCTTCGCGGCACTCTTCGGCCTCGCGATCGGGTCGTTCCTCAACGTCGTGGCGTACCGGCTGCCGAGGAAGATCTCGCTCCTTCGGGAGAGCAGGTGCCCGAACTGCCGGGCGCGGATCCGCTGGTACCAGAACATCCCGGTGCTGTCGTGGTTCGCACTCAAGGGCCGCTGCGCCACCTGCTGGGAGCGCATCTCCCCGCGCTACGCCATCGTCGAGGGCGCGACCGGCCTGCTGTTCGCACTCGTCGCGCTGGGCGTCATCTTCGGACGCCCCCTCGATCTGCGCCCGGTGGACGGCTCGCTGTGGTTCACCTCCGCCGAGTTCTGGGGCATCCTGCTCACCCTCGAGGTCTTCGCCGCATTCAGCGTCGTGCTGACGCTCATCGACCTCGACAGCAAACGCCTGCCGAACACGATCGTGCTGCCCGGATGGGCCGCGATCATCGTGCTGCTGCTGGTCACCACGCTGCTGACTCGTTTCGTCTCGCCTGCGGCTCGCTCAACGACCGGGGAATCGCTCGACACCTGGTGGCCGTTCCTGCGGGCACTCATCGGCGGGGCCGCGCTGTTCCTCTTCTACTACGTCGTCCGGCTGATCAGCCCGCGCGGCATGGGCGGCGGAGACGTGAAGCTCGCCGGCCTCGTCGGCACGATGCTCGGCTGGTTCGGGTGGGGAGCCCTCGTCTTCGGCGCATTTGCGGCCTTCGTGCTCGGCGCCGCCTACGGCGGCATCCTGCTGCTGACCAGACGTGCGAAACGTAAATCGGCGATCCCATTCGGCCCCTGGATCCTCTTGGGTGCCTGGGCCGGGATCGTCGTCGGAGAACCGATAGGACGCTGGTACGTCGGACTCATGAGCTGAGGGGCTCTAGGGCGAGAAGGGGACAACAGAATGAGCAGCACACAGATCGGTGTCGAGATCACCGAAGAGAGCGTGCGCGCCGTGGAGGTGACGGGCGGACGTTCACCGCGCGTGCTCGCCTTCGGCGAGGTCGCGCTGCCACCGGATTCCGCGAAGGACTCCGAGATCGTCGACGAGGGAGCCGTCGCCGTGGCACTGCGTCAGCTCTGGTCGACCGCACGGTTCAAGAGCCGCAAGGTCACCCTCGGCATCGCCAGCAGGCGCGTGCTGGTGCGCGAGTACAGCACCACCGCGATGCCGCCCGACATGCTGCGCAAGGCCCTGCCCTTCCAGGTGCAGGATCTGCTGCCCGTGCCGGTCGACCAGGCGGTGCTCGACTACTACCCCGACCGCCCAGCACGGCGACCAGCTGCACGGTCTGCTCGTCGCCGCCGTCGCAGAGACCATCGAGCAGTTGATCTCCGCGTTCACCCGCACCAAGCTCCGGGTGCAGGATGTCGACCTCACCGCCTTCGCGCTCGCCCGCGCCGCCCGCGTCGCCGCACCGCAGGGCACGGTCGCCGCCATCCACGTGGGCGACCACACCACGCAGGTCGTGATCATGCGCGACGGCATCCCCGAGTTCGTGCGTCTGCTTCCGGCCGATCTGTCCACCGCCGCCGTGCGCCGACGCTCTGCGGTGCTCGCCATCACCGACGACGGCACCCCGATGTCGACCGTGCGAGACATCGCGAACACCGTCGATCCCGCCCGGATGCACGGAGGCGAGGACCTGAGTGGATCGGCCGGTATCGTCCCTCGCGGCGCTCTGCGCGGAGACGTGGGCAGTCGCCCGGTCTCCGACCTGCTCGCCCGGCTGCACAGCACACTCTCCTTCTATGCGAACAGGCCCGGTGCGACGGCGATCCAGCAGATCCTGCTCACCGGAGCCGGCGCCGCCGTAGACGGCGTGCACCCCGGGCTGCAGGAGAAGAGCCAGGCGCCCGTGCGCGTGATCTCGCTCACCGATGTCGCCGCCGTCCGCGACGCGCATCCCTCCGGAGAGCTCGCGATGAACCTCGTGAGCACCGTCGGTCTCGCCCTCGGAAAGGACAGCTGATGTCCAGCACAGCATCCGTGCCGCACACCGGCATTCCACGCGTCAGCCTGCTGCCGCCGTCCGAGGTGGCTCGCCGCGAACGCGACAAGGTCGGCGACCGCTGGATCTGGATCGGCATCGTGGCCGTGATCGTCTCGGGCCTGCTGGTTGCCGGCGCCTGGCTCTGGAACCAGTACGCCCAGCTGCAGCTGTCCGCCGAGCAGAGCCGCACGACCACCCTCATCCAGCAGATCGGTGGACTCTCCGAGGTCAGCGGCGCGCTCGCCACCGACCGTGAGCTGCGCTCCTATCTCGCCGAGGCGATGGGATCGGACATCGTCTGGCAGGGCGTGCGCACCAGCGTCGAATCGGCGCTGCCCGCCGACGTCACGCTGATCGGCTTCGACCTCGCGCCCGGGGCCCCTGCGGTGACCAAGCTCAGCGAAGAGGAGGCTCAGGGAGCCGTCGGACTGACCGGCACGCTCACGCTCGACAGCCCGAACACCCTGGACATCGCCTCGATCGCGCAGAAGCTCCGCTCCATCGGCGCCATCATGCTCAGCGACGCGAACGCGCTCACGCAGAGCAACGCCGAACAGAACAGGTACACCTACACGCTCGACGTCGGATTCGACCAGCGCATCTATACCGGGCGGTTCGCAGCCGAGGAGGCGAAGTGATGACCAAGCAGCTGATCACCCTCATCGGAGCCCTCGTCTCGGCGGCCGTGATCATCGCGGCCGTGGTGATCGGGGTCGTCCCGCTCGTCGGCGGCGTGTTCTCGGCCGACACCGAGCGCCAGCAGGTCGCCGCCACCAACGCGACCTACGAGACGCAGATCGCGACGCTCACCGCGCAGAAGGAGAAGCTCGCCGAGATCAACGCCGCGGTCGAGAAGTTGCGAGGTCAGGTGCCCGAGAAGCAGCTCCTCAACCAGGTGTTCGAGCGGATCTCGCTGGCCGCGACCTCGGCCGGAGTCACCGTCACCGCTGCCAACCGGGGTGACCTCGCCCCGTACGCACCCCGCACCGGAACTGCGGATGCCGCGGCATCCGTTCCCGCTCCCGTACCCACGCCGACCCCGACGACGGGCACCCCGATCGACGGGGCGAACGATGTCGCCGACAAAGCGGACGCGAACGTCGCGGATGCCGACGGCGCCACCGCCGACGGCGGGACGCCGGCACCCGCAGCACCGACTGCCGCAGCATCCGCGCGCGAACAGGTCGAGCTCAGCATCAGCGTCACCGCCCCCGACATGGCGAGCGCCTTCGCGTTCCTCGACGGCCTGCGCGCCGGACCGCGGGCGATCGCCATCGACACGGCCACGGTCTCGCAGTCGGGCGAGGGATTCTCGCTTCAGGTCACCGTGCTCGCATTCCTGCAGAACAGTGGAGGCGAGTGAGATGACCGTCATCCTGACCGACCTGCTGCGCATCGGAGCCCGCTCCGGAGCATCCGATGTGCACATCACCGCCGACGCCCCGCCGCTGATGCGCGTGGACGGCGACCTGGTCGACATCCCCCGGCATCCCGAGATCCTCACCGAGGACTGGGTGCGCGCCGCCGCCTTCGACCTGATGAACGAGGGCCAGCGAGACGACTTCGAGATCCACCACGAGGTCGACCTCGCGCACGCCGCCGAGGGCATCGGCCGGTTCCGCGTGAACGTGTTCCGCCAGCTCGGCGCGATCGCCATGGCGCTGCGCTTCATCCCGGACCGCGTCTTCACGCTCGAGGAGCTCGGCGCGCCCGCGATCGCTCGCGACCTGGCCCTGCGGCCGCGCGGCCTCGTGCTGCTGACCGGGCCCACCGGCTCGGGTAAGTCGACCACGCTCACCGCGATGGTCGACATCATCAACAGCACGCGCCCGGTGCACATCGTCACCATCGAGGACCCGATCGAGTTCCACCACACCAGCCGCCGTGCGCTGATCCACCAGCGCGAGGTCGGCAGCGACACGAGCTCGTTCGCCGAGGCGCTGCGCCGCGTGCTGCGCCAGGACCCCGACGTGATCCTGGTCGGCGAGCTGCGCGACCCCGAGTCGATCATGACGGCCCTGTCCGCCGCCGAGACCGGCCACCTGGTGCTCTCCACCCTGCACACGCAGGGCGCGGGCAAGTCGGTCAACCGCATCGTCGACGTGTTCCCCGCCGACCAGCAGCATCAGATCCGCTCGCAGCTCGGCGACACCCTGCAGGGCATCATCAGCCAGACCCTGCTGCCCCGGGCGCAGTCCAACGGACGCACGATCGCGACCGAGGTGCTCACCAACACCCCTGCCGTCGCGAACCTCATCCGAGAGGGACAGGTCGCTCAGCTGTACACGGCCATGCAGGCCGGAGCCACTGACGGCATGCACACCCTCGATCAGGATCTGCGCCGTCTCGTCGGCGAGGGCGCAGTGTCGGCCGCGGTCGCGCGCACCTTCGCCACCGACCCGGCATCCCTCGACGGCGTGCACGTGCGTCCTGCCGACCTGGATGCCGAATCCTGGTCGCACTATGCGGTCGATCAGCAGCTCGAAGAGTGGGGGTCATGATGGCGACCATGCAGGAGTGGCAGTACCAGGCGATCGACCCGGGCACCACGAAGCTACTGAAGGGGACGATGGATGCCGCGAGCGAAGGCGCCGTCACCGCCAAGCTGCGCGCCCAGGGTCTGATGCCAGTGGAGCTCGCTCCGGTCGAGAAGACCGGTCTGCGTCGCGAGATCACCCTGCCCAGCATCAACCGCGGCGTCTCGGCGAAGACCCTCGCGATCTTCGCCCGCCAGATGTCCGCACTGATCAACGCCGGCCTGCCGCTGATGCGCACCCTCAACGTCCTCGCCGAGCAGACCTCCGACAAGAGGCTGAAGACGGTGCTGGGCACGGTGTCGAACGATGTGGAGAGCGGCTCGTCGCTGTCGGCGTCGCTGCAACGGCATCCGCTGGTCTTCCCGCCTCTCATGGTCTCGATCGTGCGCGTCGGCGAGTCCGGCGGCTTCCTCGGTGCCGCGCTGACATCCATCGCGGAGAACTATCAGAAGCAGTCCGAGCTGCACGGCAAGATCCGCTCGGCCACCACGTATCCTGCCGTCGTACTCGTGATCGCGATGATCGGCGTGCTCGTCATGGTGACGTTCATCGTGCCGGTGTTCGAGAACATGTTCAAGGGACTCGGCGGCCAGCTGCCGCTGCCCACGCAGATCCTCGTGACGATCTCGCACAACATGCTCTGGATCCTGCCGGCGCTGGTCGTCGTGATCGCCGTCGCGTGGATCTGGTGGGTGCGCAACCGCTACACGGACGGGTACCGGCGCATCGTCGATCCGATCAAGCTGCGCCTGCCGATCTTCGGGCCGCTCATCACCAAGATGGCGGTCGCCCGGTTCAGCCGGAACCTGTCGATGATGCTCGATGCCGGTGTGCCGATCATCCAGGCGCTGTCGATCGTCGGGCAGGCATCGAACAACTGGAAGATCGAGCAGACCGTGCGCGACATCCAGGAGTCGATCCGCGGCGGGCGCTCGTTCGCCGCGCCGCTGGCGAAGGCCGCGGTGTTCCCGACGATGGTGTCGCAGATGGTCGCCGTCGGCGAGGAATCGGGCACGCTCACCCAGATGCTCGGCAGCATCGCCGACTTCTACGAGGACGAGGTCGAGACCGCCACCGAACAGCTGTCCTCGCTCATCGAGCCGGTGCTCATCGTGGGCCTGGGCGTGATCATCGGCGGCATGGTGGTCTCGCTCTACCTGCCGATCTTCACGCTGTACGGAGACATCGCGAAGCAGTAACCCTTCGACAGGCTCAGTGCCCTTCGACAGGCTCAGGGACCCAGTGGGTTGCTGAGCCTGTCGAAGCACATCACACCGAGACGCGCAGCACCTCTTCGATCGTCGTGATGCCGTCGGCGACCTTCACCCAGCCGTCGTCGCGCAGCGCGATCATGCACTGCTCCAGCGCCAGTTCGCGCAGGTCGGCGCCGGTCGCCCGGCCCACCAGACGCTGCTCGATCTCGTCGGTCACCGTCATCACCTCGTGCAGGGCGACGCGGCCGCGGTAGCCGGTGTTCGAGCAGTTCGTGCACCCCACGGCGGTGTGCACCTCGGCATCCGCGATCATCTCCTCGGGCATGCCCACCTGCCGCAGCGTGTCGGCATCGCCGTCGAACGGGCGTCGGCACTTGGTGCACAGTCGCCGGGCGAGGCGCTGCGCGACCACGGCGCTCAGCGCCGTGGCCACCAGGAACGGCTCGGTGCCGATCTCGGTCAGTCGCGTCAGCGCGCTGGGCGCGTCGTTGGTGTGCAGGGTGGAGAGCACGAGGTGGCCGGTGAGGGCTGCCTCGACCGAGATCGCCGCGGTCTCGCGGTCGCGGATCTCGCCGACCAGCACCACGTCGGGGTCCGAGCGCAGGATCGACCGCAGCGCGGTGGCGAAGGTGAGTCCGGCACGGGGATTGACCTGCACCTGGTTGATGCCGGGGATGCGGTACTCCACCGGATCCTCGACGGTGATCACGTTCACGCGCGGGTTGGCGACCGTGCGCAGCGCCGTGTACAGCGTGGTCGACTTGCCCGACCCGGTCGGACCGGTCACCAGGATCATGCCGTGCGGGCGGGTGATCGCCTCGCGGAAGCGCGTGCCGTTCGTGTTCGAGAAGCGCAGGTCCTCCATGGTCATCACCTGGCCGGTGTTGTCGAGGATGCGCATCACGATCTTCTCGCCCCACACCGTCGGCAGCGTCGCCACGCGCAGGTCGACCGAGCGCCCCTCGTGCAGTACCGAGATGCGGCCGTCCTGCGGGACGCGCCGCTCGGCGATGTCGATCGACGACATGATCTTCAGGCGCGAGATCACGCCGTCCTGGATGCTGCGGTCGGCGCTCTGCATCTCGTGCAGCACGCCGTCGATGCGGAACCGCACCGTCAGCCGGTGCTCGCCGGGCTCGATGTGGATGTCGCTCGCCCGGTCGTTGATCGCCTGCGTGATCAGCAGGTTCACGAAGCGCACGACCGGCGCATCGGCGTCCTGATCGTCCAGGTGCTCGGTGAAGACGATGTCGGATGACGAGGACGATTCGCCGATCTGCTCGGACAGGTCGGTCAGCTCGCCGTCGGAGCGCAGGAAGCGCTCGAAGACCTGCGTCAGGGCATCCGCCGCCGCAACCACCGCGGTCACCCGCATATCGGTCAGGCTCGCCACGTCGTCCAGCGCGATGATGTCGGTCGGGTCTAGCATCGCGACCATCAGCTCGTCGCGCATCACCCGCAGCGGAATCAGCCGGTACCGGCGGCAGAGGTTGCCAGGCACCAGGGCGATCACCTCCGGGTCGAGCGGGTAGGTCGACAGGTCGATGTAGCGATGGTTGGTGGCCAGAGCGACCGCTTCGGCGACCTGGGCGTCCGTCACGGCACCGGTGCGCACCAGGTGCGGCCCGAGCTCGTCCCCTTCGCCCACCGCGGCCATCGCCGCAGACACATCCTCGGCCCTTGCGGCACCGGTCAGCACAAGAGTGTGCGCGAGTCCTCGCACGATGATCCCCATTCCCGCAGGCGTCCCCGGCCTGCCGGCGCCCGCATCCCCAGCAGAGCGTGCGCCTGGCATCATCTTACGACTGGGAGGGCTGAAATTGCAGGGTCTCCAGGGATTCTCTTACAGACTGCTCCAACGCCTCTTCGAGGTGACCGGCACGGAACGTGCGGGGGGAGACGCCGTTCACCCGGCGGAACTGTCGCGAGAAGTAGTAGGGGTCGGTGTAGCCGACGGCTTCGGCGATGTCCTGCACGCTCAGTCGGGTCGTCAGCAGCAGCTCGCGGGCCCGGGCACTGCGCAGTCGGGTGAGGTACTCGATGACCCCCATGCCCGTCGCGGACTTGAAAAGCGCGGCGAAATGCGAAGGGCTGAGATTCGCCATCTCGGCGAGCTCGGTGACTCCCGCCCTCGTGCCCAGGTTCTCGCGCAGATACGACATGGCGGCGTGCACGCGCGAGCCGGATCCGCTGCCGCCGCGCAGCCGGTCGGCGCGCAGGTGCGCGAGCAGGTGCCAGGCCGCGCCGGATGCCTCATAGAGCGAGGCGGCCGTGTCGTCGACGTCGAGCTTCTCGACCACCTGCGTGATCAGCGCCGTCGCCGCGTAGACGTCGTGCAGGCGAAGCACCGGGGATGCCGACCGGTCCTCCGGCTCGGGCAGCAGGTCGGCGACATCCTCGCCCGCCACGTGCATCCACCAGATGCTCCACGGATCACTCTGATCGGCGACGTACATGTGCGCCCTGCGCGCGGGGATGATCACGGCATCCCCCGCCGCGACGCGGTGCGTCGTGCCGTCCAGGATGACGCGCCCCGCGCCCGCGGTGCAGATGATGACGATCGTCTGCCTGGCTCCCGACGGCCGCACCCGGCCGTGGTCCGCCGCGTGCGGGAAGAAGCCGGCATCGGTCACGAGCAGCCGCTCCGTGATCGGGGCCGCGAGCGCAGCGGACGCTATCGGCGGGGGCAGCACGCGCAGGCGCTGCCCGGGGAATCCATCGCGGACGAGCATGGGGTGACTCTAACCCAGGATCAGAGGATCATCCAGGTATCTCCCGAGGAACGGACATTCAGTCGCCCGGGGCGACGTGCCTAACATTCCCGTATGGTCAATGCAGACAGTCAGCTCGAGCGGTATTCGCCGGTTCCTTCGGCCGCTCACCTGCCCGATGCCCTCACGATCACTCTCTGGGATTTCTCCTGGTATGTGCGCACGGGGGAGGGCGAGCCGTTCGCCGATCTGGATGCGGCTGCGGCGGAGGCCGTCGACCGCGGGTACAACACCATCCGCATCTGCGCGATGCCGTTCCTGCTGTTCGGTTCCGGTCTCGACACCTCGGACGTGTCGCTGGATCGCCTGGGCGGCGAGTACGCGCAGGGCGTGCGCTGGTACGACGTGAAGTCGCCGACCCGCTTCGACGGGCGCGCGCTGCTCACGGAGCTGTTCGAGGTGTGCCGCCGGCGCGGTCTGTTCGTGATCCTGTCGTCGTGGGAGTATCAGCAGTCCGCGTCGTTCTCGACGGATGACGCCTGGTGGCGCGCACTGGACGGCGTCGATCCCGAGCACCGGGCGGAGCGGCTCGCGGAATCGTTCTCGGCGATGATCGACTTCCTGCGCGAGCGCGGCCTGGACGACCGGGTTGCCTTCGTCGAGCTGCACAACGAGGTCACCACCGGTCACCTCGCCGATGGTCTGGGAGTCGACGACGAGGCCGCGCGCGTCATCGCCATCGAGCCGCGGCTGAGCCGTGGCATCCGTCGCTTCCACGACCTGCAGCCCGAGGTTCCCGTCACCGTCAACTACTCCCGGGTGCCGGTCGGCGCGATGCGTGCGATCCCGGCCGAAGCCGACGTCATCGTCGTGCACCCCTACGTGTACGGGGTGCTCGACGAGGTGACCGCGGCGTTCGATCTGCGCGGCTCGCTCGCCGAGTTCCCGCGCGAGGCGGTCGAAGCGGCCGGACTGCTGCGGCCCGGAGCCCCTGAGGCGACGTCGTGGGTGCTGCCCGCCGCGACCGCATGGAAGATGGACGCCACCATCGTCGGCAAGCCCGAGATCTTCATGCACGACTGGATGGATGCCGAGGCATTCGACCGCTACCTGTACGAGCGGTACGAGAGTCACCGTGTCGAGATGCACCGTGTGCTGTCGATCTGGCTCGAGGTCGCGGCCGATGCCGCGGCGGCCCGCGGGATCCCTCTGGTTCTGGGTGAGGGATGGGTTGGCTACACGCCGCTTCGCAGCTGGTTCGAAGAGGGACCTGTCGGCGCGGCGTACTGCCGATTCGCCGTCGCCGAGTCGGCGCGTGTGGGTGCGTGGGGAACGCTCGTGTGCTCGAACGCCGCACCTCACCATCCGATGTGGGGGGAGATTGCACTCCAGCAGGAGTGCAACGAGCTGTTCATCCAACGCCGGTCACAGCAGTGATCCGGCCGTCGTCGAGGAGGACGATCATGGCAGATAAATGGGAGATGTCACGGCGCGGGTTCCTGGTGAGCTCGCTGGGCGCGGGAGCACTGCTGCTCGCATCGTGCGCCACGGGCGGTACCGGGCCCAGCGGCGGCGGTGGGGGAGGAGGCGGCATCGTGCTGCAGTCCTCGCTCTCGGATCCGGCCCCGAAGAAGGCGCTCGAGAAGCTGGTCGCCGGATACAAGTCGGGAGGGGTCACCCTCAACACGGTCGCCATCGAGCAGTTCCGTGCGCAGCTGTCGACGTACCTGACCTCGGCGAACCCGCCGGACGTGCTCACCTGGTACGCCGGCTCCGTCGCGCGCGACTATGCGAGCAAGGACCTGCTGCTGGACATCTCCGATCTCTGGGAGGGGACGGGCGCGGCATCCGGATACTCCAAGGCGCTGAAGGACCTCTCCACCGCGGATGACGGCAAGCAGATCTTCATGCCCACCAACTACTACTGGTGGAGCGTGTTCTTCCTGAAGTCGCACTTCAAGGAGTGGGGCGTGCAGCCGCCGAACACGTGGGACGAGTTCATCTCGCTCTGCGACAAGCTCAAGAAGGACGGCATCCACCCGCTGGCCAACGGCATCGGATCCACGCCCTGGATGGCGTCGGGGTGGTTCGACATCCTCAACCTGCGCGTCAACGGCGCCGACTTCCACAAGGAGCTCCTCGCGGGAAAGCGCTCCTTCGACAGCGCCGAAGTGCGAAAGACCATGTCGTACTACGCGCAGCTCGTGCCGTACTTCGACCCGAACATGGCCTCGTACGCCTGGCAGGATGCGGTCACCCCGCTCGTGCAGGGCAAGGACGCCATGTACCTGACGGGTGCGTTCATCAGCCAGAACATCACCACCGGCGACCCCGACGACCTCGACTTCTTCACGGTCCCGGTCATCGACCCGTCGATCCCGCGCGCCGAGGAGGCGCCGACCGACGGCTACTTCGCCAGTGCCAAGACGAAGGACCCCAAGGCGACGAAGGAGTTCCTGTCGTTCCTGGCCAGCCCCGAGTCGCAGCAGCAGTTCATCGAGGCATCCCAGTCGTCGAACCTGCCCACCTCGCCCGACGTCGACGCCAGCAAGTTCTCTCCGCTTGTGAGGAAGGGTCTGGAGATGCTGAACAGCACCGAGCAGATCACGCAGTTCTTCAACCGCGACTCCTCCGACGCGCTGCAGACCACGGCGGATGCCGCGCTGACGAAGTTCCTCGCACAGCCCAAGGACGTCGACGCCATCCTCAAGGAGTGGCAGACGGCCGCTCAGCGGGTCTTCGACGCGTGAGCACCATGACTGCCGGCCGGACGGACGACGCCACGTCCCTGATCACCACGGGGCGGAGGCGCCGTGGACCCCGGCGGGTTCCTCCCCTGGTGTGGGCGTTCCTGCTCATCCCTCTGGTCATCGAACTGGCACTCGTCTTCTGGCCGGCGGTCAACAGCTTCTACATCTCGTTGACGAAATGGAACGGCGCGGGCACCCCGGAGTTCATCGGGTTCAAGAACTTCGAGAACCTGCTGAGCGACCCGGTGTTCGGCACCGCCTTCGTGAACAACGTGATCTGGGTGATCGGGTTCGGCGGCGCCTCGGTGGCACTCGGCCTCGCGCTCGCCGTCGCGCTGAACAAGCCCCGTCGTGGGGTGGGCTTCTATCGCAGTGCGATCTACCTGCCCATGGTCTTCTCGCTCGCCGTGACCGGCCTTTTCTGGCGGCTGCTCTACCAGCCCGACGGCGCGGTCAACACGTTCCTCGGCCTGATCGGCCTGGAGAGCTGGGAGAAGCAGTGGCTGGCAGATCCGAACCTCGCCCTCTACGCGGTGCTCATCGCCGCGGTGTGGCGCCAGGTCGGCTACATCATGGTGCTCTACCTCGCCGGGCTGAAGGGCGTCG
The DNA here is from genome assembly GCF_030816235.1 of Microbacterium sp. W4I4. Lineage (NCBI taxonomy): Bacteria > Bacillati > Actinomycetota > Actinomycetes > Micrococcales > Microbacteriaceae > Microbacterium > Microbacterium sp. W4I4. The sequence goes on from NZ_JAUSXT010000001.1 coordinate 2,731,059, forward strand.
ACCCCGCCCTGGAAGAGGCAGCCGCCGTCGACGGCGCCAGCCCCTGGCAGCGCTTCTGGCGCATCGTGATGCCGCAGCTGAAGGGCGTCAGCTCGATCGTGTTCGCCGTCACGGTGATCGATTCGCTGCGCACCTTCGACATCGTGTGGGCCATGACCCGCGGTGGCCCGTACAACTCCTCGCAGCTGCTGTCGACGTACATGTATCAGACGAGCTTCAGCGTGGTGGATCTGGGGTACGGCTCGGCGATCGCCGTGGTGATCTTCCTGCTGGCGATCCTGTTCATCATCGGATACCTGGTGCGGGCATCGAAGGAGGAGGACTGAGATGAGCGCTACGACCGTCGCCGCTCCGGTGGCATCCGCCCCCTCGGCATCCATCCCGCCGGTGCGCCGCCGCCGCAGGCCATGGATCTTCCACGTCGTCATGACGCCGATCGCGATCCTCTGGATCCTGCCGCTCGCGTTCGTCGTGCTGGTGGCCTTCCGCACCTTCGCCGACCTGACCTCCAACGGTCTGGGCTCCCTGCCGCAGTCCTTCACCCTCGAGGGCTTCGTGACCGTCTTCCGCGACGGACTCGGCGGCGGCCAGGCGCTGATCAACAGCGTCATCGTCACCGGCTTCACCGTGGTGTTCTCGCTGCTGCTGGCATCCTGGGCGGCGTTCGCGCTCAGCAAGCACGACATCCCGGGACGGCGCGCAGTGCTGCTGGTGATGCTGGCCGGCAACCTGCTGCCGCCGCAGATCCTGCTGATCCCCGTCGCGCGCATCTGCGAGAGCCTCGGCATCGCCGACACGCTGCTCGCCCTGATCATCGTGCAGGTCGCCTTCGGACTGGGCTTCTACACGTTCGTGCTGCACGGCTTCATGCGCTCGCTGCCCGGTGAGATCTTCGAGGCGGCCAGGGTGGACGGCGCGGGCCCGCTGCGCACGTACCTGCAGATCCGCGATGCCGCTGTGCCGCCCGTCGCTCGCCGCGCTCGCCGCCTTGGCGACGACGTGGATCTGGAACGACCTGCTGTGGGCGCTGACCGTGCTGCGCAGCGAGTCGAAATTCCCGATCACCGCGGAGCTGCTGAACATCCAGGGCGGCTTCGTCAGTCAGTGGAACGTGGTCGCCGCCGGCGCCGTGATCGCGGCCATCCCCACCGCCATCGTGTTCTTCGTGTTCCAGAAGCAGTTCGTGTCTGGTCTCGCCATCGGATCGGGCAAGTAGATGGACAGGTCGCAGTGGACGCTCCGCACGGCGCGGACGCAGTACGTCATCAGCCACACCGCCGACGGGCGCAGCATCGTCCTGGATCACTGGGGCGCGCCGCTGGAGCGGGTGCCCGCGTACGAGCAGCCGGAGCGGGTGCTGACCCACGTCACCGAGACCGACGCGCTTCCCGTCGAGTACGCGTCGGACGGCCAGCGTCACACGGCCTTCACCGAGCTGCGCGTCGAGCGCGGTGACGCCGGCACAGGAGCGATCTGGACCTTCGACCCCTCCGCGCAGGTGACGACGGATGCCGCCGGCGACGAGCTGGTGCTGACCGCGGTCGATGAGACGGCGAGCGTGCGGCTTGCTTTGAGCTACCGCACCGACCACGCGCACGACGTCATCGCCCGGAAGATGCTGATCATCAACGACGGGCCGGACGCGATCACCCTGCCGCGGGCGTTCTCGGCGGGCTGGAACCTGCCGATCGGTCAGCGCGCGCGGGTCGAGTACCTCGCCGGATCATGGTCGAGGGAGTTCCAGCGCCGCCGCATCGACCTGGACTGGGGCACGTTCTCGATCGGCAGCAGTGACGGCATCACCGGTCTGCGATTCAGCCCCGTGGTGGCCGTCACCGGCCTCGACGACCACGAGCACGCCGTCCGCTCCGCACCTGCCGCCGGCTACGGGATCGCCCTGGCCTGGAGCGGATCGTGGCGGATGCAGATCGAATCCTCCTCGGTCGGCGAGCACCTGCGCGTCTCGACCGGAGTGGACGACCACACCACGACCGTCACCCTGCTGCCGGGGGAGCGGTTCGAGTCGCCGGAGAGTCTCGGCGTCTTCAGCGCAGAGGGCGCGGCCGAACTGCCGCAGCGCTGGCACGAGTACCAGCGCACCCTGCGCCGCGAGGTCGACCGACCCGTCGTCTACAACTCGTGGATGGCGACCGAGTTCGATGTGACCGTGCAGCATCAGTCGCAGCTCGCGCGCCTGGCTGCCGACATCGGAGTGGAGACCTTCGTCGTCGACGACGGCTGGTTCCTCGGTCGCACCGGCGACTCGACCGGACTGGGGGACTGGACACCCGACCCTGCCAAGTTCCCGCACGGGCTCGCCGAACTCGCAGACCTGGTCGGGGAGCTCGGCATGGACTTCGGGCTCTGGGTCGAGCCGGAGGCCGTCAGCCCCACCAGCAGGCTGTTCGCCGAGCATCCCGACTGGATCCACCGCGCCGAGGGGCGTCCGCTGCTCACCGTCCGCAACCAGTACGTGCTGGACTTCGGCCGCCCCGAGGTCGTCGAGTGGGCCGAGGGGATGCTGCGCGACGTGCTGGGTTCCGCCCGCATCCGCTACCTGAAGTGGGACATGAACCGCACCGTCTCGGACGGCGGGCGTGCCGTCGATCCGCACGGCCGCGAGTGGGCGGTGCAGCACGCACGCGGCTACCACCGGGTGATGGATTTGCTGCGGCGGGAGTTCCCCGAGGTCGTGGTCGAGGCGTGCTCGTCCGGCGGCGGACGCATCGACAACGCGGTTCTGGCCGTGTCGGACGTGGTCTGGCCGAGCGACGAGGTCGGAGCGCGCGACCGACTCGTGATCCAGGACGGCTACCTGCGTGCGTACCCGGCGTGGGCGATGAGCTCCTGGGTGAGCGAGGACAGCGGCCATCGGGACCGCCGGCCGGTGACTCTCGGGTATCGCTTCGCCGTATCGATGTGCGGGATCCTCGGGATCGGAGCCGATCTGCTCGCCTGGTCGGCGGAGGAGCGCTCCGAGGCGGCGCGCATGACCGCGTTCTACAAGGACGTGCGCCGGATCGTGCAGGACGGCAGCGTCCGCACCACGGGAGCACCCGACCGCGATCTGTACACGGTGACGTTCCGGGGCCCGGACGATGACCCGCGGGTGCTCGTGTTCGTCTTCGACAGCGACCGGGATCGCGCCAGGGACCGCGAGGTCCCGCGCGTGCACCCCGAAGGGCTCGCGCCGGGCGTGACCTACCGGGTCGAGGCGACCGGAGAGAGCGTGACCGCGGAGTCGGCCGCAGCCTTCGGGGTGCGCGTGCCGTTCACCTGGGCCTCCGACGCAGAAGTACTGGTGCTGACACCAGCAGGTTGAGCGCGGGCGAGGGGATGTCGCCATGCGGCGGTGTCGATCATGCCCGCACAGAGGATTCGAACAAAGGAAGGGTGGCCGCAAGATGCCCCGCAGTGAGATCGTGCCCGACGAGATGGTGCGTGCCGAGACGGTGCGCCCGGTGCGCGACGAGCGCGACGTGCGCCCGCCCGCCGAGCTCCAGGCGCGCTTGGACGCGGGCGAGGCGATCGTGTGGGAGTCCGTGCTGACGCTGCCCACCTACGAGCCCGACGAGCCGGTGCGGTTCCCGATGTACCTCGACAACCGCGTGTACCAGGGCTCGAGCGGGCGGGTCTATCCGATGCCGTTCGTCGAGGGCGTGGCGCGCGAGCCCGTCGATCACGAATGGCGTGCCGTGCACCTCGAGAACGCGTACATCCGGGTGACGGTGCTGCCCGAGCTCGGCGGACGCATCTACACCGGCTACGACAAGACCACCGGCTACGACTTCTTCTACCGCAATCACGTCATCAAGCCGGCCCTCGTCGGCCTCGGCGGGCCGTGGATCAGCGGCGGAGTCGAGTTCAACTGGCCGCAGCATCACCGGCCGGGCACCTACCTCCCCACGGATGCCGACCTCGTGCTCGGCGACGACGGATCGGCGACCGTCTGGTGCCGCGATCACGACCCGTTCGCGCGGATGAACGGGACGCACGGCATCCGCCTGCACGCCGATCGCTCGGTGGTCGAGATCCTCGGCACCTTCCACAACCGCACCGAGCAGCCGCAGACGTTCCTCTGGTGGGCGAACGCGGCGGTGCGCGTGCACGACGACTACCAGTCCTTCTTCCCCCAGGACGTCGGCTTCGTCGCCGACCACGCTCGCCGGGCCATCACGTCCTTCCCGGCGGCCGACCGCCCCTACTACGGCGTCGACTACGCCGCCCGTGGACAGGAGACGCCGGGCGCGGATCGGATCGACCGCTACGCGAACATCCCCGTGCCCACCTCGTACATGGTGGTCGAGACGAAGGGCGAGTTCTTCGGCGGCTACGACCACGCGGCGGGCGCCGGTGTGGTGCACTGGGCCGACCGCCGCGTGTCGCCCGGCAAGAAGCAGTGGACCTGGGGCGATTCGCCCTTCGGGCACGCCTGGGACCGGCACCTGACCGACGGCGACGGACCGTACGTCGAGCTGATGGCAGGCGTCTACACCGACAATCAGCCCGATTTCACGTGGCTGCGCCCCGGTGAGGTCAAGCGGATGCGGCAGGTGTGGTTCCCGATCCCCGCCATCGGCATCGCCCATCAGGCGAACGAGGATGCCGCGGTGCACGTCGTGTTCGACGAGCCCGGCGTCGTCTCGGTGCGCACCGCCGTGACGCGACCGATGCGGGTCACCGTGCGGGTGTCGGTGGACGGTGCCGAGCTCGACGCGCACGAGGTGACGCTCGAGCCGGGTCAGGTCGACACGCATCTGGTCACCCTGCCCGACGGTGCGGATGCCACGGCTGTGCGCGTGCAGCTCGACGAGGGCGCGCACACGGTGCTGGAGTGGCGCCTGTGCGAGCCGAGCGACGAGGAGCCGTGGCTGGCGACCGTGCCGCCGCTGCCCGAGGACACGGAGACCGTCGACGAGCTCTACCTCACCGGTCTGCACCTCGAGCAGTACCGGCATCCCACGCGGCTTCCCGCGCCGTACTGGGAAGAGGCGATCCGACGCGATCCGGGGGACTCCCGCTCCCGCCTGGCGCTGGCCTGGCGAGCCTACCGCAGTGGCCGGCACGCGCTCGCCGAGGAGCACCTGCGCATCTCGATCGCGCGCCAGACCGCCCGCAACGAGCGGCTGCGCGACACCGAGCCGTACTACCTGCTCGGCCTCGTGCTCATCCGACTCGGTCGAGACGAGGAGGCCCTGGAGGTGCTCGGACGCGCCGCGTGGGACGGCGCCTGGCATCGCGCCGCGACGTTCGAGGGCGCCTGCCTGCTCGCACGCCAGGGCAGGACCGCCCTGGCCCGGCGCGACGCCGAGGATGCGGCGCTGAACGGTGTCGAACCCCGCCTGACCGCGCTGCGGGTCGTGCTCGCCCGGCGCGAGGGCGATCGGGATGCCGCCGACCGGATGCTGCGCGAGGAGATCTCCCGGGGCATCCCGGACGACCTGATCCGCCATCTCGCCGACGGCTCGCTGCCCGAGGATGGGCTTCGGCTGCTCGACCTCGCCGTCGACCTGGATCATCTCGGCGAGACCGATGCGGCGCTCTCGGTGCTCCGCTCCGCCGCGATCGCGCCGGCGACGACCACCGGTAATGCCGCGCCGGTGGCCTACTATCTGCGCGCCGCGCTGCTCGACGGCCTTGGCCGTGTCGACGAGGCCGTCCAGGCGCGGCAGGACGCCCGGGCCGCGGATCGCCGGTGGGCCTTCCCGTCCGGACTCGATGCTCAGGATGCTCTCGTCGCCGCGCTCCGCGCCGAACCCGGCGACCCGGTGGCTGCCGGACTGCTCGGCGAGCTGCTGTATCAGGAAGGACGGCGCACCGAGGCGGCGCAACTGTGGGAGCGTGCAGTTCAGAACGGGTCCGACGATCCCGTGGTCCTGCGCAACGCCGGCCTGGCCGCCTACAACGTGACGCACGACGACGCCCTCGCTTGGCGGCGCTACGAGCAGGCGCGTACCGCGGATCCCGACGACGCCCGACTCCTCTCGGAGCAGGACCAGCTCGCCGCCAAGCTCGGCCATCCTGCGCAGGAGCGTCTCGCGCGACTGCAGGGCGCGCTGCCGCTGGTCGACAGCCGCGACGACCTCGCCATCGCGTACGCCGACCTGCTGCGCCTGACCGGCGATCCCGCGGGTGCGCTGGAGTGGATGGACTCCCGTCGGTTCCAGCCGTGGGAGGGCGGCGAGGGCCGTGCGCTCGCGGCCTGGGATGCCGCGCGTGACGCGCTCGGGATGCCGCAGATCGATCCGCCGGACAGTCTGGGCGAGCACCGTCCGGTGCACGTGCCACCCGTGGCCGTGCACGAGGACGGCAGCACCGACTACTTCGCCACGAGCCTGCCGGAATCGCTGCTGTTCCACCGGCGGGAGTGAGCATGTCTCGCATCGAGCTGCGGGCCGAGGGCGTGCAGGCCGTGGTCGTCCCGGAGCTCGGCGGACGGATGCTGTCGCTGCGCTTCGACGGCCGCGAGGTGCTGTGGCACGACCCCGAGCTGCTCGACGACGACCTCCAGCCCCGGCATCCGATCACCCGCCCGGCGCTCGGTGCAGGCTACTCCGACTGGCAGAACTGGGGTGGCGACAAGACCTGGCCGGCCCCGCAGGGCCCGCCCGGGAGCGCCGACGGGTGGCCGGGGCCGCCGGACGGGGTGCTGGATTCGGGGGCGTACCGGGTCGTCGAGGTCGATCGCGATGCCGTGCTGCTGCGCAGCGATATCGAGCCGCGCACAGGGCTGCGCATCGAACGCGAGCTGCGCGTCAAACCCGGCGCGGTCCTCGTCCGCAGCACCGTCATCAACGACTCCGGTCCCGCCGCGCGCTGGGCGGCCTGGGAGGTCGCCCAGTTCCCCTTCGACGCCGACGACCTGGCATCCGATCGCGCCCGGATCGACGTGCGCATGCACGGCGACGCACCACCCACAGTGCTCTTCGACTCGGTCGGCTCGATCGACTGGAGCCGCAAGGACGACACCGCGCGTGCGCGGTTCTCGGAGGCGGTCGGCAAGCTCGGCTTTCCGGGCGCCACCGGCGCTGCCGAGCTCGTGCGCGCCGACGGGTGGGGCGTGCGGATGTCGTTCACCGTGACCCCCGACGCGGAGTACGCCGACGACTCGCCCGTGCAGCTCTGGATGCAGACTCCGGTGGACCGGCCATTGCCTGGGCTGGAGGGGATGACTGCTCATGCGCGCTACGTCGAACTGGAGGCGCTCAGCCCGACGCGGCTGCTGGAACCCGGTGACCGCATCTCGCTCGAGGTGCGGTGGGAGTCGATCGACCGCGCGACGTGACCGCGTCCGGCGCATCCCGCTGACTAGGCTGGCGGCGTGACCTCAGACCCGGCGCCCGAGCCCGACGCATCCGCTGATCTGGCGCTGATCCGGCTCGCGAGGCGGCTGCCGAAGCCTGTCGTCGCCGCGCTTGCGCTCGCGGCCGTCGTGCTGGGCGTCGTGCTCGTCGTGCGCCCCACCACGGCACTCGGGGTGCTGGCACTGCTGATCGGTGCGGGACTCGTTCTCGGCGGGCTTCTCGAGCTGATCTTCCCCGTCGCGCGCACCGGCCGCATCCGGATGCTGATGAGCGCGGCCATGATGCTCACCGGCGTCGTCGTGCTCGTGCTGCCCGGCCTGACCGTCCGCGCATTGGCGATCATCGTCGGGGTGGTGCTGATCGTGCGCGGCGCGATCGGCGTCAGCGCCATCATCGGTCGTGATCGCACCCTCGACCGACGGGTCGCGGAGGCCCTGCTCGGCGCGGCCGGCATCGCCTTCGGCATCCTCGCCATCGTCTGGCCCGACATCACCCTGCTGGTCGTCGCCGTGGTCTTCGGAGCCGCGCTCGCGATCGCGGGCGCCGCAGCACTGGTGCGGATGCTGCGCGGCCGCACGCCGAGACCACCCCGACGCGACACCGCAGCCCGCCGGTGGATGCGCACCATCGGCGCGGTGTGCGCGGTCGCGCTCGCCGCGGGCGCCGTCGTCACCAGCATCGCGCTGCGCGGCGGCACGCCCGCGGTCGACGACTTCTACGTCGCCCCGCGCACCGTGCCCGCAGAACCCGGACACCTGATCCGCGCCGAGGCGTTCACGCGCGGCGTGCCCGACGACGCCCTCGGCTGGCGCATCCTCTACACGACCACGCACGGCGACGGCAGCGCCGCGATCGCCAGCGGGCTCGTCGTGGTGCCGAAGGGCGGAAAGCAGCATCCGGTCATCGCCTGGCATCACGGCACCACCGGTTTCGCCCGCGCGTGCGCGCCGTCACTGGCATCCGACCCGTTCGGCTCCGGGGCCATGTACGTGCTCGAAGACATCCTCGCGCAGGACTGGGCGATGGTCGCCACCGACTACATCGGCCTGGGCACCGAAGGTCCGCACCCGTACCTGATCGGGCAGGACAGCGCCCGCGCCGAACTGGACGCCGTGCGCGCCGCGCGGCAGCTGGACGGCGCGGAGCTCTCCGAGCAGACCGTCGCCTGGGGACACTCCCAGGGCGGCGGCGCCACCCTCTGGTCGGCGGCGATCGCCGAGGACTACGCCCCCGACGTGCCCCTGTCCGGCACGGTGGCGCTCGCACCGGCATCCGACCTGATCGGCCTTGTCGACCGCCTGCCGGAGGTGACCGGCGGCAGCGTGTTCGCCTCGTTCGTGATCTCGGCGTACAGCGCCATGCACCCCGATGTCACCTTCCGCCAGTACATCCGTCCCGGCGCCGAGGTCACCGTGCAGCAGATGGCCGGACGCTGCCTGGCCGCGCCCGAGACCTTCGTCTCAGTGCTGGCGCTGCTCGCCCTCGTCGACGACCCGAACATCCTCGCCGCCGACCCGACCACCGGCGCCCTGGGGGAACGGCTGCGGCAGAACACTCCGCCGGTCGCTTCCGGACCGGTGCTGCTCGGACAGGGCAGGGGCGACGAGCTGATCGACTTCGGCATGCAGTCCGCGTTCGCGAAGACGCTGTGCGACGAGGGGGCTTCGGTCGACTTCCGCGGCTATGACGGTCTCGGGCACCTCCCACTGGTGGAGCCGGACTCGCCCGCCATCGCGGATGCCCTGGAGTGGACCGCCGACCGGTTCGACGGGGCCGCCGTGTCCGGCGGGTGCGGCTGAGGTCGACTCCGCCGCGCGAACGTCGTGTCGGCAGGGGCGCATAGGCTTGCATCCATGACAGACGTTCTGCCCTCCGGTCTCGCCGTCTCCGAATTCACGGCATCCATCCGTCCCCAGGACGACCTCTACCGCCACGTCAACGGCGCCTGGCTCGACGCCGCCGAGATCCCCTCCGACAAGGCGCGCTGGGGCTCCTTCCACCTGCTCGCCGAGCAGGCCGAGAAGGACGTGCGCGCGATCATCGAGGAGTCGCAGGATGCCGAGCCCGGCACCCTCGCCCGCAAGGTCGGCGACCTCTTCACCAGCTTCATGGACACCGATGGCATCACCGCCCGCGGCCTCGCACCACTGCAGGAGCAGCTCGCGAAGGTCGACGCGATCGACAGCATCCCCTCCTTCCTGACCACCATCGGCAACCTGGACCGCGAGGGCATCGCGGCACTGATCGGCGTCTTCGTCGAGCCCGACCCGGGCAACCCCGAGCGCTACGTCCCCTTCGCCGTGCAGGCCGGTCTGTCGCTGCCCGACGAGAGCTACTACCGTCAGGAGAGCTTCGCCGAGACCCGTGCCGCGTACCGCGCGCACCTCGAGCGCATCCTGGGTCTGGCGGAGGTCGCGGATGCCGCAGGCATCGCCGACCGCGCCTTCGGCCTGGAGCACGAGATCGCGAGCCACCACTGGGACAACGTCGCCTCGCGCGATGCGGTCAAGACGTACAACCTGAAGAGCTGGGACGAGTTCCAGCAGCTCGTCGGCGTCGACCTCGCCCCCTGGCGGGATGCCGTGGCCACGGCCAACCTCACCGCCTTCGACGAGCTCGTCGTGTACCAGCCCAGCTTCTTCGAGGGTCTCGGCTCGCTGCTCGTGGAGGACCGCCTGGACGACTGGAAGGCCTGGCTGCGCGCCAAGGTCGTGCACGGCCTCGCCGCCTACCTGCCCGACGCCGTCATCGACGAGAACTTCTCGTTCTACGGCACCGAGCTCACTGGCACCCCCGAGATCCGCGAGCGGTGGAAGCGCGGCGTCTCGCTGGTCGAGGGGTCGCTGGGCGATGCGGTCGGCAAGATCTACGTCGAGCGGCACTTCCCCGCCGAGTCCAAGGTCGCCATGGACGAGCTGGTCGCGAACCTCATCGAGGCGTACCGCCAGAGCATCGAGAAGCTCGAGTGGATGGGCGCCGACACCCGCAAGAAGGCGCTGGACAAGCTCGCCACGTTCCGCCCCAAGATCGGCCATCCCGACGTGTGGCGCGACTACGACGGCGTCGAGATCGCCGCAGACGATCTGATCGGCAACGCCCGTCGCGCGACCGTCTTCGAGCATGACCGGCAGCTGTCCAAGGTCGGCAAGCCCATCGACCGCGACGAGTGGTTCATGCCGCCGCAGATGGTCAACGCGTACTACAACCCGCTGATGAACGAGATCGTGTTCCCCGCGGCGATCCTGCAGCATCCGTTCTTCGACCCCCACCGTGACGCGGCAGCGAACTACGGCGGCATCGGCGCGGTCATCGGCCACGAGATCGGCCACGGCTTCGACGACCAGGGCAGCCGTTACGACCACGAGGGGCGCCTCGCCGACTGGTGGACGGACGAGGACCGCGCCGCGTTCGAGGAGCGCACCAAGGCTCTCATCGCGCAGTACGAAACGCTCGTGCCGCTCGGTCTCAGCGAGGAGAACCACGTCAACGGCGCCCTCACCATCGGGGAGAACATCGGCGACCTCGGTGGACTCGGCATCGCACTGAAGGCGTACGAGCTGTCGCTCGGCGGCGCGGAGGCACCGGTCATCGACGGATACACGGGTGTGCAGCGACTGCTGCTGTCGTGGGCGCAGGTGTGGCAGCAGAAGAGCCGCGAGGCCGAGACGATCCGTCTGCTGACGATCGACCCGCACTCGCCGAACGAGTTCCGCTGCAACCAGATCCTCAGCAACATCGACGCGTTCTACCACGCGTTCGACGTCACCGAGGGCGACGCCCTGCACCTTCCGGAAGGTGCGCGCGTCACGATCTGGTGAACGCTTCGAACCCCGCCGGTCCGTTCCCGGACCGGCGGGGTTACGATAGCCCAAGCGGTCGGGTGGGCAACCCCCCTCAGTGTGCATCCGGACACCGTCACCTCCCCCATCCCGTGAGGAATCACGCGTGAGCTCTCACTCAGGTCAGGCGCCCGAGCCCTCCGACAGCGCGTCAGGCGCGCCCGTCGAAGAGATCGCGACTGCCTCGCGCCGCTCGCATCGCGGCAGCAGGCGCACCCCTCGTCGAGCCGCCGTCGGCCGACGCTCGTTCAGCCCCACGCTGCGGGCCCTGGAAGAACTGGCCCAGGCCGGCGCGCAGGTGTCGGTGCACGTCACCGACCTCGACACCGAGCGCACGGTGCTGGCCGGCGACGACCACGTGCCGCTGCCCATCGCAGGGCTCGGCGTCGTGCCGGTGCTCGTCGAGACCGCAGCCGCGCTGGATGCCGGCACCATGGACCCGCTGCTGATCGTCGACCGCGCCGAGGACGAGCTGGTCGCGGGCTCCGGGCTCTGGCGCAACCTGCGCGCCCCCGCGCTGCCGATGATCGACCTCGCGGTGCTCGCCGCCGCCACCGGCGACCCGAACGCCGCGAACGCGCTGCTCGACGCGGTCGGACACGACCAGGTGCGCTCGCGGATGATCAGTCTCGGGATGCCGCGCAGCGCCGTGCTCGATCACTTCCGTGACAGGCGCGGGCCCGACGACGCCCCGCATGTCGCCGTCGGCACGACGCGGGAGTTCGCCACGCTGTTCGCCGCCCTCGTCAACTCGGCTGTCGTCGATGCCGGTGTCAGCGCCCAGGTGTCGGAGTGGCTGAGCCTGAACCACGACCTGAGCCTGGTCGGCGCCTCCACGGGCCTGGACCCGTTCGCGCACGAGCACGACGCGCACGGCCTGCTGTTCATCAACAAGACCGGCCGCGATCGGGGCGTGCGCGCCGAGGCCGGCGTGCTGGCGGGCCCGCGCGCGGGAGTCGCCTACGCACTGACCGTGTGCTTCGATGACCTGTCGATCAGCCACCGGTTGCGCGCGCACGACGCGTTCCGCACGCTCGGCACCGACCTCATGGAGTACACCCACTGAGGTAGGCGCGCTCAGCCCTGCAAGTGCTCAGCCCTGCAGGTGCTCAGTCCCTGCAGGTGCTCAGTCCCGCAGTGCGGGGCGCTCCTCGGTGTGCGGGTGCTTGGGGATGAGGAACGTCAGCACGAAGGCGATGATGCCGGCGACGATCGCCAGCCAGAAGCAGACCTGGAAGGCTTCGCGCGTGGGCACGGCGACGCCGTCGACCTGCACGCTCATCGCGGCCAGCACACCACCCATCACCGCGGATGCCGTCGAGGTGCCGACCGAGCGGAACAGCGCGTTCAGGCCGTTCGAGGCGCCGGTCTCGTTCGCCGGCACCGCCCGCATGATGATCATCGGCATGGCGGCGAAGGTGAACCCGATGCCGATTCCGATCAGCACGTTGGCGACCAGGAAGTGCCAGATCTCCGTGGACAGGATCAGGATGAACACGTAGGCGAGCACGATCGCGGCGGTGCCGATCGTGAAGAGCGGCCGCGGACCGACGGTGCGCTCGAGGAACCCGGAGAGCGGCGAGACCACCATCATCAGGACGCCCGAGGTCGCGACGATCAGCGCGGCGCCGAGGATGTTCAACCCCAGCCCGGAGCCGGTCTCCACCGGGAGTTCGAGCATCTGCGGGAACGTGACGTTCGAGGAGAAGAGGGCGAAGCCCATCCCGATCGCGGCGATGTTCGTGAACAGCACAGCAGGACGAGCGGCGACGCGCAGGTCCAGCAGCGGGTCCTTGGCCCTCAACTGATACCAGCCCCAGACGGCCAGCACGACGAGGCCGCCGATCAGGCAGAGCAGTGCGAACGGCCCGGTCCAGCCCCACTCCGCACCGCGCGACACGTACAGCAGCAGACCGGTCAGACCGATCGCCAGTCCGATCGCGCCGAGGATGTCGAGGCGTCCGGGTGCGAGCAGCACGTCATCGGGGATGACCAGCATCACCAGCACGAGGCCGATGACCCCGAGCCCTGCGGCGAGCCAGAACAGCGTGTGCCAGTCGGCATTCTGCGCGAGGATGGCCGCCACCGGCATCCCGATCGCACCGCCGACGCCCATGGTCGCGCTCATCAGGGCGACGGCCGTTCCCAGCCGCGCCGGCGGCAGCACGTCGCGCAGGATCGCGATGCCGAGCGGGACCACGCCGGTCACCGCGCCCTGGAACGCGCGGCCGATGATGACGCCGACGATCGAGGTCGACACCGCCGCGATCACCGAACCCAGGATGAGGACGGCGAGCAGCGCGATGACGACGCGGCGCTTGCCGTACATGTCGCCCAGTCGGCCGGAGATCGGAGTGGCCACTGCGGCCACGAGCAGGGTGATCGTGACGACCCAGGTGGTGTCCTCGCGCGAGGCGTTCAGCAGCACCGGCAACTCGGCCTGCAGCGGGACGACCAGCGTGAACATGAACGCCGAGCAGAGCCCGACGAAGGCGAGCACGGCGATGATCGCCGGATGCGAGGGGGTGCGGGACAGGCGTCTTCTGGCTCTGTCGTCGCTGTTGCCCATCGCGCCAGGTTATCGGCTCCCGGCACCCCTCCGGGCCGCGGCACCGCCCCGCCCCACTCCCACTTCCACTTCCGTCGAGAGCACGGGACCTCGCCGAGCGCACGGCTTATTCGCGTGAAGAACCCGTGTGCTCGGCAGTATGCCGTGCACTCGCGCCCGGCTGGCATCGAGGAGGCCCGGTCGGTGGGCTAGCGTCGAGGGATGCTTCCCGACGACTGGACACCGCATCGGCGCGACGACGGCGAGCTGCTCGGCTGGATCCGCCCCGACGGCGAGGACTGGGTGGCGGTCGACGTGCTTGGCCGCGCAGCATCCGACCCCGTCGACTGGCTCGATGCCGAGGCAGCTCTCGAGGCCGTCGGGCTCGCCTGGCTCGCGGATGTCTGGATGCTGGAGGGTGAGGCGCCCGCGCCGCTGCGCGTGCGCTTCGTCGAAGTGACGCCGTCGACGGGTGACGCTCCCGGCCGCGTGGTCGTGAAGGTCGATGACTTCGGCGACATGCAGCGCCCGCCCACCGAGCGCTTCACTCTGCCCTGGCCCGCGCCCGAGCACCTGCGCGCTGCGCGCCCCGGGGATCCGGACGGCCGCACCCTCTGACCTGCTGCGCACGCCCCTCGACGGCATGGGACCTCGCCGAGTGCACGGCCTGTTCACGTGAAGTACCCGTGCGCTCGGCAGCATGCCGTGCACTCGCCGGCGCGCGACGGGGAAGCGGCACCCCGGGCGTGATTCCATAGACGCATGAGCGAGATCGAACAGCATCCGGCCGACACCGACTGGCATCGCTGGGCGCCGATCGGGCAAACCCTCGACACGAGCCGCACGCCGGGCAGCGGACCGGTGCCGAGCATCGCGGCGTTCGAGCTGCTGCCGCTGGAGCCGATGCTCGTCCCCGAGAAGCCGCGCGGCGGCGAGCTCGATGCATCGACCTGCCACCACTGCGGTCCGGCGAACGAGTTCACGATCTGGCAGGACGACGAGTGGCGCGTCAGCGGCGGGATGCAGGGGCCCACCGGCATCCCCTTCGTCGGAGCCATCTCACCCCGCCGGCACGTGAAGCTCGAGGACGCGCCGCTCGAGGTTCTCGCTGGGCTCGGCCCGATCCTGCAGCGGGTCTCCGAGGCCGCCAAGGCGATCCCCGCCGTCGCCCGCTGCCACTTCTCGCGGTGGAACGACGGATCCGCGCACCTGCACCTGTGGGCGTACGCGCGACCGGCGGGCATGATGCAGGGCCGCGGAGCGATCCTTCCCTACTGGGAGCAGTCCATGCCCGCGATGCCCGAGGAGATGATGCAGGAGTACCTGGAGATCGTCGCGAACGCGCTCGCCGCAGGCGGCGGAGAGGCGTTCCCGACCCGCTGACGTGACGCGCCGTTTCGTCCTGAGCGCCGTGAGGGGCAGACTGGGAACGTGCGAAGCATCCGTGATCTGGACACCGTAGAACTCATCATCGACGCGCAGGGACTGCTGGATTCCATCCGCGGGCCGGAGCGTGTTATCGATGCCGGCACGCTGCGCGCGCTGGAGCACTCCGGCAACTACGTCGTCGGCCTGTTCGACGACGAGGACGGCGAGGAGCGCATGGTCGGCGCCTCGATCGCGTTCTTCGGCGAGCCGGGCAAGCGCACCATGCACTCGCACATCACCGCGCTGCTGCCCGAGTACCGCGGTCGCGGCTGGGGTCGCGAGCTCAAGGAGCACCAGCGCCAGTGGGCGTTCTCCCGCGAGGTCGGCCGCATCACGTGGACCTTCGACCCGCTCGTCGCCCGTAACGCGCACTTCTTCCTCACCGTGCTCGGCGCGCGCGTGACCGGATACACGATCAATCACTACGGCATCTTCGGTGGCGGCGACGCGGGGGATGAGAGCGACCGGCTGGATGTGGAGTGGATGCTGGCCGACATCGCGAAGCCGCCGGCATCCGATGCCGTCGTTGCGACCGTCGAGATCCCTTCGGATGTCGAGTCCATGCGCGAGACCGACCCCGATGCCGCGCACGAGTGGCGCCTGCGACTGCGCGCCGAGATGGAGGCGCAGCTCGACAAGGGCCTGCGCCTCGCCGGTTTCGAGACTGGCCGCGGCTACCTCTTCACGAAGTAGCGGGCAGTACGAACGCCCCGGTCTCGCCGGGGTTGACCGCGATCTCCCAGCGGAACCCGTCGGGGTCGGCGAAGTAGCCCGAGTAGCCGCCCCACTCTCGGCGGCTCGCCGCCTGGACGCGCGCACCCAGGCGCTCGGCCTCGGCGAGCACCGAGTCGACCTCCGCCTCGGTGGCGAGATTGTGCGACAGGGTGATGGGGGCGATGCCGGATGCCGGTGCCTCGCCGATCTCGGCGGTGAAGCCCTCGACGCTCCAGAGCGACAGGATCACCTTGTCCGCGACGGGCAGCATCAGCACTTCCTCCGCCTCGAAGATGGGCTGCCAGCCGAGGCCGTCGACGTAGAAGGCGCGGGAGAGCGCGACGTCGGAGACAGCCAGGGTGATGAAGCTCACTCGTTGTTCCATGACGACAGCCTGCCACCGGCCCAGGACATCGGGAAGGAGCCGGATGCCGCGAGAGGAGCCGGATGATCGGCATCCGGCTCCTCTCACCGCTGTGCGCTCAGCCCTTCGAGCCGCGAGCGGGTGCCACCTGCACCGCTCGTTCGATCTCCTGGCTGAACGTGTTGCCCGCCTCGTCGACGGCCGTCACACGCAGGTCGATGAAACCGCCGCCGTTCGGCACCGGAACCTCGCCCGTGTACGCGGCGACGTAGGCGCGGGCATCCGCGAAGCCGTCTGCAGGCGGCTCACCGGGGCCGGACGCATCGCGCGAATCGAGCTTGAGCGTCACCTTCTTCCAGGACCCGCCCTCGGTGCGCACTTCCAGGGTCACGTCCTTCACCGCGGCGCTGCCCACGGCGCCGGCGAGGTGGCCGACGTCGACGCCCAGTTCGATCGGGGCGCCCTTCTTGCGCTTCTCGCCCGCGATGCCGTTGCTCGAGAGCGGTACCTCGTAGCTCGCCTGCAGCATCGGCAGCAGCTGCCTGGCCCAGTCGTCGGACTGGCCCGACGATGTCATCGACCAATCGGTGACCGTCTTGGTGGAGGTCGGCAGCCAGGTGCCGTCCTGCGTGGTGGTCAGCTTGTAGCGCAGCTCACTCTCGCCGTCCGGGAGACCGAACATGTACGCACCCTGGTACGGCGACGATGCGAAGGGCTCGCCGTCGACGAAGAACTCGCCGAGGTAGGTCGTGCCGCGGACATCGGTGAACGTGTCGACGGCACCGGTCCGCTCGGGGTTCGCGCCGTCAGCGGAGGAGGGCACGTTGACCTGCACGGCGTCACCTGAACGGAACGGCGCCCAGAACTCCGGCCCGACGTACGGGCGCACGACCGCACCGAACCAACTCGTGTCGATCTGCTGCCCGGCCTTGTAGCTGCGCATCGTGTCACGCATATCCCACGACGTTCCCACCATCGTCGCCGTCTGGAACCACTCCACGTCGGTGGTGCTGACCCATTCGGTGCGATTCATGCCACGGTCCACGCGCTGCAGAAGCCCGCTGCCGACGGTCGCGCTCGGCACGAAGTCGTACCGGAACTCGCCGATGAGATCGCCGGAACGGCCGATGTACTGCGTGTCCAGGCGGGCGAGATCGGGTTCGTACGACAGATCGGCGGGGATGGTGCCTTCGTCGTAGCGGGTGACGTCCCACGTCTCGTCCGAGACCGGGATGCCATGGGCCGCGATCGTGACGCGCTTGTCCGCCAGCTGCTCGCGCAGCTGCGCTCCCTGCGCTCCGCTGATGCCGGCGACGGGGATAGGCGACAGTACCGCCCCGTCATCCGAGCCCACCCAGACACTGTTCTCGTCGGGCGTGTCATTGACGAGAACGAGCAGCACGGCGCCCTTCTCGGCGGCGGCCGACGCGATCGCGGCGGGGGTCACGGCATCCGAAGCCGTCGCCACGGCGACCTTGCCCTTGAGATCGGCGGCGGCGATCTCCTCGGCCGTCCCGGTGCCGACGTCGACGCCCTGCGCCTTCACGTCCCCGGAGAGAAGCGTGGCACCCGGCTGGGCGATCACGTCCAACTCGAGCTTGCCCGCCGTCATCGACAGCATCGGATGCTGCAGACGCCACCGCGTCGTGAACGAGAACGCGTCGGCGTCACGGGCGTCCTGCGGCTGTGCGTACAGCTCGTCGGTCCACACCGGCGCCGTCGCACTGCCTCCGAAGCCGGCGGTGAGGTAGTCGAGCCTGCGGTAGCTCGACTCGACGTCGTCCTCATCGACGTCGACGGTGATCCGTTCGGTGTTGCGGGCGTCGAAAGCGACCGAGGCCGCGCCGTCGAGCGTGATGTGCGGGTCGCCGACCAGCGCGATCCCCTCGCTGTCCGGTGAGGAGTGCACGGTCATCATCGACATCAGCGAGTACGTGCCCGCGGGCAGGCGCAGGGTCGTCTCCCCGGAGACGGGAATCGAGGTGTACCAGTTCGTCTCGACGTTGTGGATCCAGCCGATCGCATCGGCGGGCTCGCCGTCGAGCCCCGTCGCGGTGACGGTCAGGTCGTACCGCTCGGACTCGGCGATGACGCCCAGCGCGGTGCGCGTGACCTCGGTGCCGTCGACACTGGCGGTCAACGTGCCGGAGAACTGGGCGCCCGCCGGCACCTCGGCAGGCTTCGCGGTGAGGGTCGCCGTACGGGTCTCACCCGCGGGGATCGTCAGCTGCGTCGCATCGAGCGCGATGACGCCGTCCGTCGACGCTTCACCGCCGCCGGGAGTGGTGTCGGACAGCGACACCTCGAGCGCGACGGTCACCTCGGCATCGGAGCGGTTGGTGTACTCGATCTCGCGGACGATGGGTGACGGCTCCGCGCCCCAGGTCAGGGTTCCGAAATCACCCGATCCCGAGGCGAGGACGGGTTCTTCGATCGCTCCCGCCACGTCGAGCGTGCCGGTGCCGACCTGGTAGGCGGTCAGGCCCACATCGGTCGCGGTGCTGATCAGGGCAGCGCGCAGCTGCGCGGAGGTGTAGTCCGGATGCTGTTGCTTGACGATCGCGGCCGCGCCGGCGACGTGCGGGGTCGCCATGGACGTGCCGCTCATGGTGATGTAGTCGCCGGTGCCCGCGCTGTCCGCCGAGCGGGCGGCGGTGATCTCGTTGCCGGGAGCGGCGAGATCGGGCTTCAGCGCACCGGAACGGGTGAGCGGCCCCTGGCTGGAGAACCACGACAGCGCACCGGTCGGGTCGTCGACGGAGCCGACGGTCAGGGCGCTGGCGGCAGAACCGGGCGAGCCGATGGTCTCGGGGTTGGTGGAGTTGCCCGCCGCGACGACGAACAACGAGCCCGTCTCGGCCGAGAGCGCGTTGAGCGCGGTGGCCATGAGGTCCTCGCCATCCGAGGCCTGCTGGGATCCGAGGCTCATCGAGACGATCGGTGCCCGCTCGGCGGCCCATTCCATGCCGGCGATGATCCAGGAGTCCTGGCCGTATCCGTCCTTGTCGAGCACCTTGCCCACGAGCAGGTCGGCGCCGTCAGCGACGCCGCGATGTGCGCCGTCGCTGGCTGCACCGGTGCCGGCGATCGTCGCGGCGACGTGGGTGCCGTGGCCCTGGGTGTCGACGGCGACGTCCTCGCCGGGGACGAAGCTGGTGGAATCGGGAAGCACGTGGCCGGCGAGGTCGGGGTGCGTGTCGTCGTAGCCGGTATCGAGCACGGCGACCGTGACACCGTCACCGGTGTAGCCGGCATCCCAGGCCTCGGGGGCGCCCGTCCACGGGACGCTGGAGTCGAGCGTCGCCCGCACCTTGCCGTCGAGGTGGATGGCCTCGATGCCGGAGGAGAACACGGAGCCGAGCGAGCGAGCGCCTGCTGCGGGGGAGCCGGTGAGTGCGGCCCAGGTATCGGCGGCCCGGGAATGCGAAGCGGTGGCAGCCGAGGAGCCGATGCTGGGCAGGGAGACGCCGGTCTTGATGCCGACGGGCGGCGCGCTGCGGCGTGCAGATGCGTGCTCGACGATGATCGGGGTGGCGTCGACCGACGCGTCGTCGTAGCCGAACTCAATGAGCTGCGTCACGTTGAAGAGATCGCGGTCGAGCGCGCCGTCGGCGATGTAAGTCGATGCCGCATCGGGGACGACCAGGATGTCGCCGTCGATGGTGATCGTCTGATAGCCGGCTCCCTCGACCGCGGTCTCGACATGCACAGTGCTCCTGCCGTCGGCGAGCGTGCTCACGTGCACGCGGTCGCCGGTGATGAGGGTCACGGTGTGGTCGGCGTCACCACGGGCGCCGGCGGTGGCGACACCGCTGCCGTTCGGGTCGGCGACGGCCGGGGCGCCGGTGAGGGCGACGCCGCAGGCGGCGAGAGCGAGTCCGCTGACCCCGGCGATGATCGATCGGCGGCGTCCGTGCGGTGTGCGTCTGGGGGAGGGGCGCATGTGGAGTCCTTCCATGGGGATGAGGTATCCCCAAGCTCCCACGACGAAGCGGGTAACGTGGTGGCGGAGTGACGCCATGGCTGTGATCCGCCACGGGTCGCCCGCGATCCCGCCGCAGGAGGCAGGAAACAGAATGCTCGACGAAATCGATCTGGACGAGGAGCACCTCTCTGTCTACCGCGCTCTGCTCACCCTGTCTTCGGCCGGCGCCGCCGAACTGGCCGAACGCTCGCAGGTGGCCGTCGAGCGGGTGGAGGTGATCCTCGATGCGCTGGAGCGGCGCGGGCTCGCCGCGCGACGCGCATCCGACCCCGACCTGCTCGTCGCCTCGCCACCCGCACTCGCACTGCGCCCGCTGCTCGCCGAGCGCGAGCGACGGCTCGCGCAAGCGCACGGCGCGCTGAGCGAGTTGAGTGACCTGTACCGCGAAGGGGCGGCGTTGCGTCACGCGCCCGACGTCGTCGACGTCGTTCGGGGGGCGGATGCCGTGCGCCAGCGCATCGGTCAGCTGCAGGCCGCCGCGGCCGAACGCGTGGACGTCTTCGTGCTGAGCGATGTGGCGCTGATGGACTCCGCCGCCAACACGGAAGAGGGCAGGGCGCTCGCCCGCGGCGTCGAGTACCGGGTGGTCGTCGAGGCGGACGTGCTGGAGCGTCCAGGATTCCTCGACGCCGCCCGCGAGGCCTACGCGTACGGGGAGGAGGTCCGTGTGCTTCCGACGCTGCCCACCCGACTGTTCCTCGTGGACGGTGAGCTGGCTCTGCTGCCCACGTACTCGCGTAACGAGGGGAACGTCACCGGCGCGCTCCTGGTGCATCCGAGCGGCCTGCTGGATCTGGTGACGGCCATGTTCGAGCAGTACTGGCGAATGGCCACGACACTCGTCGACGAGGCGATGGAGAGCAGGGAAGTGGAGCAAGGCGTGGACCATGCCCTGCTGAAGCTGCTGCTGCTCGGGATGACCGACAGCGCGGCCGCGGCGCAGCTCGGGATCTCCGTGCGCACCGTGCAACGTCGTGTCGCGGAGCTGATGGATCATGCCGGAGTGTCGACACGATTGCAGTTGGGGGCCGGCGCCGTCCGCCTCGGCTGGGTATGACGCGCCCCACGGATAGAATGGGTATGCCCGTGATCACGGGCCATTCCCCGCAGCATGCGACCATTGGAGCCACCGTGGCCGAACAGTCCCGTCTTGACAAGGTCATCGCCCTCGCCCGCCACCGCGGGTTCGTGTTCCAAGCGGGTGAGATCTACGGCGGTTCGCGTTCCGCATGGGACTACGGCCCCCTCGGCACCGAGCTGAAGGAGAACATCCGCCGGCAGTGGTGGCAGACCTTCGTGCGCGGCCGGGGCGACATGGTCGGCCTGGACTCGTCGATCATCCTCCCCAAGCGCGTCTGGGAGGCCTCCGGCCACGTCGCCACCTTCACCGACCCGCTGGTGGAGTGCCTCAGCTGCCACAAGCGCTTCCGCGCCGACAACCTCATCGAGGACTTCGAGGCCCGCAAGGGTCGCAAGGCCGAGACCGGCCTCGCCGAGATCCCCTGCCCGAACTGCGGCAACAAGGGCCAGTACACCGAGCCCAAGGCGTTCTCCGGCCTGGTGAAGACCTACCTCGGCGTCGTCGATGACGAGTCGGGCCTGTACTTCCTGCGCCCCGAGACCGCGCAGGGCATCTTCGTGAACTTCTCGAACGTGCTCACCGCCTCGCGCAAGAAGCCGCCGTTCGGCATCGGCCAGGTCGGCAAGGCGTTCCGCAACGAGATCACGCCCGGAAACTTCATCTTCCGCACGCGCGAGTTCGAGCAGATGGAGATCGAGTTCTTCGTGCCGCCCGCCGAGGCGCAGGAGTGGTTCGACCACTGGGTCGAGGCCTGCTGGGCCTGGTTCGAGGACCTGGGCATCGACACCGACAACATGCGCCGCTTCGACGTGCCCGAGGACGAGCGCGCGCACTACTCGGCCGGCACGATCGACTTCGAGTACCGCTTCGGCTTCCCGGGCAAGGAGTGGGGCGAGCTGATGGGCGTCGCCAACCGCACCGACTACGACCTGTCCAGCCACAGCGAGGCGTCCGGATCGTCGCTGACCTACTTCGATCAGGCATCCGGTGAGCGCTACACGCCGTACGTGATCGAGCCCTCGTTCGGTCTGACCCGCTCGATGATGGCCTTCCTCGTCGACGCGTACGTCGAGGAGGAGGTGCCGAACGCCAAGGGCGGCACCGACACCCGCACCGTGCTCAAGCTCGACCCGCGCCTGGCTCCCATCAAGGTGGCCGTGCTGCCGCTGTCGCGCAACGAGCGCCTCTCGCCGCTGGCGCGAGAGGTCGCCGACTCCCTGCGCGGCCGCTGGGCGATCGACTTCGACGACGCCGGCGCCATCGGCCGCCGCTACCGCCGCCAGGACGAGGTCGGCACCCCGTTCTGCGTCACCGTGGACTTCGACTCGCTCGACGACAACGCCGTGACCGTGCGCGACCGCGACACCATGAGCCAGGAGCGCGTGCCCGTCGCGGAGCTCGAGGCATACCTGGCCGAGCGCCTGCGCGGCGCCTGAGCCGCAGGGGGAGTCCTCGCCCCTGCATAGCTACCCCGCCCCTGCTGATTCACGTGAATCAGCAGGGGCGGAGTCGTTCAGCAGGGGCGGGGGCGTTCTGGGACTGGCGTGACGGTTGCGCAGTGCTCGGCCTGTTCGAATGGCGCGGTCGGTCTCGGTCGTGATGCACGACCTCACCGCGGCGGTGCGGTGGATTCTCGGATGACGAGGTCGGAAGCGAGCTGAACCCGCGAGTTCGCGACGCCCTGATCTCGCGACATGGCGATCGCCATCCGGGTCGCTTCGGTGGCCATGCCCTCCAGAGGCTGACGCATCGTGGTCAGTTGCGGTGTCACCCACTGGCACAGTTCCACGTCATCGAATCCCACGACCGAGAGATCATCCGGAATCGCCAGACCGCGGGCGCGGGCCGCCTGGTACACCCCGTAGGCCTGCTCGTCCGAACTGCTGATGATCGCCGTCGGGCGCTCCGCCAGGTCGAGCAGCTCGCCGCCTCGCAGTGCGCCGCCGGCGACGAGGGAGTCGCCCTCGCGGACCAGACTGGGATCGCTGGAGACGCCGGCTCGGCCGAGCGCGGAGTAGTAGCCGTCCAGGCGGTCCTGGTGGCAGGTCTGATCGATCGGGCCGGTGATGAATCCGATGCGCCGGTGCCCCAGTGAGAGCAGGTGCTCGGTCGCGTCGCGGCCCGCCTCCCAATCGGTTGCAGAGACGTTGGGGAACGAGTCGGTGTCGACGCCGAGGGGGTCGATCATCACGACGGGGACGTCGAGCTTCGCGAACAGCTCCTTCGCCTCCTGAGGCAATGTCGACACGACGAGGACGACTCCGTCGGTGCCGCGCTTGGTCATATGGCTCACCCAGTCGGGCGCGCCCGGAGGGCGCTGACTCGTGGTCGTGACCACCAGGTCGACTCCGGCGCGCGTCGCCTCCAGTTGCGCTCCGCGCAGGAGCTTCATCGCCCACTGCGTCTCCAAGCCGCGGATGACGAAGTCGATCACGCCGGTCTCACGACGGGTGCGGTGGCGGCGTTCATAGCCGCGCTCGTCGAGCAGGCGCTCGATCGCGTCGCGCTTGACCGAGGAGATGCCCTTCCGGCCGTTGAGGACGCGCGACACCGTCGCGACAGATACATCTGCCGCCGCAGCGATGTCGGCGAGCGTGCTCCTGTCGTTCATCCTGTGACGTCCTCCCTCGGCGCTGACGCGCTCCCATGATTCTAGCGATACGTTACGTGAAAATTACGTTGCAAGTTTACGTGCAAGTCTGATAGAACTTAACCGAAAGTTGCGATCTGCATCGCAAGCCTGTCAATGAAGTGGGCGAAAGGAACCCGGATGTCGAAGTGGATGTCAGCGCGACGAGGCGCCATTGCTGTGCTCCTCGCTGCAGGAATGGTGACGCTGGCGGCTTGCTCGAGCGTCGGCGGCGCTGCCGTCGAGGACTCGTCGACCGCCAGCAAAGGCAACATCGTCTGGTGGGGGTGGACCCCTGACAAGCCGGTGGCCGACTCGTTGATCGCGAAGTTCAACGAGGAGTACCCGGATATCAAGGTCGAGTTCGTGTCGAAGCCGATCGACGCGTACGACTCGCTGATCGGTCCGGCGATCACGTCCAAGGACGGCCCGGACGTCTTCAACCTCGCACCCGGCTCCGCCAACGGCGGCGTCGGCATCTTCTCGGCGGGCGCGATCGATCTCACCGATGCCGTGCAGGACTCGCTCGGCGAGGGCTGGAAGGACAAGCTCGCCGCATCGGGCGTCGACGGCCTCACGGTCGACGGCAAGCTCGCCGCACTGTCGGCCGGCGCGGTCTACTCGGGCGGTCTGTGGATCAACAAGGACATCTTCGACAAGTACGGCCTGACCGCACCGACGACCAGGGATGAGTGGCTGTCAGTCTGCAAGACCCTGACCGCTGCGGGAGAGGGATGCTTCATCCAGGGAGCCGGCCAGAACGGCTTCAACCAGGACACCTTCGAGGCGATCATGGAGAACGTCGCCCCGGGCGCGTACGTCGACGCCTCGCTCGGGAAGCGCAAGTACACGGATTCCGAGTTCGCCGAGGGGCTGAAGATCTGGAAGTCCCTGTTCGATGACGGCATCATGCAGGAAGGCGCCGTCGGGCTTCAGCAGTATCCGGATGCCAACAACGCGTTCATGAAGCAGCAGTACGCGATGATCATGATGGGCTCCTGGTACACCCAGTACACCGTGCGCGACATCATGGTCGGCGCGATGGAAGCGGCGGGAGTATCGAACCCTGAGCCGTTCACCATGGTCCCCGTGCCCTTCCCCGACATGGCAGGAACAGGCGACGTGGGCAACATGTTCGGCGATGCCGACTACGGTCTCGCGGTGAACACCCAGTCTGATCAGCAGGCAGCGGCGAAGACGTTCGTCCTCTGGCTGACGACTTCGGAGGCCGGCCAGCAGGCCGTCGCCAACACGCTCAACGACATCCCCGCACTCTCCGGGGTGCAGCCGGAGTGGGACGGCATCGAGCTCGTGAACACCGAGGTCCAGAGGCAGCTCCTGATGGACTACTCCGACCAGGCGGGCGCGTCGACCCAGCCGCGCTACGCGACGATCAACCCCGACGCTGGGTTCGAAGACGTGCTCAAGGGAGTCGCTACCGGGTCCATGTCCGTCGAGGAGGCGCAGAAGACCCTCCAGGACGCGCTCGACGGGAACTGACAGTCAACCTCTCCTCCTCCTTGGGGGCGCGGTCATCGCGCCCCAAGGAGGAACTGAATGGAGCTCACCATGACACTCGCCCCCGACACCGAGGCGATCGTGACGGGCCGATCACGATCGCCGCGCACGCTCCGCAGGACACGGAACCAGGGCAGCGGAGGGATCCTGTGGATCCTGCCCGCACTCGTGCTCGTCCTCGGAATGATCTACTTCTCCATCGGCTACACCGGGTTCGTCTCGCTGCGCTCGTGGAACGGCTTCATCCTCAGCCCTTCGGAGTTCGAGGGAGGGAAGAACTTCGCGAGGATGTTCGGCGACCCGGTGTTCTGGAACGCGCTGGGTCACACACTGATCTTCTTCGTCGTCACCTTCACGGTGCAGACCGTCATCGGCTTCACCTTCGCGGCGATCATGCACTCGCGTCTGAAGCTCAAGGCCGTGTACAAAGTGATCATCTTCGTGCCGACCGTGCTGGCTCCGGCGACGATGGCGCCGGTCTTCCGCTCGATATTCGATGCTCACGGACAGTTCAACGATGTCCTGCACGCGATCGGGCTCGGGTCGCTCGCATCGCCCTGGCTCGCGAACGAAGCGACTGCGATGCCGGTGATCATGCTGATCACGGTGTGGCAGTGGACGGGGCTCACCTTCATCCTCTTCTTCGCGGCCATGAGCCAGATCGACAGCGAGGTGCTCGAGGCCGCCCGTCTGGACGGCGCCGGCAGCATCCGCACTCTCGTGTCGATCGTCTGGCCGATGTGCAGCGGCACGACGATCGCCCTCGCCACCCTCGGCATCATCGGTGCGCTCAAGACGTTCGACGTTCCCTATCTCGTGACCAAGGGCGGGCCCAATCACGCGACCGAGTTCCTCGGCACGTACATCTACCAGGAGATGGTGCAGGAGAAGCACTTCGGGTACGCGGCCGCGCTCTCCGTCGCCCTGCTCGTCCTGGCCATCGGCGGCGGCGTGCTCACCCGCCTGCGTTCTCGACGTGAGCGAGGAGTCTGATGTTCGATATCCGTTCTCGATTCGGCCGATTCGGCATTCAAGCCCTCGCGACCGTCATCGCCGTGCCCTACCTGCTGCCGCTGGTGGCGATGGTGTCGGGTTCGCTGGCAGGCCAGGGCCTCGGCAACTACAAGAAGGTGTTCGACACCGGGGTCGTGCCGTTGTACTTCCTCAACAGCGCCATCGTCTCGGCGGTGTCCATCGCGCTCGTGTACGTGTGCACGATGCTGGCCGCCTTCGGATTCGCGAAGCTCCGCATCGCCGGCAAGGAGGTCTACTTCTGGCTGATCCTCGTCGCGCTCACGATGCCGGAGGCCGTACTGCTGACCCCGCTGTTCGTCACGGCGTCGACCTTCGACATGTACAACCAGCTGATCGCAGTGATCCTGCCGCTCACCGCTCTGCAGGTGCCGTTCACGATTCTGCTCGCCCGGGGCTTCTTCGAGGCGCTGCCGTCTGAGCTGCTCGAGGCCGGTCGCGTCGACGGCGCGAACATCGTGCAGGTGTTCTTGCACATCGTGCTGCCGCTGACGCGGCCGATCGCCGGGGCGATCGTGGTGCTGACCCTGATCAACGCATGGAACGCCTACCTGCTGCCGCTGCTCATGCTGCTGGACCCGCAGAAGCAGGTGGTGACGCTGCTGCCGACGTTCTTCATCAGCCAGTACACGAACGACCAGACAGGGGTTCTCGCCTCCGCCGTCATCACGGCGCTTCCGATCATCGTCGCGTATCTGCTGCTGCAACGCAGCTTCGAACGGGGCCTGGCGGCTGGAGCACTGAAATGAGTCCGCGCCGACTTCTGCAGGGACAGCTGGCCGTCATCACCGCCGGCACGGCGGGCATCGGGCTCGCCATCGCCGAGCGATTCATCGCGGAAGGCGCCACCGTGGTCGTCACGGGCACCAGCGCGGAGCGGGCGGATGCCGCGGCCCGCCACCTCGGCCCGCAGGCCCACGTGGTGATCTCGGATGCCGCCGATCTCGAGGACCGAGCCATCGAGGAGTGGCTCCGCGACGACAGGCGCGCCGTCGACGTGCTCGTCGTCAACGCGGGCCGCGACATCGCGTCGACGCGCATCGTCGACACGACGTCGGGGGACTTCGACACCGTCGCCGATCTCAACTTCCGCGGCGGGTTCTTCACCCTCCGCACCATCATCCCCCTGATGAGCGACGGCGGTCGCATCGTGCTGGTGTCATCGATCGCCGGCCACAACGGAGGCCCTGGCCACGCGGTGTACAACGCGACGAAGGCAGCCGTGCGCTCCCTCGCGCGGACGGTCACCGCCGAACTGCAGGATCGGCGCATCCGTGCGAATGCCGTCAGTCCCGGACCGACGGACACCGACGGGTTCGATCAGTTCACCGGAGGGTCGACGGAGTTCCGGGACCGCATCATCGCGCAGATCCCGGTGGGGCGCGTCGGACGCGCGGATGAGGTGGCAGCGGTCGTGACATTCCTCGCGAGCGAGGAGTCGAGCTTCGTCGCCGGCGCCGAGATCGTGGTCGATGGCGGGATGAGCCAGGTCTGAGACCTCGGCACCGCTGAATTCAAGAAAGGCAACGAAGAACGAATGACAAGCCCAGTGAAATTCGCCGTCGTCGGCAGCGGTTGGCGATCGAAGTTCTACCTCCGACTCGCTGCCATGGCCCCGGAGCGGCTGGAGGCGGTGGCCGTCGTCACCAACTCGGATGCCGCTGCGGAAGCGATGGCCGCGGAGTGGCGGATCCCGGTATTCCGCGCCCTGGACGATGCGGTCGCACTGCGCCCGGACTTCGTCATCGCGGCGGTCTCCTGGCCGGCGATGCCCGGTGTGATCGAGCAGCTCGTCGTTTCGGGAACGCGCGTGCTGGCCGAGACACCGCCGGCGCCGACGGCAGACGGCCTGCGCGAACTGTGGGACAGGATCGGATCCAGCGGTCTCGTCCAGGTCGCCGAGCAGTACATGCTCATGCCCGGCCATGCCGCGCGGAAGTCCGTCATCGACCGCGGGGTCATCGGCGCCCCGACCGCAGTGCAGGTCGCATCGACGCACCTCTATCACGCGACGTCGCTGATGCGCTCGATGCTCGGAGCGGGGATGTCCGAGGCCGTCGTCAATGCCCGCCAGTTCACGGCTCCGCTCGTCGACCCGCTCGTCTTCGACGGGTGGCGTGAGGACGCGCAGCCGGAGCCCCGACGCAACACCATCGCGACGCTCGACTTCGGTGAAGGCCGGATGGGGCTGTACGACTTCGTCGACAATCAGTGGTGGAACCCGCTGCTGTCGCGCCGCATCGTCATCCGCGGCAGTCATGGCGAGATCGTCGACGACGCGGTCACCCGTCTCGTCGACGGTGCTCCGGTGACCTCGCCGCTGTCGTACCGCCGGACCGGGATCGACATGAACCTCGAGGGCAACGACCTCAGGACCATCGCCTTCGACGGAGCGGTCGTGTACCGCAACGAGTGGGTGGGCACGCGCTTCTCCGAGGACGACATCGCCGTGGCGGCGATGCTCGTCGAGGCGGGGGCGTGGGCGCGCGACGAAGGCCCCGAGGCCTACTCGCTCGCTGAAGCATGCCAGGACCACCTACTGGGTCTGGCAATCGAAGAATCCGCACGCACCGGCAGGGACGTGCACGTCATGAAGGAGGCCTGGGCCTGATGCCACTCGTCACAATCGAAGTGTCCGAATCCATCTCGGCGGAGACTCGGCGCAAGTACGCCGATGCGATCCACGAGGGGCTGGTGGAGGGGCTCGGCATGGATGCGGCCGATCGCTTCCAGGTCATCCACCCCCTGCCGGCGGGGCACATCATCGCCGATCCGAACTATCTGGGCGGCGAGCGCCGCGAGGTCGTGTACATCCGCGTGCAGATGGTGAGCATGTACGACAAGGAGACCAAATCGAAGATGTTCGACGCCGTCGCCCGTCGCCTGGAGGCCGAGGGGGTGCGCCCTGATGACGTCTTCGTGGTGATCACGGAGAACCTTCTCGAAGACTGGTACCCGGGCGCGCGGGGTGCGCGATGACCGTGCCCCGCGTCGCCGGCGACCTCGCCCACCGGTTCGAGACCTTCGAGCTGCGTCTCACCACGGTTGACGGGAGTCCTCTTGCCGGTGCCGAGGTCGAGGTCGAGCAGACGAAGCACGCGTTCGGGTTCGGCAACATCGGGTTCGACTTCGTCGGCCTGCTCGGGGGTGTCCCGGCCGAACCGAATGCGGACGCCGCCCGGTTCTTCGGCGGGGCCGAACCGGCGCATGCCGAGGGCATCCTGCCGCGGTGGCTCGATCTGTTCAACATGGTCACGTTGCCGTTCTACTGGCGTGGGTACGAGCCTCAGCCGGACGCGGTCGATCTGACCCGCCTTCGCGCGACGTCCGAGTATTTCGCCGCACATGGGGTCGACGTCAAGGGGCATCCGCTGGTCTGGCACACCCTTGCCCCGACGTGGCTGCTCGAACTCGAGGACGACGCGGTCGAGCACCGCCTCCGCGGGCGCGTCACGCGCGAGGTCTCCGAGTTCGCGGGGCTCATCGACCACTGGGATGCCATCAACGAGACGGTGATCCTTCCGGTCTTCACCGCGGAGGAGAACGCCGTCACCCGGCTCGCCCAGACCCGCAGCAGGGTGGACATGGTGCGGCTCGCCTTCGAGACCGCGCGTGCGGCGAATCCGAACGTCAAACTGGTCCTGAACGACTTCGACCTCTCGGAGGCGTACGAGCACCTCATCGAGGAGTGCCTCGACGCCGGCATCCGCATCGACGCACTCGGGCTGCAGACGCACATGCACAAGGGCTTCCGCGGCGAGGAGGAGATCTTCGAGACGATCGAACGGTTCTCCCGCTTCGGCCTGCCCATCCAACTCACCGAGACCACGCTGCTGTCCGGGGACATCATGCCCCGGCACATCACGGACCTCAACGACTACGTCGTCGATTCGTGGCCGTCCACGCCCGAGGGGGAGGAGCGGCAGGCTGACGAGATCGTGCGGCACTATCGCACGGTCATGTCGCACCCCGCGGTGGAGTCGCTCACCTACTGGGGGATCACCGACGCCGGTTCGTGGCTGGGGGCGCCGGGCGGACTCATCCGCGCGGACGGATCGCTGAAGCCGAGCTACGAGGCGCTGCACGGGCTGATTCGCGGCGAGTGGTGGCACGAGGCGCGATCCCTGCGCACTGACGCCGACGGCGTCGTGCGGGTGCGCGGCTTCGCGGGTGAGTACCGTGTGCGGCAGGGCGAGTCGGATGCCGGGTTCACCGTGCCGCGCGGCGGAGGCCGTGCCGCGGTGACGGTCGGCGGCATGATCGGCGGTGCGGGGGAGTCGCGCGATGGCCGCTGAGAACATCGGGCGGCAGATGCGCAGCGCCGAATGGTACGGCGGCGAAGACCGCAACGGCTATCTACACCGGGCGTGGATGCGTCGCGGCATCCCCGACCATGCGTTCGACGGGCGGCCGAACATCGCCATCGCGAACACCGCATCCGATCTCGCGCCGTGCAATAGCCACCTTGACGAGGTGGCGCAGAGCGTGAAGTACGGCGTCTACGAGGCCGGGGGCATCCCGTACAACCTCCCGATCCCGTCGCTGGGCGAGACCACGGTGCGCACGACCGCCATGCTGTGGCGGAACATGATCGCGATGACAGCGGAAGAACTGCTTCGCGCGAACCCGGTCGACGGCGTCGTGCTCCTCGGCGCGTGCGACAAGACCATCCCCGCGCTTCTCATGGCGGCAGCCTCGGTGGGCATCCCCGCAGTGGTGATCCCCGGCGGACCCATGCTCAACGGATCGTTCCGGGGTGAGGCACTGGGATGCGGCACCGATGTCTGGAAGCTCAGCGAGGAGGTGCGGGCAGGACGACTCGACGACGGCATCTTCCGGGAATCGGAGTCGGCGATGATCCGCAGCCGAGGCACCTGCAACACCATGGGGACGGCGTCGACGATGGCGTGCGTCACCGAGGCGCTCGGGATGACACTGCCCGGCGTCGCCGGGATCCCGGCATCCGACAGCCGCTTGCTGCAGAAGGCGCATGAGACTGGAGCTCTCGCGGTCGAACTCGTGCGCGCCGGCCGCACCCCCGACCAGATCATGACGAAGGAGGCGTTCCACAACGCGATCCTCACGCTGTCGGCGATCGGGGGATCCACCAACGCGGTGGTCCATCTGCTGGCGATCGCCGGGCGGGTCGGGGTGGATCTCACGCTCGACGACTTCGACCGGATCGGCAGGGATGTGCCCTTGCTGGTTAATCTGCAGCCGGCAGGGCGCTACCTCATGGAGGACCTCTTCCGCGCAGGCGGTCTGCACGCCGTGCTCGAGCAGATCCGCGATCGGCTGGAGCCGGAGGCGATCACCGTCACCGGGCGGACGCTCGTGGACACGATCTCGGGAACGGTGTGGGACGCCGACGTCATCCGCACTCCGGACGCGCCCCTGCAGGAGGATGCCGGGCTCGCCGTCGTCCGCGGGAACCTCGCACCCGACGGCGCGATCGTCAAACCGGCAGCGGCCACCCCGGCACTGCTCACCCATCGCGGCCGCGCGGTGGTCTTCGACTCGGTGGAGGACATGCACGCCCGCATCGACTCGCCCGATCTCGACGTCGACGAGTCATCGGTGCTCGTGCTCCGCGGCTGCGGACCCCGCGGCTACCCCGGCATGCCGGAGGTGGCGAACATGCCGCTGCCGAAGAAGCTCCTCGAGCAGGGCGTCCGCGACATGGTGCGCATCTGCGACGGCCGAATGAGCGGAACCGCGTACGGCACGGTGGTGCTGCATGTCGCGCCGGAGGCCGCGGCGGGTGGACCGCTCGCCCTCGTCCGCGACGGCGACCTCATCGAGCTCGACGTACCCGCACGTCGGCTCTCGCTGCTGGTGCCGCAGGAGGAATTGGATGCGCGCGTGCCTCCGGCGGCGTTCACCGATCAGCTTGCCGCTCCGCGTCGTGGGTGGGAGCAGATCTACGTGTCGCACGTCAACCAGGCCGACACCGGCGCGGACCTCGACTTCCTCGTCGGGGCGAGCGGCGCCGCCGTACTGCGCGAATCCCACTGAGGCCCACCGTTCGAGAGGACACCCCATGAGCGCCATCCCGCTTCGTCACGCAGAGACGGCACCGTCCGTGGGCGGCTTCGCCACCTACCCGAGCCTTCACGGCAAGGTCGCTCTGGTCACCGGAGGGGCGTCCGGAATCGGCGGCGAGGTCGTGCGGCAGCTGGCATCGCAGGGCGCCACCGTGGCGTGCCTCGATCTCGCGGAGCCCGAAGATACCGCGGATGCCGCGGACGAGCATCCGTCCGTCCGATTCCTGCGCTGCGACATGCGCGACATCGCCCAGGTGCAGGCGGCTGTGCAGGCCGTCGGCGAGGAGTTCGGACGGATCGACATCCTCGTCAACAACGCCGCCCGCGACGATCGCATCCCCTTCGATCAGCTCGACGTGGAGCGCTGGGACGAGCAGATCAACGTCAACGTCCGGCACCATTTCTTCACCACTCAAGCGGTCGCACCCTGGATGCGCGCAGCGGGCGGCTCCGTCGTGAACATGGGCTCGATCAGCGCCCACATCGATCTCCGCGACCTCGCGGGCTACGTGACTGCGAAGGCGGGGATCGAGGGCCTCACCCGCATACTCGCCAGGGAGCTCGGTCCGGATCGCATCCGGGTGAACTGCGTCATCCCCGGCTGGATCATGACCGAGCGCCAGCTGCGGGACTGGGTCACCCCGGAAGCGGAGACACTCATCGAGTCGAGTCAGGCGCTCGCCGAGAAGCTCGGGCCCGACGACGTCGCCCGGCTGGTGCTCTGGCTCGCCGCGGACGATTCACGGCTGTGCACCGGGCAGCGGTGGATCGTCGACGGCGGCTGGATGTGAGCTCAGCCGGCGAACTCGTGGACAACGGCGCCGGTGGCCCCGGGATCCACGGCGAAGAGCCCACCCGCGTGCTGCTCGGGCGTCTCGAGATGCTGACGTGACGTCGTGATGTACAGCGTGCGACTCTCCGGCCCGCCGAACGCGCACGAGGTCACGTTCACCGCAGGCACCTCTACGACGGCATCCAGCGCTCCGCCGACGTCGTAGCGGCGCACGGCGCCGCCACCCCACATGGCCACCCAGAGGCCGTCCTCGGTGTCGATGCTCACGCCATCGGGCATCCCCTGGTCGCCGTCGAACGCCACGAACGAGCGGCGTTCGCCGAACGCGCCGGAAGTCGGGTCGTACTCGTACGCCCAGATGCGGCCCTCGGCAGTGTCGGCATGGAACGCCGTCGTTCCAGCGGCATCCCACACGAGTCCGTTGGGGATCGTCACGGACTCGAGCGCGACGTGCAGCGAGAGATCAGGATCGAGGCGGTAGAGCCGACCGCCTCCGGCGCGCCCGTCGTAGGCCATGCTTCCGCAGAAGAACCGTCCCGAGGCATCGCAACCGCCCTCGTTCATGCGCACGTCGGTTGCATCGAACACGGCTATCTCTTGGACAGGGGAGAAATCATCATCGACGAGGGCGAAGCCGCGCTCGGTGGCGATGACATGGCCGCCCTGCCTTCGCGAGCGGATCACTGCGGCGACGTCGGACACGTGATGCCGAGAGAGCGACTCGCGTTCCCAGGTCATGATGTCACCGCGGAGCAGGTCGACGAACCGGATGCGCTCGGCACGCGAATCCCAGAACCCACCCTCGCCGTGGAACACGCCGTCCGTGTCGATGCTGACCAGTTCCGCCTTCATGAAGAGCTCCCCTGAGAGTTCCGCCACCCACAAATGTTGCCAGATGGAACTAATCTGTTGTGTCCAACCCTACCCAGCGCGACGGCCGGCTGCGCGCATCGTGCTCCTGATCGCCGAGCCGTCCTTGGACCCCGGAATGCCTCAGCGCACCAGCGGATGCTCCGTCCCGAGCGCCTCGAGCTTCTGCGGGTTCGCGGTGGAGAAGACCCGCGAGATGCGGCCGTCTGCGACGGTGAAGCTTACGACCGCCATCAGTGCGCCTCCGACCTCGATGCGCGCCGCGAGCCGGCCGTTGGCGACGATCGGCTGCACGCGGTAGTCGACGTCGAGCTTCGCGATGCTGCCGCGCAGGAACGCCACCACCCGCTCCGCGCCGACCAGCGGCACCCGCGCCGCGCCGCGCACGAGGCCGCCGCTGTCGGTCACCGAGACGACGTCGGGCGCGAGGACGTCCATGAGCGCCTGCATGTCGCCCGAGTCCAGCGCCGCGACGAAGCGCCGCACGACGCGATCATGCTCCGACGCATCCACCTCCATCCGAGGCCGGCGGGCGGCCACATGGTCACGCGCGCGATGCGCGATCTGCCGCACCGCCGCAGACGTCTTGTCGACGGCATCCGCGATCTCATCGAACGGCACGTCGAACACTTCGCGCAGCACGAAGACGGCGCGCTCCACGGGAGTGAGCGTCTCCAGGACGGTGAGCATCGCGAGCGACACGCTCTCGGCGAGCACCACGTCGTCGGCGACATCCGGAGAGGTCATCAACGGCTCGGGCAGCCACGGACCGACGTAGTCCTCACGCCGGCGCGAGACCGCACGCAGGTGGTTCAGCGACTGCCGCGTGACGATCCGCACCAGGTAGGCGCGCGGCTCCCGCACGGTCGACTGATCGACGCCCGTCCAGCGCAGCCAGGACTCCTGCAGCACGTCCTCGGCATCCGCCGCCGTGCCGAGGATCTCGTACGCGACCGTGAACAGCAGGCCGCGGTGGACGATGAACGGGTCGTCGAATGCCGGATCCGCCGTGCTGCTCATGACTGTGACGCTACGCCGCCGGACGTCCGGGTCGCCAGAGGCGCCAGCCCACAGGCATCCGCCAGTCCGTCGGATCGGATGCCGAGGGCGACGTTCGTGCGGGCGGTGGCGTTCAGGAAGCCGACCTTCGCCGCGAGCTCCAGCAATGCCGGAGCGCCGAGCTCTGCGAGCAGGGCGTCGGAGAGCTCATCGGTGACGGTCGGCGGCGTCTGGCTCATCGCCTCGGCGTACTCCATCACCCGCCGCTCGAGGGGCGTGAACCGGGTGGACTCGCGCCAGATCGGCACCTCGCGGGCCTTCTCCTCGTCGAGCCCGTGGTCGCGGGACATGAAGTAGTGCAGGTCGAGGCAGAAGCTGCAACCCACCGTCGCGGCGCACGCCATGGTGGCGAGAGTGCCGAGACCCTTGTCCAGCTCGCGCCACTTCTCGACCCGTCCGCCGAACTTCATCATGTCCATCATCACCGGCCGGTGCTGCCACATCACGCCGAGAGAATCCGGCACCTTGCCGAGCATCTTCTTCGCGGCTGCCTTCACGACCGCGCCGTACAGTCCGGTCACCGGTGTCGTGGGGATGCGCGTGCGCTCCATGATCAGTTCTCCTTCGACGGCACGTGTCTCGTGCCTTCGACATGAGACACCACCCGCAGTCGGGATGTGACAGCAGCCCGGGAGCAGCTACTTCAGGACCACCAGTGTCCCCGTCTCGGTGAACTCGCGGTCGATGTCGGCGTTGGGCTTGTACGTCGCCAGGCTCACCACGACCGCGGCGATCAATGCCAGCACGAACCCGGGCAGCAGCTCGTACAGCTCGAACCAGCCGCCCTCGAGCGCGCCCCAGGCGAACACGGTCACCGTGCCGACGACCATGCCGGCCAGCGCGCCCCAGTTCGTCAGCTTGCGCCAGTACAGGCTCAGCAGCACGATCGGGCCGAACGCGGCGCCGAATCCCGCCCATGCGAAGCTGACCAGCCCGAGCACCGTGTCGTTGGGGTTGATCGCGAGCAGCATGGCGATGATCGCCACGCCGAGCACGCACAGCCGTCCCAGCAGCACGAGACGCTTCTCCGAGGGAGGCGTCTTCTTGAGCACCTTGTAGAGATCCTCGACCAGCGCCGAAGAGCACACGATCAGCTGGCTGGAGAAGGTGCTCATGATGGCAGCCAGCACCGCGGCGAGAACGAGTCCGGCGAGCAGCGGATGCAGCAGGGTCTGCGCCATCGTCAGCAGAACCAGCTCGGGGTCGGCGAGGCTGATGCCCTCCTTCTGGATGAAGGCGACGCCGATGAGACCGGCGAAGACCGCTCCCGTCAGGGACAGCACCTGCCAGCCGACGCCGATGCGACGGGCGGTCTTGGCCGCCTGCGGCGTGCGCAGAGCCATGAAGCGGACGATGATGTGCGGCTGGCCGAAGTAGCCCAGTCCCCATGCCAGCCCGGAGAGGATGCCGATCAGGGTCACCGAGGTGAGTCCGGTGCCGCCGAAGAAGTCGAACTGGGTGGGATTCACCGTGCTGATCAGGGAGACGGCCTCGCCCCAGCCGCCGACGGCGATGACGGCCGCCACCGGGACGACGAGCACGGCGACGCACAGCATGATCCCCTGCACGACGTCGGTCAGCGATGCTCCGAGGAATCCGCCGAACAGGGTGTAGCTGAGCGTCACGGCTGTCACGAGCAGCATGCCGACGATGTAGTTCCCGCCGTCGAACGAGCTGACGAAGAACTTGCCGCCCGCGACCATCCCGGACGACACGTACAGCGTGAAGAAGACGAGGATGATGATCGCCGAGACGACGCGCAGCAGGCGAGTCTTGTCCTTGGTGCGGTTCTCGAAGAAGCTCGGGATTGTGATCGAGTTCTCCGAGGTCTGCGTGTACGCGCGCAGTCGGGGCGCGACGACGAGCCAGTTCAGATAGGCGCCGATCGTCAACCCGATCGCGATCCAGGCCTCGATGAGTCCGGTCAGGTAGATCGCACCGGGCAGGCCCATGATGAGCCAGCCGGACATGTCCGACGCGCCGGCGCTCAGCGCCGCCACCCACGCGGGCAGATCTCGACCGCCGAGCATGTAGTCCTCGTGGCCGCTGGTCTTCTTGTAAGCGCTGTAGCCGATGTACAGCATCGCGGCGAAATAGATGCCGAGCGCGATGTAGAGCCAGAACTGGTCGGACATCATCGTCCCTTCCTGTCGTTCGGAGACGAGCGCCGACGGTGGTGATGATCGAATCGCCGGGCGCCGGCGTTCTCGCAGTCCTTTCAGCGTTCACTGAATCGACGTGGATGTAAAGCGAGTGATGGCGAACGATACCCTCAGGCAGAACCGATGAGTCGGCGTGCTCAGCCCCGCGCGATGCGCAGCGTG
Organism: Microbacterium sp. W4I4; assembly: GCF_030816235.1. Lineage (NCBI taxonomy): Bacteria > Bacillati > Actinomycetota > Actinomycetes > Micrococcales > Microbacteriaceae > Microbacterium > Microbacterium sp. W4I4. The sequence goes on from NZ_JAUSXT010000001.1 coordinate 2,768,591, forward strand.
CGGACCTCGAAGGGGTGCAGCGACAGCTCTCCACCGGTGCGTGCCGGCTCCAGTTCATCCTCGATCAGCGAGATCTCGCGGATGCCGGTGTGTGCGAAGCTCACATCGAGCGCACCGCGCGTGCGCCGGCCGAGCGACTCGTACACGCGCACGATCACGTCGCCCGAGCGGTCGTCGGCCAGCTTCACCGACGAGACGACGATGCCCGTGCCGGTGACCGACACCAGCGGCTCGACCTCGTTCGCGCCGCGCACTACGCTCGGCAGGGCGTTCAGGCGGATGCCCTCGGCGGTCGCGATCTCGGCATCCGCTCCGATCACCAGGCCGACCTCGATCTCGTGCCGGCCGTGGTCGGTGTCGGGGTCGGGGAAGCGCGGAGCGCGCAGCAGCGACAGCCGGATGGTGGTCGTGACGTCGTCGCCGTCCGCATCGCGTGTGGTGTCGTAGCCGTAGATCGAGTCGTTCACGAGCGCGACGCCGAAGCCGTCGTCCTCCTGCGCCAGCACGAACCGGTGCATCGAGGTCTCGAACTTCGCCGCCTCCCAACTGGTGTTCACGTGCGTGACACGGCGCTGGAAGCCGAACTGCGTCTCGGCGAGCGTCTCGCGGGCGAACAGGTCGAGCGGGAAGGCGAGCTTGAGCAGCTTCTCGGTCTCGTGCCAGTCGATGTCATTGCGCAGCAGAACCGTCCGCGAACCGGGCGCGAGCACGATCGTCTGCGTCAGGCGCGACTCCGAGAAGGCGCGCTCGACGACCACCGTCGCGACACCGCCCTCGACGGATGCCGTGATCGACGACGCCGCGGTGAGGTCGTCGACCCGGTTGCGGTAGTAGCGGTCGATGTCCCACGCGTCCCACATGTTGGGGAAGTCCTGGTGCAGCTGGAACAGGTTCGCGGGCCTGCCCGCGGGGATCGTCTCGCGACCGGATGCCAGGTCCACCGCCGAGGTGATCAGGCCCTCCGCGGAGATCGTGACGGAGACGAGATCGTTGGAGAGGACGAAGCCATCGGCGGTTTCGGTGAGGGAGGCGGATGCCGGATTAGACACGACCTCGGCCGCGCCGAGGGCCCGCCCGCCGCCGACCGAGGTCGGGGTGAAGACGAGTGCGCGATCGCCCTCGCCGGCCAGCGCCTTCCGCGCGGCGGAGGCCAGGTCATCGGCATCCGACAGCACATCCGAGAGCACCTCGACGGCCTCGCGGTGCACCCACGCGATCGACGTGCCGGGGAGTATGTCGTGGAACTCGTGCAGCAGCACGAGCTGCCACAGCCGGTCGAGCTCCTCGTACGGGTACGGGGTGCCCAACTGCACGGATGCCGTAGCCGCCCACAGTTCGGCCTGGATGAGCGCCTGTTCGGCCCAGCGGTGCAGCGCCTTGGTGGCGTGCTGGCTGGTGAGCGTGCCGCGGTGCAGCTCGAGGTACAGCTCGCCGACCCAGACAGCCGGGTCGGTCAGCTCCGCCTTGGCATCGTCGAAGAAGGCATCCGGATGCTTCCACTCGACCTGCGCGGCACCCTCGAGCGACGCCATGCGCGATGCCTTGCCGGTCATCTCGCGGGTGGTGCCGCCACCGCCGTCGCCCCAGCCGACCGGGGCGATCGACATGGTCGCCTTGCGGTTCTCCTTGAACTGGCGGCTGGCCTTCGCGACCTCCGAGCCGGACAGCTGCGAGTTGTAGGTGTCCATCGGCGGGAAGTGCGTGAACATGCGCGAGCCGTCGATGCCCTCCCACAGGAAGCTGTGGTGCGGGAAGACGTTGCGCTGGTTCCAGGAGATCTTCTGCGTGAAGAACCACTCGAACCCGGCCCGGCGCATCAGCTGCGGCAGGGCGGGGGAGTACCCGAAGCTGTCGGGCAGCCAGACGCCCTTCGAGCGGATGCCGAACTCGCGTTCGAAGAAGCGCTGACCGTGCGAGAACTGGCGCACCAGCGATTCACCGGTGGGCATGACCGTGTCGGACTCGACCCACATGCCGCCCAGGGGCAGGAAGCGGCCGGCGGCCACGGCATCCTTCACCCGTGCGAAGACCTCGGGGCGGTGCTCCTTGATCCACGCGTACTGCTGCGCGCTGGACATGCCGTAGAGGAAGTCGGGCTCCTCGTCGATCAGCGTGGTCATCGACGACGTGGTGCGGGCGACCTTGCGGATCGTCTCGCGCAGCGGCCACAGCCAGGCCGAGTCGATGTGCGCGTGACCGATCGCGGCGACGCGGTGCGCGCTGGCATCCGCGGGGGAAGCCAGCACGTCGGTCAGCTGCGCGCGGGCAGCCGGCGCGGTCTCGACGATGTGTTGCAGGTCGAGGTCGTCGAGCGCGTCGTCGAGGGCCTGCAGGATGCGCATGCGCCGCGGCGAGGTCTCGGGCAGCTCGGCCTGCAGCTCGATCAGCACCTCGAGGTCGAGGGCGAGCTCGAACACCTCTGTCTCGAAGATCGCGAGGTCCATGTGGCGCACCCGGTAGAGCGGCTCGGGCGAGGAGGTGCGGATGTCGCCCTCCTGCGTCGGCAGGAAGGGGTGGTAATCCAGCAGCACCGGGTTGGAGGCGCCCTCGAGATAGAACGCGACGGCCTGACCCGCCTCGGCCTCGATCGCGACCCACTGATTGCGCGGGTTGATGCTCTTCAGCGGCGTCCCGTCCGGACGGTACGCGAGCGCCTCGCACTGGAACCCGGGCATGTTGATGTCGAAGCCGAGGTCGATGATCGCCTCGACGCGCTTGCCCGCCCAATCGGCCGGGACCTCGCCGCGCAGGCGGAACCATGTGGTGCCCCAGGCGGGGCCCCACATGCTGCCCGCGGCGAACGGCTCGTAGTCCAGGGCGAGGCCGTCGGCGGGGGCGATCGGCTCGCCGGGGAGGACATGCGCGGCGATCTCCAGCGGCACCCGGGAGGAGTGGATGGCGGGGCGGATGCGCTCGGTGAGGACGCGGTTCACGCGGCCGACGGTGAGCGAGGTCTCTTCGTGCACGGTGGCGCTCCTTCGCGATGGGAGAATGGGGGCGATCGGGCCGGTGCGGGCCCGATGGGCCGGTCCCAACTAAAACGATCTAGTACGGTGAGTCTATGCCACGGTCCAAGCGTGTCACCATCGCGGACATCGCGCGACTGGCCGGAGTGTCGCCCGGAGCGGTGTCCTTCGCGCTCAACGGGCGTCCCGGCGTCAGCGAGGAGACCAGGCAGCGCATCCTCGCCATCGCGGACCAGCACGAATGGCGCCCCAGCTCCACGGCGCGCGCCCTGGTCGGCTCCCGAGCGGGGGTGGTCGGCTTCGCCGTAAATCGCCCGGCGCGCACACTCGGCACCGAGGCGTTCTTCACCGACCTGATCGCCGGCGTCCAGTCCTCACTCGCGCAGCACCGCATCGGACTGCAGCTGGTCGTCGTGCCCGACATCGGCGAGGAGGTCGACACCTACCGGCGCTGGCGGCGTTCCAACCAGGTCGACGGCGTGCTGATGCTGGACCCGCGCGTCGACGACCCTCGACCAGCGCTGCTGCGCTCGCTCGCACTGCCCGGCATCGTGCTCGGCGGCAGCCCCTCGGGGCCGGACGACTCCGCCACGATCTGGCTGGACGACGCGCAGGCGGCGCACACGGTCTTCGACTACCTCGTGGGCCTCGGACACCGGCACATCGTCTACCTGTCGGGACCCGCCGAGTTCGAGCACGTGCGGCTGCGCTCGGAGGTGCTCGCCGGACTCGCCGAGCGCGGCGTCACCGGCGAGACCATCATCACGGACTACTCGCCGACCGAGGTTGCGACCACGATGCGCACGCTGCTGAGCCGGCAGGATCGACCCACCGCGATCGTGTTCGACAACGACGTCATGGCCATCGCGGGACTGCGCGTCTCGCAGGAGATGGGCGTCGCCGTGCCCACGCAGTTGTCGCTGGCGTCCTTCGACGATTCCGTCGTGACCGGCCTCATGCATCCCTCGATCACGTGCCTCACCCGCGACACGTTCGGCTTCGGCGAGAAGGCGGCCGAGTACCTGCTCGACGTGATCGCGAGCGAGGAGCGGCTGCCCGACCGCACCGGTCCGCGCCCGCACCTCACCGTGCGCGAGAGCACAGCACCGCCGCCGGCCTGAGCCCTGTCTCAGACGACGGTGTTGTTCAGACGACGGTGTTGTTCGAGGAGTACACGCCCACGCCGGAGGAGAGGTCGGGGCGCACCAGCTCGGTGATCCCGCGGCGCGCCAGCAGCGCGGCATCCGCGGCATCCGTCGACGTGACGAAGGCGGCGTCCACGCCGGACTCGCAGGCGTCCACCCAGGCCTGGAAGATCGCGCCACCGGGGCTCATCGCCGCGCGGCTGACCGGGACGTCGCCCTCGTCCACGTCGACCACGATGCCGAGGGCTCGAGCGGGCGTCGCCTGCCGCGCGCGCAGCTCGGGGATGATCTCGGCGAAGCGCCGGCCGATCGGCTTGGCGGCGCCGCCGTTCTCGATCAGGCCGAGCGAGTACTCCAGCTCCGGGTAGTCGGAAAGCTCCCGGCTCACGTCGTGCGAGCACCACCAGGTGACGCCCCAGAGGTTCTCGGTGCGGGCGGCCGAGCGCACGGTGGCCTCGAGGAAGCCGGGCGTCTCGTCGGGGGTGAGGCAGTTCGACGGGGCGCCGACCTCCTGCAGCCAGATCGGCCGCTGCGCATCGACGGCGAACGCGCGGGACAGTTCGATCATGTACTCGCCATGGCGATCGGATGCCGGCGAGCGGCCTCCGTAGCGCTGCGCGGTGCCGTTGAAGATCCAGGAGTGCACGGTCGTCATCGCGCCCAGCCGGGATGCCAGGGCCGGGGTGAAGCCGTGCCCGTCCATGTACCAGGCGGCGTCGTACTCGCTGTGCAGGTGGTCGCGACCGGGGGCGGTGCGCTCGGCGGCATCCAGCAGCGTGGTGATCCAGTTCGCGGCCTCGGCCTCGGTCACCGGCCACTGGTGCGGGTGCGTCTCGGCCGAGAACTGATTCGTCTCGTTGCCGAGCGTGAAGCCGAGGAAGTTGTCGGCATCGCTCATCGCCCCGCCGAGCTTCTCGACCAGCGCGACCTGGCCGCTGAGGGCGTCAGGGTGCGTGAACATGTTCTTGTCGTGCCAGGTGAACAGCCACGAGGGGATGAAGTCGAAGCTCGACAGGTGCCCCTGGATGACGTCGACGCCGGCATCCATCCCGAACTCCGCCGCCACGTCGACGACCGCGCGCACGTCGGCGATCGCGTCCTCGCGGATCAGGGTGCGGTTCGGCTGCAGCACCGGCCACAGCGGGAAGATGCGCACGTGATCCATGCCCAGCTCCGCGAGTCCCGCGAAGTCGCGGCGGACGGCGTCGAGATCCAGCGACAGCCAGGAGTGCATCCAGTTCTGCGAGGGGGTGTAGTTCGCGCCGAAGCGCAGAGGGGCGGATGCGGACATGACTGGCCTTTCTCGACCGGAGTCGCGGGTTACGGGAAACATATCGTGCCGCCGACGGTGCTGATGCGCTCATCGATCTCGGCGAACTCGGGGAGCGTCAGCGTGCTGCCGCCGTTCCATGCCCGCTCCGCCATCGCGCGCAGCGGGAGACGGATGCCGGTGAGCACCTGCTCGTCGGTCTGAGCATCGGGGTCGTCGCACCAGATCGAGAACGAGGCGCCTCGGAGCTGCGGCGGATACGGCGCGGGGATCTCCTGCCGGGTGCCGTCCGGCAGGGCGGGGAAGAGGCCCGGATGCCAATCGGCATCCCAGATGCGCTGCAGGGTCGGATACGTGTAGCCGGCCTTCTCGCCGAGCACGTGATAGAACAGCCCGTCGTTGAAGTTCATGAGGTCGTGACCGGCATCCAGCCCCGCCTGAACGGGTCGCATCGCGTCGTGCCAGTTCGTCCACCAGGTCAACGTGATGTCCGTGTCGAGGGTGGCGGCGGTTCCGCGCAGCATGCCGTCGTTCCAGACCCGCGGAGCGAAACCGACCCCGCGCAGGTGGGCGGCGACGTCATCCACGAAGCCGGTGAGCAGGTCGAAGCCGGATGCCGTCGGCCCGAACCGCTCGCGCGCTGCGGCACGCAGCGTCGGGTACTCGTCGATGCGCGCGAAGTCCACGAACTCGTCGCCGCCGAGATGCCAGTGGGTGCTGTGCGGGAACAGCGGTGCGAGATCGTCGATCAGCGCGAGCGCGAAGCTCACGGCGTCGGGGTCGGTGATGTCGAGCGCGCGTTCGCTCAGGGGGCCGCCTGGCGGCATCCGGAACTCGGGATGCTGATCCAGGACGTGCTGCAGGTGCCCCGGCATGTCCAGCGAGGGGATCAGGTCGATGTGCAGATCCGCGGCGAGATCGGCGATGGCGCGCGCATCGTCGCGGGCGATGTGCTCGGCCGAGACGATCTCCGGGAAGGCGGAGGAGCCGATGCGGAACCCTTCGTTCTCGGACACGTGCCACTGCAGGGTGTTGACGCCGATGTCGGCGAGCGCGTGCAGCAGCTGTCTGATCCACGCGGCGGGGAAGTGCTTGCGCGCCGCGTCCAGATGCAGTCCGCGTTCACGGACAGCAGGGGCGGAGCGCGCGAGTCCGCGCGGTACGAAGCCCTGCGCGCGCAGGTTGTGCAGCAGCTGCCGGGTGGCGCGGAAGACCCCTGCCGCAGCATCCGCCGTGATCTCGATGTCGTCGCCGACCGCGATCCCGAATGCTTCCGGCGACCCGACGGCGTCGCCGCGGCGGATGCGGATCGTCGAGTCGTCGCCGAGCTCGAATCCGGCGTCGGCGAGCTCGCGCTCGATCCGGGACGCTTCGGCCTCGAACGCCGCGTCGTCGGCCCGCACACGCACCGTCGGCGGCCTCCAGCGGCCACCGTGCAACGCGATCCTCGACGGTTGCGGCACGGCGATCCAGCGGACGACGTCCGCGTGGTCCATCGGGGTGGTCATCCCTTGACGCTGCCCTCTTCGACTCCCTTGAAGAACTGCTTCTGCAGCACCGCGAACAGGATGATGATCGGCACCAGGGCGATCATCGTGCCCGCCGCGATCACGCGCGGGTTCGCCGCGAAGTTCGAGCTGAGGTACTCCATGCCGACGGTGAGCGTGTACTTCGCCGGGTCCGAGAGCACCACCAGCGGCCAGAGGAAGTCGTCCCAGGCGCCGATGAACGCGAACAGGGCGACGACCGAGACCATGCCGCGCACGTTCGGCCAGACGATGTGCCGCAGGCGCTGCATCGTGTTGGCGCCGTCGATGGTCGCGGCGTCCAGGGTGTCCGGCGGGATCATGCGGCAGGCGGCCATCATGAGCAGCACGTTGATCGCGCCGATCGCGCCGGGCAGGAACACGCCCCAGAGGGTGTTGGCCAGTCCCAGCGACTTGACGGTGAGGTACTGGCTGGTCAGTGTGACCTCGCCGGGCAGCAGCAGCGTGGAGAAGATGATCGCCAGGACGATCCACTTGCCTCGGAACTTCATGGTGCCCAGGGCGTAGCCGCCGATCGTCGCGAACAGCACGTTGGTGATGACGGTGCCCACCCCGACGAGCAGCGAGTGCCACGCGTAGTCGAGTACCGGGATCGTGCGGAAGACCTCGCTGAAGTTGTCGAGCGTGGGGGCCTGGGGGATGAGTGTGGGAGGGAAGTCGTAGATGTTCTCGGTGGCGCCCTTGAACGAGGTCGACAGCTGCCAGAGGAAGGGGAAGACCATGACCCCGAGGATCACGATCAGGATCGCGTACTTGCCGATGAGGCCTGCGAGCGAGGGCTTCATGATGTCGGCGGAACCGCGGGTGCGGTACGGCCGGTCCCGGGAGGGCACGGTCGTGCGGGAATCGCGGATGTTGGACTCGCGGAGGTTGGACTCGCGGATGCTCATCGTGCTGCTCCCTGCGTCATGCGTGCGAGGCGGGTGATCTTCGCCGCGCGGCGGGTCGCGCGCATCTCGGCGATCGCGTCGCGGTTGTTGAGGATGCCGACGACCGCCAGCGGGACCAGCGTCAGCAGGAACAGCACGAGCGAGATCGCCGAGGCGTAGCCGATCTGACCGTTCAGCCCCTTGCCCATCGACTGGATCATCATCACCAGGCTCATCGCGCGCCCGCCGGGACCGCCCGAGCCGTGCGAGAGGACGTAGAGCTCGGTGAACACGCGCATCGCGCCCACGCAGATCAGCACCGACACGAGCATCATCGGGCCGCGCACGCCGGGCACGGTCACCGACCAGAATCGGCGCCACGCGCCCGCGCCGTCCATCGCAGCCGCCTCGTGCAGCTCGCGGCCGACGTTTCCGAGCGCGGCGAGGTAGACGACCATGTAGTAGCCGAGCCCCTTCCACACCGTCAGCCCGATCGCGCAGAAGATCAGCAGCCAGCGGTCGGAGAGGAACTCGATCGGGCGGTCGGCCAGGCCGAAGAACTTCAGCGCCGCGTTGATCGTGCCGCTGCCCGAGAAGAGGAACTCCCACACGATCGCCACGACGACGGCCGAGGCGATCACGGGGAAGTAGTACGTGGTGCGGAAGAACCCGATGCCGGGGATCTTGCCGTGCACGAGCATCGCGAGCAGCAGGGGCAGGAAGGTGAGCAGCGGCACGCACACCACGACGTAGACGAGCGACGTCGTGAGTGCGTAGCCGAAGCGCTCATCCTGGAAGAGCCGGCCGAAGTTCTCGAGTCCGATGAACTCGACGGGGCGGAGGGGACGGGCATCCGTGAAGGCCAGGACCACCGTGTTCAGGAACGGCCAGAGTGCGAAGACCAGCACCCAGACCACCGCCGGCAGCACCAGCAGGTACGGCGTGAACCATCTCTGTCTCTTCACTTCTGTCCTCCCCTCCGCTGCGTGCCTGCTCAGCCGATGACGTTCTGCTGCGCGTACTCCACGGACTTGTCCAGAGCCTCCTTGCCGCTGATCTCACCGGTCACGGCGAGGGCGATCTGCTGCTTGGCGTAGGTCTCCATGGCCTCGGTGTACTGCGGGGCGCCGGTCATCCTGGCATCCGCCATCTGCTTGCCGGCGAGGTCGTTCGCCACGCCCTGCAGCTCGTTCTCGGGCTTCTCCGAGAACGCGGCCGGGTCGGCGTTGGCCTCGATGGTGCCGGGGAAGAAGCCGGCGGCCAGCTTGACGAAGGCGATCTGGTTCTTCGTGTTCGTGGCGAACTCGGCGAACGCGAGCGCGGTGGCGGCGTTCTTGGAGTTCTTCGCGACGCTGATGCCCTGCACGAACAGCGGCGGGTTGCCGAAGCCGGCGGTCACGGCCACATCGGGCAGCAGGTTGGGCGCGTTGACCGCGACGTCCTTGTCGATGTAGTTCGGGCCGGCTGTGGTCCAGGCGACGCCGCCGGTGTTGAAGTTGTTGATGTTGGAGTTCGACGTGCCGGCGCCCTGCAGCGCCTCGGGAGTGACCGCGCCGGCCTTGTACAGCTCGGCGTAGCGATCGATGACCTTCGCGGCCTCCGGGGTGTTGAAGACGAACTTGCCGTCCTTGTAGATGTCCTTCACCGCGCCGACGATCTGCAGCATCTTGGGGCTCGGGACCGATGAGAACATCGGCACACCGGTATCCGCCAGCTTCTGCGCGGCATCCAGCGTCTCGTCGAAGGTGGCGGGCGGCTCGGTCACGCCGCCCTTGGCGAGCAGCGAGGAGTTCCAGTAGTTCAGCTCGGTGCCCAGGTACCAGGGGAACGCGAAGGAGCCGTCGACGCCGTCGTACTCGTAGGCCTGCACGCCGCCGGGCACGTAGTCGTCGATCGCCTTCGAGGCGCTGCCCAGGTCGAGCAGCTGACCGGCGGAGGCCAGGGAGTAGGCGTACTCCGGGGGCAGGTTGATGACGTCGGGCAGTTCGCCGGACTCGGCCTGCTGCAGGATCTTGTCCTCGTAGCCGTCACCGGGCTGGTCGATCCAGTTGACCTTCGCATCGGGGTGCGCCTTCTCGAAGTCCTTGACGAGGGATTCGAAGTAGGGGGTGAACTTCTCGTTCTTCAGCGACCAGGTCTGGAACGTGATCTCACCGGAGATCTCGCCGCCGGTGTTGGATTCCGGAGCCGTGGCACCGCCCCCGGTGCATCCGGAGAGGATGAGGGTTGCTGCTGCCGCGAGGCCGATGACTGCTGATGTGCGGTGCTTCATGGACGATCTCCTTCGAAAGGTCCTGGCTGCCGCGCCCCGGGATGAGGTCGCTGTGACAACCCATTACTAAAACGGTATAGCAGACGTTAGCACGATCTGGTACCGTCCCACTAAATCGCTCTAGTTCGTTACTCGTCTGTTGCGGACGATGAGCGATCGGTACGCGCAGCATCCACTCGACGGAGAGAGAAGAGCAATGAAGCGAACGACAGCAGCAGGCCTTGGAGCAGTCCTCACGGGCCTGGCGGCGCTGGCCGCCACCCCGGCGGCAGCGCAGGAGGCGCCCTCCAAGCAGGCGGTGCAGATCGGGAACACCACCCACTGTGAAGCGGAGCCGCTCACCATGGCGTATTACCGCACCTGGCGCGACGTCACGGTTCCGGAGAGCGCGAACTCGAACCTGCCCGACAAGAACGTGACCCGCATGAGCGACCTTCCTCCCGAGATCGATGTCGCGATGGTGTTCGATGCGGGGGACACGGCTGACACCGATTACTGGGCGACGCTGCGCGACGAGTACATGCCGGCGCTGCACGCTCAGGGCACACGCGCCGTCTACACGCTCTGGATCGATCGATTCGCCAAGGCCGACATCCCGCTGACCGAGGATGCCTACCGCGAGTACGCGCAGCAGCTGGTCGACACGTACGTCACCCCGTACGGACTCGATGGCATCGACGTCGATGTCGAGTCCTATCCGACCGGCGACGGCCTCACCCGCGCGATCGGCGTCTTCAACGCACTCGGCGAGATCATCGGTCCGAAGTCCGGCACTGACAAGATCTTCATCTACGACACCAACCAGACCGGCAGCACGCCGCTGTTCGAGGCGGTCTCGAGCAACATCTCCTTCGTGCTGCTGCAGGCGTACGGCCGCGGTGGGGCGACGCTGCAGAAGACGTGGGAGACGTTCGCCGACGACATCGCGCCGTGCCAGTTCCTGCCTGGCTTCTCGTTCCCCGAAGAGCAGGACCGCACGCACTGGGGCGATGCCGAGGGGATCTACGACCCGCAGACCGCACCGGAGTACACCGCGTACGAGTACGCGACCTGGCAGCCGGAAGGTGGAACGAAGGGCGGATTCTTCGCCTACGCCGTCGATCGCGACGGCAAGGTCTGGGGAGACGACACCATCACTCCGACCGCGTTCACCTGGATGAAGAACCTGACTGCGGTGCAGGACGACGCGGCCGGAGTCGCACCGAAGGCGCCCCGTGCCGCACTCGCCGCGGACCGCGTGACCATCAGCGGTTTCGGCGCTCCGGGAGCCACCGTGCGGGTGACCGTCTCGGGCCCCGGCCGCACGGCATCCACCGCGTCGACCGTCGCCGCGGTCGACGGCTCCTGGTCGATCACCCTCGACCGCGCGCTGACGGTTCCGCAGACCGCGACGGTCTCGCAGCGGCTCGCCCACACCGGCTGGTCCGAATCGGTGCAGGTGCGATTCCGACCCATGGCCGGCTGAAGCATCGGGCGGAGTCGGCTGAATCCGGCTCCGCCCTCACGCGCCGGTAGACTTCTCCCTGTTTGCGGACAGCTGCCTGACAGGAGATGCGATGACAGTTGAGACGGTGAAGAAGCACCAGGACTACAACCCTGGGCCGCGGGTGGGGATCACCTTCTCGACCTTCGACCTGCTGCACGCCGGGCACATCATGATGCTCGCCGAGGCGAAGCGGCAGTGCGACTACCTGATCTGCGGTCTGCAGATGGACCCGACACTCGACCGTCCCGAGAAGAACGCTCCGACCCAGACGGTCGTCGAGCGCTACATCCAGCTGCGCGGCTGCGAGTACGTCGACGAGATCGTGCCGTACTCCACCGAGCAGGATCTCGAGGACATCCTGCGTGCCTTCAAGCTCGACGTGCGCATCGTCGGCGACGAGTACGAAGAGCGCGACTTCACCGGCCGCGAGTACTGCGAGGCGGCCGGCATCGAGCTGTACTTCAACAGTCGCGACCACCGCTTCTCGAGCTCCGGCCTGCGCAAGATCGTCGCCGCCAAGGAGGCCGAGCGCGTAGCACGCGGCTGAGTCGCCGATCCGCGTGATCGACGGCGATAGGGTTGTCGCGTGATCGACGTGGATGTCACTGCGGCGACCGAACGGGAGCGTCGGCGCACCTGGATGCTCGGCGGCGGGCTGCTCGCGGCATCCGCTCTGCTCGGGCTCGCGCTGCGCGGCCTACTCCTGCCCGGACTGCCTTTCATATCGCTGTCCGACCTCCTGTTCTCCGCGGGTGCGGTGATCTTCGCGGTAGGTCTCGGGCGGGCGGGCAGTGTCACGGCACGTCGCCCGCTGGGCACGGCCGCGATCATCGCGTTGGCCGCGTGGCTGCTGGTGGCCTTGCCGCTGCAGCAGCTGCTGCTGCCCATGGAGGTGTCCTTCGACGATCCGGCCGAGCGCGGCGGCTACTTCCAGCTGGTGAACATGGTCGGCATCACCACCGAGGCCGTCTCGCTGGTGCTCGCGGTCATCGCAGTGGTGCAGATCGGTCGGGCCGGCGTCGTGCCGAAGCCGTGGGTTTGGGCGCCGCTGTGGGCGCTGGGCATGGTCGTCGTCGCGCGCACCGTGCTGTCGGGCATGCTGCCGATTCCGGGGCTCGCTGAGAACCAAGAGGCGCTCATGGCTCTGTTCGGCTTGGCCGGGTTCCTTGTCGCCGCCTCGGTCGGCTTCCTCGGAGTGCTCGCGATGATCCTCGCCGTGCGTCCGGAACCCCGATCGACGGTCGTCTACGACTCGGGTGAGTGATCAGCCAGATTTGTCAGTCGAGGACCGTCAGCTGCATTCCCGCGCCGCCGCCTGCCTCGACCCAGGCGAGCGAGCGGGTGAGGATGCCGCGGAGCAGGTCGAGGTCGACCTGCTCGAGGTCGGGGATGTACAGGCATCCGACGCCGGTGGTGTGCGGACCCAGCGTCGCGAGCTCATCGGCGTAGGCGTCCACGCCGTCGACGAAGTAGATCGTCGTGGCGGCCTTGCGCGGTGCGAAGGACAGCAGCCCCATCTCGCCGGTGCGTCCGGTGGGGTAGCGATACTCGGCGTGCCCGAACCCGATGATGGTGCCCCAGGTCATCGGTTCGCGACCGGAGATCTCCTGCATGAGGGTGGTCAGCGTCTCGGCATCCCGCCGCCGGATCGCGGGCGCGCTGCGGGCGATCAAGCCCGCGACATCCGTGCCGGTCGGCTTCACGACTTCGCCGCTGCCTTCATGGCCTTCTTGTGCTCGCGCACCTTGGACAGTGACTCCGGCGAGACGATGTCGGCAACGCTTCGGTAGGAGCCGTCCTCACCGTAGGGAGCGGATGCCTCGCGCCATCCCGCGCCGGTGAAGCCGTACTGCTTGCCCAGCAGTGCGAGGAAGATCTTGGCCTTCTGCTCGCCGAAGCCGGGCAGCTTCTTCAGGCGCCTCAGCACCTCGGGGCCATCCGGGTCGCCGTCTGTCCAGAGGGCGTCGGCCCCGCCGCCCCACTCGTCGACGAGCGTACGGCAGAGTGTCTGCACGCGGGTCGCCATGGATCCGGGGAAGCGGTGCACGGCGGGCGTCTGCCTGAACGCCTCGAGGAAGGCGTCCGGATCCATGTCGGCGATGGCTGCGGCATCCGTCGCACCGGTGCGCTGCTCGATCTTGAGGGGACCCGCGAACGCGGTCTCCATCGGCACCTGCTGGTCGAGCAGCATCCCGACCAGGAGCGCGAGGGGATTGTTCGTGAGCAGGTCGTCGGCGGCGGTGTCTCCGGTGATGTGAAGTGCCATGCGGACAGTCTCGCAGGCGCCGGGCGGGGGTGCATCTGCTGCGGAGTTCTGCGCTTCGCGCGGAGGCATCCGGAGCATCCGTCCGCGCGAAGTGCATATCTCCGCGCGAAGCGCCGGCCGCTAGTTGATGATCTCGCCGCGCGTCTCGCGGATCTCAGTGAGCCGGTCACGCCAGGTCTGCAGCGCTTCGGGGGTCAGCCGCGTCCAGTCGTCGACCTCGCTGACCACGCGCAGCGGCGAGGTGCTGCGGTACGAGCGGGTGGGGTTGCCGGGGAACTTCTTGTCGGTCACGTTCGGATCGTTCTCGAACTCGCCCGTCGGCTCGACGAGGTAGACGTGCGGCTCGCCGTCGCCGGCAGCCAGCTCGGCAGCCAGCCCGGCGCCGTCCCGCAGTGCCGTGAAGTAGATGTGGTTCATCAGGATCTCGGGCCGGTAGTTCGACGCGAACCCCGCTGTCAGCAGATCGCCGGGCCGCAACTCGGCTTTGGTGCCGTGAAAGAACGGGCCTTCGTCCAGCGCGTCGGTCATGAGTCCAGTGTCGCGCACGCGGGTCGGCCGTGCCATTGCCGCGGGAAAGCGCGCCTGCCGCGGAGAAATTCCCAGATCCGGTCCGCGTCAGGCACCTTTCCCCGCGCGAAGCGCACGCCCGGGACGACGTCGGTCAGGCGACGTCGGATGCCGCGATGTCGGATACCGCAGCTTCGCCGGCGCCGGACTCAGGAATCAGGCCGTACAGCGTCTCGAGCGCGGTGACGAACTCGTCACCACGGCCGTCGGCGGCCAGCTCGTGCGCCCGCGTGGTGGGGGTGTGCAGCAGCACGCCGGCGAGGTGACGCATGGCCTGTTCGACCATGCCGTCCTCGTCGCCGCGGCGGCGGGCGCGGTCGATCTCGGCCTCGAGCAGCTCGAAGATGTGCGTGCGGAGTGCGACGACGGCAGGCGTGACGGCGGCGCGGGAGCCCGCGGCGTGGAAGTCCTCCGCGGCCTCGCGGACCACCGCGCGAGCGGCATCCGTCGCCTGCAGCTCTTCGATGGGGGCGTGCAGGCGGATGGTCTCCAGATCCAGCAGCGCGACGCCCTCCAGCTGTGCGACCGCGGGATCGACGTTGCGGGGCATGCCCAGGTCGATGACCAGCTGCGAGCCTCCGGCGGAGCCGGCCGGGCAACCGGCGGATGCCGTGCGCTCCGGGCGCTGCAGCTGCTCCGGCCCGAGCACGGGTTCGGAGACCGAAGTGCAGGTGATCAGTAAGGAGGAGCGCTGGGCAGTCGCGGCGTATTCGGATGCCGAGACCGCGCGGATGCCGTGTTTCTTGGCGAACAGCTCGGCGCGGCCCGAGGGAGAGAACACCGAGATGTCGACGGCACCGCGCTCACGCAGCGTCGCCAGGGTGACAGCGGCATAAGAGCCGGTGCCCACCAGCAGCACGCGCTCGGCCGCCCAGTCCGCGATGCGGCTGTCGGCGAGTTCCAGCGACAGGCGCACCAGCGAGCGGCCCGCGCGCTGCAGAGCGGTGACGTTCTTGACCTTGCGCTGCGCCTGGCTCGCGCGCTGGAAGAGACGCTCGAGGGCAGGCGAGGTCGTGCCGTCCTTGCGCGCACCGGTCAAAGCCCTGCGCACCTGGCCGGCGATCTCGCCCTCGCCCGAGACGACGGACTCCAGACCGGATGCCACGGCGAACAGGTGCTCGGCGACGCGGCGGTCCTCGACCACGCGGTACGAGCCGTCGAGGTCGGCCGAGGGGATGCCGGTGGCCTGCGCGACGACCTCCAGAACCGCGCCCGTGTCGAGATCGTCGGTCTCGACGTAGGCCTCGAAGCGGTTGCAGGTCGAGAGCACGACGGCTCCCTCCGCACCGGCTTCGACAAGTGTCGGGGCGACGGTTTCGGGGTGGCGGCTGAGGCGTTCGAGCAGGTCGAAAGAAGCGGTCTTATGACTCGCAGTGACGCAGAGCAGCACCTGTACAGAATACGCCGGGTCGCTATGAGCGGCATCAGAGGCAAGCCTTACCCCGTGGCGGCCGTCGCCCGGCATCCGCATAGGCGGTGATGGAAGGATCGGACGCATGAGTGATCTGCTGCGCGCGCTCGCCGGCGAGAAGCCCGAGCGCACCCCCGTCTGGTTCATGCGTCAGGCCGGAAGGTCGTTGCCCGAGTACCGCGAGCTGCGCGTCGGGACCCGGATGCTGGACGCCTGCCTCACCCCCGATCTCGCCGCCGAGATCACACTGCAGCCGGTGCGCCGGCACGGTGTGGACGCCGCGGTGTTCTTCAGCGACATCGTCATCCCGCTGCGCCTCGCCGGCATCGAGGTGGTGATCGAGCCGGGCCGCGGTCCGGTGTTCGCGAACCCCGTGCGCACGGCGGATGACGTGGCCCGCATCACAGCGATCGACCCGGCCGACCTCGACGGCACGGCGATCGCCGAAGCCGTGCGCATCGTCACGGCAGAGCTCGGCGAGACCCCGCTGATCGGCTTCGCCGGCGCACCCTTCACCCTCGCGGCCTACCTGATCGAGGGCGGCCCGTCGAAGGAGCACATGCGCGCCCGCGCCATGATGCACGCCGACCCCGAATCCTGGGACAGGCTCGCGGGCTGGCTGTCGCGCATCTCGCGCCGCTTCCTGGAGATCCAGCGCGACGCCGGAGCATCGGTCGTGCAGCTCTTCGACTCCTGGGCGGGATCCCTCAGCCCCACCGACTACCGCACGCACATCGCGCCGCACTCGCACGCCGCGCTTGACGGCATCGGCGTGCCCAGCATCCACTTCGGCGTCGGCACCGGACCCTTCCTCGACGACATGCGGCTGGGCGGCGTCGCCGGCGCGGTCGGCGTGGACTGGCGGATGCCGCTGGACGAGGCGATCCGCGTGCTCGGCCCCGACACCGTCGTGCAGGGCAATATCGACCCGGCGCTGCTGCAGGCGCCGTGGCCGGTGCTCGAAGCGCACGTGCGCGACGTCATCGAACGCGGACGTGGCGCCAAGGGGCACATCCTGAACCTCGGCCACGGCGTTCCGCCGGAGACCGACCCCGACCAGCTCACCCGCATCGTGCAGCTCGCCCACGGCGAGCTCTGACCGCGGCGACCAGCTCCTCACCGTCCAGGTCGCAATGGATGCCGCCATTTCGGCTTCGAAGCGGCATCCGCTGCGACCTGGACGTGCGGCATCGGGGGGAAGCGGCATCCGTTGCGACCCGGAGGCCGAGCGACCGGCATCCCCGGCGGCGCACAGGCCGCGATGAAAGAATCGACGCATGACCGCAGAGCACTCGGCTGATCCTGCCGCCCGCGCCGCACAGCAGCACGTCGTCGTCATCGGGGGCGGCATCGGCGGGCTCGTCGCCGCCCGCGAATGCGCGAAGGTCGGCATGCGCGTCACCCTGCTGGAGGCGCACGAGACGCTGGGCGGCAGCATCCGCTCCGCCGAACTCGACGGCATCGTCGTCGACGCCGGAGCCGAGAGCTTCGCCACCCGTGGCGGACACGTGCGCAGGCTGGTCGACGAGCTCGGACTGTCCGACGCGGTCGTGAAGCCCGAGGGCGGCGGAGCCTGGCTGAGCGGCATCCCGGATGCTCCCGACGCACCCCTGCCGAAGGGCGGGCTGCTCGGCATCCCCGCCAACCCGTTCCAGGAGGACGTGCGCGCCATCATCGGCTGGCGCGGCGTCTGGCGCGCGTACATCGACCGTCTGCGTCCGCCGCTGACCATCGGCCACGAGCGGAGCCTCGGCAAGCTCGTCGCCTCTCGCATGGGCGCCCGCGTGCGGGACCGGCTCGTCGCGCCCGTCACAGCCGGCGTGTATTCGGCTCTGCCGGAGGTCGTCGACGTCGAGGTCGCCGCCCCCGGGCTGAACGCCGCGCTCGCCCGCGTCGGCTCGCTCAGCGGTGCCGTTCTCGCTCTGCAGGGCGATCGCGCAGGCAAGAAGCCCGGCGCTGCCGTGCTGGGACTCGATGGCGGCATGAGCCGTCTGGTCGACGCGTTGCGCGCCGACCTGGAGAAGTACGGCGCGGAGATCCGCACCGAGGCCCGCGTGGTGCGACTGACGAGCGGGTCGAGTGAGTGGGCGGTCGCTCTCGAGCAGAAGGCGGATGCTGACGAGGCTGCCGACTCCGCGGCATCCGAACCCCTCACCGCGACCGCGGTCGTCATCGCCACCGCCGAGCCCACCGCCCGCGACCTTCTGGCCGGGCACGTCGCAGGTCTCACCGAGCCGGGCGATGCTCCCGAGATCGAGATCGTCACCCTGCTGCTCGATGCCCCCGAGCTCGATGCGGCCCCGCGCGGAAGCGGCGTGCTCACCGTGCCGGGAAGCCACCTCGCCAAGGCGCTCACGCACTCCACCGCCAAGTGGAGCTGGCTGCGCCGCGACGCCGGTGCCCGTCACATCGTGCGGGTGTCCTTCGGCACGCAGGGCGAGCCCACCGCGACCGCCGAACTGGACGACGATGCCGCCGCGCAGCTGGCGCTGTCCGAGGCATCCGCGCTGCTCGGCGTGACGCTGCACCCGCAGCAGCTGCTGGCCGCGCATCGCGCACGATTCGTGCAGTCGCAGCCGACCTCGCTGATCGGTGCGGCCGAGCGTCGCACCGCGGTGCGCACTGCCGCGCACAAGACGCCGCGACTCGCGGTGGTCGGCGCCTGGCTCGCCGGGACCGGGCTCGCCCAGGTGGTGCCGGATGCCGTCGCCGAGGCCGATCGGCTGCGCGGCGAGCTGCTCTGGCAGGACTGACCGAACCTCCATTACGTCGTCGGCGCGCTGCGCGCAAGGGCAGATGCCGAATCGGGAATATGCGACTACCCTGGAGACTCAGCGTTCGGGGGACGACACGGTTCGGCCATCGACGAAGACGCGGCAGCAAACGTCAGGAGGCTCCCATGAAGGGCAAGATCGGACTCGTCGT
Source organism: Microbacterium sp. W4I4 (assembly GCF_030816235.1). Lineage (NCBI taxonomy): Bacteria > Bacillati > Actinomycetota > Actinomycetes > Micrococcales > Microbacteriaceae > Microbacterium > Microbacterium sp. W4I4. The sequence goes on from NZ_JAUSXT010000001.1 coordinate 2,787,315, forward strand.
CGGATTCGGCGCAGGTTACGTGTTCGGCACGCGCGCAGGGCGCGCACGCTACGAGCAGATCAAGAAGCAGTGGCTGAAGGTCTGGCACCTCGACCCGGTTCAGCTCCAGGTCACACGCGTGCAGGAGTACGCCAAGGCCCAGGTCGCCGCCGTCCCCGCTGCGCTGTGGACCGGTGCGGTCAAGGTCGTCAAGGCCGCCTCCGCTGCCGGCACCCCCGAGCAGCGACTGCACTCGGCGGTGGATGCCACCAAGGACGCCGCGGATGATGTCGCCGACACCGTGAAGGATGCCGCGGCCGACGCCGAGCGCACGACGAAGGCGAAGACGGCCGCGAAGCCCGCGGCGACGCCCAAGCCGGCCGCCAAGTCCAAGTCCGCGGCGAAGAAGACGACCCCAGAGGCGGAGTGACGATGGCACGCGGAAATCGCGACCGCGCAGACGACAGCCTGCTGACCCTGCTCGGAGATCTGCCCGAGCTGGTGCGCAACCTCGTCACCGCCGAGATCGCCGCGGCGAAGGTCTGGGTCGCCCGGACCGCGAAGGATGCCGGCTTCGGCAGCCTGTGGTTCGTGATCGTGCTGTTCCTGCTGTTCTGGGCGATCCCGGTGCTGCTCGCCTTCGCGATCATCGGGTTGGCCTCCTGGTGGCCCGCCTGGGTCGCGGCGCTCTCGGTCTTCGGATTCCTGCTGCTGGCCGTGGCGATCTTCGCGTTGCTCGGTGTGCTGCGCTTCCGCAAGGTCGTCAAGCGCGAGAATCCCGGACAGGCCGTCGCGACGGACGTGCAGTTGATGAAGGAGCCTGACAATGACTGATCTGACACCGTCCTCCTCCCTTCCTCGCACGGTGGTCCCGGGCGGGATCGTCGACCCGGTGGCATCCGCTCGCGCCGAGCTGAAGGCGGCTCTGGCCGCCATCGAGATCAAGGGCAATGTGCCGCGTCGTCTCGAGCAGGCGTCGCAGCGCGGCATCCGTCGCACCCGTGCTTTCGCCCAGCGCAACCCGATCGGCGCGGCGGCCGCCGTCGCCGGTGTCGCCGCCGTCGTCGGCGGAGTGGTCTGGGTGATCGCCCGCGCCGTCTCGCGCTGATCCCACGCGCGGTCCTGGGCTGATCCCCTGCGCAGGCACGGTTAGCCGGTCCCGCTCAGAAGGGGCAGACTGGAAGCATGTCGGAAGTTCTTGCAGCTGATCAGTCCGCACCCGCTCCCTCGGGATTCACCCTCTGGGCCGTCTGGCGTCGAAATCCCGATGCACCGGTCGCCGAGGCGGATGCCACCGAGCTGGAGACCATCGTCGGGTACATCGAGGACTCCGGCGTCTCGGTCCGCGGCTTCTACGACGTCAGCGGGCTGAAGGCGGATGCCGACCTGATGGTCTGGCTGCACGGACCGACCGCCGAGGAGCTGCAGCGTGCGCTGCGTCGACTGCGCCGCACCGACCTGCTGCGCTCGCTGCTGCCGGTCTGGAACGTCATGGGCGTGCACCGCGACGCCGAGTTCAACCGTGCTCACGTGCCCGCATTCCTGCGCGGTGTCGAAGCCAAGGGCTGGCTCTGCCTGTACCCCTTCGTGCGCACGCCGGAGTGGTACCTCGCCTCGGAGGACGAGCGGCGCACGATGCTCGCCGACCACGGACGCAAGGGCGCGGCCCACCGGGGCGTTCTCGCGAACACGGTCGCCGCGTTCGCGCTCGGCGACTACGAGTGGCTGCTGCCCCTCGAAGCCGATGACCCGACCGAGCTGGTCGACCTCATGCGCGACCTGCGCTACACCGAGGCGCGCCGCTATGTGAAGGAGGAGGTGCCCTTCTACACCGGGCGCCGTCTCCGCCTCGACGAGATCGCAGACGTGCTGCAGTGACCACCCCCATCCGTCTCGGCACGCGCCGCAGCGCTCTCGCGCAGGCGCAGTCCGGCCATGTCGCGGATGCGCTCGCGAAGATCGCCGGTCGGCCGGTCGAGCTCGTGCCGATCGTCTCGGAGGGCGACACGAACCGCGCCTCCCTGTCGGAGATCGGCGGGACGGGCATCTTCGCCAACCGGCTGCGCGAGGCGCTCATCGCCGGGGAGTGCGACATCCTGGTTCACTCGCTGAAGGATCTGCCCACCGCCGAGCCGGGCGAGCTGGTCATCGCCGCGACACCGGTCCGCGAGGACGCCCGCGACGTGGTCATCACCCGCGACGGCACCCCGCTGCACGCCCTGCCCCGCGGGTCGAAGGTCGGCACCGGCGCCCCGCGTCGCATCGCGCAGGTGCGCAGACGCGCACCTGGTGCCGAGATCATCGACATCCGCGGCAACGTCGACTCGCGTCTGGCGCGGGTCGCGTCGGGGGAATTGGATGCCATCATCCTGGCCGCCGCGGGACTCTCGCGTCTCGGCTCGGATTCTCCGCTGCGACGGGAGCCGTTGGGTCTGTCGGAATGGCCGACCGCACCCGGGCAGGGGTCGCTCGCCGTCGAGACACTGGTGGATGCCGACGCGGAACTCCTCGCGGCGCTCGCTCAGATGGACGACGAGGACACCCGCATCGCGGTGACCGTCGAACGGGTGATCCTCGCCGGACTCGAGGCCGGATGCCAGGCTCCGATGGCCGCGCATGCGCAGGTCACGGGCGACGATATCCGCGTCCGAGCCGTGGTCTACGACCCCCACGGAGACCGCCGGATCGGACTCGACGTCACGGAGTCCCTGAACCGGGGGTATATTCGTCGGAACGGCAGTGGCAACGGAGCGAGTGCTGCCGATGGTGCAGACCCGATGCACGCGATCCGTGAAATCGGCATGTCTGCAGCCCATCGGCTGCTCGAACAGGGAGCGGCCGACCTTCTCCCGCGAGAGTGATCCTGATGACTGCTTCCGAAACGAAAACGGCCCGGCCGCTGGACGGCTGGCGCATCCTGGTGCCCCGTGGTGGCCCCTGGGGAGACGGCGTCGCCGCCAGTCTGCGCGCACAGGGCGCTGTGCCCGTGGTGGCCCCGCTGATCAACTTCGCCCCCACCACCGACCAGGATGCCCTGGACGCGGCGCTCGAGCGTCTGCAGGAGGGGCACTACGACTGGCTCACCGTCACCAGCGCGACCACGGTCGACGTGCTCTTCGCCCATCGGGTGGCGGTGCCCAAGCGCACCAAGATCGCCGCGGTCGGCGAGACCACGGCCGCAGCACTCCTGGCGGTCGGCTATGACGTGGCCCTCGTTCCGGAGCTCGACAACTCGGCGGCGGGGATGGCGGATCAGATGATCGCGCTCGAGCCCGAGCCGCGGCGCGTCCTGTCGCTGCGCAGCGAGATCGCCAAGCCGGTCCTGTCGGTCATGCTCAACGACGCCGGACACGACGTCGACAGCGTCGTCGCCTACCGCACGGTGGGGGTGCCGGTCACGGAGCGCATCCGCCGCGACGTGGAGAACGGTCGCATCAATGCGATCCTCATCACCAGCGGCTCGGTCGCGGGTCAGGTTCGCGAGCAGTTCCCCGACATCCCCGACAGCACACTGCTGGCGGCCATCGGACCGCGCACGGCCAAGGACGCCCGCAAGGCGGGTCTGCCGATCACGGCGGTCGCCGACCGGCAGACCGTCGATGCGCTCATCGAGACGGTGTCGCACTTCACCCTTCCTCACGCAGCGGACGAGTTCGCACCGTGAGCCGTTTTCCCCAGAGCCGGCTGCGTCGACTGCGGCAGTCCGCGCCGGTGCGGAACCTGGTGCGCGAGACCTCGCTCGAGGCCCGCCAGCTCGTGCTGCCTATGTTCGTGCGCGAGGGCCTGACCGAGCAGGCTCCGATCGGCTCCATGCCCGGCGTCGTGCAGCATTCGCTCGATTCACTGCGTGCGGCGGCCGTCGAGGCCGCCGAGGCGGGTGTCGGCGGTGTGATGCTGTTCGGTGTTCCCGAGGTGCGCGACGCGCAGGGATCCGGTGCCGATGATCCCGACGGCATCCTCAACGTGGCCACCGCGGCGCTCGTCGCCGAGGTGGGCGACGCTCTGGTCGTGCAGACCGATCTGTGCCTGGACGAGTTCACCGACCACGGTCACTGCGGTGTGCTGGCACCTTCGACAGGCTCAGGGACCCAGCCCTCGGTCGACAACGACGCCACCCTGGACCGCTACCGCTCGATGGCTCTCGCACAGGCGCGCGCCGGATCGCACCTGCTCGGGCTCAGCGGCATGATGGACGGCCAGGTGGCCGCCCTCCGCGAGGCGCTGGACTCGGAGGGCTTCCAGGACACCCTGCTGCTGGCCTATTCGGCCAAGTACGCCAGCGCGTTCTACGGTCCCTTCCGCGAGGCCGTCGACTCGCAGCTGCAGGGCGACCGCCGCACGTACCAGATGGACCCCGGCAACCGGCGCGAGGGCGTGCGCGAAGCGCTGTTCGACGTGGACGAGGGTGCCGACATCGTGATGGTCAAGCCCGCGATGGGCTTCCTCGACGTGCTGCGCGAGGTGCGCGACGCCGTGGACGTGCCCGTGTGGGCGTACCAGGTGTCGGGCGAGTACGCGATGGTCGAGGCCGCCGCGGCCAACGGCTGGATCAACCGCGACGCGGCGATCCTGGAGTCGCTGATGTCGATCCGTCGCGCCGGTGCGGATGCCGTGCTCACGTACTGGGCCGTCGAGGCCGCCCGCTGGCTGCGCTGACGCTGCTCGGCGTGCCGGGCGCACCGGGCGCGCCCGCCGCTGCGGATGGATTCCGCTGGTTCCCGGGCTGTCCTGCCGACGTTTTCCATCTGCGCAGGCGGGTGGCGGATGCTTTTCGCTGGTTCGCGGCCCGTTCCACATACGTTTTCCATCCCCGAGCGGATGCTCAGCCACGAGCGCGCGCATAGCCGGCATCCGTAGGCTGGACGCATGACCGACCGCAATGACACCCTGTTCGACGCTGCCCGCTCGGTGATCCCGGGTGGGGTGAACTCGCCGGTCCGGGCCTACGGGTCGGTCGGCGGGACGCCGCGCTTCCTGGCATCCGCGAACGGCGCCAGGGTGACGGATGCCGCGGGCCGCGAGTACATCGACCTGGTCGCCTCGTGGGGGCCGGCGCTGCTCGGTCACGCGCAGCCCGAGGTGGTGCGGGCGGTGCAGGATGCCGCCGTGCGCGGCCTGTCGTTCGGAGCTCCCACCGAGGGCGAGGTCGAGCTCGCCCGGGTGATCGCCGAGCGCGTGCGCGTCGGCGATGCGCGCCCGGTCGAGCGTGTGCGCCTGGTGTCGACCGGCACCGAGGCCACCATGACCGCCATCCGTCTGGCGCGCGGTGCGACCGGCCGCGACCTGCTGGTCAAGTTCGCCGGGCACTATCACGGCCACTCCGACGGTCTGCTGGCCGCCGCCGGCTCCGGCGTGGCGACGCTCGCCCTGCCCGGCTCGGCCGGTGTGCCCGCGCCGATCGCCGCGCAGACCCTCGTCATCGACTACAACGATCCCGAGGCGCTGGCCGCCGTGTTCGCCGAGCACGGCGACCGCATCGCCGCGGTGATCGTCGAAGCCGCGTCCGCGAACATGGGCGTCGTCGCGCCGCTGCCCGGGTTCAACCGGCTGATCGCCGAGACCGCTCACGCGCACGGTGCTCTCATGATCCTCGACGAGGTGCTCACCGGCTTCCGCGTGCACCCCGCAGGCTACTGGGGTCTGCAGCAGGAGGCCGGGGAGCAGTACCTGCCCGACATCATCACCTTCGGCAAGGTCGTCGGCGGCGGGATGCCACTGGCCGCGCTCGGCGGCAGCGCGCAGGTCATGGACATGCTCGCACCGGTCGGCCCGGTGTACCAGGCGGGCACCCTGTCGGGGAATCCGCTGTCGGTCGCGGCTGGTCTGGCCACGCTGCGCCTCGCGACACCCGAGGTGTACGCGACGGTGGATGCCGCGGCATCCCGTCTCGCCGACGCGCTCGATGCGGCGCTGACGGATGCCGGCGTGGTGCACGCCGTGCCGCGCGCGGGCAGCCTGTTCGGCGTCGTCTTCGCCGCCGAGGCGCCGACCACGTACGCGCAGGCGCAGACCCAGGAGTCGTTCCGCTACGCACCGTTCTTCCATGCGATGCGCGAGCAGGGGATCGCCCTGCCCCCGAGCGTCTTCGAGGCGTGGTTCCTCACCGCCGCGCACGGCGAGGAGGAGCTCGCCGCGATCGAGGCGGCGCTGCCCGCGGCGGCTGCTGCGGCAGCATCCGCCACCGCCTGACCGCACCCGACTGTGCGATCCCGCCTACGGGATCGTTGTCGCGTTGTGAGCAAGTCGCAGGCATCTTGCAGGGCGTCGCTGGCAGACTGGATCCATGGTGACGCTCCTGCTGGATCAGACACGACTCGAGGTCGTGCTGTCGCCGATCGAGCGCGCGTCGACCTTCCACCGGGAGAACCTGCACATCGTGCGGGAGCACATCACCCGGGTGCAGCTCACCGACGACGCCTGGACCTGGCTGCGCGGCGTACCAGGACCCGGCACATACATTCCCGGCATCCTCGCCGCGGGCACCTGGAAAGGTGCCGGCACGACCGATTTCGTGCTGATCCGCAAGCGTCGTCCGAGCGTCGTGATCGACCTCGAGGGCGACGCGCAGTACCAGCGGCTGATCTTCACCACCCGGCACGGTCTCGCCCTGACGCAGGCGCTGCGCCTGGAGGTCACCGACAAGCCCGAGGATGTCGTGGACATCGCCTCGACAGCGCCGGTGCCCGTCAGCAAGCCGCGTCAGCGACCGGTCATCCGTCCGCGCCCGGCCTGATCAGAACCGCCTCACGGGCGCTGCCTGATCAGGCATGCGCGTCAGCCCTGGTGGTGCTCGCCGTCGTGGTGCTCGTGAGCGTCGGCGCCCTCTTCGGGCTGGCCCTCTTCGGACTGGCCGTCTTCGGGCTGTGCGTCTTCGGACGGCTGGTCGGCCTCGTCTGAGGAGTGCTCGGCGTTCGGGGTGGACTCCTCGGCAGCCGCGTCGGCGGGGACGCGGCTGTAGGGGTAGTCCGGAGCCGGACCGTCGAAGAATCGGCTGGCGGCACTCGAGAGCGACGTGCGCATGGCGGCGAGATGCGGGTTGTCCTCCGCATCGTCCACAGCCGAGTCGTCGTCGTCATCGTTCGACAGCAGGGGAGCGAACACCTCGATCGCCTCGGTCGCCGGAGACGTCGGCTCGGCGTCATCGCGGGAAGCGGATGCCGGGATGCCGGTGATCAGCTCCGTGAACGAGCCGGGGCTCTGCTGCGCGGGGATCGAGACGGCCTCGGTGGCGAGGGGCAGGACCCGGGTGGCGTCGAGATCCTCGGCGTCGTGCTCGGCGTCCTGGGCGGAGTCCTCGGGGCCTTCGTCCGCGGGGGACTCGTCGACGGGCTCGTCGGAGGAGTCGTCGGTGTCGGATGCAGCGTCGTCGGATGCCTCGCGCTCGACGGATGCGGGACGATTCCACAGGTTCGCGACGGCGGCGTGCAGAGGGTCGGCCTCGGGGGTCGAGTCGGTGTTCTCCTCGGACGGGGCATCCTCGTCGGTCTGCTTTGTCGCCTCGGGTGACGTGTCCTCGGAAGCGTCGGCGTCGGCGGCGTCGTCGTCGGGCTGCTCGGTGTCCTCGTTGGGCTGCTCGGTGTCCTCGCCGGACTGCTCGGTGTCCTCGCCGGACTGCTCGGTGTCGTCTGACGGAGCGTCGGCGCTGTCCTCGGACGAAGCGTCGGCGTCCTCCTCGTCGGACGGAGCGTTCTCATCGGATGGATCGCCTTCGATGGGCGCCTCCTCCGAGATCGCTGCTGCGTCGGTCCCGCCTTCGGCCGGCTCGGCGTCGTCGGTGTCGGCGGCCGCGTCAGTCACAGGTGTGGCGGCCTCGTCCGCCACAGGGGCGGGTGCCTCGTCTTCATCCGCGGTGGGAGTCGCCGCCTCGACGGAGTCCTCGGCGCCGGCTTCGGGGGCATCGCCTTCCGCAGCGTCCGCAGCGTCCGCAGCATCCGCATCCGCATCGGCGGCATCCGCATCCGCATCCGCGGGAGCGGCGGTGTCAGCATCCGCCTCGACAGCGGCATCCGCCGATCCCGCAGCACCGCCCGCGACGACCGCAGCCGCCCCGGCGGTGGCGATCCCACTCGCGGCGACGGCCGTGTCGCCGGCCGTGTCGCCGACCGAGACGCCGTCGTTCAGCGGGGCGTGCGCGACCGGGTTGGCGACCTGGTCGAGGCGGGGGCTGTCGGAGCGACGGCCGTAGACCAGGTCGAGGAAGACGTCCTCCAGGCTCGGGCCGCGCTGCTGCAGCACCGTCAGCGGCACCCCGGCCGCAGCGGTGATCGCACCGACGGCGGCGGCGTTCGAGTCGCGCACCGTGACGCCCGAGCGCAGGACATCGAAGTCGACCTTCGCTGCGGAGAGCGCCGTGATCAGCTGCGCGCGGTTCTCGGCATCCACGATCACCGCACCGCCCGCCGGGTCGGCGAGGTCCTCGATGCGGCCGGAGTACACCGAGCGCCCCTTCGAGAGCACCACGACGTTGTCGGCGACCTGCTCGATCTCGCTGAGCACGTGCGAGGACAGCAGCACCGTACGGCCCTCATCGGCCAGTCGGCGCATGAGCAGACGCATCCAGCGGATGCCCTCGGGGTCCAGACCGTTGGCCGGCTCGTCGAGCACGAGCACACCCGGATCGCCGAGCAGAGCGGATGCCACGGCCAGACGCTGACGCATGCCGAGCGAGTAGCTGCCCAGGCGCGTATCGGCATCCTCCTGCAGACCCACCAGGCGCAGCACCTCATCGACCCGGGAGACGGGGATGCCGTTGCCCTTGGCCGCGATCAGCAGCTGGCGCGATGCGGTGCGACGCGGGCGGTACGCGGCCTCCTCGAGCACGGCGCCGACCGTGCGCAGCGGGTTGCGCAGCTCGGAGTACGAGGAGCCGCCGATCGTCGCGGTTCCCGAGGTGGGACGGATCTGTCCGAGCAGCATCCGCAGCGACGTGGTCTTGCCGGCCCCGTTGGGTCCGAGGAAGCCGGTGACGACACCGGGTTCGACGCGCACCGAGAGGTCGGCGACCGCGGTCACGGCGCCGTAGCGCTTCGTGATGCGGTTGAACTCGAGCACCTGTCCTTCGGGCATGGCGACCTCTCCTGATCTGGGCAGTTCCCTCCATCTTCTCGGAAATCCCTGGGAATTCCTGCTTCACCTGCCGGAAATGGCTATCCTCACCCGCGAATCGGGGCAAATCGCGAAGCGGAGTAGCCTGACGATCGTGACCGACGTCGAAGCTGCCACCGTCCTCGTCCGCACTGAGAACTCCCTCGGGCGGATAACTCTCAACCGTCCGCGGGCGATCAACGCCCTCGATCTGGACATGATCGAGCGGATCACCGCCGCGCTGAAGATGTGGATCGACGACATCGACATCGAGACGGTGCTCATCGACGGGGAGGGCGAGCGCGGGTTCTGCGCGGGTGGCGACGTCCGCGCCCTGTACGAGCACATCACCGCAGGCCACCCGGGCGACATCGCCGAGTTCTTCCGCGCCGAGTACGCCATGAACGCCCTGATCGCCGAGTACCCGAAGCCGGTCGTCGTCTTCGCCGACGGCATCACGATGGGCGGCGGCATCGGCCTGGCCGGGCACGCGTCCGTGCGGATCGTCACGGAACGCTCGAAGCTGGCGATGCCCGAGACGCGCATCGGCTTCACGCCCGACGTCGGCGGCACCTGGCTGCTGGGCCGGGCGCCCGGCCGGTTCGGGGAGTACTTCGGGCTGACCGGACAGAGCATGACCGGAGCGGATGCCGTGCACCTCGGCTTCGCCGACCACTACGTGCCGTCGGAGAACCTCGACGGGCTGCGCGAGGCCCTGGCCTGGCGTGCGGATCCGGGGATCCCCAACGAGATGGTGCTGCTGTTCGACGAGACGCCGGAGCCGTCGGCGCTGATCGGTGCGCGGACGTGGATCGACGAGGTGTTCTCCGCGCCGACGGTCGGCGAGATCGTCGAGCGGCTGCGAGCATCCGATGCTCCGGATGCCGCCGCCACCCTCGCCCTGCTGGAGGAGCTGGCGCCCACCGGGCTCGCCGTGACTCTGGACGCCGTGCGCGAGGCGCGCGAGATGCACAGCGTGCGCGAGGCGCTGGAGGGCGAGTACCGCCGGGTGATGTGGTTCGGACTGCAGCCCGACATGGTGGAGGGCATCCGCGCGCAGCTGATCGACAAGGACCGCAACCCGAAGTGGCAGCCCGCGACCATCGCCGACCTGGGCGAGGACCCGGGTGTCGGCGCGCGCGAGTTCGTGCCCGAGGTGCCGCTGTTCTGAGGGGTGGCCCCGCTCGGCTCGTTCGCGGGGCGCAGATGGTTGCTTCCCGGTGGGTGATGCGGCGTGTTGCGCCCTGCGAAGCGAGGGGGTGCGGGTGGCGCAGCTCGCTCGGCTCGTTCGCGGGGCGCGAATGGTTGCTCCCCGGTGGGTGTTGCGGCGTGTTGCGCCCTGCGAAGGGCGGGCGAATGCGCGGGCGGATGCCGCGCGCAGCTCAGACCGAGGCGATGAGCTCCTGCAGGCGGGCGACGTGCGCGGCGGCGACGCGGTCGCGCGCATAGGCGAGCGCGCCGTCGCGCGGGGCGTCGAGCAGGGTGCGGTCCGCCTCGAGCTGCAGGATCAGCTCGGCCAGGCCCGCGGCATCCGGAGTCGGCGTGAGCAGCGCGGCATCCCCGAACTCGCCACCCAGCACCGGGTCGCTCACGATCACGGGGCGGCCGTGCGCGAACGCCTCCAGCGCCACCATGGGCTGGTTGTCGAAGCCCAGTGAGGTGATGAGCGCGGCATCCGCGGCATCCATCAGCTCGGCCACACGCTCGCCGGGCACCGCTCCGTGGAACGTGACTCCCGGAACAGGTCGATGCGTGCCGCCGGCCACATCGAGATGCACCCGGTCGACACCGATCGCGGCGACCACCTTGCGCATGGCGTCGAGGGCGACGTCCACGCGCTTCTCGGGCGCGAAGCGCGCCACCCAGAGCAGGCGCAGCGGACCACCCGCGGCGGGCTCGGTCACCTGCAGCGGCTGGGCGACGTTCGAGAACGCCTCCACACGACCGGCGCCGGCGTCGCGCAGCGCCTCGGCCTGATGCCGTGAGGGGGAGAGCACGATGTCGGCGCGCTGCGCGGTGCGCAGGGTCATCGTGCGCAGAGCATTGTTCAGCGCGTGGCTGCCCGTGTACCGATCGCCGCCGCGGATGCCGGTGAGGGTGCTGTGCACTCGCGAGACGATGGGCGCGAACGGCGCGAGGGCACCCGGCGCGCGCCAGAAGAAGGTGTGCACGGTGTGCAGGACGGGGATGCCGAGCCGCTTGCCGACAGCGAGGGCGGCAGCCGCGAGGGCGAACTCGGAGTGCACGACGATCGCGCCGATCCGGTGCCGGCGCACGACGGACGCGACCAGCGGCTCGAGATCGCGGGCGCGTCCCAGAAGAGGAAGGTCGAGCACTGGGATGCTGCCGCGGCGGGGCGGCGCGATGGTGGCCACGCCCTCGGTCGTCAGCTCATCGGCATCCGGAGCCAGCACGACGACAGGAACCCCTTCGCCGGCGAGCGCCTCGGCCTGGCGGATGAACGCGGTCTGCGCGCCGCCGAGGTAGCGCAGCGAGTAGTCGCACACCATCAGCACGGCAGGGGTGGTGGCAGGCTCTTCCGGCATGCTGCGAGTCTATTCGCGGCGGATGGAGGGTTCTTCGATCGGATGCAGGAAGCGGCTCCCATCTGGTGTTCGTTTCGCTTTCAGCGAAGGTCATACCTCAGGGGGATACGGATGTCGGTGGATCGTGGCACTCTGTCTAGTGGCCGATTTTCGGTCCGCTCCGAATCCCCCAAGGAAGTCCGCCTGTGCTGGGAAAAATCCTCGTCCGCTACATCACCAGATACTGGTGGCTGCTGCTCCTGGTCGTGGTGCTGCAGTTCGCCAGTGTGATGGCCTCGCTGAACCTGCCCGAGATCAACGCCGACATCATCAACAATGGTGTCGCCAAGGCCGATATCGGCTACATCTGGAGCCGCGGCGGCTTCATGCTGCTGGTCTCGCTCGGCCAGATCGTCGCCTCGATCGTCGCCACCTTCTTCGCCGCCCGCATGGCCATGGCCGCCGGCCGTGACATGCGCGCCGACGTGTTCGCCCGCGTGAGCGGCTTCTCCGAGCGCGAGGTGTCGCAGTTCGGCGCCGGTTCGCTCATCACCCGCAACACGAACGACGTGCAGCAGGTGCAGATGCTCGCCATGATGGGCGCGACGATGTTCGTCACCGCGCCGCTGCTCGCCATCGGCGGCATCATCAAAGCCGTGCAGACCGACGTCGGGCTCAGCTGGCTGATCGCCGTGTCCGTGCCGCTGCTGCTGCTCATCGCCGTGCTGATCATCGGCCGCATGGTGCCGCTGTTCCGCGCGAACCAGCGCAAGCTCGATGACGTCAACCGCATCATGCGCGAACAGCTCACCGGGGTGCGCGTCGTGCGCGCCTTCGTGCGCGAGCGCATCGAGGAGCGCCGCTTCCGCGAGGTCAACACCGATCTCATGACGCTCGGTCGCAACATCGGCTCGCTGTTCGTGCTGATGTTCCCGCTGTTCATGCTGGTGCTCAACGTCACCGTCGTCGCCGTGATCTGGTTCGGCGGTGTCGAGATCAACGCCGGCAACGCCGAGGTCGGCACGATCTTCGCCTTCATGCAGTACATCGGGCAGATCATGATGGGCGTCATCATGTCCAGCTTCATGGCCATGATGATCCCGCGCGCCGCGGTCTCCGCCGAGCGCGTCGCCGAGGTGCTCGACGCGGAGTCGTCCATGACCCGCCCCGAGAACGGCAAGGTCGACTTCCCGACCCCCGGCGCCGTCGCGTTCGACAACGTGGAGTTCACTTACCCGGGCGCCGAGGTCCCGGTGCTCACCGGCATCAGCTTCCACGCCGAGCCGGGCGAGACCGTCGCGATCATCGGCTCGACGGGCTCAGGCAAGACCACGCTCGTCTCGCTGATCCCGCGTCTGTTCGATGCGACCGGCGGTTCCGTCTCCATCGGCGGCGTGGACGTGCGCGAAGCCGACCTCGACACGCTGTGGTCCGGCATCGGCCTCGTGCCGCAGCGTCCGTTCCTGTTCACCGGCACCGTGGCGTCCAACCTCCGCTACGGGCGCGAGGAGGCGACGGACGAGGAGCTCTGGAAGGCGCTCGAGATCGCGCAGGGTCGCGACTTCGTCGAGGAGATGCCCGACGGGCTCGACTCGCGCATCGCGCAGGGCGGCACGAACGTCTCGGGCGGTCAGCGCCAGCGTCTGGCGATCGCCCGCGCGATCGTGCATCAGCCGAAGATCCTCGTCTTCGACGACTCGTTCTCGGCTCTCGACCTGACCACGGATGCCAGATTGCGCCAGGCCCTCTGGCGCGAGCTGCCGGATGTGACCAAGATCGTCGTCGCGCAGCGCGTCTCGACCATCACGGATGCCGACCGCATCGTCGTCCTCGAGGACGGTGCCGTCGTCGGCGTCGGAACCCACGAGGAGCTGCTCGCGTCGAGCGAGACCTACAAGGAGATCGTCGTGTCGCAGCTGGGGGTGGACGCATGAGCCGCTCATCGAACTCTGAAGACCAGAGCAACGACAAGAAGCTGAGCCGCCGCGAGCGGATCGCCGCCGCACGCGCAGGTGCCACGGCACCCGTGGTCGAGATGACCGCGGCCGAGAAGGAAGAGGCCGAGCAGGCGGAGAAGGCGCGCCAGCAGGGCGGCGGCATGTTCGACGGGCCCGCGCCCGGAAAGGCCGACCACTTCGGTCCCAGCTTCCGACGCATGCTCGGGCTGCTCAAGCCGTCCGCGGCCTGGCTCGTGCTCGTGTCGTTCTTCGGCGCGCTCGGCGTCGTGCTCTCGGTCGCCGCGCCGAAGATCCTCGGCGAGGCGACGAACATCGTCTACGAGGGTTTCATCTCCAAGACGCTCGGCGACAACGGCTTCCCGAAGGGCATGAGCCAGGACCAGGTCGTCGAGGGTCTGCGCCAGGCGAACCAGGGAACCTTCGCCGACATGGTCGCCGCGATGGACGACTTCTCCGTCGGCGATGGTGTCGACTTCGAGCGGCTGCGCTGGATCATCCTCGCGGTCATGGCCATCTATCTCGTCGCCTCGGTGCTCAGCTGGCTGCAGGGCTATGTGATCAACGTGATCATGGTCCGCACCATGTGGCGCCTGCGCGAGGACGTCGAGGCGAAGATCAACCGCCTGCCGCTGTCGTACTTCGACAAGGTGCAGCGCGGTGAGCTGATCTCGCGCGTGACGAACGACATCGACAACATCACTCAGACCATGCAGCAGTCGCTGTCCGGGGCGCTGACATCGGTGCTCACCGTCGTGGGCGTGCTGGTCATGATGTTCTCGATCTCGTGGCAGCTGGCGCTGGTGGCACTGGTCTCGCTGCCGCTGATGGCCGTCATCTTCGGCGTCATCGGACCGCGCTCCCAGAAGGCCTTCGGCATCCAGTGGCGCAAGGTCGGCCGACTGAACGCCCGTGTCGAGGAGGCCTTCTCGGGCCACGCCCTCGTCAAGGTGTTCGGTCGCGAGAAGGACGCCCTCGACAGCTTCCAGGTCGAGAACGAGGAGCTGTTCCAGGCGAGCTTCAAGGCGCAGTTCCTGTCGGGCATCATCATGCCCGCCATGATGTTCATCGGAAACCTCACCTATGTGGGCATCGCGGTGCTCGGCGGGCTCATGGTCGCCAGCGGCAACCTGCGCCTCGGCGACGTGCAGGCGTTCATCCAGTACTCGCAGCAGTTCAGCCAGCCGCTCAGCGAGCTGGGCGGCATGGCAGCGGTGGTGCAGTCCGGTACGGCCTCGGCCGAGCGCGTGTTCGACTTCCTGGATGCCGATGAGCAGGACCCGGATGCCGAGGATGCTCCGACCGTCGACGGCGGTCGTGGCGTGATCGAGTTCGACCACGTCGCGTTCTCGTACAGCGAGGAGCGTCCCCTGATCCGTGACCTGTCGTTCCAGGTCGAGCCCGGTCAGACGGTCGCCATCGTCGGGCCGACCGGTGCGGGCAAGACCACCCTGGTCAACCTGATCATGCGGTTCTACGAGCTGAATTCGGGGCGCATCCTGCTCGACGGACAGGACATCGCCGAGATGACGCGCGACGACCTGCGCCGGCGCACCGGCATGGTGCTGCAGGACCCGTGGCTGTTCGGCGGCACGATCCGGGACAACATCCGCTACGGCAACGAGTCGGCCTCCGACGACGAGATCGTGGCGGCGGCGACCGCCACCTACGTCGACCGGTTCGTGCACTCGCTGCCCGAGGGATACGACACCGTTCTCGACGAGGACGCGTCGAACGTCTCGGCCGGTGAGCGCCAGCTGATCACGATCGCCCGTGCGTTCGTCGCTCAGCCGTCGATCCTCATCCTCGACGAGGCCACCAGTGCGGTCGACACCCGCACCGAACTGCTGCTGCAGCACGCCATGGCCGCGCTGCGCAAGGGACGCACGTCGTTCGTGATCGCGCACCGTCTGTCGACGATCCGCGACGCGGACCTGATCCTCGTCATGGAGCACGGCGACATCGTCGAGCAGGGCGATCACGAGTCGCTGATCGCCGAGCAGGGCGCCTACTGGCGGCTGTACCAGTCGCAGTTCGAGCAGGCCGCATCCGATCCCGACGCCGAGGACGCCCTCACCGGCTCCACCCCGGTCATCGTCACCGGCGATGCCGAGGACGAGGCCGTCGCCGAGGCTCCGGATGCGATCCGGTTCGCCGAGGCCGTGCGGGAGTCCGAGTCATCGGCATCCGAGGGCCACTCCGGCTCCGATCGCGCCTGACCCACGTCGAAGACGCCCGTCCCCGCACGGGGGCGGGCGTCTTCGCGGTCCAGCCGAGGATCGGCGCCACAGGTGTCGGCTCAGACGACGGATGTCGGCTCAAATCCGCGTTCTCGCCCGACATCCGTCGTCTCTGCCGACATCTGTCGAGCGAGGGCTGCCGGCTGGCAGATGCGCGGCCCGGATCAGTTCGTGTCGATGCCGAACAGCTCGAGGGGATGCGTCAGCCGCCACCAGGCGCTGGGGGCCTCCACGTCCGCGGCGAGCGACACCGGCGTCTGGACCGTGTCGACCGGGCCCTCGGTGGTCAGGGTGCCGACCTTCGAGCCCGCCGTGCTCTTCGATCCCAGCGCGAGGTCAGCCGTCGCTGTCGCGGCCGCGCCGTTCCACAGCACGACCTTCGCATCGGCATCCGTCACCACGTCGACCTTGTCGCCCCACTCGGTCGACACACGTCCGACGACCGTGCCCTTCGGGACGGACACCGGCTGCTCCGCCAAGGACTTCTCGACGCCGGCGAGCAGCTGGCGGGACACCGCGAGCCGGTCGGCGTTGCTCTCCTGCCCGAGCACCGAGGTGAACAGGCGCACGGTGGTGTCACCGCTGGCGACGTCCTTGGCGGTCAGCAGGTTCCACTGCTGGGTGAGCGTGCCGGTCTTCATGCCGATCACGCCGGCATCATCCAGCATCTTGTTGGTGTTGGTGACGGTGCCGACCCCTGGGATCTCAGCGGAGCGCGTTCCGACGATCTCGGCGAGCACCGGGTTCTCCATCGCCACCTCGCCCAGCCGCACCAGCGCGGCAGGGGTCGCGACATTGTCGTGGTCGAAGCCTGACGGGCTGTGCAGCGAGATGCCCTCGACACCATGGTCGCTGAGCCAGGTGGCCGAGGCCTCCGCGAAGGCCGCCTCGCTGCCCCACAGCTCGCGCGCCAGCCGGTCGATGTAGTTGTTCGCCGACCCGAGCAGTACGCCCTGCAGCATCTGATACTCGGTCAGGCTGCCGCCGACCGGCACGTCCAGCGATGACTGGTTGGACCAGCGGTACTGCAGGTAGTCGCGGTGGTCGGCCTTGGTGAATTCGAAGCTCGGACCCTGCTCGCCCACCTTGAGGGGCAGCTTCTCGAGCACCATCATCACCGAGGCGATCTTGGTGATGCTCGCGATCTCGGCGCGCTCGGTGGTGGACGCCAGCGTCGACATCCCCTGGATGCCGATGGCCGCGCTGCCGATCCCCGGCCAGACGACCGTGGCCGCCGGGGCTGCGTCGACCACGACCTGATTCGCGGTGATCGTGGGGGCGACCGCGTCCAGCGGGCACAGCAGAGTGCCGCCGACGTAGGCCGCGCAGAGAGCGAGGACGATCCCCACGGGAACCAGCGCACGGGGTCGCCGCCAGCCGGGGGTCAGGCGTGCCCCGGCGAAGAGAATCGGGCGCTGACCTCGTCTCCGGCTCGGGCGCCGCGGCGACCGTCGTCGGGTCGATCCACGTCAGCGCGGTGATGGGATTCTCGTCATCCGCCCAGGCCGTGGCGGCGACCGACCCGGGATCACCGCGCTTCCCCTGTCCGCCCGGCAGCGGCGCCTGATCGATGACATCCACAGCGTCAGTATCGCGGGTGAACAGTGTCGGGAGGGCGGTTTCCGGTGCTGGTGGAGCCTGCGTGTCGGGGGCCGCCTCGACCGGGCGGGGGTCGCGGGTCGAGTCCGAATGCGCGCGCGTGCGTTCTCGAAGAGTTCTGCGCGTGACAGGACGCGTGGCATCGGGGGAGACAGTCACCCGCCCTACGCTACCGAATCGCACCGCGTCGTGGGCTATGTGCGCGCTAAGATCGATGGCATAACCACGGGAGTCCGGCGCGCCGGGCTGAGAGGAAGCGAACCGCGCTTCGACCGTCGAACCTGATCCGGATCATGCCGGCGCAGGGAGGAGTTCCAATGAGTACGTCTGCAAGCACGTCCGCATCCGTCACCGAGGCCGGTACCGCCCGCACGACTCGCAACCTGCGCTGGCGGGTCGTGGACATCGTCGTGGCCGCCGTTCTCGGCGTGGCGATCGGCCTGCTGTTCTGGGCCTGGAACGTCGTCGGCGGCGCCTGGTTCGGCGCTGCCGATGCGCTGACACCCGGGCTCGGCGGCATCGCCGTGGGCATCTGGCTGATCGGCGGCGTGATCGGCGGTCTCGTGATCCGCAAGCCAGGCGCGGCGCTGGTGGTCGAGGTGGTCGCGGCGATCGTCTCGATGCTCATCGGCAACGTCTGGGGCGTCTCGACGGTGCTGTCCGGCCTCGTGCAGGGGTTGGGTGCCGAGCTGATCTTCGCGCTGTTCTTCTACCGCCGCTTCGGTGTCGTCGCCGCTGCGCTGGCGGGTATCGGCGCGGCCGTGGCCGCCTGGGTCTTCGAGATGTTCTACGGCTCGTCGCCGAACTTCCTGAAGAGCGTCGAGTTCAACGCGATCTACCTCGGCACGCTGGTCGTCTCGGGTGCGGTGCTCGCCGGCGTCGTCGGCTGGATGCTCGTGCGCGCGCTGGCCGCCACGGGTGCGCTGAGCCGCTTCGCCGCCGGGCGGGAATCGCGCCAGGAGGTCTGAGCATGACCGCTCCTGCTCGCGTCAGCGCGAACGGGTGGGGCTGGCGCTACGCGGGCAGGCGCCTGCCCGCGGTCAGCGACGTGTCGTTCACGATCGAGCCCGGTGAGCGGGTGCTGCTGCTGGGAGCATCCGGTGCCGGCAAGTCGACCCTGCTCGCCGGCCTCGCCGGAGTCCTCGGCGACGCCGAGGAGGGCGAGCGCACCGGGTCCCTCCTGATCGACGGGGTGGCGCCCGAAGCCGGCCGCGGGGCGGCGAGCGACCCGGCAGGGTCCCGCCGCGGGGTGACCGGACTGGTGCTGCAGGATCCGGATGCCGGGGTCGTGCTGTCGAAGGTCGGCGACGACGTGGCGTTCGGATGCGAGAACCTCGGCGTGCCCGCCGAGCAGATCCCGGCACGCGTCGCCGAGGCGCTGGACGCGGTGGGGTTGGACGTGCCACTCGACCGCGCCACCAAGGCCCTCTCCGGCGGGCAGAAGCAGCGCCTCGCGCTGGCCGGCGTGCTGGCCATGCGACCCGGGCTGCTGCTGCTGGACGAGCCGACCGCGAACCTCGACCCCGCGGGCGTGCGCGAGGTGCACGACAGCGTGGCGCGGGTGCTGGACGACACCGGTGCGACGCTCATCGTCGTCGAGCATCGCACCGAGGTCTGGGCGGATCTGCTCACCCGCGTGATCGTGCTCGACGCAGACGGCGGGCTGCTCGCCGACGGGGCGCCCGACGAGGTGTTCGGTCGCTACGGCGACGTGCTGGCCGATGCCGGGGTGTGGGTGCCGCACCACGGCTTCCGTCTGCCCGTTCTCGACCGTGTCGACGAGGTGACGGATGCCGTGCTCGTCACGGACGCGCTCACGGTGTCGCGCGACGGGCGCAGGCCGGCTCGCTCGGGTCTCGATCTGCAGCTGCCGCGCGGTGCGGCGACAGTGATCACGGGACCGAACGGCGTAGGCAAGTCGACGCTCGCGCTCACGCTGGCGGGACTGCTGCCCGAGCGGGACGGCACGGTCATCGCGGCCTCCGATCTGGCGGGGCGCTCCGGACGCCGGCCCTGGAAGTGGTCGTCGCGCGAGCTGCTCACCCGTATCGGCACGGTCTTCCAGGAGCCGGAGCATCAGTTCCTGGCGCGTACGCTGCGCGAGGAGCTCGCGGTGGGCCCGCGCGCGCTGGGCAGGACGGATGCCCAGGTCGACGCGATCGTCGACGACCTGCTGGACCGTCTGCAGCTCGCCCCGCTCGCCCTCGCGAACCCGTTCACGCTCAGCGGCGGGCAGAAGCGGCGGCTCTCGGTCGCCACCGTGCTCGCTTCCGCGCCGCAGGTGATGGTGCTGGACGAGCCGACCTTCGGGCAGGACCGGCGCGGCTGGATCGGGCTGGTGGAACTGCTTCAGGAGGAGATCGCCGCAGGGCGGTCGGTGATCGCGGTCAGTCACGACGAGGCGGTGGCGCAGCACCTGGGTGGTCTGCACGTCGAGCTGGTGGGCTCGTGAAGGCGGCCTGGCTGGACGGCGTGAACCCCGTCACGAAGATCGTGCTGGCGCTGCTGCTCTCGGTGCCGCTGTTCGCGTCGATCGACCCGGTCAGCGCGCTGGTGGCGATCGTGCTGCAGCTGCTCTGTCTGCCGCTGACCGGACTCCCGGTGCTGACGGTGCTGCGGCGGATGCTGCCGATCGCCCTGTTCTCGCCCATCGCCGGTCTGAGCATGCTGCTCTACGCCGACCCGGAGGGGACGGTCTTCTGGCGGTTCGGCTTCGCGGTGATCAGCGAGGGGTCGATCGAGCTCGCGCTGGCCGTGACGCTGCGTGTGATCGCCCTGGGTCTTCCGACGATCCTGCTGTTCGGACGCACCGACCCCACCGAGCTCGGAGACGCCCTTGCGCAGGTGGCGCACCTGCCCAGCCGGTTCGTGCTGGGCGTGCTGGCAGGGACGCGGATGCTGGGCCTCTTCCTCGACGACTGGCGCACCATGTCGCTGGCGCGCCGCGCCCGCGGTGTAGGCGACCGCGGCGCGGTGAGACGATTCTTCTCGATGGCGTTCGTGCTGCTCGTGTTCGCCGTGCGGCGCGGCACCAAGCTGGCGATGGCCATGGAGGCGCGCGGTTTCGGCTCCGACATTCCGCGCACCTGGGCGCGTGAGTCCCGCCTGCATCCGCGAGACGCGGTCGCTCTTCTGGGCGGTGCGGCGATCATGGCCATCGCGATCGCCGCCGCTGTGGCATCCGGTGTCTTCCGGTTCGTCTGGAGCTGACGGCGACGTGTTCCCGGGGCGCGTCGCTCTGCTCGATGACCTGCGCGCTCTCGTGCACGGACGTCGAGGTTCAGGTCGCGTTCCAGAGATCCCGGTAGTACGCCAGCCGCTCGCGGTCGGGTTCGAGTCCGTAGGCCCCGATGAGCGCGTCCTCCCACCCGGGGCCGTAGTTCCACTCGGTGCTCATGGATGCCACGGCGATGTCGGCCCAGCGGTCGCCGACGCCCAGCAGGCCGAGGTCGACATGCGCGAGCCAGCGGCCGTCGTCGTCGACAAGGGTGTTCGGGCAGCAGGCATCCGCGTGGCAGACCACGAGTCGGTCGATCGGCGGTGCGTCCCGGAACCCCTCCGGCAGTCGGATGCCGCGGCGTGCCGCGTTCGCGATCCTGGCATCCACGCCCCAGTCCCACTGGCAGTCGTCGACCGGCAGCGCGTCATGCAGCGCGCGGAGCCCTTCTCCGACCGCACGCACCGCGACCTCCGGTCGCTCCCGCCAGTGCCGATGCACCGCGCTCTCACCGTCGATCGTGGCGGTGACGAGCCACTCGTGCCCGGCATCCTGTCCCTGATCGAGAACCTCGGGCACCCGGATCCACCGGCCCGCCCATCGCATCCGCTCCGCCTCATCGAGCATGTTCGACTCGTCTTGGCGTGGTCCCCACTTGATGTGGAACGAATCCCCTGTGGTGGGCGTCGCGCGGAACGTCAGGCCGCCGTAGTCGTTCGCCCAGACCGGCTCGAGCCGGGCGGCGCCGGCGAGCTCGCGCACGCGCGCAGGAACTTCCGCGGGAGACGTCGGGATGGATATGCATCCATCCTGACCCCTCGCGGCCTCGGCGGCGCTCAGCCGCCGAGGCGACCGCCTCGATAGAGTTCAGAACATGGCTGTGAAGGTGCTGTTCATCGGTGGGACCGGGATCATCTCATCGGCAGCGAGTGCGCTCGCCGCCGAACGCGGCATGGAGGTGACGCTCTTGAATCGTGGGCGCTCCCGCCGCGCGGCTGCAGACGGCATCGAGGTGCTGACGGCGGACTTCTCGGATGATGCTGCCGTCGATGCGGCGCTCGCCGGTCGGGAGTTCGACGTGGTCGTGGACATGATCGCCTTCACCCCCGACCAGGTGCAGCGCGACATCGATCGCTTCGAGGGCCGCACCGGCCAATACGTCTTCATCAGCTCGGCATCCGCCTACCAGAAGCCGGTCGCGCGCCTGCCGATCACCGAATCGACTCCGCTGCGCAATCCTTTCTGGCAGTACTCCCGCGACAAGATCGCCGGCGAGGAGCTGCTCGCCACGGCCTACCGCGAGCGGGGCTTCCCCGTGACGATCGTGCGCCCCTCGCACACCTACGACAAGTGGACGATCCCCGCATTCGGCGGCTGGACGGCGATCGACCGCATCCGTCGCGGCGAGGAGATCGTCGTGCACGGCGACGGCACCTCGCTGTGGACCCTCACCCACGCCGCCGACCTCGCAGTCGGATTCGTGGGGCTCCTCGGCAACCCGCTCGCCTACGGCGACACCTTCCAGATCACCAGTGACTTCGTCTACACCTGGAACGAGATCTACTCGATCCTCGGACGTGCCGCCGGCGCCGAGCCGAAGCTCCGGCACGCCACCACCGACGCGATCGAGCGGGCGCTGCCGGACCGCGCCGGCCAGCTCGCCGGTGACATGGCGCACTCGGTGGTCTTCGACAACACCAAGATCCGGCGCCTGGTGCCGGACTTCAACCCCGTCATCGCCTTCCATCACGCTGCCGCCGAGATCATCGAGTGGCACGACGCGCACCCCGAGCTGCAGCGGGTGGATCCGGTACTGGCTGCGGCCTGGGACGGACTCCTCAATTAGACGACGGCCGACGGCTACTCCAGCAGCCGCCTCAGCACGCCCTCGAGCACCACGGCATGGTTGTGCTCGGTGTCGTGCAGGGCGTACACGAGGGTCACGACCGGGCGCCCCTGCAGCTCCTCGACCAGCTCCTGCAGCGCCTTGGCGCTCTCCTTCTCCAGCTGCGCGCGGTAGCGTTCGGCATTGACCTCGAAATCGGCATCCGGAGCTGCGTGCCAGACGCGACGCAGCTCGGTGCTCGGAGCGACATCCTTGGCCCACAGGTCGATGGCCGCCTGCTCCTTGGAGACGCCGCGCGGCCAGAGCCGGTCGATCAGGACACGGAACCCGTCATCGGCTGAGGCGTTGTCGTAGGCTCGTTTCCGACGCAGTTCCATGTCTCCAGCATCCTCCCGGCGGACAGGCGCCGCCAGGCGAGAAACTCAGAATCATCTATGCTGAGACCCAGTCGCACACACCTGCCCCGGGGCAGGCGCAGTCCGTTCGAAGGAGAACACATGCAGATCACGGGACAGGGCGCGCTCATCACGGGCGGCGCCAGCGGACTCGGGCTCGCGACCGCTCGCCGACTCGCCGCCGCGGGCGCGCAGGTCACCATCGTCGACCTGCCGAACTCCGCAGGCTCCGAGATCGCAGCCGAGCTGGGTGGCGTCTTCGCCCCCGCGGACGTGACCAGCGCCGAGCAGGTTGCGGCGGCCGTGGCATCCGCTCAGGCGATCGCGCCGCTGCGCGTGGTCGTGAACTGCGCCGGCATCGCCCCGCCCGCCAAGGTGCTGGACCGCGACGGCAACCCCGCCGACCTCGACGCGTTCGAGCGGGTCATCCGCATCAACCTCGTCGGCACGTTCAACGTGATCTCGCAGGCCTCCGCGGTCATCGCGCAGAACGAGCCGACCGACGGAGGCGACCGCGGCGTGATCGTCAGCACCGCCAGCGTCGCGGCGTTCGACGGTCAGATCGGCCAGCCCGCCTACTCGGCGTCCAAGGGCGGCGTGCATGCGATGACCCTGCCGATCGCGCGGGAGCTTGCGCGTCACGGCATCCGGGTGTGCACCATCGCCCCCGGCATCATGGAGACCCCGATGCTCGCCGGCCTCCCGCAGGCCGCGCAGGACTCCCTCGGGCAGCAGGTCCCGTACCCCTCGCGCCTGGGCCGCCCCGACGAATATGCCGCCCTCGTCGAGCACATCGTCGCCAACGACTACCTCAACGGCGAGACCATCCGCCTCGACGGCGCCATCCGCATGGCACCGAAGTGAACCCGCGCGTCCAAGGAGACACCATGTCACTCGCCGGAAAGACCATCCTGATGTCGGGCGGCAGCCGCGGCATCGGCCTCGCCATCGCTCTGCGCGCCGCCGCCGACGGGGCGAACATCGCGATGCTCGCCAAGACCGACACCCCGCATCCCAAGCTCGAGGGCACCGTGCACTCCGCCGCCGATGCGATCCGCGCGGCCGGCGGCCAGGCGCTGCCGATCGTCGGCGACGTGCGCGACGACGACGACATCACGGGTGCCGTGCTCAAGGCGCAGGGGGAGTTCGGCGGCGTCGACATCGTCATCAACAACGCCAGCGTCATCGACCTGTCGCGCTCGGCCGACCTCGCCGCGAAGAAGTACGACCTCATGCAGGACGTCAACGTGCGCGGCACCTTCATGCTGTCCCGCGCGGCCGTGCCACTTCTGATGGAGGCGGAGAACCCGCACATCCTCTCGCTCTCGCCGCCGCTGAACATCACGCCGAAGTGGCTGGGCGCGCACACCGGGTACACGCTCGCGAAGTACGGCATGACGATGGCGACCCTGGGCCTGGCAGCCGAGTTCGCGGATGCCGGGATCGCCGCGAACACGCTGTGGCCGCGCACCACGATCGCCACCGCCGCCGTGCAGAACCTGCTCGGCGGGGACCGCGTGATGGCAGCCAGCCGCACCGCCGACATCTACGCGGATGCCGCCTACGCGGTGCTCACCAAGACCGCCCGGGGATACACCGGTCAGTCGCTGATCGTGGAGGACGTGCTGGAGGCCGACGGCGTCACCGACTTCTCGAAGTACGCGGCTGTCCCCGGCACTCCGGACGACAGGATGTTCCCGGACATCTTCCTGGACTGACGCCCGGCGGGGTCTGGATGGGCGGGCACCCGGAGCGTTCAGGTCGCAATCGGTGCCGCTTTCCCGTCCGCTTTCCGGCATGGATCGCGACCTGAACGCGTCAGAACAGCAGGTACACAGCGCCGAGCACCGTCAGCACGATCACGAGACGGTCGAAGAGCTGCTGCGGCATCCGCTTGGCCAGGCGGATGCCGATCAGTGCGCCGATCACGACCAGCGGGGCGAGCACCAGGTCCATCAGCAGCACGGACGGGGTGAACAGTCCGAGGCCGGCGAGGAAGGGCACCTTCACGAGGTTCACGATCGCGAAGAACCAGGCAGAGGTGCCCAGGAAGACCTTGACGGGCGTGCGCGTCGCGAGGAAGTACATCGACATGACCGGCCCGCCGGAGTTGGCGACCATGGTCGTGAAGCCCGCGAGAGCGCCATAGCTCCCGGCGACGATCGGGCCGGATGCCGCGCCGGGTGAACGCCACCGTCGCCACAGTGTGATCGCGATCATCGCCAGCAGGATGATGGCGATCGTCCGGCGCACGATCGCATCGTCGCTCCAGGCGAGGAACAGGAATCCGGCGACGAGCCCCGCGACCACGGCCGGGGCGAGTCGCAGCAGCGTGGGCCAGTGCGCGTGCCGCCGGTACACGATGAGCGCGAACACGTCGCCGACCATGAAGAGCAGCAGCGTCGCCGCGGTCGACGGGCGCGCGGGCAGGACGGCCGCCATCATCACCACCGAGAGGGTGGCGCTGCCTGGGATCGCGGTCTTGCCCAGCCCGGCGACCAGCGCGGCGAGGGCGAGCAGCGCCCACGCCCACGGTGCGAGGTCGATCACCTCTGAATCCTATGCGCCGCGTCGGTGCTGCCGCGTCACCCGCGGGCAGCCGCCAGTGCGGACGCGAAGCGCGCCGCGCGGGCCTCGAGGTCGGCCCAGTCGGATGCCGCGACGGATGCCGAGTTCGCCAGGTCGCCGCCTGCGCCGACCGCCACCGCGCCGGCGGTGAACCAGTCGGCCAGGTTGTCGGGCTTGACGCCGCCGGTGGGCATGAGCGGAGCATCCGGGAAGGGTCCGCGCAGTGCGCCCAGGTAGGAAGGGCCGCCGAGGGATGCGGGAAAGATCTTCACGACATCGACGCCCAAGTCGAGAGCGACCATGACCTCGGTCGGAGTGAGCGCGCCGGTCATGACGACCCGGTCGGTGTCAAGCATGGCCCGCGTGAGATCGGGAACCGTACCGGGGCTCACGAGGAACTCGGCACCCGCGTCCGCAGCGGCAGCCGCCTGCTCGGGCGTGGTGACCGTGCCGGCGCCGATGTACGCGCGCTCGCCGTGGCGGGCGATCAGCTCGCGGATCACCGCGGGCGCATCGGGAGTCGAGTAGGTGACCTCGATGCCGGGGATGCCGCCGCGGATGATCGCATCGGCGGCGTCCAGCGCGGACTCGGGAGACGGGGCGCGCAGAACGGCGAGGACGCCGGCAGAACGGACGGGGGCGAGGCGGTCGGTCATGAGGGCTCCTTGCTCGGGGTGCCCGCTCATTCTTGCCGATCTGCGCCTGTAATTACAAGTTGCATCGGCCTGTCTGAGAACGCACGGGGAGTGCGCCCGGTGTCCGAATCTAAAGGACTCGCAACTCGGTCACGGCCGCGAACAACTTGTCGCCATCTGGCGTGTGTGCGGTGGCGTTGACGGTGATCTCGAAGCCCTCGACGGGCACTGCCGGGTCGAAGGGCCAGTCTCCGTTGAAAGCAACCACCCAGCGCCCACCAGTCTGATCCAGGTTTCTGGGGCCGAGAGTCGGGATCCACATGGCACCGTTGAGGACCAGATCCCACGTCGTCGCGTTCAGGTCGGCTTCCGTCACGCCTTCCATCCGGAAAAGAACGCCGAACGACCCCCCTTGCACGTACGAGGACTCCGTCGACGTCACCACCCATTCACCGGTGGTCGACGCAGCGCTAGCGGGAATCGCTGCTGCGGCAGCAACGATGGGAACCGACCACCCGCCTGCCTTGACGAAACTGCGTCGGGTGATGTGCTTGTCAGTCATCAGTCACCTTCCAATACATCGGTTCCTCATCGACCCTAAAGCCTCGGCGCGCACGGCGTCGAGAGGCGGAACGTGGAAGGCCGTCAGGTCCGACCCCACTGCTCGCGAGTGGTGAGAGGAACGAGCGGCGGACGCTCGGCGGTGGTGGTGAGTTCGATGCGCTCGCCCGTGCGCGCCGACTCCAGCAGTGCGGTCATGATCTCCAGCACGTGCAGGGCGATCGAGCCGTCCGAGCGTGCACCGCCGGCCACGAAGTCGAGCAGTCCGATGCCGCGCGATCCGTTCTCGTAACCCGCGCTCGCCGGCAGGGTGCTCCAGGCGTCCTCGCGCGGGCGACGCAGCCGCACCTCGCCGTCGAAGTGGTTGGGGTCCGGCAGTGAGAGCGTGCCGGTCTCGCCGTGCACCTCGATGGGCGCCGCCTGCGTGGCCGCGGCATCGAAGCTGAAGGTCACGGTCGAGATCGCCCCATCGACGTGCTCGAGCACGCCGGTGACGTGGGTGTCGACCTCGACGGGGATGTCTTCGCCGGCGCGCGGTCCCGTCGCGATGCGGCGCAGCGACTTCGGCCGCGATGACGCGCCCGAGACGCGCTTGACCGGGCCGAGCAGGTGGAACAGCGAGGTCAGGTAGTACGGACCCATGTCCAGCAGCGGCCCGCCGCCCTCGCGGTAGTAGAAGTCGGGGTTCGGATGCCAGGCCTCATGGCCGGCCGATACCCAGGTGGCGACCGCGGAGACCGGGCGTCCGATCTCACCCGCATCCACGGCCGCCCGGGCGGTCTGGATGCCGGTGCCGAGGACGGTGTCCGGCGCACAGCCCACCCACGCCGATGGAGTGGCGGCGGCGATGATCTCGCTCGCGGCGGGCATCGTCGGGGCGAGCGGCTTCTCGCCGAACACGTTCTTGCCATGGCGGAGCGCGGCCAGCGCGACCTCGGCGTGCGCGGCGGGGATGGTGAGATTCAGGACCGTCTGCACGCTCGGGTCGGCGACCAGCTCGTCGACGGTCAATGTACGGCATCCGTCGAACCGTTCGGCCACCGCTGCGGCCCGCGCCGTGTCGAGGTCGGCCGTCGCGGCTATCCGCACCCCGGGGTGGGCGCCGAGCGTCTCCAGGTACTGCGCGGAGATGACTCCGAGTCCGACTATTCCGATACCGTGCGGCTCGCCCACAGCATTCCTCTCTCGATGATCGTTCGTACGTTGGTGTCGCGCAGCACCTCGGGGCTGTGCCCGGGGGTCGCCACGAAGATGCGGCCCGCGCCCCACAGCCGCGTCCACACCGCAGGCGACACGATCGGCCGATGCCACGGGTGGTACGGCTGCACGGGGTGCGTGGTGGTGGCGAGCACGTCGTTGAGGTCGTCGGCGAGCACCCAGTACTGCTCGGTGTCGAGCGTGAAGTCGTCCAGACCGCTCAGGATCTCGTGGCCGCGACCCAGGTCGGTCAGCTCGACCGTGTACGGGAGGAAGTTGTCGGACTCGTCGCCGACGCAGGCGTCCGGATGCTTCGACGGATGCGTGGCGAACTGTCCACCGATCAGCTGCAGGTAGTCGGAGCTGTTGCGGTACGAGTCGGCGATGCCGCCGTGCCAGCCGGCGAGGCCCGTGCCGCGCTCGACCGCGCGACGCAGCCCTGCGAAGGCCTCGCGGGAGATCTCCGACATCGTCACGGACTGCACGATGAGATCGGTGGCGTCCATCACCGCCTGATCGGTGTAGATCGCGTTCGACTCCTCGACCTGCACCTCGAATCCCTGCTCCTGCAGGAAGGGGATGAAGATCTCCGTCGCCTCGATGGGATGGTGCCCGTCCCATCCTCCTCGGACGACGAGCGCCTTGCGGGTCGTGGTCATCATCGTGCTCCTTCCACTGCGGTGTGACGGCTGTCGGATGCTGCGCTGGCCTCGACGGCGGCGAGCACGCGCTGCACGCGGGCGGCCTCGGCGAAGCCCGGACGCGCGGCGACCCCGTCGGTGATCGCGCGCACGAAGTCGACGGCCTGATGCGTGAAGAGGTGCTCGTAGCCCAGGCCATGACCGGCAGGCCACCACGCGCCCGCATAGGGATGGTCGGGCTCGGTGACGTCGATCCGGCGGAAACCCTGCTCGTCGGAGGGCAGCTGTGCATCGTGGAACTGCAGCTCGTTCATGAACGAGAAGTCGAAGGCGACCGAACCGAGCTCGCCGTTGACCTCGATGCGGTTCGCGTTGCGGTGGCCTGCGGCCATGCGCGTCGCCTCGAAGACGCCGAGGGCGCCATCGGCGAAGGATGCCGTGAACGCGACGGCATCGTCGACAGTGACCTGCTCTCGCGGAGCGTCCGCGTCGGCGTTGCCGCCCAGGCCCACGTGCTCGTTCAGTCGCGGACGGGACTCGACGAAGGTGCGCAGCGTGGCGGACACCCCGGTGATCGCCGATCCGGTCAGCCACTGCGCGGTGTCGATGCTGTGCGCGCCGATGTCGCCCAGGGTTCCGGAGCCGGCGCGTGCGCGGTCCAGGCGCCAGGTGAAGGGTGCGTCGGGACTGGTGAGCCAGTCCTGCAGATACTGGGCGCGCACGTGGCGGATCCGCCCGAGCCGGCCGTCGTCGATGAGCTTCTTGGCGAGCGCCAGGGCGGGCGTGCGGCGGTAGCTGAACCCGCACATGCTGACCACGCCCCGCTCGGCGGCGGATGCTGCGGCATCCGCCATCCGGTCGGCCTCGGCGACGTCATTGGCGAGCGGCTTCTCGCACAGCACGTGCTTTCCGGCGGCGAGGGCGGCCAGTGCGATCTCGGCGTGCGTGTGCCCTGGAGTGCAGATGTCGACGATGTCGATGTCGTCGCGGGCGATCGCGCTGCGCCAGTCCGAGGAGGACTCGGCAATGCCGAACTCGGCTGCCGCGGCGGCGGTGCGGTCCGCATCGCTGCCCACGAGGAGCACCGCCTCGGGGGCGGGGGAGAGGTCGAAGAACCGGGGTGCGGTGCGCCAGGCGTGCGAGTGCATGCGCCCCATGAATCCGGTGCCGATGATGGCCACACGCAGTCGTGTCGTCATTGCTCGTCTCTCTCGTCCTCGAAAGGTGTGCGGGTTCGTCCTCGAAGGGCGTGCGGGAACACTTTGCCATGTGCTGTCGCGGATGCCTCAGAAATTGCGCAAAATAGATCCATGTCTCCTGCGCGCCGCATCACCCTCGCCCGCGTGGCCGAGGAGGCAGGGGTCAGCGTGTCGACCGCATCGCGCGCGCTGCGCGGTCGCGGCGACATGTCCGCCGACACCCGCACCCGTGCGCTGCACGCCGCAGAGGCACTGGGATACACCTTCGCGGGCGAGTCCCGTGGGCGTCCGCGGGACCGGACGGCCGGTGTGATCGATCTCGTCTTCGGGAACTTCCACGACCCCTACACCGACGAGGTCGTCGCCGGCGCGCGCACGACGGCGGCCGCGCTGCGCTACGACCTGGTGCTGACCACGGACCGCCCGGATCCCGAGGACGACTGGCCGCACCGCATCCGCACCCGGGGCACGGCGGGCGTGATCGTCGGGCTGAAGATGCCGACGGCGGCGCAGGCAGCTCTGCTGCGGGAAGCGGGGATCCCGCTGGTGCTGCTCGACCCGCCCAGTGAAGCGCCCGCCTCGCTTCCCAGCATCCGCACCACCGACCGTGCCGGCGGAGTGGCCGCCGCCGAGCACCTCCTCGCGCGGGGAGCTCAGCGGTTCATCCTGATCGGCGGCACGCCGTCGTACCGATTCGGTCGGGCGCGGGTGGACGGCTTCACATCCACCGTGCACTCGCGGGCGCCGAAGACTCGGATCGTTCGCGTCGACGCCGACTGGGGTGCGAGCGGCGCGGCCGCGGCCTGCGCCCGTGCGCTGCGCGAGCTGGACGGGCAGGGGCCGATCGGTCTCTTCGCCTGCAACGACGAGATGGCCGTGGGTGCATACCGGGCCATCGCCGATGCCGGTCTGGCGGTGCCACGAGACGTGCTGGTGGTCGGATTCGACGACGTGCGCGGTGCCAGGTGGCTGCATCCGCCGCTGACCACCATCCGTCAGCCGCTGCGTGAGATGGGAGCAGCGGCGGTGCGGACGCTGGTGCGCGGTATCGAGGGAAGGGAGCCCGCAGCGGAGACCATCGAGCTCCCCACCGCCCTGGTGGTGCGCGGCTCGACGACG
The DNA here is from genome assembly GCF_030816235.1 of Microbacterium sp. W4I4. Taxonomy (NCBI): domain Bacteria; kingdom Bacillati; phylum Actinomycetota; class Actinomycetes; order Micrococcales; family Microbacteriaceae; genus Microbacterium; species Microbacterium sp. W4I4. Next base: position 2,818,075 of record NZ_JAUSXT010000001.1, read on the forward strand.
CATGCCCCAGCCTCTTCCCACCCGTCAGCCCGTACCCTGGAAGCATGACCGAGACTTCTTCCGCGCGCCCTGCGAACACCGGCGTCCGCCAGACGCGCCCGAAGACGGAGGGGTGGACGCAGAAGAAGGATGCCGAGGGGCGTCCGCTGCTGCAGTTCGCGAGCCCCAAGCGCGGCAAGCCGCCCGTGCACCTGGCCGACATGACCCCGGCCGAGCGCGTCGAGAAGGTCAAGGAACTGGGCCTGCCGGGCTTCCGCGCCAAGCAGCTGTCGACGCACTACTTCACGCACTACACCTCCGACCCCGCGCACATGACCGACCTGCCGGCCGCGCAGCGCGATGAGCTGGTCGCGGGGATGCTGCCGCCGCTGCTCACCGAGGTGCGCCGCCTGGAGACCGACCGGGGCGACACCATCAAGTTCCTCTGGCGACTGCACGACGGCGCGCTCGTCGAGTCGGTGCTCATGCGCTACCCGGGCCGCATCACCCTGTGCGTGTCGAGCCAGGCCGGCTGCGGCATGAACTGCCCGTTCTGCGCCACCGGCCAGGCGGGGCTGACGCGCAACATGTCCACCGCCGAGATCATCGAGCAGATCGTGCGCGCCAACCGGCTCATCGCCGAGGGAGGTCTCGGCGGCAAGAAGGCCGACGACCACTCCATGGAGCGCGTGTCGAACATCGTCTTCATGGGCATGGGCGAGCCGCTCGCCAACTACAAGCGGGTCATGGACGCCGTGCGCATCATGGTCGCCGCGCAGCCCGACGGCCTGGGCATGAGCGCCCGCGGCATCACCGTGTCGACGGTCGGCCTGGTGCCCGCCATCCGCAAGCTCTCCGACGAGGGCATCCCGGTCACGTTCGCGCTGTCGCTGCACGCCCCCGACGACCACCTGCGCGACGAGCTGATCCCGGTCAACTCGCGCTGGAAGGTCGATGAGGCGCTGGATGCCGCCCGCGAGTACTACGAGAAGACCGGTCGGCGGGTCTCGATCGAGTACGCGCTCATCAAGGACATGAACGACCACGCCTGGCGCGCAGACCTGCTGGCAGAGAAGCTCAACGCGCGCGGCCGAGGCTGGGTGCACGTCAACCCGATCCCGCTGAACCCCACGCCCGAGTCGGTGTGGACGGCATCCACCCGCGAGGTCACGAACGAGTTCGTCCGTCGTCTGAACGACGCCGGCATCCCGACCACCCTGCGCGACACCCGCGGCAAGGAGATCGACGGGGCCTGCGGCCAGCTGGTCGCGACCACCGAGGACGAGGCCGCCGCCGCCGCGATGGCCTGAGATCTCGTCGGGACCCGGGCGCTTCACCCCAGGTCGCGCGGGGTGCGCAGGCGCAGCAGCCGACCCGACCCCTCGACCAGCTCCGCCCAGGAGCCGATGTCGACCGCGCACTCCGCGACCGCGCAGGTCGGGAACTCGGCGAACGAGCCGGTGAGCTCGGCCGTGGCATCCGTCATCCCGGGGTTGTGACCCACGAGCATCGCGACCTCGACGTCATCCGGCAGGGCGGAGGCGACCTCCAGGATGGTGCGGGCGGATGCCGCATACAGCGCCGGCTCCTCGATCATCTCGAGCCTGAACGCCGAGGCGTACTCGTCGGCGGTGGTGCGCGCCCGCGTCGCCGTGCTCGAGACGATCCGCTGCAGGCCGATGCCGTCCTCGACCAGCTGTGAGGCCATGGCTGGGGCGTCGCGGCGGCCGCGTCCGTTGAGCGGTCGGTCGTGATCGGAGAGGCCGTGGATGCCCCATTCGGACTTCGCGTGACGGGCGAGCAGCAGCGTCTTCATGACACCAGCCTGACACTGCGAGGGCCCGTCGCGCATCCCTTTCCTGTGAGTCGTTCGCAGGGTTCGTCCGGGAGTCCCACAGCCGACGTTTCCTACTCTCGGAGGATGTCCTATTCCGCGCATCGCCCTGGACGGATGGATTCCCAGGGGCGGATCTCGTTCGAATCAGGCGCCCCCGAAGGCACCGTGACCGACGATGATCTCGATTTCCTGCGTACCTTCGAGCCGGCCGGATCGTCGTCGGCGGCCCCTCGGCAGGCTCAGGGATCCGATGCGGAGGACACCACGACGCATCCGACCGAGGTCATCGAGCCTGACGCCGCCGAGCCGGCGTCCCCCGCCGCCGTCAAGGCCCCGCGCCCGAAGCGCGTGCGCGCACCGCGGGTGCCCGGTTCGCGCCTGCGCACCCTGGCGATCCTCGGCGGCGCGGACGGTCCGATCCTCGACCGCGTGCCCGGCGAGACCCCTCGCTTCGTGCAGATGTTCTTCGTGCTGCTCGGCACCGCGCTGGTCTCCGCCATCTCGATGCTGTTCGCCCTCACCACAGGCGTGCAGGTCGCGGTCTGGCTGGCCGTTCCGCTGGCGCTGGTCTGGGCCGCGATCATCTTCAACCTCGACCGCTTCCTCACCTCCACCATGACGGCGACCCGCAGCGTCGGCAAGATCATCGCCCTCGCCCTGCCGCGCATCGCGATGGCCGCGCTGATCGGATTCCTCGTCGCCGAACCGCTCGTGCTGCAGGTGTTCCACAACGACATCGCCCGCGAGGTCGCCTCCACCAACATCACCCAGTCTCAGTCCGACCAGACGGCCCTCGAGAAGGGTCCCGAGAAGAAGGCGCTGGATGCGGCATCCGCCCGCGTCTCCTCTCTGGAGAACCAGGCCGCCACCGGCATCGTGGCCGGCACCGACTCGGGCTCGGCCTCGACCACCGCGGCGAAGTCCACGGTCGATGACATCACCGCCAAGATGGCCGAACAGCAGAAGACCATCGACTCGGCCCGCGCGCTGTACCAGTGCGAGCTCACCGGAGAGGGCGCGGGCACCGTTCCGGGCTGCACGGGAGTGAACGGGCAGGGCTCCAGCTCGGATGCCGCCAAGGCCCAGCTCGCGCAGGCGCAGCAGACCTACGACGCGCTCGCCGCCCAGCTGCGCTCGGCGAACGGCGACCTGTCGGCGGCCGAGACCGCTGAGAAGGCCAACACCTCGGCATCCGAGACCTCCAACCGTCAGCAGGCGAAGGACCAGCTCCCCGCCGCGAAGCAGACCTACGAGAACGCGCTCGCCGCGTACAACGCGCGCGCCGACTCCGTCGCGGCGGGCAATGCCGGCGCCATCGGGCTGCTCAGTCAGATCACGGGGCTGAACCGACTGGCCGACAAGGAGCCCACGATCTTCTGGGCGCACTGGCTGATCGCCGCACTGTTCTTCATGATCGAGCTGCTGCCGGTGCTCGTGAAGGTGCTCACCAGCTGGGGCGACCCCTCGCTGTACGAGAAGACCGCCGCGATCCGCAAGCAGGTCGACCTCGATCGGGTGACCGCGGACGGGTTCCGGGATCGCGCCGCGATCGTGACCTCGGATTCCGCGGCATCCGATCCGGCCCCCGCATCCGATGCCGTCGCCCCGACCGCCCCATTGAAACGATCCGACATTCGGGAGTCCACCTCGGTCTGAGCGGCACTAGCGTTGGATGATGGTCAACTATCGCTATCTCGGCAACAGCGGTCTCAAGGTCTCGGAGATCACCTACGGCAACTGGGTGACGCACGCGTCGCAGGTCGGTGACGACGCTGCGGTGAAGACCGTGCACGCCGCTCTGGATGCCGGCATCACCACGTTCGACACCGCCGACACCTACGCCAACACGGCCGCCGAGGTCGTGCTCGGCAGGGCGCTCGAGGGCCAGCGCCGCGCAGGGCTGGAGATCTTCACGAAGGTCTACTTCCCCACCGGTCCGAAGGGCCCCAACGACACCGGCCTGAGCCGCAAGCACATCATGCAGTCCATCGACGGCTCGTTGGAGCGACTCGGCACCGACTACGTCGACCTGTACCAGGCGCACCGCTACGACCACGAGACCCCGCTCGAGGAGACGATGCAGGCCTTCGCCGACGTCGTGCGCGCGGGCAAGGCGCTCTACATCGGCGTCTCGGAGTGGACGGCGGAGCAGCTGCGCGAGGGTCACGCCCTGTCGAAGCAGCTCGGCTTCCAGCTGATCTCGAACCAGCCGCAGTACTCCATGCTGCACCGCGTGATCGAGGGCAAGGTCGTGCCGGCATCCGAAGAGCTCGGCATCTCGCAGATCGTCTGGTCGCCGATGGCGCAGGGTGTGCTGAGCGGCAAGTACCTGCCCGGTCAGCCCGTGCCGGACGGCTCGCGCGCCACCGACCCGCACTCGGGAGCGCACTTCATCGAGCGGCTGCTGAAGGACGACATCCTCACCGCCGTGCAGAACCTGAAGCCGATCGCCGAGCAGGCGGGTCTCTCGATGCCGCAGCTCGCGATCGCATGGGTGCTGCAGAACCCGAACGTGGCCGCCGCTCTGGTGGGTGCGTCCCGTCCCGAGCAGCTCGCCGATACCGTCAAGGCGTCCGGCGTGAAGCTGGAGGCGGATGTCATGGCCGCGATCGACACCGCGCTCGCCGGGGTCGTCAACGACGACCCCGAGGACACCTACTCGGTGTCGCCGAAGGCCCGCCTGGTCTGATCGGCGGACGATCCGCCCTCATCCAGAGACCCCGACCTGCAGACATCTGCAGGTCGGGGTCTCTGCGTATGCGGCGCGATCTTCCAGCCTCGATTCTGCGCATCTAGTAGCTGATGTGTTATTGTCAGGACATCCTCTCACTACCGGTCTTCGAGGAGACAAGATGCAAACGGATGGCTGCGACAGATGACACGTATCGAGCCCGCTGACTTCGCCCGACTTCGCGACGTCCGTGCCGCCGACCCCGGCGCGGTCGAGACCGCACACCGTGCGCGCACGCGGCGACCTCTGCTCGGCGACGACGGTCGGCTGTTCATCGTCGCGGCCGATCACCCTGCCCGCGGCGCACTCGGCGTCGGCGGCGATCCTCTCGCGATGGCGGACCGGGGTGACCTGCTGGAGCGCCTCGCCGAGGCACTCAGCAATCCTCAGGTGGACGGCGTGCTCGGCACGGCGGACATCCTCGACGATCTCGCCCTGATGGGGCTGCTGGAGAACAAGGTCGTCGTCGCCTCGATGAATCGCGGCGGGCTGCGAGGATCGGCGTTCGAGATGGACGATCGCTACACGGCCATCGACGCGCAATCCGCGCGGCGGATGGGCGCCGACATGACCAAAGCGCTGGTGCGCGTGGACGTCGACGACCCGGGAACCGTGTCCACCCTCGAGGCGACCGGACAGGTCGTCGCCGAATGCGCGGCCGCCGACATTCCCATCATGCTCGAGCCCTTCATCAGCCGACGCGTCGACGGACTGGTCGTGAACGACCTGTCCGCAGAGGCGATCATCCACTCCATCGCCATCGCGGCCGGCCTCGGAGGGACGAGTTCGCACAGCTGGTTGAAGATCCCCGTGATCGACGACATGGAGCGGGTCATGGCAGCCACGACGCTGCCCACCATGCTCCTCGGCGGAGATTCGGGTCCCGATCTCGACGGAACCCTGCAGCAGTGGGAGCGGGCACTCCGGCTCCCCGGCGTTCGCGGGCTCACCGTCGGCCGCACGATGCTCTACCCGCCGGATGGCGACGTCTCCTCGGCGGTCGCGCGGGCGGCCGAGATGGTCCACCCTTCCCGTACGGCGAGGAGCTGACGATGTCCACGAACGAAGTCCCCACGATCGGGCACTGGATCGATGGCGCGGCTCACGCATCTGCGAGCGGTCGCACCGCTCCCGTGTTCAACCCTGCGACAGGTGCTGTTCAGGCTCTGGTCGCCCTTGCGGATCAGGCTGACATCGATGCGGCCATCGCATCGGCACGGCGTGGTTTCGAGGTATGGGGTGGGATGTCGATGGCTCGGCGGCAGACCGTGCTGTTCGCGTTCCGTGAGCTGCTGAACCGCCGGAAGGCGGAGCTGGCGGCGATCATCACCCGTGAGCACGGCAAGGTCGTCTCCGATGCGATGGGCGAGATCGCTCGTGGTCAGGAGGTCGTGGAACTGGCCACCGGATTCCCGCATCTGATCAAGGGCGCGTTCTCCGAGAACGTGTCCACGGGTATCGACGTGTACACGCTGAAGCAGCCCCTGGGCGTGGTCGGCATCATCTCGCCGTTCAACTTCCCCGCCATGGTGCCGATGTGGTTCTTCCCGATCGCGATCGCGGCGGGCAACGCCGTGGTCGTCAAACCGAGCGAGAAGGATCCGTCAGCCTCGCTGTGGATGGCCGAGCTGTGGAAGGAAGCGGGCCTGCCCGACGGCGTGTTCACGGTGCTGAACGGCGACAAGCTCGCCGTGGACGGGCTGCTTTCCTCGCCCGAGGTGCAGTCGATCTCGTTCGTCGGGTCGACGCCGATCGCGCAGTACATCTACGAGACGGCGGCCAAGCACGGCAAGCGGGTGCAGGCGCTGGGCGGCGCGAAGAACCACATGCTGGTGCTGCCGGATGCCGACCTCGACCTGGTCGCCGATCAGGCCGTGAACGCCGGATTCGGCGCGGCCGGGGAGCGGTGCATGGCGCTGTCCGTGGTGCTGGCGGTGGAGCCTGTGGCCGATGCGCTGATCGACAAGATCGCCCAGCGCATCTCGACGCTCCGGGTGGGCGACGGCGCGGGCGGTCCGGACGGCGAGCCGGATCTGGGCCCGCTGATCAGTGCCGAGCATCGTGCCAAGGTCGCCGGGTACGTCGACATCGCGGAAGCCGACGGCGGCACGATCGTCGTGGACGGTCGAGCCTGCGCGGTGGCAGGGAACGAGGACGGATTCTTCTTCGGGCCGACCCTGATCGATGGCCTCTCGTTGGACTCCCGCGCGTACACCGAGGAGATCTTCGGGCCGGTTCTGCAGGTGGTTCGCATCGCGACCTTCGAGGAGGGCGTCGCGTTGATCAACTCGGGACGCTTCGGAAACGGGACCGCGATCTTCACGAATGACGGTGGTGCCGCGCGTCGGTTCCAGAGCGAGATCCAGGTCGGTATGGTCGGCATCAATGTGCCGATTCCGGTGCCGGTCGCGTATCACTCGTTCGGCGGCTGGAAGGCATCCCTGTTCGGAGACGCGAAGGCATACGGCGTGCACGGATTCGACTTCTTCACCAGGGAGAAGGCGATCACCAGCCGGTGGCTCGATCCCGCCAGCCATGGCGGCATCAACCTCGGCTTCCCCCAGAACGACTGAACGCAACGAACACAACACGAGTAAGGGCGATGATGACCACCGATAAGGACGAGTTCGTATTCGACAGCGACCAGTGGACGCTGCAGCGCGATGGTGCGCCGATCCTGCGCATTCTCGCGCGGGAGGGGGCGAAGGACACCTTCACGCCCATCGACGGCGGATTCTGGCTGTGGGAGCGGGTGTGCGACGAGGCGACCGACTCGATGCGCATGGAGCTCGAGACCACGTTCACCCCTCAGTACACGATGGTTCCCGGCATCAGCTACAACGGCAACGGCTGGGGCGACACCCCCGAGTATGTGGGAGACCGCGCCGCCGACGGCACGCCGTGGACCTGGGCGTGGCACCGCGCCACCATCCCGGCCTGCACCTACTCGGCGGCCGACGGACAGGCCGTCGTGCTCTCCGGCGCCCTCGACGACGCCGTCAGCTGCTCCCTCACCCTTGAGGGCGACGTGGAGCGCCATTCCTTGATCTGGCCCGAGGTCGAAGGACCGCAGGTGCTCCACCGGCACTTCTGGAAGGACGCCTACGAGGGCTCCATGGAGCCGCGGCGCGTCTTCCAGGCGGTCATCGGAGGATTCGAGGCAGAACGGCCGCACCTGGACTACCAGCCGCTGATCGACTTCGCATTCCGCTACTACGGACACCCCGTGCAGGAGAAGTTCGGCCCGAAGCGGCTCTACGACCTGAGCATGGCGTACACGAAGTTCCTCTGGACGAAGGAGGCCGATGGATTCGTCAGCATCAACCGCGGATGCGGTTGGCACGACGACATCACGGCTTTCGGCAAGGCGCGCGTGTCGAAGTACGAGATCGGCTGGGTGGGGCAGAGCGCGCTGCTCTCGGTCGCGCTGCTGGAGGAGTTTGAGCGCACCGGAGACAAGGATGCTCGCGACAAGGGCTTGAGCGTGCTGGACGACTGGTGCAAGTTCGCGATGCCCAACGGCATGGTGCGCATCAAGTTCAGTCTCTCCCCGACCGAGGACGGCGTGCTGCAGCAGGCGGAGGAGAAGCTCGAGCAGAGCAAGGAGCCGGGCAAGGAGCTTCCCTACGAGGAGTACCACCCGGAGTTCGTCACCGGAGCCGACGGGAAGCGCATCTTCCCGATCGACGCCTGCAACCTCGGGGGCGCCGCCGAGCATCTGCTGACGGCGTTCCAGATCGCGGAGCGGATCGGCATGTCCCGGCCCGAGTACAAGCGCGTCGCGCTGGGAATCTGCGACTTCGCACTGCGGGAGCAGAAGGAGAACGGTCAGTTCGCGAAGGCGTGGAACCCCGATGGGAGCGTCTTCCGTGAGGGCGGCACCGTCGGATGCTTCCTCGTGCCTGCCCTGCTCAAGGCGTACGAGGTCACCGGCGAGGACGTCTACCTCGACAGTGCGACGCGCGCCTTCGACTTCTACTACGACGAGCTGCTGCGCGATGGATACACCACTGCCGGCGCCCTGGACACGTACTGCATCGACAAGGAGTCCTCGAGTCCTCTGCTCATCTCAGCGCTGCGCCTGCATCGCGTCACCGGTGAACAGCGCTTCGTCGACGCGGCCGTGGTCACAGCGCGGTACCTGAGCACCTGGATGATGCACTTCACGGTGCGCTACCCGGAGGACAGCCTGCTGCACGAGGTCGGAATCGACACCTTCGGCATGACCTCGGTCTCGACCGCGCATACCGCGGTGGATCAGTACTCGCTGCACGACGTCCTGTCGTTCTTCGAGCTGGCCGACCTCACCGGCGACGACCAGTGGCGCGAGCGCGCGCTGGCCCTGTGGATCGGCGCCAGCCAGCTGATCTCCGACGGCACGCTCTCCGTGCGCGGACGAGTGCGTCCTGCGGGGTCGCAGGACGAGGCGATCTTCCACACGCGATGGGGTCGCCCGGTGGTGACCGAGTTCCATCCCTGCGAGTGGCTGCCTGCCTGGCCGACGGCGTTCCGCCTGGAGGTGCTCCTGCGACTGAAGGACTGGAGCGAGCTCGAGCGCGGGCTCGACACCATCTCGGGCGAGATCCAGCCCGTTGCGCTGGACGAGCCCATCGCGGAACTCGGCGTGAGCGAGACGGCCCTGGTCGCGAACACGCGCTGAGGCGGAACGGCATCCCGCAAGGATGCAAATGTTATTACCTCTAGACATTGACACATGAATAACGGCTCCATATGCTGAAATACAGCAGCTTCAGATCCAGATCTGAATCCCTGGAGCCGCACCGACAAGGAGGTCAGATCGTGGTCACCAACAACACCCGGATCAGCAGGCGCGGCTTGCTGATCGGAGGCCTGGGTCTCGCAGCGACAACAACCCTGCTCGCGGCATGCGGTCCCGCGGACGGCACCGGCGGAAAGCCCGCAGCCACCGATAAGGGAACCGAGGAAGAGGGCACGCTCGTCGTCTGGGGCGGTGTGGCTCCCGAGATGGGGCCGCAGGCCCTGATCGACGCGTTCATGAAGAAGCATCCCAAGATCAAGGTCGAATACGTCCGCTTCGTCAACAACCCCGAGGGGATCCTCAAGCTCGACACGGCGCTGCAGGGCGGCGTTCCGATCGACGTGTTCTTCTCCTATGGAACCGTCGACATCGCCCGTCGCTCGGCGGCCGGCCTTGCCCTCGACCTCACAGAGCTGGCCGACAAGGACGACCAGTTCAAGAGCTTCGTCCAGAAGAAGCCGATCAGCACGCTGGTCGACGGCAAGCTGTTCTCGATTCCCACCTCGATGTACCCGAACTACGTGGCGATCAACGAAGACGCACTCGACAAGGCGGGAGTCGACGTTCCCTTCGACTGGACGATCGACGACTACCACAAGGTAGCGAAGGCCATGAAGAAGGCCGGCTTCGACGTGGGCGCCTACAACGCGCCGAAGCCGTTCCCGGCCACGCTCGGCGGCGACTACCTGTACAAGGACGGCGGCAAGAAGTCGAACTTCGGTCACGCGTCCTACCAGGACGAGCTCGATCTCGTGCTCGCCATGGAGGATGACGGGTCGATCTTCACGCAGGAGCGGATCACGGCCGAAGGTATCGGCGGCTACGCGCAGAACTACTTCCTCGACGGCACCTTCGGCATGATGATCGACGGAAACAACGTCATCCGGTACGCCAAGAACCTCACGGAGTACCCGCACGACTTCCGCATCACGTTCCGCCCCTACCCGGCTCCTCAGGCGGGGAAGCCGTACTTCAACCCCGGCGTGCGCGGCGATGATGTCCAGATCTCTGCCAAGACGCAGTATCCGGCAGCGGCATGGACGTTCGTGAAGTTCTGGATGGGCGAAGGCGCGGACCACATGACGACCGCCGGCAAGGTGTCGCCCGACCAGTTCGCCAACCCGTCGGAGACGATGTACGAGAACCTGTTCGGGCCCGACCGGGAGAAGCTGTTCGACGTCGATGCGTTCGACAAGATGTTCTTCACGGAGGAGCCGCCGATGTCCGTGCGCGCGATCACGACGGCGTACACCGAGATCTCGACACTCAAGTCCCAGATCGAGGGCGAAGTGCGGCTGCGCACGAAGTCGGTGAGCGACGGCATCGCAGAGCTGACGCAGAAGGCCGACGAAGCCATCGCCAAGGCATCCTGAGAAAGACGCGCCTGTGACTGTGACTGAAGCTGTGACCACACAGGCGGGCCGGGCTCCGCGCTCGGCCCGCCTGCCCACGCCGCCACGCAAGCCGCGGGCGCTGGTCAACGGCTACCGGTGGTGGATCCCGTGGGCGTTCCTGACGCCGACGATCGTCGCGGTGGCGGTGTTCCTGATCGTGCCACTGTTCGCGGGACTTTTCATCGCGTTCACCGACTGGAACGTCGTCTCGGGCATCGAGGGGATCCGGTGGGTCGGCGGGGCCAACTTCGCAGAGCTCATGGGCGACGAGAAGTTCTGGTCGTCGATCGGGCGGACGCTGTTCTACGCCGGGGTCGGCACACCGCTCACGGTCGCCGTCGGAGTGGTCCTCGGCATCGCGCTGAACCGTCCGATGCCCGCACGAGGGCTGCTCCGCGCGATCTTCTTCCTTCCTTCGCTGGTCAACACGGTCGCGGCGGGAACGGTGTGGCTGCTGCTGCTGCACCCGACCTCGGGCCTCGTGAACGACACGCTGCGCGCGATCGGCCTCAGCGAACCGCCCAAATGGTTCGTGTCCCAGGACTGGGCGCTGCCGGCGATCGTGCTGATGTCCGTCTGGATCGGTGCCGGCTACGTGGCGGTCCTCGTGATCGCCGCGCTGCAGGACATGCCGGAGGAGCTGTACGAGGCGGCCACGCTCGACGGCGCCGGCGCCCTGCGCAAGTTCACGACCGTGACTCTTCCCGGGCTCGTCCCGATGCTCACCTTCCTGCTCATCACGTCCTTCATCGGGCGTTCGCAGTCCTTCGGACTGATCCAGTTCATGACATCCGGCGGTCCCGGTGAATCGACCACCGTGCTCTCGTACTACATGTACGAGGTCGGATTCCATTCGTATCGATTCGGCTACGCGGCCGCGATCGGCGTGATGAGCATGCTGGGCGTGCTCGTGATGTCCGTCGCCCTGTTCCGTCTGCAGCGCGGCCGCGGGCTCTACACGTAAGGGTTGCCAGGCATGAGTACCGAAATCATCGAGGCGCCCACTCTGATCGCCCGTGCGGGATACCTCCGACGCAAGCGCAAGGAGCGCGCCGTCTGGTGGCTGACCGGGCTGATCATGGCGGCGATCGCGCTGCTGTTCCTCACCCCCTTCCTGTGGATGGTCTCCTCGTCGTTGAAGAACAACGTCGACATCTTCGAGATCCCGCTGCGGTGGATCCCGGATCCGATGGTCTGGGCCAACTACATCAACGTCTGGTTCGGCGAGCGCTCGATGGTGCGCTACTTCTCCAACTCGACGATCGTCGTCATCGCCACGATCATCGGCCAGCTCATCGTCGTGACATTGGCCGGCTACGCCTTCGGACAGCTGAAGTTCAAGGGCCAGAATGTGCTGTTCCTGGCGTTCCTGGCGACCTCCATGGTCCCCGGGCAGCTGCTCCTGGTTCCGCGCTTCATGTTCTTCCGGCAGATCGGCCTCTACGACACACTCTGGGCCCTGATCCTTCCCGGCCTCGCATCGGTGTTCTCGACATTCCTGCTGCGACAGCACTTCGCCTCCGCACCGCGAGAGCTCGGTGAGGCGGCACGGATCGACGGCGCCAGTGAATGGCGGATCTTCTTCCACATCTACCTGCCGCTGGCCCGACCGATGCTCGCTGCGCTCGCGATCCTGATCTTCGACGCGACATGGAACGACTACGAGAGCGCCCTGATCATGATCACGGACGAATCGAAGTTCACGATCCCGCTCGGCCTCACGCGCTTCATGTCGGAGGACGGCACGGTCTCACTGGGGCCGGCGCTGGCGGGATCGGTGTCATCGCTCATCCCGGTCCTGATCGTGTTCCTGATCTTCCAGCGGCAGTTCATGCACTCGATGTCGCGCGCCGGCCTGCGGTGACGAGAACAGAACGAGACCACAGAACGAGAGCACAGAGAGAGCGGCGATGACCACTTCGGCGACCGAGCATCAGATCACCACAGTCTCCGGATGGGAGGCGCATCGCCTGTCCACGAAGGAGCTCGAGGTCACCGTCATCCCCGGCAAGGGCGGGGACGTGCATTCGATCACCGACCGCGCGAGCGGGGTGAACGTGCTGTGGACCCCGCGCTGGGGGCTGCGCCCGCCGAACGCCCTGCCGCTCCCCGGCGTTCCCGAGGCGCTCGCGCTCGACCGCTCAGGCGGTGGGTGGAACACCATGTTCCCCAACGCCGGGCGAGCCTCTGTCGAGCACGGCGTCGACTGGGGCTTCCACGGTGAGACCTGGCTCACGCCCTTCGAGGCGGAGCAGATTCCCGGCGGCGTCCGCATGACCACTGTGCTCGCGCGGAGCCCGTTCGCGGTGACCAAGGACGTCACCATCACGGGGAACCAGGTGACGGTCACCGAATCGGTGACACACCTGGGCGCCCGTCCCGTCGACGTGCTCTGGGTCCAGCATCCGGCCTTCGGTGAGCCGCTCATCGGGCCGAACACGACGGTGGAGATCACCGGATGCCAGGTGAACCCCGACATGCCGGAGGACCTCCCGCCGACCGAGCAGCCGCCGCGCTGGCCCGATCACATCGAGGTCGACGGCGCGCACCACGATCTCTCGCAGCTCCACGCTGACCGCAGCGGCGTCGCACGGCTCGCCTTCCTGGGCGCATTCGACGACGAGCAGGTGCGCGCCCGCATCCGCAACCCCGAGCTCGGGCTCGGCGTCGAGCTGGAGTGGAGCAGGGCGGACTTCCCCTTCGCCTGGTACTGGTACGAGGCCGGTGGCAGGCAGGACTACCCCTGGTACGGCAGCGCGCACTCGCTCGCCCTGGAGCCTGCGAGCGGCTACCCCAGCGGCGTGCGCCGTGCGCGGGAGCTCACCGGCACCGCGACGACGATCCAGCCGGACGAGACGGTGACCAAGACGGTGCGCCTGACGGTCACGTCCGCCTGACGCGGGCTGCTCGATCTCCCCACTCCGCACACGAAGAACCCCGCACACGAAGAACTCCGCACACCAAGATGCGCCGACGCGAATCGCGTCGGCGCATCTTCGTGTCCGCCCTCAGTCGGTGAAGCCGCTGATCTTCTTCGCCAGGGGGATCGGGTTCACGCTCATGGTGTACTCCTTCGACAGCGGAGCCGGGTGACCCGAGCCGTCACCGATCCGCAGCCCGTCCGCGTCGGCGACGTACGGCTCGATGAACCCGTGCCGTGCGGTGGTGGTCGAAGTACCGGGGCGGGCCTGGTACATGAACCAGTCCGTGCCCTCGTGGTCCCTGAAGTTGGGGCCCGTGCCGGTACCGGTCACCTCGTCGTTCCTGCTCATGATCGGCGTGGGGTTCTTGACCCAGTTGGCTGCGACCATCGGGTCGCCCCCGACGTACTTGAGGTAGCCGATCGCGTAGTTGACGGTCCAGTAGCCGCTCGCGGAGTACGCCAGGTAGACCTCGCCGTTGTGCCCGTACACGGCGGTGTTGCCTTCGACGACCTTGGGCCACCACATGTTCGGGTCGCTGGTGGACTGGGCGTAGCCGTACTCCTCCCAGTCGTACTCGGAGCGCGTGATGACCGTGGGGTCGCCCTTCAGGGTCCACGGGTCGACGATGCGGCTCATGTTGATCGTCTGGTGGAAGTCGCTCGTCCCGCGCCCGAGCTCAGCCACATACATGATGTGGGTCTCGCCTGCGACCCGCATCAGCGAGATGCCGGCGACGAAGCTCTCCGCGTTGAAGTCGGGATGGTCGACGTTCGTGATCCGTCGGGCGACGTTCACCTCGCCGGTGACCGGGTCGCCCCAGCGGCCGAACAGGTCGTCGCCGTCCAGAGCCTTCAGCACATGCTGTCGCTGACCCTCGGCGGCACCCTCACCGAGCTGCGCTGCGGAGAGGTACAGGTACCAGCCGGCGTTCTCCTCGCCGACCTCCTCCGCCGACAGGTGGTGGATCTCAGGCGACCAGAGGTTCGCCATTCCATCCGGGGCGAAGATCACCGAACCCACGGCCTGCGAGAGGTCGGCCGGGTTGGCGACCTTGTACAGCGACATGGTCGTGCCCGAGGTGGCGAGGAAGTAGTACTGCCCGTCGTGCACGAACATGTACGGGTCCGCAGCCCGGACGAGCGGGTTGGTGAAGGTCAGCTCGCCGGTGGGCGCGGCCTGAAGATCCAGCGCCGGGTCGACGTGCAGTGCGCTCGTCATGGATCCGGCGAAGCCCTCGCTGCCGAGCAGGTCGGTGAGGTGTCCGAAGTCGCCCCCGGACACCGTCAGGTCGAAGCTGCCCTCGAGCACCGTGGACCGCGACTTCGCCGGGGCGATCGTGGCCCAGACCTGTCCTCCGGTCACCGTCATGTCGACGTCGTAGTCGGCCGCATACTCCGCGCCGTCTTCCTCGTAGACGGCGTAGATGCCGTGGGTGAAGGTTCCGCCGTCGATCGTGGCGGATGCCGATCCCGAGGTCTTCCCGCGGTGGGCGAGGACCACGGTTCCGTAGAACGTGCCGCCGTCGATCTCGACCGAGATCTCGGCGTCGTCCGTCACGGTCGCCGTGTCGTCGGACCCGCCGCGCAGGTCGGACCACGTCCCGCCCTTGACCGTCACCGATGTGGCCGGTGCCGCGGTGGCGTCGTCACGGCCGCCGACGATGCTCAGGTAGGTCTCACCGCGACGGGTGAACTCGGTGGAGACGTCGGCGCCGATGGTCAGCGCGTGGCCCATGCCGTAGATGGTGCCGTCGATCGCCGGGGACTGCAGCTGCAGCTCCCGGAACGTGGTCGGGCCGCCCAGGCGCATCGCGCCTTCGATCTGCAGGGCCGCTCCGTCCGCACCGAAGTCGATGTCACCGTCGTCGGAGGTCAGCACGACGTGCGGGTCGTGGGCGCCCAGGTCCTGCCCGTCCTCGATCGTGTACTGGTCGGTCAGCACCACGCGGCCGTCGCCCGACAGCGCGGCGATCGCCGTGCGCAGGTCGCCACTGGCGTGGGTCGGGCTGCTGCCGTCACCGTCGCCGGCAGAGGAGAGGTACACGACCTCATCGTCGGTGATGGTGTCGAAGGCGGGCGCGATCCTGTCGATCACCGTCGCGTCGGCGCCGGGGAGTCGAGTCAGTGAGCGCTTGGCGCCGTTCGCGGCCGACCAGCCGGCCACGCTGATCTTGCTGATCTCGGCTGAACCGATCCGCACCTTGACCGCGGCATCCGCGCGCTTCAGCTCGGCATCCCGCACCTCTCCGCCGAGGAATCGGGCGATCAGGGTCTCGGTGATCCGCCCTGCCGATGACGTCAGCTTCCTGACCTCACCGCCCGCGACGGTGACGCGCACACCGGCGACGTCGTAGGGGGAGTCGGTGCCCGCGAAGACCCGCTTCACGGTGCCGCCCGCGATGGTCACATCGGTGGCGCCGCTGAAATCGCCGGTCAGGCCGGTGATTCCGACGACGCGGTCGAATGCACCGGATTCGACAGAGATCGAGGCCCCGTCGCTCACGCCCGACAGGCTCGCGAGGCTGCCGTCGCGGAGGGTGACTCCATCGCCGATCGTGAGGTCGACGCCATCGACGCGGAAGTCGAGCGCGCCGGCGTTGTCGATCTTCACCGTCTCGAAGGTGACGTCGCGGGCGAAGGCGATGTCGGCATCGGCCGGGAAGGAGATGGATGCCGCGCCGTCGCCGACGAAGCTCACTCGGCCTGCGCCGGCGGTGAGCGTCGCGGGGCTCACGTCCCACGCGACGGCACCGCTGATGGTGATCGCACCGCCGTCGGCGGCGAGCAGACCGAGGGCGGTCTCCAGGCTCCCGCACGGGTTGCCGGCGCTGCACTCGTCGCCCCCGCCGCCTGCACTGACGCGTACATCCGCCGTGTTGATCAGGACATCGAAGATCTCCCTGAGGGCCGCCACCTGCGTGGCCGTGTGGTGCTGGCCGGCGAAACGCACGGTCCGCACGGGCGCGAAGGCCAGGATCTGGTCGCGCCTCTCCTCGCCGCCCCACGCGTTCGCGGCCTTGATGGCATCCCAGGTCGTGCCGTCGAGGGCGAGGTCGACGTCCTGGACGACGTTGTTGATGTCGATCGTGCTGATGTGACCGCCGGTGAGGTTCATCGATGCCGAGCCCAGGAGGTAGCGCGTCACGTCACCGCCGGTGTGCAGCGTGCCGACACGGCCGCCGCTCATCGTGATCTCCGTGCTGCCGGAGTAGTGGTTCTCGAGGGCCGCCCCGAAGACCTCCTGGATGACGCCGCCGGTGATCGTGATGTGCGAGGTGCCGGTGTACGTCTGCGTGGCGACACCCTTTCCGCGGGTGAACCCGGACACCTTGTAGAAGGTTCCCGAGCCGATCGAGATGTGCGAATCCGCATCGCGCACCGTCTCATCGGCGGAGGGTCCGTGATAGCCGCCGACGACGAAGACCTGCCGCACTCCCGGCTTCGGGGTGCTGACCATGGTCATCCCTTCGCCGAAGGCGATGGGATGGTAGTTCGCGGCGAAGACCGCCCACTGCGAGGTGACGACCGTCAGGTCGGCGAACGTCGTCGGACCCGCGAGGTTGTACTCGATGAAGGCGGTGTTCCCGAACACCAGGCGCCCCGGGTAGGTGCGCTCGCCGTCGTCGCTCGTCACGAGGATCGGCGCGGTGTGCGCCGGCTCGCTGACAGTGGCCGTGAGCGGGTAGTCGTCCATCAGCACGACGCGACCGCCGCCGTCCGCCACGAGGGCGAGGGCGCGATCGAGCGTACGCACCGGCTGGGCCGGGTCGGTGCCGGCCTGCTGGTCGTCGCCGGATGCTGCGGCGACGTAGACCACGGCATCCGTGGCGGCGATCACCGCTGTCGGGGCGGTCAGCCCGCAGAGTATGAGCACGAATGCCGCGATGGTCGCTATGAGTGGACGGGATCGACGAGTCATGGGGAATCCTCGGGGTGATCGGTGCGACCGGGACCCGCATCCTCGACGTTGACGGAGCGACGACTCGATCGAGCAAATGTAAAGACAACAGTTGTTACTGTCGTACGGATGTCATGCTATAGATGATCCGCCGTGTCGTCAATGGTGTCCGGACCTGCTCGGGGTCGTGCGGGATGCCGCGCTCAGAACGAATCGTCGAGCATCGCGTCGATCGCGCCGTCGATCGACTGACCGCCGTCGACCGTGATCGTCTGACCGACGATGAAACGGCTCTTGCTCTTGTCCGCGAGGAACACGGCGACCTCGGCGATGTCGGCAGGAGTGCCGCCGCCACCGAAGGGGATCTTGCGGTTGAAGCCGTTGAGGTCGC
This sequence comes from Microbacterium sp. W4I4, assembly GCF_030816235.1. Classification (NCBI taxonomy): domain Bacteria; kingdom Bacillati; phylum Actinomycetota; class Actinomycetes; order Micrococcales; family Microbacteriaceae; genus Microbacterium; species Microbacterium sp. W4I4. The sequence continues at coordinate 2,836,008 of NZ_JAUSXT010000001.1, forward strand.
GCTCGGTGTAGCGGTCGAGCGCCTTGGTGTGGATGAGCCCGGGGGCGATGCCGTTGACGTTGATCCCGTGCGCGATGAGCTCGACCGCGAGCGACTTGGTCATCATGTTCAGCCCGCCCTTCGCAGCCGAGTACGGCAGCGACTTGCGGCGGACCCAGGTGATGTCGCCGTGGATGGACGAGATGTTGATGACCGCTCCGTGCACGTCCTGAGCGACCATCGAACGGGCGGCGGCCTGCGTGCAGTACGCCGCCGCGCTGAGGTTGAGTGCGATCTGGCTGTCCCAGTAGTCGACGGGCATGTCGATGAACCCGCCCTGGGGCATCTTCAGCGCTCCGCCGGCGTTGTTGACCAGCACATCGATGCGCCCGAAGCGCGCGACGAAGCTCTCCACCATCGCCTGGGCCTCGGCCGCGTCCGCGACATCGGCGGCGAACACCTCGGCCTCCACGCCGAGGTCCCGGCACTGCTGCGCGATGCTCTCGGCATCCTCCGCGGAGGAGCGGTGGTTGATCCCGACGTGGTACCCCTCGCGCGCGAACGCGAGTGCGCATCCGGCGCCGATTCCCCGCGAGGCTCCCGTGATCAGTGCGGTCTTCATGCGTTCTCTCCTTCGGCGGCCTCCTGATAGGCGGCCACGGTGTGCATGGGCAGGAACATCTTCGCCGGTGCGACTCCGCCGATCTCCTCGACCAGCGCGTGCGCGACGGCGAGGGGATCGGCGACGCCGGCGTGCGCCATCCCGGCGACGAATCCGCGGTCGTGCTCGTAGCATCCGACGCACGTCGCGAGGAACCGGCGGGCGGCCTCCTCGCCGATGGCGGTCTCGCCCAGCGGAAGATACGGATGACCGCAGACGATGTTCTGCACCGGAAGATCCAGCAGTCGATGAAGCGAAGCGAGGTACCGACCCGGATCGAACAGCAGCGCGCACCCCTGGGAGATCGTGCCGTTCAGCTGCAGCGAGTCGCCGGTGATGAGCGTGCCCGAGCGCGTGTCGAGGAAGCAGCACGCGTCGGTGTCGTGGCCGGGCGTGTGGATCGTGCGCAGCGGGCCGATCATGGCGTCGTCCTCGAGGAGGAGGTCGGGTTCCGCCCCGTCGAGCACGGCAGGAGGCGCGGCACTGTGCTCGGGGAACTTCGCCCGGATCTCACGGCTGTACGCGAGCGGCTGCTGCATCCGTGTCCGGGATTCGTGGAAGACGCCGACCTTGATCGAAGGCGCGAGCGCACGCATCCGCGCGATGCCCCCGACGTGGTCGCCGTGGATGTGGGTCGCCAGCACCCAGCCGATGTCCGACAGCGTCAGACCGAGGTCCGCCAGGGCGGGAACGATCGTCGAATCCACCGTCTCGGCGCTGCCTCCGCTGTCGACGAGGATCGGCTCATCGTCGCTGAGGACGAGGACGACCCCTGTCCAGACGCCCGTGAAGGGGACCTTGAGGAGGAAGACGCCGTCGGCGACGGGGGTGAAGCGCTCCATCTCGACTCAGGCGTCCGCGCCCATGGCGGCGTCGATGCTCTCCTGGTAGCCGCGCACCGTGCCGTTCAGCACATCGTCGACGGTCACGATGGTGCCGCCGGCAGCCCCGGACTCCATCATCGCGTAGCAGAGAGCGATCGCGCGCAGGCCCTCGGTGAAGCCGACCTCGGGCTGACGGCGGGATGCGATGGAGGCGCCGAACTCGGCGTACTCGACCGCAAGCAGCAGGCGGTCGACGGTCTCGAAGTCGAGCCCGTACGCGGTCGCCCTGCTGCCGCCGAAGAGAGCGGCCGTCGCATCGTCGAGCTCGAAGTCGGGCACCAGGGGAAGGATCTCGGCGCCGGTATAGGTGTGCTTGCCGTCCAGCGTGAGCAGCAGCGGCTCTCCGCTGCGGTCCTTCGGGATCTCCACGGCGCCGGCCGAGCCGTGCACGCTGCGCGCCCACTCCGAGCGTCCGTGCCCTGCGCGGTTCTCGGCGTACTGACCGATCGCGCCGGACTCGAAGTTGACCATGGCGAACAGGGCGTCGTCGGCCGTGGCGGTGAACTCGGCCGGCATCGCGGCCTGGAACTGGCCGTACACACCGCCCGGGTTGGATGCCGGGGCGCCGCCGGTGGCCGCCGGGTTGTAGCGGGTCTTCTCGTAGAGGCGCATCTGCGCGTACACACTGGAGACCGGGCCGAGGTAGTACTCCATCATGTCCGTGTAGTGCGTGCCGGCGTCGAAGAGGATGCCGCTGTCGTCCTTCATATGACGCCACATCGAGATCGCCATGAGATTGCCGCCACCGCTCGAGCTCTGGTGGAAGTAGCGCGGTTCGCCGAGGACACCGCCGTCGATGAGTGCCTTCACAAGGCGGTTCGTGGGGTCGCGACGGAAGTTCTCGGCCACGCTGAGGATCCGATCCGATCCGGAGATGGCCTTCTCCAGCGTGTGCGCGGCCGCGATCGTGAGCCCGACCGGCTTCTCGACCATCACGTCGATTCCGAGCGCGATGGCCTCAGCGGCCAGCGTGTGATGGAAGCGCGGCACCGTGGTGATGTCGACGGCCACGGCGCCTGCACGCTGCGCGGATTCGAGGTCGGCGCAGGTCACGGGACGTCGGCCGAGGTGCTTCTGCGCTTCGCCTGCGAGCAGCTCGGCGCGCGCCGAATCGACGTCGCAGACGGCGACGAGGTCGAACGGGTTCAGTCCCGCCTTCTCCAGCTCTGCGAGGCCGAACATGTGTCGCGTCCCCATACCGCCGCTGCCGACAATCGCGAGGGGAATCCTTGCCATGATGATGCGCCTTTCGGGTCGTCTCTGCGAGCAACCTTATTTGGGCGGAGGTTAATATGTCAATACATAGCCAGGAATCGATGACGGCGGAGCTCGTTAGGCCGGCCGGTCCATCCTCGCCGAGAGAACGGATCAGTTCTCTTCGAGGACCAGATCGATCTCGTAGTTGTCGGATCGGTAGACGTGTTCCGCGTATTCCACGGGAGCGCCTCCGGGTTGGAAGGCGGTGCGCCGCACTGTGATGACGGGCAGGCGGTTCGGGATCTCGAGGAGTTCGCTCTCCTCGGTGGTGGGGAGCCGCGCGGAGATGGACTGGTGCACCACGATGGGACCGACGCCGTGGTCGCGCAGGAACGAGTAGAGGCCGCGCTGCTCGAGGTCGTCGTTGTCGATCGGTGCGAACCGGGTCGGCAGCCAGTTGTGCATGATGGTCAGCGTGTCGCCGTCGGCGTAACGCAGACGCTTCAGCCCGATCAGCTCGGTGTCCGGGTCGAGCTCGAGCGCGACAGCCGCCTTCGGGTTGCGCTCGGTCACCTGGCTGAGGATCTTCGTGCTGGGTTTGCGGCCCTGAGTCGCGAGGTCCTCGTACAGGCTTCCCTTGCTGACCTTGCGGTGCACGCGGCGACTGGTGATGAAGGTGCCCAGCCCGCGCTTTCGCACCAGCAGGCCCTGGTCGACGAGATAGCGGATGGCGTATCGCACCGTCGGGCGCGACAGGCCGAGGCGCTTGCTCATGGCGACCTCGTTCTCGACGAGATCACCGGGCTGCACCGACCCGTCGGTGATCGCCGCGATCAACTGCTCGGCGAGCTGGAAATACAGCGGGACGGGCGAATTCCGATCAAGCGATACCGGGATCACGGCCTCATCGGTCGACATCGCCACCTCGTTCCTCGCTAGACATGTCCACTCATTAGGACGATAATCCCAGCGCGGTGCGCAAGCAAGCAGGCGGCCGCCCGGCGCGCCGCCCTGCGGATCAGCGGCGCCCTGCCAGGAATGCGGTCACTTCGGATGCCGTGGGCATCGCGACCGAGCATCCGCGGCGCGATGCGACGATCGCCCCGGCGGCGACCGCGTGGCGCATGGTCACCTCGAGCGGCCATCCGGCGACCTCGCCGGCCAGGATCTGTCCGCCGAACGCGTCACCTGCCCCGAGCCCGTTCACCGTCTGCACGGGGAACGCCGGCTGCTCGATCGTCTGGTCGCCGGCTGCCGCGAGCGCCCCCTCCTTGCCCTCCCTTGACGACAGCGAGGCGGGGCCCCTGGCTCAGCAGCTCCTTCGCGAGATGCTCGGGTGTTCCGCTCGCGCCGAGCGCGATCTCCACTTCGTGCTTGTTGCCGATCACGGCATCCACCTGGCTGAGGATCGGGCGCAGGCGATCGCGCAGCGCGCTCTCGCTCGCCCAGAAGTCGCGCCGGTAATCCAGGTCGAGGAAGACGCGATCGGCGGTGGCGAGTGCGGCGATGTGCGCCGCGGCGGACTGCTCGGATGCGAATCCGGATGCCGTGATCCAGAGGATGCGCGCGGATGCCGCGGCACCGGAGAGCTCCTCGGCGTCGATGCTCTCCTCCGGTGGCTGCGGGTCACGGAAGAAGGTGAGCCCCGGTTCGTGCGGCTCCTGCAGATCGCACACGGCGAGCGTGGTGCGTCGCCCCGGCACCGCGTGGACCCAGCGCGTATCGACCCCGAACCCCTCGAGCTGGCCGACCAGGAAGTCGTGGAAGAGGTCGTCGCCGGTGCGAGTGACGACGGCGCTGCGCAACCCGGCGCGGGCGGCCGCGACGGCGACGTTGGTGGGGGATCCGCCGAGGAACTGGTTGTACGACACCACGTCCTTCGGGGCGCGTCCATCCTCGGCGGGGTACAGATCGACGACCGCTCGCCCCGCTGTGACGACGTCCAATTCTCGATTCAGCTGTAAAGACATAGCGACATAGTAACAATCTGGTAGGGTTCCCGGTATGTTCAGTCCAGAGCCGGGCGCGATGGGTGTCGATGACGATACGCCGATCGCACTTCTGGCGTTCGACCACCGCGAGCGCAACTTCTCCTCCGTGCGCCCGACCGGCATGACGGACGACGAGATCCGACGCTCCAAAGAGCTGATCTTCGACGCGTTCGAGGTCGTCGTCGAGGGCGGCCTGCACGGGGTGAGGCCCGGCATCATCGTCGACGAGGAGTTCGGCGCCCCGCTCGCGCGTCGAGCCGTCGAGAGCGGCATCGCGGTCGCCATGCCCGTCGAGAAGGCGTCTCAGGATGTCTTCACGTTCGAATACGGCGATGCGTTCCGAGAGCACCTGCGGGAGTTCCGGCCCGCGTTCGCCAAGGCGCTCGTGCGCTACCGCGTGACGGACCCCGCCGATCATCGGCGCATCCAGCGCGAGCGGCTGCGGGAGCTGTCGGACTTCGTCGCCGGCGAGCCGATCGCCCTCATGCTGGAGCTGATCGTCGGCCAGCGCGCCGATGGCCCGGATGCCATCCCCACCGTGGACGTCGACGGGCTGTGCGCCTCGATGGCCGAACTGCAGGACGCAGGCGTGCACGTGGACGTCTGGAAGGTCGAAGGCACCTCGTCGCAGGAGGACGCCGCGCAGATCGTCGCGCAGGCTCGGCTCGCCGATGCGAACGCCCGTTGCGTCGTGCTGGGGGCGGGTGCGCCCAGAGACACCGTCAGCCGGTGGCTCGACGTCTCTGCGGCCACTCCCGGCTACGGGGGATTCGCCATCGGACGAAGCATCTGGGGAGAGTCGATCGTCGCCTGGTTGGATGGCACCAGGCGCCGCGAACAGGCCATCGAAGAGATCGCGTCGACCTGCAGACGGTGGGCGCAACAATATGTGGGAGAACGAATCCGATGATGCAAGCTCTGCGCAAGACAGGCCCTGCGCCCGAGGACATCGCGCTGCAGGACGGGCCACGGCCGGAGGCAGGACCAGGGCAGGTCGTCGTCGACGTCGCCGCGGCGGGTCTGTGCGGCACCGACCTGCACATCCTCGAGGGCAGTTACGGCTCGCGCCCGCCGGTGACGCTCGGTCATGAGGTCAGCGGCACCATCTCGGCGGTCGGTGAGGGCATCGACCCCGCCAGGATCGGTGAGGAGGTCGCGCTCGAGACGTTCTTCTCGGTGTGCGGCGTGTGCCGCGGCTGCCGCTCCGGATCGCCGAACCGCTGTCAGTCGCGCGTGTCGATCGGCTCGGGCGCGGATGGCGGGTTCGCGGAGCAGATCGTCGTTCCGGCGAAGAACGCACGCCGACTACCGGAGCACATCCCCGTCGACGTGGGAGCGCTCAGCGAGCCGCTGGCGTGCGTGTGCCGCTCCCTGTTCCATCCGATGCCCGCCGTGCAGGCGGCGGACAGTGTCCTCGTCATCGGCCCCGGCGCCATGGGGCTGCTCGCGGCGCAGGTGGCGCGGGTGTCCGGAGGCGTCGTGACGGTGCTGGGAACGCCCTCGGACGCCGAGCGGCTCGACGTGGCCTCGGCCCTGGGGTTCGAGACGGCCACCGATCCCGGCCGGCTGGCCGCTGAGTACGACGTCGTCCTGGAGTGCTCCGGCTCGGCCGGCGGGATGGCCGAAGGGATCACCCGGGTCACGCGCGGGGGACGCTACGTGCAGATCGGCCAGCGCGGCAACGCGGTGCCCGTCCACCTCGCGCTCGTGTCGTTCCATGAACTCGTCATCACCGGCGGTTTCGCCAGTACACCGGACTCGTGGGACCACGCCATGCGGCTGCTCGAGATGCGCCTGGTCGACCTCGAACCGCTCGTCAGCCGGACCTACCCGCTGGATCAGTGGCAGGCGGCCTTCGACGCCGTGCGAGCGAGCGAGGGCGTCAAGCAGCTGCTGAGCCCTGCCGGAGCCCGCTCGTGAAGCTCGGATACAACACCTGGTCCATGCCGAACACGCCTTTCGGCGACGCCGTGCGCAGCCTGTCGGACATCGGCTACGACAGCGTCGAGGTGACCGTCTGCGAGGGCTGGCCGACGGATGCGGCCACGGCATCCGACGCGGATGCAGCGGGCTGGCGGGCATCCGCCGCCGAGATCGGACTCGAGATCTCGAGCGTGACGGCCAACGCGCCGCTGGTCACCGATGAGGACACCTGGGTCGAGAGCCGCCGCCGACTGATCCGCTCCTTCGAGGTCGCCGCGATCCTCGGCGGCGGAAAGCCGCTGCCGGTGAGCCTCGGAGCGCACAAGCCCAAGGCGCCGCTGCTGGGCGGCAACCCGCCGCCCATCGTGGCTCAGGACTCCTGGGACACGGACCGCGCTCTCATCATCGACCGCTTCGGAGACCTGGTCGAACAGGCGGTGGCCGCGGGCTGCACGGTCGCCCTCGAACCGCACGCCGGGGCGGTGGTGTCGCGGCCGGAGCACGCACTGGCCGTCTTGGAGGCGATCGCGTCGCCCGCGCTCGGCATCAACCTCGACATCTCGCACTTCGCGGTGCGCGACTTCGACCTGGCGGAGGTCGTGTCCTCCCTGCTGCCGCACACGGTCGTCGTCGAGGTCAAGGACCATCGCCGGGGCGCAGCCGGGTTCGACTTCCTCATCCCCGGTGAGGGCGAGTTCGACTATCCCGCCTTCCTCGGGCTGCTCGAGCGTGGCGGATATCGGGGTACGGTCTCGGTGGAGATCAGCGTGCGCAGGCAGGCGAAGCCGGACTTCGACGAGCGGGCCGCGGCCGAGCTCGCGTATCGCACCCTGCGCGAGGCCATGATGGTGGCCGGAGTCGTTCGTTCCGGACAGGAGAGGCGTGCATGACCGAGGACCTTCGCGTCGGCGTCGTGGGCCTGGGCAGATTCGGCCTCATCCACGCCGAGAGCGCCGCATCCCTTCCCGGTGTGCAGTTGGCCGCGTTGTGCTCTCGCACGCAGGAGAAGGCCGAGGAGGTCGCGCGGCAGTACCCGGGTGCCTCGGCCTACGACTCCGTGGAGCGGATGCTCGCGCAGGCCGAACTGGATGCCGTTCTCATCGCCACCCCGCACAAGCAGCACTTCGAGCCCGCCATGCAGGCCATCTCCGCCGGCGTCGCGGCGCTGGTCGAGAAGCCGCTGACGACGTCGCTCGACGAGGCTCACCGGCTCGTCTCGGCTGCTGAGGAGGCAGGGGTCGCGCTGGGCACGGTCTTCCAGCGGCGGTTCGTCCCCGCAGCGGAGCGCATGCACGACGCGATCGACGAGGGCCGCCTCGGCCGCGTCGTGGCGGCGGAATGCCTCGCTCATCTCGGCCGCGACCGCCAGTACTACGAGCAGGATGACTGGCGCGGATCGTGGGGGGGTGAGGGCGGAGGAGCCCTGCTGACCATGGCGATCCACTACATCGACATGATGAACTGGATGCTGGGAACCCCGACCTCGGTGTACGGACGCTGGGGCACGCTCAAGCACGCGGACTACATCGACGTGGAAGACGTCGCGGGCGCCGTGGTCACCTACGAGAACGGGGCGATCGCGACGGTCCAGGCGATGACGACGTTCGAGAACGGGTTCGCCTCGCAGCCCAGCCCCACGGTCGCCCATCAGGCACCCGGCTTCCGTCTTGCCGTGCACGGCACGGCGGGGCACAGTGTGGGGGTCGCGGAGAGCCCCGAGCTTGCGCAGGCGGTCAACGACCTGTGGACCTTCGACGGCGAGGAGCCGCTCAGGGCCTCCTGGCAAGCGGAAGAGGCAGGACGCCGCAGCGTGCCGGAATTCCATCGTCGTCAGATCGCCGAGTTCCTGGATGCCGTGCGCGAAGGCCGGCCTCCTGCCGTCACGGGTCGCGACGGTCTCAGAGCGCTCGAAGTCGTGAAGGGCGTCTATCTCGCCCAGGAAAGGGGTGCCGCCGTGTCACTGCCCATGTCGGATGCCGATCGTCAGGCCGCTGACGCGCTCGGCGGCGTCGCATGACCGCCGAGGAGCGCGTCGCCCTGGTCACCGGCGGCGCCACAGGAATCGGCCGCGCGACCTGCGTGGAGCTGGCGCGGCGCGGCATCCGAAACATCCACATCGGCTACTCGCGATCGGCCGATGCGGCCGAGAGCCTCGTGGCCGAACTGGCGGAGCTGGGAGCCACCGGGCACCCGCTGCGCATCGATGTCTCCGACCGCGACGCGGTCGGTCAGGCCGCCACGCAGCTGCTCGCGACGAGCGGCGGACTCGACATCCTGGTGAACAGCGCGGGCGTGACCAAGAAGATCGACTTCACCGACCTGGACGCCATCACCCCCGAGCTCTGGGATGAGATCCTCGGTACGAACCTCCTCGGCGCGTTCTGGGTGTGCCAGGCGTTCGCCGAGACGCTCAAGGAGCGCGGCGGCTCGATCGTCAACGTGTCGTCGATCTCGGCCACCCGCGTCGTCGGAAGCTCCCTGCCCTACAGCGTGAGCAAGGCCGCACTGTCGCAGCTGACGAGGGCACTCGCCGTGGCGCTCGCCCCCACCGTTCGCGTCAACGCCGTCGTCCCGGGCACCGTGCTGTCCGGCTGGCACGAGCGGCTGGTCGGCACGGAGGCCGCCCAGGCAGGCTTCGAAGCGGAGGCGCGACTGGTGCCGATGGGGCGCCTCGCCGACGCCGCCGACATCGGTGAGGCGATCGCCACACTCGCTCTCGGGATGGGCTTCGCCACCGGCCAGGAGATCATCGTCGACGGCGGCAAGGCCCTGCGCTACTGACCATCTCGCGACTGTGGGCTACTCCTTCACGGCGCCGGCCGTCAGGCCCTGCACGATCCAGCGGCTCGCGAGAGCGAACATCAGCATCGTCGGCAGGATCGTCAGCACAGCAGCCGCCGACATCGAGCCCCAGTCGATGTTGAACGTCGAGATGAACCCGTTCAGCGCCGACGGCACCGTACGGTTCGCATCCGTGTTCATCAGCACCACCGACAGGAACAGCTCGTTCCAGCAGTTCACGAAGTTGAAGATGAACGCGGCGATGATGCCCGGCGTCATCACCGGAACGAGAACCCGGAACAGGGCGCCCAGGCGCGAGCATCCGTCGATCATCGCCGCCTCTTCGAGCGCGTCCGGGACGTTCTCGAAGAAGCCGCGCAGCATCACCGTCGAGAAGGGGATGCAGATCGCGATGTACACCAGGATCAGCCCGGGCTTGGTGTCGACCAGACCCAGGTCGCTCATCATCGAGTACAGCGGTCCGAGCGCGATGAACGCGGGGATCATCTGCGTCAGCAGGAACGCGATCAGCACTGCGCCCTTGCCGCGGAACTCGAACCGGGCGATCACGTAGGCGCTGAGCAGCGCGATCAGCGTCGCCACCGCGCCCGCCGTGAGTGCGACCAGAGCCGAGTTGCCGAGGAAGACCCCGAAGGAGCTCTTCTCGAACAGGCTGACGTAGTTCTCCAGCGAGGGCCGGCTCGGCCAGTACTCGATCGGGTAGGTGTTGACCGTGCCCGGCGCCTTGAACGAGGTCAGCGCGATCCAGTACAGCGGGAACAGCGTGATGATCAGCCAGAGCGCGAGGCCGACCACGCGCACCACGCCGCCGACGGTCACCTTGCGGGGGCCACGGGGAGCGGATGCCGGGTTCGGCACGGTCAGGCGGCGGGTCTCCGTGGTCGAGGAGGTCGTCACTGCGGTCATTTCTGCACCTTCCTCATCACCATCAGGTAGAACGCGCAGAACACGAACAGGAAGGCGACCACGATGAGCCCGATCGCGCTCGCGATGCCGTAGTTGCCCTGCTGGGTGTAGTCGATCATCCAGGTCGTGATGATGTGGGTCTGGCTGGCAGGGCCGCCGCGGGTCATCGCCCAGATCACGTCGGGGAAGTTGAAGATCCAGATCACGCGCAGCAGGATCGTCAGGAACAGCGTCATCGAGATGTACGGGATGATGATCGAGAACAGCTGACGCGCCTTGCCGGCGCCGTCCAGGCTGGCGGCCTCGAGCATGTCATCCGGCACCGACTGGAGAGCCGCGAGGATCATGATGGCGAAGAAGGTGACGCCGTACCAGATGTTGGCGACGATCACAGCGAACATCGCCAGCTTCGGATCGGCCAGCCAGGGCAGCGGATGCGAGATCAGTCCCACCTTCATGAGCAGGTCGTTGATCACGCCGAACTCGGCGCTGAACATCCAGCGGAACAGCATCCCGATCAGGAATCCGGACACCGCCCACGGGAAGAACACCAGTGCCTGGTAGAGACCGCGGAAGCGGAACTTCTTGCGCAGCGCGAGCGCGATGAGGAAGCCGATCACCAGCTGCGGCACGAGCGAGCCCACCACCCAGAGCACCGAGTTCCACGCGATCGTGGGGAACGCCGGGTTCTGGAACACGGCGATGAAGTTGGCGAAGCCGACCCAGGGCGTCGAGGTCAGGTCCCACAGGTTCCAGTCGTGGAACGCCATGCGCGCGCCCTGCAGCATGGGGAAGTAGGTGAACCAGCAGACGAAGACGAGCGCCGGCAGCATGAACGCCAGCAGCGTCCACGCGTGTCGTGCCCGGAAGGGGCGCCGGGAGGCCCCGCCGGCAGTGCCGACGGAGCCTCCTGAGCGGGTGGGACGAGCCACGGGGTCAGCCCTTCTCCGCGGCGTACTTCTCCGTCCAGAACGCGTCCCAGGACTTCAGCAGTTCGCTGGTGGTCATGTTGCCCAGCAGCACCTTCTGCACGTCCTGGTCGGACTTCTGGATCCACTCCGTCCACCAGCTGACACCGCGCGGCTGGCGCACGTTGACGTAGGTGTCGGGGTCCTCGGTCATGGTGACGTAGCTGGTCCACGGGCCGGTCTTGTAGAACTCGTCATCCGAGGCGGACGCGATGATCGGCACGAGGCTGTTGGCCTGCGCGAATTCCGTGGCCGGCTCCTTCGACGACAGGAACTCGACGAGCTTGACCGCCGCGTCCTTGTTCTCGCTCTTCTCGGCGACGCCCCAGCCGGCGACGGCCAGTGGCTGCGCGGCCTTGCCGCTCGGGCCGACGAGCAGCGGAGCGGTGTCCCACTGATCCTCCTTGAGCGAGGAGCCCTGCACGGTCGCGATGACCTCGGGGTCCTGCAGCAGGAACGCGGTGGAGCCGTTGGTGAACCCGGCGACCATCTCGGGGTAGCCCCACGAGACGGCAGACGGCGGCGACGCCTTCTTGAACAGGTCGAAGTAGTCGTCCACGGCATCCTGCGCCTCAGGGGCGGAGAACATCGTCTTGCCGTCCTTGAGCAGGAACGCATCGTCGACGTTCAGGTCGTCGATCGTGTACGCCTCGATGGCCGCGACGACGTTGCTGTTGGCGTTCTGGCCGCCGCGGAACGCGTAGCCGAAGATGTTCTTCGCCGGGTCCTGGATGGCGGATGCCTGCTCGAGCAGGTCCTTCCAGCTGTGCGGCGGGCCGTCGAAGCCGGCCTGCTTCACGAGGTCGGTGCGGTAGAACAGCGACAGCCCGTAGAAGCCGTAAGGCACGAAGTAGGTCTTGCCGTCCTCGGCGACGGATGCGGACTGCGCGTTGTCGGTCAGCTCGCTCCACCCGTCCCACTTGTCGAGGTCGCTCTTCAGATCGTGCAGCCAGCCGTTGTTCGCGAACGGTCCGACGGTGATGTCGCGCACTTCGAGCACGTCGACGCCCTTGCCGGACTGCAGCATCTGCTGGATCTTCTGGTCCGCCTGCTCGGTGGGCGGCGAGATGAGGTTGACCTTGATCTTCGGGTTGTCCTTCTCGAAGTCGGCGATCAATCCCTTCAGCAGGTCGGTGCGGGCCGGGTTGGTCAGGCTTTCGACCATCTGCAGGGTGACGGAGCCGTCGGCGGCGGGGCCGCCGCCGGAGGAGCAGCCGGTGAGGGCGAGGGCGGCGACGGTGCCGATCCCCGCTGCGGCGGTCAGGATCCTGTGCTTCATGATGTGCCTCTCGATCTGGGTGGGTTCTGAGTGGGAGAAGTCGGGGTGGTCAGGCGATGGATGCGGAGGAGCGGATGCCGGTGTCGATGCCGGCGCGCTGCAGCAGCTGCGGCACGCAGCGTTCGATGAACGCGTCGATGTCGGAGCGCTCGGTGTACAGGTGCACGGACATGCGGTAGTACCCGACGCCCTGGAAGCTGGTGAACGCGGTCTCGACTCCTGTGGCTTCCAGCAGCTGCATCCGCAGGTCGTCCGCCACCTCGCGAGTGGCTCCCAGCCCCGGCGGCAGACGGATCAGGCGCATCGACGGGACGGGTGCGGGCAGCGGGGTCAGAGGGTCTTCGGTGCTGTACGGGCGCAGCGCCTCGGCGATGGCCTCGGCGCCGGCATCCGCCATCTCCGTCATGGCCTCGCGGGTGGCGGCCCAGCCGAACTCGTCCTCGATGAAGTCGATCGCGGCGGGGGTGCTGAGATAGGTGGTGGCGTCGATCGTTCCCTGGGTGTCGAACCGGCCGGGGAACGGCTCGGGAGCGCCCCACGAGTCGATCAGCGGCCACAGTTCCTGGCGGTCATCGGCCTGCGTGACCAGCAGCGCGGAGCCGCGCGGGGCGCACGGCCACTTGTGCAGGTTGCCGAACCACCAGTCGCCGCCGCCCGCGATCGCGGCGTCCGGGATGAGACCGGGGGCGTGAGCGCCGTCGACCAGCGTGCGCACGCCGTGCTCGGCGGCCGCCTCCGCGATGCGGCGAGTGGGGAAGCGGCGGGCGGTCGAGGAGGTGATCTGGTCGATCACGATGAGGCGCGTGCGGGGCGTGCGGGCGTCTTCGAATCGCTGCACGGCCTCGTCGTCGGATGCCAGCAGCGGCACGGACACGGTCTTCACGGTCGCGCCGAAGCGGCGGGCGAGCCGCTTCGCGCCCATCGTGACAGCCCCGTAGCCGTGATCGGTGACGAGGATCTCATCGCCGGACCCCAGCTGCAGCGCGTTGTAGACGACGGTCGCCGCCGCCGACGCGTTGGGCACGAACGCGGTGTCCTCGGCACGAGCGCCGACGAAGGGGGCGGTGCGCTCTCGTGCTTCACGCACGCGCTCGGCGATGCGGGGGAACCACTCCACGGGGCTGAGGTCCGCGCGCCGGCGCAGGGCGTCCTGGTGCGCGACGACGGGCGTCGGCACCGCGCCGAACGAGCCGTGGTTGAGGTGGATGATGTCCGGATCCAGTGGCCAGGCATCGCGCGCACGGGCGAAGGAGCTCAGCCGGAGCGGGGAGGGGAAGGGTGTGGCCGTCATCGGTCCTCATCTGTCATGACAGGGGAAGTTGTTGCACAACATTGCCATGTCTGCGCCTGAAACGCGAGATGTGATCGAGAATTGGATCAAGTTGTTATACAAATTTGTGTGAGGCGGGGCGTCCGTCAGACTCGCAGTCAGCACACCGCATCGAAGGGAACCGCATGAGCGCCTTGGACACCGCCGTGCACGGGCTGCGCGAGCTGATCGCCGAGGGCACCCTGAAGCCCGGCGATCGGTTGCCCAGCGAGGGGGAGCTGTGCGAGCGGCTGGGGGTGTCGCGGGGGTCGCTGCGCGAGGGCATCCGGATGCTCGCGGCGCTCGGTGTGCTGGAGACCAGGCACGGTTCGGGCAGCTACGTCAGCGATCTGAACGCCGGCGACCTCATCGGCAGTCTGTCGCTGACGATCGGGCTGCTGCCGCTGGCATCCATCCTCGAGCTGTACGAACTGCGCCGGGCGCTCGAAGCGCACGCCGCCTCGTTGGCCACGGCCCGCATCGACGCGGAGTCGCTGGTCGAGCTCGACGCGCTGCTGGTGGAGCTGGAGGCGACGACGGATGACGAGGAGCAGTCGCGCCTGGACCATCAGTTCCACATGCGCATTGCGGAGATCGCCGGGAACTCCGCGCTTGCGAGCCTGCTGGCGGTGTTCCGTGCGCGGTCACGGGCATATCGGATCTTCCGTACCGACAGCGCCTCCGAGATCAAGACGCTCTCGGATGCCGGGCACCGGGCGATCCTGCGCGGGCTGGAAGGCCGCGATCCGGTCGCCGCATCCGCCGCAGCGGCCAGCCACGTCGCCCAGACCGAGTACTGGCTCCGACGCCTGCAGCCCGACGCGATCGGCCTGACCGACTAGAACCCGTCGATATGGCGCAAACCGCCCTGTTTCGCTTGGAATCGGGGCGGTTCGCGCCATATAGACGGGCTTGCGATGGACTCAGATCGGGCCGAACACCGCGCCCGGGTTGAGGATGTTCTGCGGGTCGAGGGCGCGCTTGATGCGCAGGTTCAGCTCGAGCACATCGTCGCCGAGATAGTCCGCGAGCCAGGGCTGCTTGAGCCTGCCGACCCCGTGCTCGCCGGTGATCGTGCCGCCCAGCTCGATCGCCAGCGACATCACCTCGCCGAAGGCGAGATCGGCGCGCTCGCGCTGGTCGGCATCCGACGCGTCCAGCACGATCAGCGGATGCGTGTTGCCGTCGCCGGCGTGCGCGACCACGGCGATCTCGACGCCGTGCCGCTCCGCGATCGCCCGCATCCCGTCGATCAGATCACCCAGGCGCGGCAGGGGCACACCGACATCCTCCAGCAGCAGGGCCCCGCGGCGCTCGACGGCGGGGATCGCCTGACGGCGGGCCTCGATCAGCGCCTCGCTCTCGTCGGGGTCGCTGGTCGCGTACACCTCGGAGGCGCCGTGCAGCCCGCAGGTCTGCTCGATGGCCTCGATCTGCGCGGCGGCGACCTCGGCCGGCTCATCGGACTGCACGATCAGCATGGCGGCGGCCGTGCGGTCCAGGTCCATGCGCATGACGTCCTCGACGGCATTGATGGTGACCTGGTCCATGAACTCCAGCATCGACGGACGCATCGCGGCCTTGATGTCGACCACGGCCCTGATCGCGCCGTCCACGGTCGGGAACATCGCCACCAGGGTGGTCGGCGTGCGTTGCGCCGGCACGAGGCGCAGCACGGCCTCGGTGACGATGCCCAGCGTGCCCTCGCTGCCGACGAACAGCTTGGTCAGCGACAGCCCGGCGACATCCTTGAGTCGCGGGCCGCCGAGCTTCACGGCCTTCCCGTCCGCCAGCACCACAGTGAGCCCCAACACGTAGTCCGTGGTCACGCCGTACTTCACGCAGCACAGCCCGCCGGCATTGGTGGCGATGTTGCCGCCGATCGAGCAGAACTCCTGCGATGACGGGTCCGGCGGATACCAGAGGCCGTGCTCGGATGCCGCGGTCTTCACCTCGCCGTTGAACGCGCCGGGCTGCACGACGGCCATCTGCAGTCCGGGGTCGACCGTGATGCTCCGCATCCGCTCCAGCGAGATGACGATCGCGCCGTCCACGGCGGACGACCCGCCCGACAGGCCCGATCCCGCACCGCGCGGCACGATGCCGACGCCCTCACGCGCGGCGATGCGCACTGCGGCCTGCACGTCCTCGGTGCTCGTGGCCCGCACGACCGCCAGCGGGGTGCCGGCATTCGGATCCTCGGCGCGGTCGCGGCGGTACGCCTGCAGCGCGTCGGGGTTCGTGAGCACGAGCTCGGCACCGAGCTCGGCGGTCAGGGCGGAGACGACGCGGACATCGCGATCATCGGTCATCGGGCATCCTCGGCATTCCCGCCGCCCGCATCGGCGGCGCACTGACCACTCTCGCACACGCCGTGAGATGGGAAGTGCCGGCCCGGGCGTCCCGTCAGAGGACGCTGATGTCGACCTGCAGGTCGTGCGTGAGCTCTTCGATGTCGGCGCGCAGCACGTCGAGGTCGGCCGATGCCGGAACCGTCGCCGTCACGGCGGACTCGAACAGTCGTCCACCGGCCATCGCGGCATCCCGGGTCTCGGTCGTCATGCTCCGGATGCTGAGCGCGTGACTGCTGAGCACACCGGAGATCTCCCGGACGATGCCGGGGCGGTCATCGCCGAGGACCGTCACGGAGACAAGGCGGTCGGCATCGGTTTCCGCATGATCGGAGCCTGTGGTGACGGTGAGGGCGAGCATCCCGTCAAGGCTGCGCAACGCTGCCTGCAGCTCACCGGCCCGATCGTCGGCGACCGTGATCTGGATCACTCCGGCGAAGGTCCCGGCGAGCTCGGCCAGCCGGCTGTTCTCCCAGTTGCCGCCGTGCGCGTCGACGAGATCGGCGATGGCGGAGACGAGTCCGGGGCGATCCGCTCCCGCGACCGTGAGGATGAGCGTGGTCATGCTGACAGCGTACTGGCCCCTCAGGCCCAGCGACCGGTGTCCAGGAAGTTCAGCATCCGCTCCCGGTGCGGGGCCAGATCCCAGCCCTGCGCGGCGACCCACTCGTCGGAGTAGTAGGTGTTGGCGTAGCGGATGCCGCCGTCGCAGATCAACGTGACGACGCTGCCGGTCTCGCCGGCTGCCCGCATCCGGGCGATCAGCTGGAAGGCGCCGTACAGGTTCGTGCCGGTGGAGCCGCCCGCCCAGTGCAGGGTGCGCTCGCGCAGCAGCCGGATGGCGGCGACGGACGCGGCATCCGGCACCTGGATCATCTCGTCGATCACGCTCGGCACGAACGACGCCTCCACGCGCGGCCGGCCGATGCCCTCGATCCGGGAGGGGGAGCCCATGGCATCCGCCTCTCCCTTCCAACCGGCGTAGAACGCCGAGCCCTCCGGGTCGACGACGGCGACCTCGGTCGCATGCCGGCGGTAGCGCACGTAGCGTCCGAAAGTGGCGCTGGTGCCGCCGGTCCCGGCTCCGACGACGATCCAGCGGGGGATCGGATGCCGCTCCTGCGCCAGCTGGCTGAAGACGCTCTCGGCGATGTTGTTGTTGCCGCGCCAGTCGGTCGCACGCTCGGCGAAGGTGAACTGGTCGAGGTAGTGACCGCCGCACTCCGCCGCGAGCCGACGCGCCTCGGCCGAGATCTCGGACGCGTTCTCGACGAAGTGACAGCTGCCGCCGTAGAACTCGATGAGGTCGATCTTCTCCTGGCTCGTCGAACTCGGCACGACCGTCACGAAGGGCAGGCCCAGCATCCGCGCGAAGTACGCCTCGGATACCGCGGTCGATCCGCTGGAGGACTCCAGGAGGGTGGTTCCCTCATCGATGAGCCCGTTCACCAGGCCGTACAGGATCAGCGAACGGGCGAGGCGATGCTTGAGCGAGCCGGTCGGATGCACCGACTCGTCCTTCAGATACAGGTCGATGCCCCATTCCTCCGGGAGGGGGAAGAGGTGCAGATGCGTGTCGGCTGAGCGGTTGCCATCCGCCTCGAGCACGCGGATGGCGGAACTGACCCATTCGCTCATGCCTCGAGCGTAGTCGGGGAGGTCTCCCACACTCTCCTCGGCGCGGGTGGGGCGAGGCGGACTGCTCAGGGGATGCGGACCAGGGTGCCCTGCGCGCTGTCCGGCCCGAGCTGGAACTCGAAGCGCGAGCGGTCGCCGCGGTGGTATGCGATGAAGAACTCGATAGGACGGCTCGCACCGTCGCGGCTCACGCTGCGCAGCCGCAGCAGAGCCGAACCCGCGCTCACCCCCAGCAGACCGGCCTGCTCGTGCGTGGCGACGGTGGCCTCGGCGGAGCGCACGCCGTGCGTGGCCGTGATGCCGTGCTCGGCGAGCAGCGCATACAGCGAAGCGTCGCGCAGATCCGCGCCGAGGGTCACCTCGCCCACGTCCTGCGGCATCCACGTCGTCGACAGCGACCAGGCGTCGTCGTCGACGTGACGCAGTCGGGTGAGGACGACGACCGGGGAGCCCTCGGCGATCTCGAGGGCGGCCGCGACCTCGGCATCCGCTTCGATCGTCTCGTGGCGCAGGATGTCGCTGCGCACGTGTCCGCCACGGCGCTCGACCTCGTCGAACAGACCGACCAGCGTGTGCACCAGCGACTCCGCCGTGCGCGGGCGTGCCACGAACGTGCCCTTGCCCTTGACGCGCTCGACCAGTCCCTCGTGCTCCAGCTGCGCCAGGGCCTGACGCACCACGGTGCGCGAGACGCCGTACTGCTCGCACAGCCGGTGCTCGCCGGGCAGCGGGTCGCCGGGCTGCAGCCGGTCGTTCTCGATGTGCTCGACGATCAGCCGGCGCAGCTGGTCGTACATGGGCGCGGCGGAACGCCGGTCGATTCCGGTGACGGTGCTCATCAGTATGCGACTCCCGCGTGCAGGATGACGTTGGCGTACGGGGTGAACTCTCCGGAGCGCACGAAAGCGCGCGCCGCGTGGGTCTGCTTCTTGAACTCGACGTGCGGCACCAGCTCGATCTCGATGCCCGGCAGTCGTTCGCGCAGCGCCTCGAGCACGTGGGGGCTGGCTTCGGCGACCTCGGCGGAGACCGTGGCGCCCTCCACGACGAGTTCGGCCAGGATCGTGTCGAGCACGTCCAGGAACGCCGGAGCGCCGGGGCGGTAGGCCAGATCGATGCGCTCGGCGTCCGGGGGGATCGGCAGCCCGGCATCCGTCACGACGATCAGATCTGTGTGCCCGGTCTCGCTGATCACACGGGACAGCGCGGGGTTGATGGTGGTGGATGTCTTGCGCATGGGGCTCCTTCGGGCCGCGTGGTGTCAGCGCGGGTTCTGCGCCAGCAGGGCGTCGACCTCGTCGCGACGCGGCAGGCTGGGCGAGGCGCCCTGCCTGGTCACGGCGATGGCGCCGGCGGCGCTGGCCAGACGGGTGGCCTCGGCGAGCGTCCAGCCCTCGGCGAGTGCGGCGCCCAGATAGCCGGCATAGGCGTCGCCGGCGGCGGTGGTGTCGACCGGGCTGACGGGGATCGGGTCGATGAACGTGGTGCCCTCGGCGGTCACGACGCAGGAGCCCTTCTCGGCCATCGTGATCACGGCAGAGCCGACGCCCTGCGCGAGGAACCACTGTCCGGCGCGTTCGGCGGATGCCGCATCCGTCACCTCGATGCCGCTGAGCAGGGACGCCTCGGTCTCATTGGGCGTGACGATGTCGATGTTGCGCCACACCTCGGCATCCAGCGGCGCGGCCGGTGCCGGATCCAGTACCACCGTCATGCCGTGCGCGCGGGCGCGCGAGGTGATGTGCAGGGTGAGGGATGCCGGAGTCTCGAGCTGGGTGAGCAGGACGGAGGTCGTGGGTGCCAGCGCCTCGAGTGCCGCGTCGATCTGCTCGGGGCTGAGCTGCGCGTTGGCGAGCGGCACCATGACGATGTCGTTCTGGGCGGACGCGTCGACGCGGATGTGCGCGATGCCGGTGGGGCCCGGGACAGTGCGCAGGTGTGTGAGATCGACGCCCGCGGCGGAGAGCCCGTCGACGATGAGGTCGTGGAAGAGGTCGTCGCCCACGCAGCCGACGAAGCTGGTCCTGGCGCCGGCGAGACCGGCCGAGACGGCCTGATTCGCACCCTTGCCGCCCAGCAGCAGGGTGAACTGGTCGCCGAGGATGGTCTCTCCGCGTGCGGGCAGGCGCTGCGAGAAGGTGGTCACATCGGCGGTCACGCTGCCGACGATCACGACACCCGTGCGGCTGGTCTGGTCGCTGGTCATACTCTCCCGATCGGCTTCTGGGCGTCGTCGTCTTTGACTTCGGCTGACCCTGTCATTACATTAGCCGCATCCCCGCTTGTAACGACAGGTGGGGACCGGTGCGCCCGTGGCGGGCCGCTGTGCCTGCGAAGAGGAGACCGGATGACCGCGCCGCGGCTGTATGTGGACAGTGCTGACGTCGAACGCGTCGGGAGGCTGCTCTCCGCGGGCGTCGTGCACGGAGTTACCACCAACCCCACCATCCTCGAACGCGGCGGGCGCGCGGCATCCGAGATCCCCGCGCTGTACGAGCGCTGGACCGCGGAGGGCGCCGACGAGGTCTTCTTCCAGACCTGGGGCGGGGATCGGGAGTCATACCTGCGCAACGCCTCCGGCATCCTCGCGCTCGGCGACCGGGTCGCCGTGAAGGTGCCGGCGACCGCCGAGGGCTTCGCCGCGGCATCCGCTCTGGTGCGCGACGGTGCCACGGTGCTCGTCACCGCCGTCTACACGGTCGCGCAGGCGCTCGCGTGCGCCAGCATCGGCGTGCGCTACATCGCGCCGTACCTGGGCCGGATGCGGGACGCCGGACTCGACGGCTCCGGGATCATCGCCCGCATGCAGAGCGTGTGCGCGGACAGCGACACGAACGTCCTGGCCGCCAGCCTGCGCTCGCCGGATGACATCGTCGAACTGCGCGAGTCGGGTGTGCCGTATTTCACCGCGGCTCCCGATGTGCTCGACGCGCTGCTGTTCGACTCCGTGAGCGACTCGTCTTCGGCCGAGTTCGATGCCGCGATGGTGCGGCTCGGGGCGTAGGCGGCTCCTGGCCGAGGCCCGCCGGCGCGGGCGTGGCCCCCAGGTATCGTGTTCGCGCTCAGGTCGCGATTCGTCCCGCTTTCGGCATCACCTGGTGGTTCAGGTCGCAATCGATCCCGCTTTCCCGGCATCTTTCCGGGACGAAGTGCGACCTGAACAGGTGGGACGGATGCTGTGGAGCGGATGCTGTGGACGGCCGCATCCACACGATCCGCGGCGTCAGGCGGACGTCGCCTGACGCAGCCACCGCTCGATGCCCGCGACGTGGGCCGTGGCGAGGGAGGTCGCCAGCGCCGAATCGTGCTGGCCGATCGCCTCGGCGATGGCGCGGTGCTCCGACAGGGTGCGTTCGACGGCGCCCTGCTCGGTGAGTCCTCGCCACACCCGGGCGCGGATCGTCTGACTGCCGAGGCTGTCGATCAGACTGGACAGATAGCCGTTGCGGGTGAGGCTCACGATCTCGCCGTGGAATCGGATGTCGTGGGCGACCAGGTCGTCGATGCTCACGTCGTTCGGGTCCACGGACGACACCTCGTCGAGCAGCCGCTGAGCATCGTCGTCGGAGGCGTTGCCCGCAGCGAGGCCGGTGGCCTGGGATTCCAGCATCCGCCTCACCGCGAACAACTCGAGCAGTGAGTCGTCGTCGTGCATGTCGACGACGAAGCTGATCGCCTCCAGCAGCAGATGCGGCTCGAGGCTGGTGACGTAGGTGCCGTCGCCGCGGCGCACATCGAGGATGCGGATGACCTCGAGCGCCTTGACCGCTTCGCGCATGGAGTTGCGCGACAGGCCAAGCCTCTCGGCGAGCTCCTTCTCGGGCGGCAGACGGTCGCCGGGACCCAGTTCGCCGGCAACGATCATCGCTTTGATCTTCTCGATCGCCTCGTCCGTGACAGCCATGGCCACATCCTCGCACAATGATCCGATGTCTGCGCCGACATGTGTGACGATGGAGGCATGCGTGTTGTCGACAGCCACCTGCACCTCTGGGATCCTGCAGTTCTGATGTACAGCTGGCTGGGTGGCGACCTGGACGACACGTTCGCGGCGGATCGGCTGCGCGAGGATCGCATCGAAGACGTCGACCAGCAGGTGGCGGTGTTCGTTCAGGCCGGCGCCGCACCGAAGCAGGCGATCGACGAGGTGCGCTGGGTGGAGTCCATCGCGTCCGCCGCAGGTGTGGTCGCGATCGTCGCCGACGCCCGGCTGCATCGGCGGCGCAAGCTGCTGAAGCATCTGGATGCGCTCGCCGAGCACGACCTCGTCGTGGGCGTCCGTCACCTGCTGCAGGATGAGAAGGACGGCTTCGCCCGTCGCCGGGACTTCATCGAAGGCGCCCGCGAGCTCGCTGCGCGCGGGCTCACGTTCGACGCCTGCGTGCGGCACCATCAGATTCCGGATGTGACTGCGCTGGGACAAGCCGTGCCAGGGCTGCGGATCGTGCTCGATCATCTCGGCAAGCCCGCCATCGGCACCGTCGAGCAGCCCCTCCCGCCGAGCCCCGAGTGGCTGCGCGACCTGCGCGCGCTCGCGGCGAACTCGAACGTCTTCGTCAAGCTCTCCGGGCTCCCGGCGGAGTCGAACGGGGACATC
Source organism: Microbacterium sp. W4I4 (assembly GCF_030816235.1). NCBI lineage: Bacteria > Bacillati > Actinomycetota > Actinomycetes > Micrococcales > Microbacteriaceae > Microbacterium > Microbacterium sp. W4I4. The sequence continues at coordinate 2,858,493 of NZ_JAUSXT010000001.1, forward strand.
GATGAGGACCAGATGGAGCCGTTCCTGGATGCCGTTGCCGAGGCGTTCGGCGAGGACCGGCTGATGTGGGGCAGCGACTGGCCGGTGTCGTCCACCGCATCCCTCGATTCCGAAGGCAGCTACTTCACCGTGGGCAACCGCGACGACTGGTGCCACACCGTCGCTGGTTGGGCGAAGGATCGCGGCCTGGACACCGAGAAGGTCTTCTGGTCGAATGCCGTGCGCTTCTACGGCATCCGCTGACCGCGGCCCGGCCCGGCCTGGCCCGGATCCGACCTGGCCGTCCTGCCCGGACCGGGACCCACCCGTCCAGGTCGCAGTTATGGTCGCCATTCACAGGGATTGGCGGCAACGGTTGCGACCTGGGGGACGACGTTCGGCAACGGGGGCGTTCAGGTCGCAGTTATGGTCGCCATCCGACGGGCTTAGCAGCAAGAACTGCGACCTGGCGGTGGGGTGGGCGCGCGCGGATGCTGGCGCACCGGGTCAGTGCGCCAGCGCGGCGCGTACTCGGGCGATCAGCAGTTCGGGGCGGGCGAAGAGCGCGCTGGTCACTTCGATGACCGTCCAGCCGGCAGCGCGCAGCGCGGCGATGCGCTCGACGTCTGCGGCGTAGTGCGCACTGTGCAGGATGCCGTGGTATTCGACCGCGACCTTGCGGTCGGGGTACGCCATATCGACGCATCCGATGAATCGACCGTCGTCGTCGTAGACATCCTGATTCAGTACCGGCTCGGGCAATCCGGCGAGCACGAGATGGCAGCGCACCTGGGATTCCCGAGGCGACCAGGCGTCCTCGCGGATCAGCTCGACCGCGTCGCGCAGGCGACGGATGCCGGACCAGCGCGTGCGCGCGATCATCGCGCGCAGCTCGTCGCGTGTGGTCCAGGGTCGTCTGCCGGCATCCGGTCGTCCGTACCCTTCGCGCCAGACCCTGCAGAAGAAATCCCCGAGCGCGACGAGATCGAGCAGCCTCAGGTGGCCGAGCTGGGCCCAGGTCATCGCAGGGCCGGCGATCGCGAAGCCGCGCACGATGCGCAGTTCCGCGGCAGCGGGATCGGCACGGTGACCGCGCACGCCGGCCGCACGCACGATCGGTCCGTCGCCGAGGGTGCTGACGTGCACGTCGAGCAGGTGGCCATCCATAGGGGCGAGCCGGGCATCCGCCGCATCCCTCGTATCCGTCCAGGGCTCCGCAGGATCCGGCGGGGGCGGGTAGACGAGCGGCAGCGGACCGCCGCGAATCGCCACCGCGGACTCATGACTGAGGAACTGTCCGGGCCGCAGTCGGGGCGCGTAACGGTACGCCTGCACCCGCCGCTCGTGGACCTGGCGAGCGAACGGGTCGAGGTGATCCGTGGAGTCATCGGCGGGGAGCGCGCGAACGCCGGTGAAGGGTGCCTCGAGGTCGCCTCTGCGCAATCGGCCGCGGCTGACACCGGCGGCCATCGCGTCGGTGACGCTGAAGCGTCGACCGAGGTCGGGCGGAAGCGGGCGGGCGGGGCGCATCGCTTCACGATGCCAGGTGGTGGCTGACTCCGTGAGAGTTATCCACAGGCATCCAGGTCGCAACGGTTGCCGCCAGAACACGCGGATACCGGCCATAAGTGCGACCTGGGCACCGGGATGCCGAGCGTCGGTACTCCAGGTCGCAATAGTTGCCGCTGAATCCCGGGAATGGCGGCAACGAGTGCGACCTGGACCCCGGCCCGGCCCAGGGCGAAGAGCTCTACTCGGACCGCAGGCGCAGCTGCGCCATGCCGCCGTCCACCTCGATGAACGTGCCGGTCGTCGACCCGGATGCGGGGGACACCAGGTACAGCACGGCGCCGGCGACCTCGTCGGGCGAGACCAGACGGCCGTGCGGCTGGCGGGCGTTGAGCGCGGCACGTTCGGCGGCAGGATCGGCCGCGGAGTCGAGCAGGCGGCCCACCCACGGGGTGTCGGCGGTGCCGGGGTTGACGGCGTTGACGCGGATGCCCTCGGGGAGGTGGTCGGCGGCCATCGCCCGGGTCAGCGCCGAGACGGCACCCTTCGACGCCGAGTACAGCGCGCGCTGCGGCAGGCCGGTCGTCGAGGCGATGGATGCCGTGTTGCACACCGCCGCCGACGGTGACTTCCGCAGCCACGGGAGGGCGGCCGAAGTCACGCGGGCGATGCCGGTGACGTTGATCGAGAGCACGCGGGCCCACTCGTCGTCGTCGTTCGCGGCGATGTCGCCCTGCGCGCCGATGCCGGCGTTGTTGATGACGATGTCGATGCGTCCGAACCTCTCGGCGACAGCGGCGACGGCGGCATCCACCGAGTCGCGGTCGGAGATGTCGGCCGTGAAGGCCGCGAAGGCGGCATCCGCTCCCGAGGTGTCGCGATCGAGCACGGCGATCTGCGCGCCCTCGGTGTGCAGGCGGCGGGCGATCGCCGCGCCGATCCCGGATGCTCCGCCGGTGACGATCGCGACGAGTCCGTCGACCTGCCCGCTCACCTGCTCGCCTCCCACGCGACGAACTCCTGGCGCTGACGGCCGAGGCCGTCGATCTCGATCTCGACCACATCGCCGGGCTTCAGGTACGGGTACTTGCCCGAGAGCGCCACGCCCTGCGGCGTGCCGGTGAGGATCAGGTCGCCCGGCTCGAGCGTGACGTACTGCGACAGGTGGTGCACGATCGTGCGCACGTCGAAGATCAGGTCGCCGGTGTTCGAGTCCTGACGCGGCTCGCCGTTGACGAAGCTGCGCAGGTTGAGGTTCGTGGAATCGACCTCGGATGCCGGCACCAGCCAGGGGCCGGTGGGGTTGAAGCCCGCCGCGATCTTGCCCTTGGACCACTGACCGCCCGACACCTCGAGCTGGAAGGTGCGCTCGGAGACGTCGTTGGCGAGCACGTAGCCCGCGATGTGCGCATCCGCCTGCTCCGGCGAATCCAGGTACGCGGTGCGCGTGCCGATGACGACGCCGAGCTCGACCTCCCAGTCGGTCTTCTCGCTGCCGCGCGGGATGGTGACGGCGTCGTTCGGACCGACGACGGTGTTCGGAGTCTTCAGGAACAGGATCGGGATGGTCGGCGGCTCGGAGCCGGACTCCGCAGCGTGTGCGGCGTAGTTCATGCCGATGCAGATCACGGCGCTCGGGCGCGCGATCGGGGCGCCGATGCGCAGCGAGTCGGCATCCGCGAGCTCGGACAGCTCGCCGGCATCGAGTGCGGCCCGCGTGCGCCCGACAGGATCGGCGGCGAGGAAATCGCCGTTCACGTCGGATGTCACAGGGCGCAGGTCGAAGGTGCGGCCGTCATCGATGACGACGGGGATCTCGCTTCCGGTCTCGCCGAGTCGCGCGAACTTCATAGTTCTCCTTCTGGTCTTCGAGATGCGTGAGAAACGGATGCCGATACGACTGCCGTCGTTGACAGTATAGACATCCGATGTTTACACTTCCAAGTGCCTGCCAGGAGTTTCCTGCGCACCCGAAGGAGCACCGTGAGTCGTATCGTCGCGCTGGACACCAGCGACATCCGCTTTCCCACGTCTCTGAGCCTGGACGGCTCGGATGCGATGAACCCCGACCCCGACTACTCCGCTGCCTACGTGATCGTGCGCACCGATGCGGAGGACGCCATCGCCGGGCACTCCTTCGTGTTCACGATCGGTCGCGGCAACGACGTGCAGGTCGCCGCGATCGACGCGCTCGCCGACCACCTGGTGGGGCGCGAGATCGAACCGCTCCTGGCTGACATGGGCACCACCTTCCGCGACATCATCGGCGACTCGCAGCTGCGCTGGCTCGGCCCGGAGAAGGGCGTCATGCACATGGCCATCGGCGCCGTGATCAACGCGCTGTGGGACATCAAGGCCAAGCGTGCCGGCCTGCCGCTGTGGCAGCTGCTGGCGCGGATGACGCCCGAGGAGATCGTCGACCTCGTCGACTTCCGCTACCTCACCAACGCGCTCACCCGCGAGGATGCGCTGGAGATCCTCCGCGCCGCCGTCCCCGGGCGCGAGGAGCGCGAGCAGCAGCTGCTCGCCACAGGGTACGCCGGCTACACCACCAGCCCCGGCTGGCTGGGCTACTCCGACGAGAAGCTCGAGCGGCTGGCCCGCGAGGCCATGGCCGACGGCTTCACCCAGATCAAGCTGAAGGTCGGCGCCGACCTTCAGGACGACATCCGCCGCTTCCGCAAGGCGCGCGAGGTCTGCGGACCGGACTTCCCCATCGCGATCGACGCGAACCAGCGCTGGGAGGTGTCCGAGGCCATCGAGTGGGTGAACGCCCTCGCCGAGTTCCACCCCGCGTGGGTCGAGGAGCCCACCAGCCCCGACGACGTTCTCGGTCACGCCGAGATCGCCCGTGGCATCGCTCCGATCCGCGTCGCCACCGGTGAGCACGCGCAGAACCGGATGATCTTCAAGCAGCTGCTGCAGGCGCGGGCCATCGAGGTCATGCAGATCGACGCCGTGCGCGTCGCCGGCGTCAACGAGAACATCGCCAACCTGCTGCTGGCCGCCAAGTTCGGGGTGCCGGTCTGCCCGCACGCGGGCGGCGTCGGGCTGTGCGAGGCCGTGCAGCACCTGTCGATGTTCGACTTCGTCGCCGTCAGCGCCTCGCGCGAGGGCCGGCTCATCGAGTACGTCGACCACCTGCACGAGCACTTCGTGGTCCCCACCGACATCCGGGGCGGGTCGTACATGGCTCCGACCACGCCCGGCACCAGCATGGAGATGAAGGCCGAGAGCATCGCGAAGTACACCTGGACGGGGCAGCATGTCATCGACTGAGCTCACCTTGCCGACTCTCGGTTACGGCGCGGCCAACGTCGGCAATCTGTTCCGCGCGTTGAGCGACGACGAGGCGTGGGCCGTGCTCGAGGCGGCCTGGGACTCCGGCATCCGGTACTTCGACACCGCACCGCACTACGGCCTCGGGCTGTCGGAGCGGCGTCTCGGCGCCTTCCTGCAGACCAAGCCGCGCGACGAGTTCTTCCTCTCGACCAAGGCTGGTCGCCTGCTGCGCCCGAACCCCGAGCACCAGGTGGGCGGTCTCGACACCGACAACGACTTCTTCGTGCCGGACGACCTGCGCCGCGAATGGGACTTCACCGAGGCCGGCATCCGCACCGGCATCGCCGAATCGCTGGAGCGGCTCGGGCTCGATCGGATCGACCTGCTCTACCTGCACGACCCGGAGCGCAACGACCTGGACCTCGCGATCGCCGAGGCGTTCCCGGCGATGCAGGCCGTGCGCGAGGCGGGTGTGGTCGGTGCGATCGGCGTCGGTTCGATGGTGTCGGATGCGCTGACCCGGTCGGTCCGGGAGGCAGACCTCGACCTGATCATGGTCGCCGGTCGCTACACGCTGCTCGAGCAGCCCGCGGCGGCCGATGTGCTGCCTGCGTGCGCCGAGCGCGGCACCGGTGTCGTGGCGGCATCCGTCTTCAACTCCGGACTGCTCGCGCAGACGGAGCCGAAGCGCGACGGCCGCTACGAGTACGGGCAGCTGCCCGATGAGCTGTGGGACCGGCTGGTGCGCATCGCTGCGGTCTGCGAGGACCACGGCGTGCCGCTGCCGGCGGCGGCGATCCAGTTCCCGCTGCAGTCGTCGGTGGTCCGCTCCGTGGTGGTCGGCGGCAGCCGCCCCGCCCAGCTGACGCAGAACGCCGAGTACGCGGCGCTCGAGATCCCCGCCGACCTGTGGCGGAACCTGGCCGAGGAAGGACTGACGGATGCTTGAGGGGATCAACCCGCTGCTGACCGGTGAGCTGCTGCTGCACCTGGACCGGATGGGCCACTCGGACTCGGTCGTCGTCGCCGACGCGCACTTCCCGGCCTGGGCGCTGGGGCGGAACGTCGTCGATCTTCCCGGTACGACCACCCCGGAGGTGGTCGCCGCGATCCGCTCGGTGCTGCCGCTGGACGATGCGCCCGGCATCGACCTGATGGAGTCGGCGGATGCCACGGTGCTGGACGTGCAGCGCGAGCTGATGGCCGCCGCCGGAACCGCCGTGGAGACCACCCGCTTCGTGGAGCGCTTCGCCTACTACGACGTCGCGAAGGGCGCGTACCTGATGGTGCGCACCGGCGAGACACGCAAGTACGGCAACGCACTGCTGCGCAAGGGCGTGGTCGGGCACCCGTCGGCCTGAGCGTCCTGCGTCTGAGAATCGGCGGCGGCGGCGCCTCGCTCAGCCCGTCGTCGACGCGCGGACGACCAGCTCGGCGGCGAACGGCGCGACAGTCGGGATCGGCTCCGCCGGGGCGTCGAGCAACTGCAGCAGGGCGGATGCCGCGGCGCGTCCGATCTCGTACCCGGGCTGGCGGATCGTCGTGAGAGGCACCAGGGCCTGTCGGGCCTGGTCGACATCATCGAAGCCGACGATAGCGATGTCATCCGGCACCGCGACGCCCTCGCGCAGCAGAGCCGTCTGCGCGCCGATGGCCAGCATGTCGTTGGCGGCGAACAGCGCATCGGGGCGCGCGTGCTCCGGACGCTCGAGGATGCGGTTCGCGGCGTCGAGGCCGGCCTGGATCGTGAGGCCCTCAGTCGTGATCACTTCGATCGATGCGCTGTGGCTCGCCGCCTCCTCGAGGCCGGCGAGACGATCGGCCGATTGGCTCACGGTTCGCGGGTCGCCGAGGAACGCGATCCTCCGGCGTCCGATCTCCACCAGATGCCGCCCCGCGAGTCGTCCGCCTCCGCGATCGTCGAAAGGAACGCAGCCGACGAGCGGCGAGGGGCGGTCGGCACCGATGACGACAGAGCGGATGCCTCGGCGGGCGAGCCCCTCCAGCTGCGGATGCACATCCCCGAGCGGGTAGATGATGACACCCTGGGCGCGGTGCGCCTCGAACATCTCGATGTTGCGCTGCTCCTGCGCGAGATCGCGCCCGCTGTTGCTGAAGAACAGCGACCACCCGCCCGCTCGCGTGACGTCCTCGACGCCGCGGGAGAGCTCGTTGAAGTACGGCAGCCAGGCATCCAGGAGGATGAGGGCGATCGTCCGTCCCGCGCCCGCCCGCAGCTGGCGTGCGGACTCGTTGGGCACGTATCCCAGCTCGGTCACCGCCGCGCCCACCCGCTGCCGGGTGCTCTCGCTGAGCAGGTGCGGGTGGTTGAGGTAGTTCGAGACGGTGGAAGCCGAGACGCCGGCGTTTGCGGCGACGTCCTTGACGCTGGCGGGCATCGGTCCTCCTCGGTGGTCCCGGACTCACACTAGTCGCAGTTGACACGTTGCAAACGGTCGGGGTACGGTCGATCCCGCACGAATTGCAACGTGCCAATCGTCGCGAAGGAGCCGCAATGAACATCGGATGCCATGGACTGGTCTGGACGGGGAAGTTCGATGCAGCCGGCATCCGCCTGGCCGTCGAGAAGACGGCGCAGGCCGGATTCGACCTCATCGAGTTCCCGCTGATGGACCCGTTCTCCTTCGATGTGGAGGCGGCGAAGGACGCGCTGGCCGAGCACGGCCTCGACGTCAGCGCATCGCTCGGTCTTTCGGACGGCACGGACATCACCAGCTCGGATCCCGCCGTCGTGGCTGCCGGTGAGGCGCTGCTGATCCGTGCGGTCGATGTGCTCGCCGACCTCGGCGGAAAGCACTTCTGCGGAGTCATCTACTCCGCGATGCGGAAGTACATGATGCCGGTCACGACGGAGGGGCTGGCGAGCAGTCGTGCGGTGATCGGGCGGGTTGCCGATCACGCGGCCTCCCGCGGAGTGAACGTCTCGCTCGAAGTGGTCAACCGCTACGAGACGAATGTGCTCAACACCGCTCGCCAGGCCATCGCGTACCTCGCCGAGGTCGACCGCCCGAACCTCGGCATCCACCTCGACACGTACCACATGAACATCGAGGAGTCGGATATGGCGGCTCCTGTGCTGGACGCGGCTCCGCAGCTGCGCTACGTGCACATCGGCGAGAGTCACCGCGGTTACCTCGGCACCGGCACCGTCGACTTCGACGGCTTCTTCAAAGCGCTCGGGCGCATCGGCTACGACGGGCCCGTCGTTTTCGAGTCGTTCTCGTCGGCGGTGGTCGCCGAGGACCTCAGCCGGATGCTGGGGATCTGGCGCAACCTGTGGAACGACAGCGACGAGCTCGGCTCGCACGCGAACCGATTCATCCGCGACAAGCTCGTCGCGATCGATTCGATCCGCCTGCACTGATGTCACGGGCCGGTTGTGACGAAGATGTTATTACAAGTCTGGCAATCGAGGCCGGCCTTAGATACATTTAGATACAACTTGCGCATCGCCATCCGGTCGCGCAGTATTGACCCGATGTTTAAACGGGATTCCAGGGAATCCGAGGCCTCCGAGGGAGTAGGTGGGTATGAGTGATCCGATCCTCAAGGTCGAGGGAATCAGTAAAGGGTTCCCCGGCGTGCAGGCTCTGCAGGACGTGAACCTCGAGGTTCGGGAGGGCGAAGTGCTCGTCCTCGTGGGCGAGAACGGCGCCGGCAAGTCGACGCTGATGAAGATCCTCTCCGGCATCTACACCCGCGACGCGGGCGAGATCCTCTTCGAGGGCGAGCCGATCGAGCTGACCGGTCCGCTGCAGGCGCAGCAGCTGGGCATCACGATCATCCACCAGGAGCTGAACATGATGCCCGACCTCACGGTCGCGCAGAACATGTACATCGGGCGTGAGCCCAAGCGGGGCCCCTTCGTGTCGGAGCGGGCGCTGAATCGACAGGCTGCCGAACTTCTCGCCCGGCTCGACATCCACCTCGACCCGCGGCAGAACGTCGGCGAGCTGACCGTCGCCGAGCAGCAGATGGTGGAGATCGCCAAGGCGCTCTCGTTCAACGCCAAGGTGCTCATCATGGATGAGCCGACCTCCGCGCTCACCGAGACCGAGGTCGAGACTCTCTTCGTCCTCATCGAGCAGCTGAAGGCGTCCGGCACCGGCATCGTCTACATCTCGCACCGCATGGACGAGCTCAAGCGGCTCGCCGACCGCGTCAGCGTGCTCCGCGACGGGCAGTACATCGGATCTCTGGAGAAGGACGAGATCAGCATCCCGACCGTCATCGAGATGATGGTCGGCCGCGTGATCGACGAGGGAGCCCGCCCCGAACCTCGTGACTTCAGCGAACAGCCCGTCGTGCTCGAGGTGCAGGGGCTGTCGACGAAGGCGCTGCTGAAGGACGTCTCATTCCAGCTGCGCAAGGGGGAGATCCTCGGCTTCGCCGGGCTCATGGGCGCCGGACGCACCGAGACGGCGCGCGCCCTGATCGGCGCCGACCCCAGGGATGGCGGAACCATCCTCGTCGACGGACGACAGCAGCGCATCCGTCAGCCCGAGGATGCCGTCAAGCGCGGCATCGGCTACCTGTCGGAGGACCGCAAGCTGCTGGGCCTCATGCTCGAGCAGGATGTCACCTTCAACACGGTGCTCGCCTCACTCGACTCCTACGCCAACTCGATCGGCTGGATGGGCGATCGCACCGCGAAGGGCAGGACCAAGGACTATGTGCAGCAGCTGCGCATCAAGACCCCCTCGGTCAACCAGCTCGTCAAGCTGCTGTCCGGCGGAAACCAGCAGAAGGTCGTCATCGCCCGCTGGCTGATGCGCGATTGCGACATCCTCATCTTCGACGAGCCGACCCGCGGCATCGACATCGGAGCGAAAGAGGAGATCTACCGGCTCATGCAGCAGCTCGCCGATGCCGGCAAGTCCATCATCGTCATCTCGTCCGAGCTGCCTGAGCTGCTCCGCATCGCGAACCGCATCACGGTGTTCGCGAACGGCGAGGTCATGGGCGAACTCACCAACGAACAAGCCACACAGGAGAAGATCATGCACCTCGCAGCACACGGAGAGGACAACTGATGAGCGGTTCGACCACGACCGTCGTGCAGACGGCGGTGAACGAGGACACCCAGAAGGGGCGCCTGGGCGCAGCCCTGCGCAACTCGGTCCAGCAGTCCCTCGCCCTGGGCACGCTCGTCGTGCTGTTCGTGTTCTTCGCGATCTTCGGCTCGAACTTCACGTCGGCATCCAACATCGAGAACATCCTGATGTCCACGGTGCTCGTGGGTGTGCTGGCGCTGGGTACGACCTTCGTCATCGTCACCGGCGGCATCGACCTGTCGCTCGGGTTCGGCATGACGCTGTGTTCGGTGATGATGGGCACCGCGGTCACCGGATGGGGCCTGCCGGTCTGGGCCGGCGTGCTCGCGGCCCTGGCCACCGGCGCACTCATCGGCCTGATCAACGGGCTGAACATCACCTTCCTGCGCCTGCCCCCGTTCATCGCGACGCTGGCGATGATGATGATCGCGCAGGGCCTGGCGCTGGTGATCTCGCAGGTCAAGCCCATCACGTTCGCCCCTGACGTGCGCAAGCAGGTCACCGGCATCGTGCAGTTCGATCCGGTGGTGGCGGCATCCGACGGCTACTTCGCCAGCCTCCCCGCAGGCGTGCTGATCTTCATCGTGCTCGCCGTGGTCACATACCTGGTGCTGAACAAGACGATCCTCGGCCGGTACACCTTCGCCATCGGCTCGAACGAAGAGGCGACCCGCCTCTCCGGCGTGAATACCCGCCGTTGGACCATCTGGGTCTACGTCTTCGCCGGCGTGTTCATCGGCATCGCGGGCGTGCTGCTCACCGCGCGCCTGGGCTCGGCGCAGCCCACCGCCGGTGCGGGATACGAGCTGCAGGCCATCGCGGCCGTGATCATCGGCGGCACCTCGCTGCTGGGCGGTCGCGGATCGATCGTCGGCACCGTGATCGGTGCGTTCATCATGAGCGTGCTGATCAACGGCCTGCGCAGCATGTCGATCCAGACGGAGTGGCAGTACATCCTCACCGGTGTCGTCATCCTGATCGCGGTGTTCTTCGACGCGCTGCGCAACCGCGGCAAGAGCTAGCACCGACGGCTCGGCATCCGCTCGAGCATCCGAACTTCCAACTGAACACAGCAGACCCGAATCCCTACCCCGAACGATGGAGTTTCACATGAAGTATGGAAAGAAGATCGCCGTCGCAGCGCTGGCTGCTCTGACGGTTCTCTCGCTGGCAGGCTGTGCCACGGGCAAGGGTGACACGCCCGCTGCCGGTGGAGACAAGGGCGCGGACAAGCAGCTCTCCATCGACCTGGTCTCGAAGGGCTTCCAGCACCAGTTCTGGCAGGCCGTCAAGACCGGCGCCGAGGAGAAGGGCAAGGAGCTCGGCGTCAAGATCAACTTCGAGGGCCCCGGCGCCGAGACCGAGATCGAGAAGCAGCTGCAGATGCTGCAGTCCTCCATCGACCGCAAGCCGGACGCCATCGCGTATGCGGCTCTGGATCCCGAGGCCTGCATCCCGGGCATGGATGCCGCGGAGACCGCCGGCATCCCCGTCGCGTACTTCGATGCGCCGTGCAACAGCGAGGTCGGCAAGACCCTTGCCGCGACCGACAGCAAGGTCGCCGGCGCGCTGGCGGCCGAGCACATGGCTGAGCTGATCGGCGGAAAGGGCGATGTCGCGATCGTCGGCCACTCGCAGATCAACTCGACCGGTGTCGAGCGTCGCGACGGCTTCGTCGACAAGATCAAGGCCGACTTCCCCGACATCAAGATCGTCGACATCCAGTACGGCGACGGCGACCACCTGAAGTCCGCCGACATCACCAAGTCGATGCTGAACGCGCACCCCGACCTCAAGGGCATCTACGCCACCAATGAGGGTTCCGCGATCGGCGTGGCGAACGCGCTGAGCGAGCTCGGCAAGTCCAGCAAGGACATCACCGCGATCGGCTTCGACTCGGGCGCTGCCCAGATCGACGCGATCAAGAGCGGCGTTCTCGCCGGCGCGATCACCCAGGACCCGATCGGCATCGGAAAGACCGTCGTGCAGGCCGCTTACGACCTCGCCAACGGCAAGTCCGTCGAGAAGTTCTACGACACCGGTTCGTACTGGTACGACACCACGAACCTCGAGGACCCGAAGATCGCCGCGGTTCTGTACCAGTGATCTGACCCTCAGTCAGAAGAGGTCCCCTCGCCTTCGGGCGGGGGGACCTCTTCCGTGTGTTGAGACCTCGCTTCAGGTCGCGATTCGCCCCGTTTCCCCGGTGCCAGCCGCTTCAGGTCGCGATTCGTCCCGCTTTCCGGCCATCATTCCGGGACGGATTGCGACCTGAGCTCCGGGGTCGGGACCGATTGCGACCTGAGCGGGAGGGCGTGAGGACGGCGCGGGACGGCGGGCGGAGGCACGGGAGGCGCGCGGAGGGTGCGGGCAAGCCCGTCGGATGCTGATCGCGCGTCAGGCGCTCAGCGCCAGCAGCCGGGCGGGGTTCGCGGTCAGCATCCGGTCGGCCGCGTCGTCGCCGATCAGCGCCCGCAGGCGGGGGACGTACCGCTCGCCGAGGTAGGCGAGGCCGGGCATGCCGCCGTAGGCGATGTAGCGGGTGCGGCGCGCGACGTCGCCGCCCAGCAGGATGCGGTCGCCTCCGCCTCCCGCGACGACGGATGCCGTCAGCGCGAGCAGCTCGGCATCCGAGCGCGTGCGCGGACGGGCGAAGCCGTCGTAGCCGAGGTAGGCGCCGCGCTCGGTCAGGGAGAGGTGCAGTCCGGCATCCGGATCCCGGTCGGCGTGCGCGAGCACGATGCGGTCGGAGGCCACACCCTCGGCCGTCAGCAGGTCGAGCACCTCATGGGCGGCCGTGCAGAATTCCAGATGCACCATGATCGGCGCGCCCGTGATGCGATGCGCCTCGGCGAGGGCGAGCAGCGTGGTGCGCTCGAAGGGGCTGATGCGCCAGTAGTCGGCACCGCCCTTCAGCATCCCTGCCCGCACCGGGTCCCCGGTCGGACCGACTGCACGGGGGCCATCGGCGGCGTCGTCGGATGCCGGCATCCCGTCCGTCACATCCGAGACGAACAGCGCGGCCAGGCGCGCGGCGTCCCAGGAGCGGGTCGGGTGGTCGGACGCGTAGTGCGCGTCGCGATGCCGTCCCGTCGTCGCGATGACGGCGAGACCCGTGGATGCCGAGATTCGAGCCAGTGCCTGCGGATCGCGCCCGAGCCCGAAGGGCGTGGCATCCACCATCGCCTCGAACCCGCTCGACTTCAGCAGCGCGGCCTCCTGCGCCGACGCGGTCTCGTCGTCGAGCTCATCGCCGGGCAGCAGGGGCGAGATCTGAAACAGGTGCTCGTGGTAGTTCACCCGTCCCAGCGACACCGGGTCGACATCGCCGAGCACCGTGCGAACCACCGCGGCCATCAGCGCACCGACTCCGCGGCGGCCGCGAGCTCTTCGATGATCGACGGCGTCAGCGTCACTTCGAACACATCGGCGACGACCTGCGACCAGCCGTGGATGAAGTACCGCCATCCGTCCACGACGTGCAGCGAGCGCTCCTGCTGCTGCGCGAGCGCCTGGTGCATGAACTCCAGCGAGCCGCGGTAGTTGAACTCCCACACCCACGCCGCCTCGGGGAAGACCACGGCGTCTGACAGCGGAGAGCCGGGCCGGTCCTTGCCCAGTCCGGTGGCGTTGGTGATCACGGAGCCTGCCGGGGCGGCGGCGACGATCGCATCCGCTTCCTCCGCCGTCCCGGTCACCACGTAGCGGATCAGATCCTCGGTGGTGCCGTGCTGGCGGTGCACCTCGCGCAGGTGGTCGAGCTTGTCCTGCGAGCGGGCGGTGATCGTGACGCGCGAGGGAGCATCGGCGCGCTCGGCGAGGGCCCAGCTGAGCGCGGTTCCCGATCCGCCTGCACCCAGGATGACGACCTCGGCGCCGGTGCGCGCGAAGTGGTCCGCCGGCAGGAAGTCGTTCAGGGCGAGGTCGACCGTGATCGGGTCCTTGGCCTGGCCGATCAGGCGGGAGCCGCGCTTGGAGATGCTGGAGATCTCGGAGCACGACACGGCGAACGGGTCGAGCTCGTCGAACAGATCGGATGCTGCGGCGAACACGTTCATCTTGTGGGTGGTGACCAGGGCGCCGCGGTGGTGCTCGTCGTCACGGATCTGCTCGACCATCGCCCGGTAGACGGCCGGGTCGGCATCCATCGGCAGGTCGTGTCCGACCAGGGTGCGTGTGGGCAGGCCCAGGATGTCCGCCCACAGCGGGAACACCTTCATGATCGACGAGGAGCCGGTGGTGACCCCGACGAAGCCCATGTGATTGTCAGCAGTCAAAACGTTCTCCTAGCGGGTGACGAGGTGGGCGGGAGCGTCGCCGCGCAGCACGGCGATCACGTCGTCGAGCGACATGCGCCCCATGTTGTCGACGGCCTGCGTGGTCTGGGCCGCGAGATGCGGGGTGACGATGACGCGGTCGGCGAGCTCCGCCGACAGCAGCGGGCTCGCGCTCGCCGCGGTGTCGCCGTCGAGGGTGTCGGCGGCGTATGCCGCCAGAGTGCCGTCGCCGACTGCCAGTGCGAGTGCGGACTCGTCGACCAGGTCGGGGCGTGCGGTGTTCACCAGCACCGTGCCGCGACGGATGCCGCTCAGGCGCGTCGCATCCACCAGCCGCTGACCGCCGGGAGCGTGCAGTGTGATGACGTCGGCCGTGCGGAACAGATCGTCCAGCGACATCGGCTCCGCGCCGGCAGCCCGCACCACGTCCTCCGCGACGAAGGGGTCGGATGCCAGGATGCGGGGTCCGAAGCCGCTCAGCCGCTTCGCGACGCCCTGGCCGATGCGGCCGAACCCGACGATGCCCACGGTCGCCGCTCCGAGCTCGCGTCCGCGGCGCACCGACCAGTCGCCCTCGCGCACGCGGTGGTCCCCGTCGGGGATGGTGCGGAGAGCTGCGAGCATCAGGCCCACGGCGTGGTCGGCGACCGCATCCGCGTTGGCGCCGGGAGTGTTGGTGACCGGGATGCCGCGGGCGGCCGCCGCAGCCAGGTCGACCGCCTCGTAGCCGACGCCGTAGCGGGCGATGACCTTGAGCTTCGGGCCTGCGGCGAGGTGCGCTTCGGTGACCGGGCCGGTGCCGGCGATCCAGGCGTCCGCGCCGTGCAGCAGCGCGCGCAGCTCGGTCAGATCGTGGTGCGCAGGGCCGCGCATGATGCGGTGGCCCGCGAGCGCGGCACGGTCGACGAGGTCGAGGTCGCCGTCCGAGAACGAACGGCTGGTGACGAGGATGACGGCCATGTCAGTCGTTCCTCCCGGACCCGGCGAACCAGGGCTTCAGCGCCGTGTAGGCGTCGGTGAAGCGGGCGTGTCGCCGGGCATAGACGGCGTGGCGATCGGCATCGGGGGTGAACTCGGCCGTCACCTCGCTGAGCGCGCGGGCCGCCGAGAAGTCGGCGAGGCCGAGTCCGACGGCAGCGGTGACCGCGGCGCCGAGGCTGTTGGCCTCCTCGACGACCGTGCGACGGCGCACCGGGATGCCCCAGACATCGGCGAGCACCGACAGGTAGGCATCGCCCTGCGCGCCTCCGCCCACCGCGTCGATGCGGTCGATGACGGCGCCGGAGTCGCGGAACGCCTGGATGCAGGTGAGCAGGTTGAACGCGGTGCCCTCGAGCACGGCGCGCACGAGGTGCGCTCGGGTGTGGTGGCGGCCGATGCCGACGAAGGCGCCGCGTGCGTCGGGATCCCAGATGGGGGAGCGCTCGCCGAGCAGATAGGGCAGGAAGTAGAGGTCCTCGGTGTCGATCCCGTCTGCGGCCTCGGCCGTCAGTCGGCCGGTCTCGGGTCGGGCGGGGTCGGGGGAGAGCGCCTCGGAGATCCACTGCACGGAGGCGCCGCCGGCCTGCATCGTCGCGGTCGGCACGAAGGAGCCTGGCACGACGTTGTCGAACGTGAAGGTGCGCATCGCGGGGTCGTGCAGCGGAGCATCCGCGGCGAACGAGATCCACGAGCTGGTGCCGAGGCAGACGTACGCGCCGTCCTCGGGGGAGACGACGCCCGAGCCGACGGCAGCCATCGGGCCGTCGCCGCCGCCCATCACGACCTTCACCCCGGTCGTGAGCCCGAGGGCGTCTGCGGCGGATGCCGTGAGCGTGCCGGCGATCGCCGTGGAGTCCAGGATCTCGGGGAACAGGGTCGGGTCCAGGCGTGCGGCCGCCAGCACCTCGCTCGGACCAGGTTCCGTTCAGCTGGTCGTACGCGTTGGTGCCCGAGGCGTCGGAGCGGTCGGTGGCCAGGCGCCCGGTCAGGCGCAGCACGATGAAGTCCTTCGCGACGCAGGTGCGGCGCACGCGTGCCCAGGCCTCGGGCTCGTTGTCGCGCACCCACATGATCTTCGACACCGAATAGGTGGGGTTCAGGCGGTGGCCGAGCAGCTCGTAGGCGTGCTCGGCGCCGAGGGCGGCCTCGAGTTCGCGCTGCTGAGCACCGGAGCGCGTGTCGGCCCAGATGATCGCGGGACGCACGGGCTCGCCGTCGCCGTCCAGCAGCACGGCGCCCATCATCTGACCGCTCACGACGAGACCGGCCACCTCGGCGGGGGCCGTGCCGGTGCGCTGCAGCAGCTCGCGGGTGGCGGAGACCACGGCATCCCACCAGTCCTGCGGCTTCTGCTCGGCGACGCCGCCGGCCGCGAAGTGCGCCGGGTACGGCACGGTCACGGATGCGACCAGCCGCCCGTCGTCGTGGTGCAGGGACGCCTTGTCGCCGGTGGTGCCGAGATCGTGCGCGATGATCACTGTTCGTCCCTGTCGTGGGTGTCGAGTTTCGGGTTCGAGATGTTTTGCAGTATACCTGTAATTACAAGTTGCTGTAATGACAAGTGATCCGGAGGCCCACCGTGAGCACCACGCCCACCCTTGACATCCCCGTCACCCTGACGATCTCGCCCGACGGCGGCATCGAGGGGCGGTCCCGTCGCTACGAGAAGTTCCTCGGAGATATGGCGGGCGTGTACCGCGATGAGGCCGCATGGCAGGCATCCGTCGCCGAGCGCGGAGCCGACGAGCTGATCTACTGGGTCGACGACCACCGCTACCAGGAGGGGCCCGGCGCGCTCATCGTCGGCACGAGCACCCTGCTGCCCGGTCGCGTCGGCGAGGAGTTCGCGGTGACCCGCGGGCACCTGCACGCCGTCGCCGACCGCGCCGAGCTGTACCACTGCCTGAGCGGGCGCGGCGTGATGCTGCTGGAGACCGTCGACGGGCAGTCCGCAGCCATCGAACTGACCCCGGGCAAGGCCGTGAACGTCCCGGGGCATTGGATCCACCGCAGTGTGAACGTGGGTGACGAGCCCTTCGTCACCCTGTTCTGCTATGCCGCCGACGCGGGGCAGGACTACGAGCTGATCGCGGATGCCGGTGGCATGAAGAACCTCGTCGTGGCCGACGGCGACGGCTGGAAGCTCCAGCCGAACCCCGACCACGTCGGCTACCGGAACGCCTGACGCGCAGACCTCTTGTCCTGTGCGCGCGCGAGGCGCAGACTTGCCGGATCGGCGGACGAGAGGACTGGATCATGGCACACGGCGACATCACGCACATCGACATTCCGGTGAGCGATATGGGGCGCGCGAGCACCTTCTACAGCACGCTGTTCGGTTGGGCGATCGCCGAGGCGCCCGGCTTCGAGGGATACCCCATGTGGCGCGCTCCCAACGGGATCTCCGGCGGCGGGCTCGCGCCGCGCGACGAGGGCTTCACCGAGCCGCGCTCGTATGTCGAGGTCGACTCCATCGACGATGCGATCGCGGTCGCGAAGCAGGTGGGTGGGACGGTCGCCATGGAGAAGCAGCCCATCACCGAGACGAGTGCCTGGGCGGTGATCGTCGACCCCGACGGCAACCACATCGGGCTCTTCGAGGGCGTCGTGGGCTGAGGGGAGCCGCCGCGGCGGTCGCGAGCCCGCGGGGGCCCCGGCGCACTTCCAGGTCGCGATCTGTGCCGCTTCGGCGTCGCCAGAGGAGTTCAGGTCGCGATTGGTGCGGCTCTGGCGGCGCCATTCCGGCACGAAGTGCGACCTGAGGCGCCAGGGGCGCGGATGCTGCGGGTGCGTCAGTGCGACGCGCGCCGCGCGCGGTAAGCGGCGACGGCGTTGCGGTTCGCGCAGGTGGTGGAGCAGTAGCGCTTGGAGCGGTTGCGCGACAGGTCGAGGGCGATCGCCTGGCAGTCGGCATCCGCGCAGACGTCGAGGCGGCTGCCCTCATCGGCTCGGATGACGTCGATCAGCGCCATGGCGGTCTCGACGAGGATGCGCTCCGTCAGCGGGTGATCGTCGGCGACGGCGTGCAGGTGCCAGTCGGTGGCGTCGTGCCTGGTGAGCCGAGGGGAGAGCGTCGCCTCGGCGAGGGCGTCGTTCACGTGGTTCACCATCTCGTCGCGCGGCGCGAGGAGCATGGCGCGCAGGCGGGGGCGCAGGCCGCGGACTGCCTGCAGTTCGGCATCGTCGCGGTCGATCCGGCCGGTGTAGGGATACTGCGCGAGGAAGGCTGCGAAGTCCTCGCCGGTCGCCAGGGCGTCGGGCTCCTCGGCCGAGTTGACCAGCGAGACGACCGCGCGCAGCGACTCTTCCGTGTCACTGGTGAACATCATGTTGACATCTTACATCGTCGCCCAATAATGTCATCACTCATGGGGCTCATGACACATGACACTCGCGTGCGTTCGCGCGTCGGAGTCGGTCTTCTCGTCGCGCTGGGCGCGGCATTCTCGTTCGGCATGTCCGGTGCCTGGGCGCGCGGACTCATCGATGCCGGCTGGACTCCCGGCGCGGCCGTGGCCGCGCGCGTCTGGGTCGCCGCCCTCATCCTGCTCGTGCCGACGATCCTCACGATGCGAGGCCGCTGGACGCTGCTGCGCCGCAACGCCGGGATGATCATCGCCTACGGCCTGCTCGCCGTCACCGCCACCCAGCTGTTCTACTTTCAAGCCGTCGCCGTGATGGATGTCGGCATCGCCCTGCTCATCGAGTACACCGCCCCGGTGGCCGTCGTGCTGTGGCTGTGGCTGCGTCGCGGCGAGAAGCCCACCGGTCGCAGCATCCTCGGCGCCGTCATCGCTTTCGTGGGGCTGGTGCTCATGCTCGACATCCTCACCGGAGCGCGGGTCGACGGCGGCGGCATCCTCTGGGCGCTGGGCGCGATGGTGGGGGCGGCGACCTACTTCGTGCTGTCGGCGCGGGAGGACACCGGTCTGCCGCCGATCGCCCTCGCCGGAGTCGGCCTGCTGCTCGGCGCGGTCGGGCTGACGATCGCGGGACTGCTCGGCATCCTGCCGATGGCGTGGTCCTTCGATGACGTCGCCTACCGCTTCGGCACGGTGCCGTGGTTCGTTCCGGTTCTCGCGATCGGGTTGCTCGCGACCGCGCTCGCGTACGTGCTCGGCATCGCCTCGACGCGGATACTGGGCTCGCGCCTGGCCTCCTTCGTCGCGCTCGCCGAGGTGGTCGCCGCGATGCTGTTCGGCTGGATGCTGTTGGACCAGCAGCCCGCCGGCATCCAACTCATCGGCGCGGTGCTCGTACTGGTCGGCGTCGTGGTCGTGAAGCTCGGCGAGCCTGCCGTGGCGGAGGAGCCTCTCGTCATCGTCTGAGGGATGTGCGGGGCGTGCGGCGCCGGGCTCGAGTGCTCGGGTGGCCGTGACCTGAAATGATCGTCGGATGATGGATCAGCTTCTGCAGGCCTACGACGATCAGCTCCGCGAGGGCGCAGAGGTGGGCGGCGCCACCGCCGTGGTGCGGATCGGGCCGCTGTGGCTCGCACAGTTCCCCGGCGAACGCGGCTTCATCACGTATCGGTCGCTGCCGGACGATGCCCAGGAGATCGCCGGACTGGCGGATGCCGCCCTGAAGCACTTCCGTGAGCGGACCGGAGCCACCGCGGTGGAATGGAAGACCCGCGCGCATGATGCCGCTCCAGGACTGGAAGCGGTGCTCACCGGACACGGGTTCGTCGCCGACGGCCCGGAATCGATCATGATCGGCCGTGTCGAGGGGCTGGCCGCGGATGTCGCGCTGCCGCACGGCATCGAAGTCCGTCGAGCGGCCACGGTCGATGATGTGTGGGCGGCCTCCGAGATGCAGGGACTCGTGTTCGACGACCCGCACTGGCGGAGCCGGGCTGAGGACGCCGTGCGCAAGCTCGAGGAGAAGTCGGCGGCGTCGCTCTGGATCGCCGTGGCCGACGGCGCCGTTGTCAGTGCCGGCCGCTTGGAGCCGGTGGACGGCACAGACTTCGCCGGCATCTGGGGAGGCGCCACGCTGCCCGAGTGGCGGCACCGCGGGATCTACCGCGTGCTTACCGCGCGCCGTGCCGAGGAGGCGCTGCGGCTGGGCAAGACGCTGATCCACTCCGACTCCACGGGATTCTCCCGACCGATCCTGGAACGGTCGGGTCTGGTCGCGGTGTCGACCACGACCCCGTTCGTCTGGACCCGCTGAAGCGATCCGTCCACGGATGAGGAGCCGCTCCGCAGCCGCTAGGAAGGGCAGTCGTTCAGAAGGGTGCGAGGCTCTCATCGCGCGCGGTCGCCCACACATCGGCGAGGTGATCGCCGACTTCCGTGTCGGCATCCGCTGCGGTGAAGGTCACGGTGTTCTGGGGAGGGGGCTCGTCTATGTAGGCGTGCCCGGTGGGACTGGTCCACTCCAGCAGCCCGTCGCCGAGCTGGGTCACGTGCCAGGGAGTCTGGTGCTTGAGGACGTGATGTCTTCGGCACAGCGCGGCGAGGTTGTCGTCGGCGGTGGGCCCGCCGAACGCCGCGTCGAGCGTGTGGTCGAGGTCGTCGCGGCGGGCGGGCACGCCGCAACCGGGGAACCGGCAGCGTTGATCTCGTACCCGGAGGTGTCGTTTGAGGTGCGCCCCGGGCCGGTAACGGTCCACGGCCAGAAGTCCCCCGCTGACGGGGTGGGTGAGCACCCGATCCCATCCGGTTGTTGCGCCTGCCAGCATCCGCGCCGTGCCCGCATCGATCGGACACCGACCGTCCACCTCGGCCTCCGGGGATTCCACCCCGGCGACGCCTATCAGAGTGAACACGGGAACCGTCACCGACACGACCGGGACGATCGCGGCGAGCAGCCCGTCCGGAGTGTCATGCCCTGCCGGAGAACCCGTGAGCAGCAGATCCAAGGCCAGGTCGGTGCGCTTGTGCGCGAGCGTGCGCGGATCCTTCATCGACGCAGCATCCGGGTCAGTGTCCGGGCCGGCGCTGCGGGCGGTGGTGAGAGCCTTGCCCATCTCGGTGAGCCGGTCGAACGCGCCGTGCACGAGCGCGGCGGGTCCGAACACGCCCAGCTCCGCCATACCATCGGGGTGATCCTTCACCCACACCGCGCGCTTCTCCCGCGCCTCTTGGTGGCGCTCGTCCATCGAGCGGGACTGGTACTGCTGTGCGAGGCGCTCAGCGATCGGCCGCAACCGGTTCGGGGACTCGTCCTCCGCGAACTCCAGCATCCGCGCCGAATAGGCGGCACGTGCCTCGGGGGCATCGATGTGCATCCCCGCATCCACGATCACCCGGGTGTGCCCGGCGCTGATCCGCCCGGCCCCCTGCGCCTGCCACACGGCGGGGAACCGCTCGACCTTCAGCTCAGCATCCGCCATCCGACGCTGCACCGTCCGATCACTGACTCGCAGTACCACCGCCAACTCCGCAGCCACCGACCGGAGCATCAGGTCAGCCTCGTCGGCGTCGCCCTGCTGTTCGACCATCGTCATCGCCCACCGCGACGCCAGCGCCAGCACGCCGTCGCGGGCGGCCTGCATCGCGTCGATGGATCGCTCGGTGTCCCGCGCCATCTCGACCAGCGCGTCGAGCGTCTTCATCTGCTCGTCCGAGGCGGTCATCATGGCGTTCATAAGACCAGTATCCGAGGGGCCACCGACATTGAACCCCCTGATCCGGCCGCAGAACCTCATCGGAAGATCACGAACGCGTAACGGATCGAACGGGCGGCTCCGCTGCGCGCGGGGATCGCAGAAATGTCCGTTCTCACGGAAGGTGTCGGAATCTCACGTAGTTGGCGGAGCGTCTCACGAACCCGTCGGATTCTCACGAAGAGTGTCGGACGGTGATCAGCGGCACCGGCATCGGTACCTGCCGCAAATGATCGATAGCGGCGCGATACCATTCGCGTGCTCTCCGACGCTCCGACAACGTCAGCAAGTACTCGGGTCTCGTTCTGCACCATCGTTTCGCAGTCGAGAATGAACCCCGTCCGGCAATTGCGCCGGTTGCGGTTCCTCGGGAGCCTCATGTGGGACGACAACGATCTGAACTTCGTCTTCGTAGATGATTCGCCCCGGAGCGGCCGACTCGATACGGCGGCATTCCACACCGTGCGCGTGCAGGATCTCCAAGTATCTCGGGATGCGCTCAAGCAAGTGAGTCGCGGTGCTCTTGAACCAGGCAGTGGCCTGGGGATGGATGGATGGGTCGTACACGGTGGGATCAGAGTCCGTCGGATCTGGATAGGCGGCGTTGTACCAGTCGTTTCCCGCACGCCAGGCCACGTGTTCATCGGCGGTCAGTGCGCCGCTCCTGCCGAGGCCGTTAGCCAGTCCGAACACACCAGTATGCACACCGCGCTTGCCCGGAAGCGGTGACTGGAAGCGGATGTACATGTGCCCATCTCAGCACGTCCGAGCACCTGCGTCCGCACTTCGTATCGTGTTGCGACGACAGGGCGTCAGCCGCGCACTCTTGCCACGTGGCATCGCCACCAGAACGACCGGTTTTGCAGATCACCAGAGTACGCCGGCCGCCCGCACGACAGATCCGGTAGCGCCGAAACTGCCGGTCCGACGTTTTAGGCAGGTTGAGGGTGAGACGCAACTACCGACATGTTCTGTGAGACAACCGGCAGTCTCGGCAACGCATCACGCCCCCGCTCCGCACACCGCGCCGACCGTCACCCGATCCGCCTCCGGTACACCCGCATCGCGAACACGTAGGCGATGACGAGGATGCCGACGCACCAGGCCAGGGCGATCCAGATCTCGGATCCGATCGGCTCGCCGGCGAACAGCGCCTGGATCGAGTTCACGATCGAGGTGACCGGCTGGTTCTCCGCGAACCAGCGCACCGGTCCCGGCATGGTCTCGGTCGGCACGAACGCCGAGCTGATGAACGGCAGGAAGATCAGCGGGTACGAGAACGCCGTCGCACCGTCCACGCTCTTGCCCGAGAGGCCGGCGATGGCGGCGAGCCAGGTGAGAGCCAGCGTGAACAGGGCCAGGATGCCGAGCACGGCCAGCCAGGCGAGCACACCCGCCTCCGTGCGGAAGCCCATCGCGAACCCGACTCCGAAGATGATCGCCACGGTCAGCCCGTTGGCGACGAGCGACGTCAGAACGTGCGCCCACAGCACGCTCGATCGGGTGATCGGCATGGAGTGGAAGCGCTCGAAGATGCCGCCCTGCAGATCGGTGAACAGGCGCAGCGCGGTGTACGCGGTGCCCGATGCGATGGCGATCAGCAGGATGCCGGGCAGCAGGTAGTTCACGTAGTTCTCGGCGCCCGTGCTCTCGCGCAGCGCCCCGCCGAACACGAAGGCGAACAGCAGCATCAGTGCGATCGGGGTGATCGCGGTGGTGATGATCGTGTCGGCGCTGCGGAAGATGTGCCGCAGCGAACGTCCGGTCAGCGTGGCCGTGTCGGCCAGTGCGTGCGCGCTCATGCTGCTTTCCTCTCTGGCTGGGTCCCTGAGCCTGTCGAAGGGTCGGAGGGTCCGACCAGAGCGAGGAAGATCTCCTCGAGCGTCGGCTGCTTCTCGACGTACTCGACGGTCGCCGCGGGGAGCAGTCGCTTCAGCTCGGCGAGGGTGCCGTTCGCGATGATGCGTCCCTCATGGAGGATCGCGATGCGGTCGGCGAGATGCTCGGCCTCGTCGAGGTACTGCGTGGTCAGCAGCACGGTGGTGCCGTTCGACACGAGGTCCTTCACGACGTCCCACACTTCGATGCGGGCTTCGGGATCGAGGCCCGTGGTGGGCTCGTCGAGGTAGATGACCTTCGGGTCTCCGACCAGGCTCATCGCGATGTCGAGCCTGCGGCGCATGCCGCCGGAGTAGGTGCCGGTGCGGCGGGAACCCGCTTCGGTGAGGCGGAAGCGGGCCAGCAGTGCGTCGGCGATCCGCTCCGGGTGGGGGAGGTGGCGCAGCTTCGCCACGAGCACGAGGTTCTCGCGTCCGGTGAGGATCTCGTCCACTGCGGCGAACTGGCCGGTCAGGCTGATCGCCTCGCGCACCTTCTGCGGTTGGGATGCTGTGTCGATGCCGAGCACGGATGCTGTGCCGGCATCCGCCTTCAGCAAGGTCGACAGGATGCGGATCAATGTGGTCTTGCCCGCTCCGTTCGAGCCGAGCAGAGCGAAGACGCTGCCGGCTGCGACGTCGAAGTCGACGCCGCGCAGCACCTGCAGCGCGCCGTACGACTTCTCGATGCCGCGCACCGAGATGGCCTGAGTGGTCATGGTCGGTTCTCCTTCGTGATCCTGTCGATGGTCTCGGTCAGGCGCGTGCGCTCCTTGTCGACCCAGTTCTTGCCGTTGTAAGCGAGGACGTAGTCCTCGGCGAACGCGACGGGGTTGTCGCCGAGGATCTCGCTCACGGGAGTCCCGTCGACCGACGCCTGCTCGAACAGGTCGACGATGCCGACGAACATCTGCACCAGCACGTCGCCGTCGGTGACTCCGCTGGTGTGCAGCAGGTAGCGGTTCACCGCCTCGGCGGCCTCGTTGTAGGGCGCAGGCAGCTCCTCCTGGCGGGTCTTGGCCTGCTTGTACTGCTTCTTCTGCTCGAGCGGTCCGGTGATCGCTTCGATCCATTTCAGTGCCATGTCGGTTCTCTTCTCCGGTCGTGTTCTGATCAGTTGGTGGTGTCGGAGCGGAGGTGGTCGATCCGCTCGGTGAGGAAGGTCCAGGTGGTCCAGAACTCGGCGAGCTCATGCTCGCCCTGCGCGTTCAGGGTGAACACCTTGCGTGGAGGCCCCTTTTCGCTGGGCACCTTCTCCACGTCGACGAGACCCTTCTGCTCGATGCGCACGAGGAGCGCGTAGATCGTGCCCTCGGCGATCTCGACGAAGCCACGGTCGCGCAGCTGTGCGGTGATCTCGTATCCGTATGCGGGTCGCGTCGCCAGCAGCGCGAGAACGATGCCCTCGAGCGTGCCCTTGAGCATTTCCGTCATCTGCTTGCCCATCGCGGCCTCCTTTCACTGCATCGGTGATGCTTACTACTGGTACTCAGTACTGCTGAGTACCAGTACATAGTAACACCGAGTACTGACTTCGCAAGTGCGTATCTGAAGTTTTTTATGTATACCTAATGATGGATTTGGAGGGCGCAGTGGCAACTCGATGCTGTTTGTGCATACACTGAGGTCGTGACTCTCGCTGTTGAACCCACCACCCGCGCAAGCGATCGCGCGTACGCGGTGCTGCTGGATGAGATCCAGTCGGGCGCGCTCCCCGCCGGAGCCGTGCTCGCAGAGGTGGAGCAGGCCGCCCGTCTCGGTGTGAGTCGCACACCGCTGCGCGAGGCTCTGCGCCGGCTCGCCGCCGACGGCCTCGCGGTGCAGCAGTCGCCGCGGGTCACCGTGGTCGCCGACCTGGACGCCGATGACATCCGGTCGCTGTTCGAGATCCGTCGTGCCCTGGAGGAGACCGCGGCAGGCCTCGCCGCAACCCGTGGCGACGCGGCTGCCTTCGCGGCACTGGTCGTCGAGTTCGAGCACGTCGATCTGACCGGCGACGAGGGCCGGGATGCCTACTACGCGCTGATCGCGCGACTGGATGCCCAGGTCGACGCCTCGCACGGCAACGACTACCTCACCTCCGCGCTGCGTACTGTTCGCACCCATCTCGTGCGGGTGCGCCGGATGGCCCGCGACAAGCCCGAGCGGCTCGCGGCATCCGCGGCCGAGCACCTCCTCATCGTCCGCGCGCTGGCATCCCGCGATGCCGAACTCGCCGCGCACGCCACCCACATCCATCTGCACAACGCATTCGACAGCATCCTCGGCTCTCTCGACCAGCAGAGCTCCCCTTCGGAAGGAACCTCATGACCGTCAACCACCACGTCCGCGTCTACCGCAGCGAAGAGGACCTGCCCCGCGGGGAGCAGCTGGCCTGGAAGATCGCACAGGTCGCCGTCGACCCCGTCGAGGTCGAGTCCGAGGTGGTCGAGATGATCATCAACCGCATCATCGACAACGCGTCGGTGGCCGCGGCATCCCTCACCCGCGGCCCGATCGTCGCCGCCCGCGCACAGGCGTTCAGCCACCCGGTCTCCACCGGCGGCAAGGGTGCCACGGTCTTCGGCGCGGAGCTCGACGAGCGCACCAGCCCCGAATGGGCGGCATGGGCCAACGGCGTCGCCGTGCGCGAGCTCGACTACCACGACACGTTCCTCGCGGCGGAGTACTCGCACCCCGGCGACAACATCCCGCCGATCCTCGCGGTCGCCCAGCACGTCGGATGCGATGGACGCGCGCTGGTGCGCGGCATCGCCACCGGCTACGAGATCCAGGTCGACCTGGTGCGCGCGATCTCGCTGCACAAGCACAAGATCGACCACGTCGCCCACCTCGGACCCTCGGCCGCGGCCGGCATCGGCACCATGCTCGGTCTCGACGCCGAGACCATCTACCAGGCCATCGGCCAGGCGCTGCACACCACCACCGCCACGCGCCAGAGCCGCAAGGGCGAGATCTCCACCTGGAAGGCGCACGCCCCGGCGTTCGCCGGCAAGATGGCCGTCGAGGCCGTCGACCGCGCGATGCGCGGGCAGACCTCGCCGTCGCCGATCTACGAGGGCGAGGACGGCGTGATCGCTTGGATGCTGGACGGCCCCGACGCGTCCTACGACGTGCCGCTGCCCGCAGCAGGCGAGGCCAAGCGCGGCATCCTCGACACGTACACCAAGGAGCACTCCGCCGAGTATCAGGCGCAGGCCATCATCGACCTGGCCCGTCGCCTCGGCACCGAGCGCCCCGAGCTGCGCGACCCCGCGAACATCGCGAGCATCGTGCTGCACACCAGCCATCACACCCACAACGTGATCGGCTCGGGCGCGAACGACCCGCAGAAGTACGACCCGACCGCCTCGCGCGAGACGCTGGATCACTCGGTGCCGTACATCTTCGCCGTCGCCCTGCAGGACGGCACCTGGCATCACGTCGACTCCTACGCCCCCGAGCGCGCGGGCCGAGCGGACACCGTCGAGCTGTGGCACAAGATCACCACGGCGGAGGATGCCGAGTGGACCCGCCGCTACCACTCCATCGACCCCGCCGAGAAGGCGTTCGGCGGACGCGTGGAGATCACGCTCACCAACGGTGAGACCGTCGTCGACGAGATCGCCGTCGCCGACGCGCACCCCCTGGGCGCCCGGCCGTTCGGCCGCGAGCAGTACATCCGCAAGTTCCGCATCCTCGCCCAGCCCGTGCTCGACGCCGCCGAGATCGAGCGCTTCCTCCAGCTCGTCCAGCGGCTCCCCGAGCTGACGGCCGCTGAGGTCGGCGAGCTGTCCATCATCGCGAAGGCCGGCGTGCTGGCATCCGCTTCCCAGGCCCCGAAGGGGCTGTTCTGATGCTGTACTCATCCACCCCGGCGCATGAGAAGCGCCGCGCGTTCCGTGAGCGGCTCGCCACGGGGGAGCTGCTGCGCTTCCCCGGCGCGTTCAACCCCCTGTCGGCTCGACTGATCGAGCAGAAGGGGTTCGAGGGCGTCTACATCTCCGGTGCCGTTCTCTCGGCCGACCTGGGTCTGCCGGACATCGGCCTGACGACGCTCACCGAAGTGGCCGGTCGCGGCGCGCAGATCGCGCGGATGACCGACCTGCCGGCGATCATCGATGCCGACACCGGCTTCGGTGAGCCGATGAACGTCGCCCGCACGATCCAGACGCTGGAGGATGCCGGCCTCGCCGGCGCTCACATCGAGGATCAGGTCAACCCGAAGCGGTGCGGTCACCTCGACGGCAAGGCGGTGGTCGACTCGGACACCGCGGTCAAGCGCATCCGGGCCGCGGTCGACGCGCGACGCGACGAGAACTTCCTGATCATGGCGCGCACCGACATCGCCGCCGTCGACGGGCTGGAGGCGGCGAAGGATCGCGCGAAGGCGCTGGTGGATGCCGGTGCGGACGCCATCTTCCCCGAGGCGATGCGGTCGCTGGAGGAATTCGCCGCGATCCGTGCCGCCGTCGACGTGCCGATTCTGGCCAACATGACCGAGTTCGGCAAGTCGGATCTCTTCAGCGTCGACCAGCTGCAGAGCGTCGGTGTGAACATCGTCATCTGGCCGGTGTCGCTGCTGCGCATCGCGATGGGCGCGGCGGGACGCGCGCTGGATACCCTGAACGACGAGGGGCACCTGACCTCGAAGCTCGGCGAGATGCAGCACCGGGCAGACCTGTATGACCTCATCGACTACGAGTCGTACAACCACTTCGACTCCGGCGTCTTCAACTTCCAGATCGCCCGCGCCGGTCGTTGAGCGAGCGCAGCGAGACGAAACGCACTGAGCGAGCGGAGCGAGTCGAAGTGACCACCAGCACTGCAAAGGAGCACAGCATGACTGACCAGGACATCAAGAAGGGTCTCGCCGGCGTCGTCGCCGACGTGACCGCCATCAGCAAGGTGAACCCCGAGACGAACAGCCTGCTCTACCGCGGTTACCCGGTTCAGGAACTCGCCGCCACCCAGTCGTTCGAGGCGGTCGCGTACCTGCTGTGGCACGGCGAACTGCCGACGGATGCTGAGCTGGCGGAGTTCCGCGCCACCGAGCGCGCGAACCGTGCGCTGCCGCCGCGGGTGAAGGCATCCATCGACGCGCTGCCGCTGGACGCGCACCCGATGGACGAGGTGCGCACCGCGGTCAGCGTGATCGGCGCGATCGAGACGGCCGGCACCGGCAACGTGCTGGATGCCGTCGGCACCCCCGAGCAGAACCTGGAGCGCAGCCTCAAGCTGTTCGCCGTGCTGCCCGCGATCGTCTCCTACGGCCAGCGCCGCCGACGCGGGCAGGCGTTGATCGAGTCGCGCGACGACCTCGACTATGCCGCCAACTTCCTCTGGCTGACGTTCGGCGAGGAGCCGGATGCCGTGGTCGTGGATGCGTTCAACCGCTCGATGATCCTCTACGCCGAGCACTCCTTCAACGCGTCGACCTTCACCGCGCGTGTGATCACCTCGACGCTCAGCGACCTGTACTCGGCCGTCGTGGGCGCGATCGGCGCGCTGAAGGGACCCCTGCACGGCGGGGCGAACGAGGCCGTCATGCACATCTTCGACGAGATCGGCTCGGCCGATCAGGTGGAGGGGTGGCTGGACAAGGCGCTCGCCGAGAAGCGCAAGATCATGGGCTTCGGGCACCGGGTCTACAAGCGCGGCGACTCGCGCGTGCCGACGATGAAGGCCGCGCTCGACTCGCTGGTCGAGCACTACGACCGGCCGGACGTCGCCGAGCTGTACACGGCGCTGGAGAGTGAGTTCGTCTCCCGGAAGGGCATCTACCCCAACCTCGATTACCCGTCGGGGCCGGCGTACAACCTCATCGGGTATGACACGCTCACCTTCACGCCGCTGTTCATCGCGGCGCGCATCACCGGCTGGACCGCGCACATCCTGGAGCAGCAGGCGTCGAACGCGCTGATTCGCCCGCTGTCCGCATACAACGGTGCGGATGAGCGGCACATCGAGGAGTACGACCCCGATACCGCGGCGATCGAAGTGCAGGAACGACCGGAAGAGGCGGCGGGCTGATGAGCTCTTCGCGCAAGATCGCGATCGTCGCCGGGGCGCGGACCCCGGTGGGCAGGTTCGGCGGCGCGTTCAAGGACACACCCGCACACGAGCTGGGCGCTGCGGCGGTCGTGGAGGCGCTGAAGCGGTCCGGGATCGACGGGGCTCGCGTCGGTGAGGTCGTCATCGGCACCATCGGGCAGGTCGCTGGCGACGCCTATATCTCGCGCAGGGTGGCGCTCGGGGCCGGGCTCGATGTGAACACGCCCGCGTTCACGGTCAACCGTCTGTGCGGCTCCGGTCTGCAGGCGATCTGGTCAGGGGCGCAGGAACTGCTGTGGGGCGGCACGGACGTCGTCGTAGCCGGCGGCGCCGAGAACATGACGCGGATGCCGTTCTACGACTTCAACGCGCGGTTCAACGACCGGCTCGGAAACCGCTCGCTCGTCGACGGCACCATCGCCATGCTGACCGACCCGTTCTCGAACGCGCACATGGGCGTGACTGCCGAGAACGTGGCGGTCAGGTTCGGCATCGGCCGCGCGGAGCAGGACGCCTTCGCTCTCGAGTCGCAGCGTCGGGCATCCTCGGACGAGGCGCAGTCCGCGTTCGCCGAGGAGATCGTCGCCGTGACCACGTCGGGGCGCAAGCCCGTCGAGGTGTCACGCGACGAGCATCCCCGCCCGGACACGACGCTGGAGACTCTCGCCGGACTGCCTGCGGCCTTCGCGAAGGACGGGACGGTGACGGCGGGCAACGCGTCCGGCATCAACGACGGCGGTGCGGCCACCGTGCTCATGCGCGAGTCGGATGCCCGCGCCGAGGGTGCACCGGTCCTCGCGACCATCGAGGCCGTGACCACTGCCGCTCTTGAGCCCGAGATCATGGGCTACGCGCCCACGCTCGCTCTGAAGAAGCTGTTCGCGCAGACCGGGCTGACGCCCGCGGACATCTCCACTGTCGAGCTGAACGAGGCGTTCGCCTCGCAGGCGCTCGCCGTCATCCGCGACGCGGAGCTCGACCCTGCTCGTGTCAACCCCTATGGTGGGGCGATCGCTCTCGGGCACCCCGTCGGCGCGACCGGCGCGATCCTCACGGTTCGTGCCGCACTGACGCTGCAGCGCACCGGCGGCGAGTATGCCGTCGTGACGATGTGCATCGGCGGGGGACAGGCGCTCGCGGCGCTCATCAAGCGGGGGTGACCGGCTCGGGGGAACCGGGTGCGAGGGGCGGATGCCGACGGCATCCGCCCCTCTTCGGTGCTCACGATATTGGTCACGATCCCGTAACAGGACTTGCCGTCGGCAAAATGTTTACGTAATCATTTGAGGATTGCCGGAGACATCGACCGTTCCGGCACGACCGCGGACCCGCTCCGCGGCCCCGTGAATCACCGAGAGGACATGCTTCGATGAAGCGCATGACCAAGTTCGCGGCGCTGACCGCCGCGGCGATCCTTCCGCTCTTCGCCCTCACCGCCTGCTCGCCCGGATCAGACGGCGGCAGCACCGGTTCGAGCGGCGACGACACGCTCACCGTCTGGGCGTGGGACCCGTCGTTCAACATCTACGCGATGCAGGAAGCCGAGAAGATCTACCAGAAGGATCACCCCGACTTCACGCTCAAGATCGTCGAGACGCCGTGGGAGGACCTGCAGGCGAAGCTCACCACGATCGCCCAGTCCCAGCAGACCGACGAGCTGCCCGACATCTTCCTGATGCAGAACAACGCGTTCCAGAAGAACGCGATCAACTACCCCGACCTGTTCAGCGACTTCTCCGACTCCGGCATCGACTTCTCGGAGTTCCCCAAGGGCGTCACCGCCTACTCGCAGATCGACGGCGTCGACTACGGCGTGCCGTTCGATTCCGGCACGGCCGTGACCGCGCTGCGCACCGACGTGCTCGAGGAGGCCGGCTACACGATCGACGACTTCACCGACATCACCTGGGACGAGTACCTCACCAAGGGCAAGGACGTGCTGGCCAAGACGGGCAAGCCGCTGCTGTCCGGCCAGGCCGGCTCCGCCGACATCCCGATGATGATGCTGCAGTCCGCCGGTGCCAGCATCTTCGACAAGGACGGCAAGCCCACCATCGCCGGCAACGACGAGCTCACCAAGGCCATCGACCTGTACACCGAGCTGGTGAAGTCCGGCGTGCTCGTCGAGGTCAACTCGTGGGACGAGTACATCGGCACCTTCGTGAACGGCTCCGTCGGCGGCACGATCAACGGCATCTGGATCGTCGGCTCGATCCAGACCGCGGCCGACCAGGCCGGCAAGTGGGCGGTCACGAACCTACCCAAGCTCGACGGCGTCGCCGACGCGACGAACTACTCGGCCAACGGCGGCTCGTCGTGGGCGATCAGCTCGACCGGCAACGCGAAGCTGGCATCCGACTTCCTCAGCGAGACGTTCGCCGGCTCCACCGAGCTGTACGACACGATCCTGCCGAAGTCCGGCGCCGTCGCGAACTGGATCCCCGCCGGCGACAGCGACGTGTACGCGCAGCCGAGCGAGTTCTTCGGCGGCCAGCCGATCTTCCAGAAGGTCGTCGAGTTCGGTGCCGAGGTGCCGAGCAACAACACCGGCGTCTACTACTACGAGGGTCGGGATGCGATCAGCGCTGCGATGACGAAGATCATCGGTGGCGCCGACATCAAGAGCTCCCTCGACGAGGCGCAGAGCAACGTCGAATTCGCGATGGGCTGAGCCCGTCCTCCTCGGGGCGGGTCTTCGGGCCCGCCCCGTCTTCTCCCACCCTCAGACGTGTGAAAGCGAGTGCGCACTGTGGCGACTCAATCGATCGTGACATCCGGCGGCACCGGCCGCCGGCGGCGAAGCAGCCCACCGCCCGACTTCTCCCCACGGGGCGGTGCCTGGCTCAACAGCGGACGACGCAGGAACCTGACCGGCTGGGGATTCCTCCTGCCCGCGGCGCTGCTGATCACCGTGCTGAGCTTCGTGCCGATGATCCAGGCGTTCGTCCTCTCCCTGCAGACCGGCCGCGGATCGCGCCTGAACTGGGCGGAGCCGTTCTGGCTGAACTTCGAACGACTGCTGCACGACGAGATCTTCAAGCTCACCATGTTCAACACGGTGTTCTACCTCGTCATCCAGGTGCCGATCATGCTGGTCCTGGCGATGATCCTCGCCAACCTGCTCAACGATCCGCGCCTGAGGTACAAGGCGTTCTGGCGCACCATGATCTTCCTGCCGTGCGCCGTCTCGCTCGTCTCGTACTCGCTCGTCTTCCGCACCATGTTCGCGACCGACGGCCTGGTCAACGACCTGCTCATGGGGCTCGGCTTCATGCACGACCCGCTGAACTGGCTCGGTGAGCCGTGGACGGCCCGCTTCGTCATCATCGTCGGTCTGCTGTGGCGGTGGACCGGCTACAACATGATCTTCTTCCTCGCCGCTCTGCAGAACGTCGACCACTCCACCCTCGAGGCCGCGCGCATCGACGGCGCCGGCTCCTTCAAGACGTTCTGGTACGTGACGGTGCCGCAGCTGCGGCCGATGATCGTGCTGACCGCGATCATGTCCATCAACGGCACGCTGCAGCTCTTCGACGAATCCTGGTCGCTGACCAAGGGCGGTCCGTCGTACCAGTCCATGTCGATGTCTCACTACCTGTACGAGCTGTCGTTCCTGAAGAACCCGAACGTCGGCTACGGGGCGGCGATCTCGTACGTGATCCTGATCATGGTCGCGGTGCTCGCGATCATCCAGATGAAGGTCGGTGACAAGCGTGACTGAACTCACCCTGACGGAGCGCACCACGACGGAGGCGCTCGTGACGAGGAACTCGGCGCCCAGGCGTCGGACCCGCTTCACCTGGCGACGCGTCCCCGGCTACGTCTTCCTGTCGGTCTTCGCGCTGTTCTCGGTCTTCCCGCTGTACTTCATGGTGGTCTCGGCGACGAACTCGACGCAGGACGTGCTGGCCTCGCGCCTCACCCCCGGCGGTCACCTGATCGACAACCTGATCGCGCTCACGAAGCAGCAGGACATCGGCGCCGCCATGACCAGCTCGGCCCTGATCGCGATCGGCACCACGGTGCTCGCGTTGATCGTGTGCGCCGTCGCCGGGTACGGGTTCGAGGTCTACCACTCCCGCGGCAAGGACGTCGTGATGGCCATCCTCATGCTGGCCATGATGATCCCGTTCGCGGCGATCATGATCCCGCTGTTCCGGATGTTCGCGGAGGTGGGCATGGTCAACTCGCTGTTCGCGGTGATCATCCCGTCGATCTCCACTCCGCTGCTGATCCTGCTGTTCCGGCAGGCGTCGCGCTCGTTCCCCTACGAGATCATCGAGGCCGCTCGCATCGACGGTCTCAAGGAGCTCTCGATATTCGCGCGCATCTACGTGCCGACCATGAAATCCACCTTCGCCGCGGCGGCGGTGATCACGTTCATGGCGTCGTGGAACAACTTCCTCTGGCCGCGCGTGATCCTGCTGGACAACGCCGTGCAGACCATGCCCATGCTCATCGCCAACCTCACGGCGGGCTACGTCACCGACTACGGAGTGCTCATGCTCGCCGTGCTGCTGACGTCGCTGCCGACGATCTTCGTCTTCCTCATCCTGCAGCGGGCCTTCGCGCAGGGCATCACCGGAGCCATCAAGTGACATTCGACATCGACCGCATCGCCGACCCGGCGTTCTTCTCCGACAACCGTCTCCCCGCCCACTCCGACCACCGCTGGTTCGCCGACCTCGACGAGGCGCGCACCGGCACCAGCTCCTTCGAACAGTCGCTCAACGGACTCTGGAAGTTCCACTGCGCGAAGAACCAGAGCCAGGTCATCCCCGGCTTCGAGCAGCCGGACACCGACGTCTCGGGCTGGGATGACATCCCGGTGCCCTCGCACCTGCAGCTGCAGGGCTACGACCGCCCACAGTACGTCAACGTCGGCTACGCCTGGGACGGGCAGGAGGGCATCGAGCCCGGACAGGTGCCGACGCGCGACAACCCGATCGGCAGCTACGTGCGCACGTTCGAGATCGACCGGCCGCTCGCGGTCGGCGAGCGGCTGAGCGTGACATTCCACGGTGCGGAGAGCGCGATCGCGCTCTGGCTGAACGGCCGCTACCTCGGGTACAGCACCGACAGCTTCACCCCGGCGGAGTTCGATCTGACGGATGCGCTGGTGGCGGGGGAGAACCGCCTCGCCGCACAGGTGTTCACGTACAGTGCCGGCTCGTGGCTGGAGGATCAGGACTTCTTCCGCTTCTCCGGCATCTTCCGCGACGTGGTGCTGTACCGCCGCGCGGCCGTGCACGTCGAGGACCTCCGTGTGACGACCGCCGTGGCCGACGACCTGGCATCCGCCGAGGTCGTCCTGTCCGTCGCGCTCGAAGGAACCGGAAGCGTCACCGCGCGCCTCGAGGGCGTCGGCGAGCTCACCGCCCGCGAGGACGGCGCCTTCGCACTGCGCGTCGACGCGCCCCGGCTGTGGAGCACGGAGGACCCGCACCTGTACGACCTCGTCATCGAGGTGCGGGATGCCGCCGGGCAGCTGCTCGAGGTGATCCCGCAGCGCGTCGGCATCCGCCGCTTCGGCATCGAGAACGGCGTGCTCTCCCTCAACGGCGCACGCGTCGTGTTCAACGGCATCAACCGGCACGAGTTCGGGCTGAACGGACGGGTCGCCTCGCGGGAGCTGGCGGAATCCGACATCCGGATGCTGAAGGCCTACGGCGTCAACGCCATCCGCACCAGCCATTACCCCAACGATTCGGCGTTCTACGCGCTCGCCGACGAGTACGGGATGCTCGTGATCGACGAGATGAACCTGGAGACGCACGGTCGGTGGACCGAGATCCGGCATTTCGACAAGCCTCTGGAGACGGCCCTGCCCGGGGACCACGCCGAATGGCTCCCCGCCGTGCTGGATCGCGCCCGCAGCATGCTCGAGCGCGACAAGAACCATCCCAGCGTCGTGATCTGGTCGTGCGGCAATGAGTCCTTCGGCGGAACCGTGCTGCGGGACGTGGCCGACTGGTTCCGATCCGTCGACGACCGGCCCGTGCACTACGAGGGCGTGCGCTGGGACCCGCGCTACCCCGAGACCACCGACATCGCCAGCCAGATGTACACCTCGGCCGCCGACGTCGAGGTATACCTGAGCGAGCACCGCGACAAGCCGTTCCTGCTCTGCGAGTACGCCCACGCGATGGGCAACTCGTTCGGCGGGGTCGGTGAGTACATCGAACTGGCGTACCGCGACGAGCTGTTCCAGGGCGGCTTCATCTGGGACTTCGCCGACCAGGCGATCCGGATGACCGACCGCTACGGCCGTGAGTTCTTCGGCTACGGCGGCGACAACGGCGAGGCGCCGCACGATCACGACTTCAGTGGCAACGGCATCTTCTTCGCCGACCACACGCCCTCGCCCAAGGCGCAGGAGATGAAGAAGCTCTACCAGGGCTACGTCGTCGACGTCTTCGCCTCCGAGAACACCGCATCCGGATTCGCTCTCACCAGCCGGATGCTGTTCACCTCCTCGGCCGCGTACGAGACGCGCGTGACGATCTCCCGCGAGGGACGCATCGTCAGCACCGGTGTCGTCGACACCGACGTCGCCCCCGGCCAGACGGCGACGTTCGACCTGCCGCATCCGGTCCCCACCGCAGCGGGGGAGTACGCGATCGTCGTATCGCTGCACCTGCGCGCGGCGACGGACTGGGCCCCGGCGGGCCACGAGGTCGCCTGGGGCGAGCACGTGCTGACGGTCGGCGCCCCGGCCGCCCTGGCATCCGCCCCGACCCCCACCGTCGTGGAGGGCACGCTGAGCATCGGCGTGCACGGCCCCGGCTTCCACGTGCTGTTCTCGCGCATCTTCAACGGACTGAGCTCGTACCGGTACGGCGAGACGAGCACCGGCGGACGGGAGCTGCTCTCCGGTGTCGTCACGCCGAACTTCTGGCATGCCCCCACCGCCAACGAGCGCGGCTGGGGAGGACCGTTCGATGAGGGGCAGTGGCTGCTCGCGAGCCGCTACGGGCGGGCGAGCCGCTTCCACGAACCGGCCGACATCTCGGTGGAGGTCGAGGACGGCGCCGTGCGCATCGGCTACCGCTACGAGCTGCCCACCGTCCCGGTGACGCACTGCGACCTCAGCTACCTGATCGACGGCGCCGGCCGGGTCGAGGTGACCCAGCGGATGACCGTGCCCGAGGGCATGGCACAGATGCCGGAGTTCGCGACCATGCTCACGATGCCCGCCGACTACGACCGGGTGCGCTGGTACGGCGACGGGCCGGAGGAATCCTACGTGGACCGCCGCGAGGGCGCCCGACTGGGCGTCTACGACCGCCGGGTCGCCGACATGCTCACCCCGTACCTGCGTCCGCAGGAGGCGGGCAACCGCACGGGCGTGCGCTGGGCGGAGGTGACGGATGCCCAGGGCATCGGTCTGCGCTTCGAGGGCGAGCCGACCATGGAGTTCTCCGCGCTGAGCTGGACTCCGGCCGAGATCGAGAGCGCGCTGCACCCGAACGAGCTGCCGCCGATCCACCGCACGATCGTGCGCCCGGCGCTGATGCGCCGCGGCGTGGCCGGCGACGACTCCTGGGGTGCGCGTCCGCTCGACAAGCACCTCCTGCCCACCGGCGAACTGGTCTTCCGGTACGCGTTCCGCGGGGTGCACGGGCGGGCGTGAGCGTCTAACGTGCAGGTGGCGCCGTGCTCTCCCGGGTGACGAGCGCGGTGGCCACCAGCCCGGGCGGCGTGAACCGGCGCTTCTCGATCTGATCGATCAGCATGCCCACCGCAGCGGTGCCCACCCTGTCGAAGTACTGGTGGATCGTCGTCAGGGGCGGCTGGAAGTCGGCCGCCATGTCCATGTCGTCGAATCCGACCACGCTGACGGAGCCGGGAACGGGGCGTCCCGCCTCGCTCAGCGCCCGCATCGCGCCGAGGGCCATCTCGTCGTTGGCAGCGAACACTGCGGTCGCGTCGGGCTCGGCCGCGAGCCGCTGCCCGGCGGCATACCCGGATGCCGTGCTCCAGTCGCCCTGCAGGGCAGGGGGCACGATGCGGCCATGGGCCCGCAGCGTGTCCGCCCAGGAGTTCGCACGATCCTCAGCGGAGTACGAGTTCTCGGGACCGCGGATGTGCCAGACCGTCTCGTGCCCGAGCTCGAGCAGATGCTCGGTGGCCAGCCGTGCGCCCTGCACCTGGTCGATGTCGATCGACGGGTACGGATGCGAGTCGCCGGCGGTCACGACGACCGCCGGGATGCCGGTGATCTGGGCGAGGTCGGAATCCTGCAGCTCGTGCGCCTCGAGCACGACGAGCACCCCGTCGACGGCCTGGTCTGCGAGCCGGGCGAACGCTCCCGTGAAACCGGCCTGCGCGATCGTCCACAGCGGCGTGAGCGCCAGCGAGTACCCCTGCTTCGCCGCTTCGTTCGCGACCGCTTCGAGCGTGTGCATGTTGCCGTAGCTGGACAGCCCCGACATGATCACGCCGAGGGTGCGGAACCTGCCGGACTTCAGCGCCCGCGCGGCGGAGTTCGGCCGGTAGCCGAGCCGGTCCATCGCGGCGAGCACCTTCTCGCGGGTGGCCGGCCGCACGATGTCCATGCCGTTGGCCACGCGCGACACAGTCTGCGCGGAGACGCCGGCCTCGCGCGCGACGTCGATGATCGACGGTGCGCGCCACACGCGCGAATCGTCTGCTCGCTCTGCCACCGGTCTCCTCGCCGCTCTCGCCACGATATCGCGAGACTTCTGTTCCAGCGTGAGACTGCACGCCTGCCGTGCCGTCTCATGCTGGACGGCAAGTCTCATGCTGGAGGCCACGTCCCGTGGCCGGGGCGAGCGCTCGGATCGTGCGCCTCAGATCGTGGTGCGCTCAGACGTGATCGCGCCACGAGTGCTGGGGTGCGAACCCCAGCACGTCGCGGGCGTGATCTATGGAGAGCAGCGTCTCGTGCTCGCCCACCTCGCGGGTCACCGGGACATCCGGGAACACCTCGGCGATCAGCTCGGCGTTCGGGCGCGACATCACCGTGTCGGCCGCGGCGATGATGAAGCGATCGAAGCCCGGGGCCGCGACCTGCAGTGCGCGCTCGACGGCTTGCGCGCCGTCTCGCGCATCGATGTAGCCCCACAGGTTCCACTTGCGCCGCAGCGCGTCGGCATCGAAGGAGGGGAACTCGGCGTAGTCCTCGGGAACCATCACGTTCGAGAAGCGCAGCGCGGTGATCGACAGGTCGGGATGCCAGCGCACCAGCTCCCGAGCCAGCTGCTCCTCGAGCGTCTTCACCAGCGAGTACACCGACTCGGGGCGGGCGGGATACTCCTCGTCGACCGGGATGTAGGGCGGCGGCACGTCGAAGGGCAGACCCAGCACCGTCTCGCTGGACGCGTAGACGATCCGGCGGATGCCGAGCCGCACGGCGGCCCAGAACACGTTGAACGTCGCCGGCATGTTGTTGTGGAAGGTCGCGACGTCGCTGCGGATGCCGGGGGCGGGGATCGCACCGAGGTGCACCACGGCGTCGATGCCGTCGTGGCGGTCGCCCACCGCGGTGAGCGCATCGACGACCTGCCCGTAGTCGGTGAGGTCGACCTGCACGAAGTCGGGGCCGCGGGTGCCGACGACGTCCATGCCGATCACATCCCAGCCCTTCGCGCGCAGTTCGCGGGCGACGACGCTGCCGAGCTTGCCGGTGGATCCGGTGAGGGCGATGCGCATGAGGATTCTGCCTTCCGTCGGGGTGTTGTCAACGTTATAGCGTGCCGGCGCGCCGCGGACCGGAGTCGGGCTGATGATCGCACGAACGAGCGGAGCGCCCTCCCGGACTCCATCGGAGTCCAGGAGGGCGCTCCTGCTTCAGCGGTGACCTCGGTCAGCTCGCGGGCGCGTCCTGGAACAGACGCGGCGCGAAATCGATGAGGTTCTTCTGCCAGACATCCCACCCGTGCGGGCCGGGCGTCACGCCGTCGAACTGGTACTCGATGCCGATCCGATCCATCGTCTCGATCGAGCTCATCATCCCCGGGTAGACGAAATCGGTGATGTCTCCGATGTAGAAGCGGAAGATGTCGGTGTTGGCGTTGATCGCCTCGACATCCACTCCGTCTCCGCTGCCGAAGCCGGCCGAGAAGACGCCGATCGAGGCGAACTGCTCCGGCTGCGACTTGACCACCGACAGCGTGCGCGCACCACCCGCCGACAGACCTGCGAGCGCACGCTGATGCGGATCGCTGCTGACGTTGTAGTTCTGCTCCGTCGTGGGGACGACGTTCTGGAGCAGCTCCTTCGGATAGTCGCCGACGTTGCCGTTCGGCATCACCACGACCATCGGCTCGGTGGCGCCGTCGAGCGCGAGGTTGTCGAGGATCTGACGCGCGCGTCCGACCTCCACCCAGTCGGTCCAGCTCTGGCCGCCGCCGTGGTTGAGCACGAACAGCGGGTAGGGCTCGGCGCGCTCCGCGTCATAGCCCGGGGGAGTCCAGACATAGGCGCGGCGCTCCTGGCCCGCCACGGTGCTCTGGTACGTCATGACGTCCAGATCTCCGCCCTGCCCCTGGGGCACATCGGTCAGCAGACGTGACTCCTCGCCCTCGACGAGGAACGTGCTCCACATCGGCTCCGAGGTCACCGACGTGGGGTTGGATGCGTCCTTGACGGCCGCGCGGTCGACGATGAGCCGGTAGTGGTAGAACCACGGGTCCATCGGGCCCATCGTCACCTGCCAGCGATCGCCGACCTTGTTCATCTCGGTGCGCAGCCAGCTGCCGCCGGGAGCGATGTTCGCCCAAACCGAGACGTAGTCGGCGTCCGCGAAATCGGTGGTCGTCTCGAACGTGACGAAGCCGTCCTCGCTGATCCACGGCGTCGGCGTCGTTCCGGATGCCGGCTTCTCGAACCGCTTAATGAGTGCGGTGTGTCCCTCGCTCATGGCCGGGTCGGATGCCGACTTCGTGAACAGACGGGGAGCGAAGTCGATCAGGTTCTCCTGCCAGGCGTTCCAGTTGTGGCCCGCGTCGGGATTCACGCCGTCGAACTGGTACTTCAGTCCGAGCTCGTCGAACTTCTGGAACGAATCGTGGACGTCGTTGTGCGCGGCGTCCGTCGGGTTGCCGACGTAGACGCGGAACAGGTCGGTCCTGTCGTTCATCTTCTCGACCGGGATGCCAGCGAGGTCGCCGAAGCGGCCGGCGCCGAAGGTGCCGATCGCGGCGAACTCGCCGGGGTGCTCACTGAACACCTCGAAGGTCTGACCGCCGCCCATCGACAATCCCGCCAATGCGCGCTTCTTGCGCGAGGGCGAGACGTTGTAGTCCTTCTCGACGGCCGGGACGATGTTCTCGAGCAGTTCCGCCGAGAAGTCGTCGACGTTGCCGTTCGCCATCACGACGAGCATGTCCTCGAGCTGTCCGGCCAGCCACAGGTTGTCCAGGATCTGCTCGGCGCGGCCGACCTCGACCCAGTCCCGATAGCTCTGGCCGCCGCCGTGCTGCAGGTACAGCACCGGGAGCTTCTTGCCCTTGGGCTTGTACGTCGGCGGTACCCAGACGAGGGCATCCCGCTGCTCTCCGGCCACGGCGCTGTCGTAGGTCAGCGTCTCGATGGTGCCGGCCGCTTCCGGTGCGTCGGCGAGCAGCGCCGCCGAGTCGCCGGGGATGAAGAACGTGCTCCATTCCGGCTCGGATGCCACGCTGGTGGCGTTGCTGGCGTCCTTCAGCACCTTGCTGTCGTCTCCGGTGACCTGGTAGTAGTACAGCCCGGGCTCGAAGGGGCCGTACGTGGCGGTCCATGAGGCGCCGCTGCGCTGCAACCCGATCTGCGCCCAGTTGTGCGACAGGCCGAAGTTTCCTTCCACCACGACCTGCGACACCGCACCGACCGCGTCTTCGACCGCGCTGTTGGGCACGCTGATCCTCAGATAGCCGTCGTCCTGCACGTCGATCCACGGGTCGGCGGCGACGGCTGGGGAAGCCGCTGCGAGGCCTGTGATCGCGATGAGCGAGGCCGTGAGCAGGCCGAGTGCGCGTCGCGTTCTTCCGCGTCGTCCCGAAGGCCGACGCTCGGATGTGATCTCCATCGATTCCTCATCTCGTGTGATGTGGCCGGCTCGGATTCTGCGTGTACGCAGCTGGGGCGAGCCGTTCAGGGAATGCGGACCACGGCGTCGAGGATGCCTATTTACAACGTCGTAAAGTTCGCACGCGGCCACTATCTCAGACATCACAAGGCAGGTCAACGACGAATTTCCAACGTTGTGCTATCCGAAAGTCGACAGTCGGATGCTGGAAGGTGGATGCCCTCGTGGCGTACTTGCGCGCGGATGCCGCGCCTGCGCGGTGGACCGGGTGCCGTGACCGGCGGTGGACCGGGTGCCGTGACCGACGGTGCTCGTCAGCGTCGGCGGCCGGAGAAACCCGTCGACTCGCGTCGGATGATCTGGAAGTCCGGCGTGACAGTGCGCGGTGCGCGCCGGGTGCCCTTCTCGGCGATGCGCTCGATGAGCAGGTCGACCGCCTCGGTGGCGATCTGCTCGCGTCCGATGTCCACACTGGTCAGTGAGGGCATGGAGAACTCGGCCTCATCGGTGTTGTCGAAGCCGATGACGGCGACGTCCTCGGGGACGCGCAGCCCCGCCTCGCCGAGGGCGCGCAGTGCGCCGAGCCCGAGGGTGTCGTTGAGTGCGAAGATCGCGTCGAACCGGACGCCGTCGTCGATGAGGGTGCGTGTCGTCTCGGCGCCGGCGGAGCGACTCCAGTGCTCGTTCGGTCTGATGAGATCGGCGTCGACCTCGACGTCCGCGCGCTCGAGGGCCAGGAGATAGCCGTCCAGGCGCAGACCGGCAGAGCTCGCCTCCTGGCCGCGCTCGCGCTCGGTGCCGATGATCGCGATCCTCCGGCGTCCGATGTCCAGCAGATGCTCGGTGGCAGCGCGGGCGGACGAGGTGTTGTGCATGGCGACGTGGTCGGTCGGCCCGTCGAAGATCCGCTCGCCCAGGAGCACGAGCGGAAACGAGGTGCCCAGCGACTCGGCATCCTTCTGCCCGAGCGCCGACGGGCTGAAGATCAGCCCGTCGGTGAGGCGGAGTCGGCCGCCGCGGACGGCCTGCAGCTCGCGCTCGCGATCGCCGCTGGTCTGCTCGATGACCACGCCGAGGCCGCGTGCATCTGCGGCGCGGATGATGGCATCCGCGAGTTCGGCGAAGTAGCTCTCGCGCAGGGCGGGCACGGCGAGTCCGATCACCCCGGTGCGTCCGGAGCGGAGCCCGCGCGCGGTGAGATTCGGGTGGTAGTCGAGTTCGTCGATCGCCGTCAGCACCCGCTCGCGGGTCGTGCCGCGCACATGCGGGTAGTCGTTGATCACGTTCGAGACGGTCTTCACGGACACTCCGGCGAGACGCGCGACGTCGTGCATCGTCGATCCCATCGTGCCCCCATCATCCGGACCCGCGTCCGGGTTCTCATACTCTATCCGCGCCCCGGATGCGCCCTCCGGACCGGCGCTCGGCGTTCACGCGCGCAGATTGACACGGGTGGCGTGCACCGGACAGACTATCTACAACGTTGTATATCGGTCGATCGCCGCTGAACTGCGCGACGACATCGGGGTCTTCTCAGGGGGCCGGAGAGGACGACCATGACCAGTGCGCGCATTTCCATCGACCGTGAGGCCGTCGTCGCTCCGATCGATCGGCGCATCTTCGGCTCGTTCGTCGAGCATCTCGGCCGCTGCGTCTACGACGGCATCTACGAGCCGGGCCACC
This sequence comes from Microbacterium sp. W4I4, assembly GCF_030816235.1. NCBI lineage: Bacteria > Bacillati > Actinomycetota > Actinomycetes > Micrococcales > Microbacteriaceae > Microbacterium > Microbacterium sp. W4I4. The sequence goes on from NZ_JAUSXT010000001.1 coordinate 2,901,833, forward strand.
CCACGGCGAACGAGGACGGCTTCCGCCTGGACGTCGTCGACCTGGTGCGCGAGCTCGGCTCCAGCACCATCCGCTACCCCGGCGGCAACTTCGTCTCGGGCTTCCGCTGGGAGGACTCGGTCGGACCACGCGAGAACCGCCCGGTGCGCCGCGACCTCGCCTGGCACTCCCTGGAGACCAACCAGGTCGGTGTGGACGAGTTCTCCCGCTGGCTGAAGCTCACCGGCTCCGAGCTGATGATGGCCGTCAACCTCGGCACCCGTGGCATCGAAGCGGCCCTCGACCTGCTCGAGTACTGCAATCACCCCTCCGGCACGGCGCTCAGCGATCAGCGCATCGCCAACGGCACGGTCGAGCCGCACGACATCCGGATGTGGTGCCTGGGCAACGAGATGGACGGCCCCTGGCAGACCGGCTACATGACGGCCGACGACTACGGCAAGCTCGCCGCCCGCACCGCGCAGGCCATGAAGGCCGCCGACCGCACCCTCGAGCTCGTCGTCTGCGGCTCCTCGGGCTCGTCGATGCCGACCTTCGGCGACTGGGAGCGCACGGTGCTCGAGCATTCCTACGAGCACGTCGACTACATCTCCTGCCACGCCTACTACCAGGAGCGCGGCGGAGACCTCGGCTCGTTCCTGGCCTCCTCGCTGAACATGCAGTACTTCATCGAGACCGTCGTGGCATCCGCCGATCACGTCGGCTACAAGCTGAAGAGCGACAAGAAGATCAAGCTCTCCTTCGATGAATGGAACATCTGGTACCTCGACGAGCACCAGGCCTCCGATGAGGTCAACGACGAATGGCGCTACGCGCCGCGTCAGCTCGAGGACGTGTACTCGGTGGCGGATGCCGTGGTCCTGGGCAACCTGCTGATCACGCTGCTCAAGAACCACGACCGCGTGGCATCCGCCTCTCTCGCTCAGCTGGTCAACGTGATCGCCCCCATCATGACCGAGCCCGGCGGCGACGCCTGGCGGCAGACCACGTTCTTCCCGTTCTCGGTCACCTCGCGCCTGGCGAAGGGCGAGATCATCAAGCCGCGCATCGACGTCGGCACCTACGAGACGGCCGTGCACGGCGACGCTCCGCTGGTCGACTCGGTGGTCACGACCGACGGCGACGGCTCGGCGGTCTTCCTCGTCAACCGCAGCCTCACGGAGTCGATCACGGTCACCATCGATGCCGCTCAGCTCGACGTCTCCTCGATCGACGAGGCCGTGACGCTGTGGGACGACGACGTCTACGCGAAGAACACCCTCGCGGACCAGAACCGCGTGGGGCTGAAGGCGCTCGAGGGAGCCGTGCTCGCCGGCGGCGTCCTCACCGTGACGCTGCCGCCGGTGTCCTGGTCGGCGCTCGCGCTGTCCTGAGGCGCCGGGCGCGCGTGATCCAGGCGAACCGGTGAGTGCGCGGATTCAGGCGACGCGGATGCCGTCGAGCTGAAGCTCCAGGAACCGGCGCCAGCCGCCGCGCTCCGACACGTTCGCCATTGCGCCGCGGGAGATGAGCACGAAGTCTGCCGCAGTGAAGTCGGCGCGCAGGTGCCCTGCATCGACCGCGTGCCGACAGATCCGGTCCATGATCTCCGCGAACGCCACCTTCTCCGCCTCGATATCCGCCCACGTCGGCTCCTCCGCCCCGAGGATCGAGAAGCGGAAGGCCGCATCGGGCTCGACGGACTCCAGGTAGCCGTAGAGCAGCATCTCGAACGCGGCCCAGGCGTCGTCCTGCTTCTCGGCCTCACGTGCAAGTTTCGTCACGGCTTCGAACCGGCGCCCGATGATCGCCGCGCGCAGTGCCTGCTTGTCGACGAAGTGCCGGTAGAGCGTCCCGACGCCCAACCCGGCACGCGCGGCGATCTGATCCATCTGCACGTTCTCGCCGTCCTGGGCGAACAACTCCGCGGCCGCATCGAGCACGGCCTCGCGGTTGCGTCGCGCGTCCGCGCGCAGCGATCGTTCAACAGCGGCCATGCCTTCACTGTAGTTGACCGAGGGTGATCTCCGGCGTATATTCGGAACCGGAATTCAGGTTCATATTATGGAGGAATCATGATCGTCGTCACCACACCCACCGGCCGGATCGGCCGACAGCTCATCACCCGGCTGCTCGAACAGGAGGCCGCCGTGCGCGTCATCGTCCGCGACGCGGCCCAACTCGACACGGACATCCGTGCGAGGGTCGAAGTGGTCGAGGGCTCGCACGCGGATGCCGCCGTACTCGACCTCGCGCTGCCCGGAGCGGATGCCCTGTTCTGGCTGGTTCCGCCGAATCCGGCGGCTCCCAGCGCGGAGCAGCACTATCTCGACTTCGCGCGCGCCGGAGCTGCGGCGATCCGCCGTCACGGTGTCGCCCACGTCGTCGCCGTCACCAGCGCCGGCCATGACTGGACCACGTCGGCGGGCGTGCTGTCGGCCGCCTTCGCCATGGATGCCGAGCTGAGGACGTCGGGTGCCGGGTACCGGGCGGTCTCGCTGCCGTTCTACATGGAGAACCTTCTGGGGCAGGCGGATGCCATCGGCCTTACCGGCACGCTGTCCCTCAGCTGCGCGGTCGATCAGCCGCTGGCGATGATCGCGACGCAGGACATCGCCTCCCACGCCGCAGGCCTGCTGGCCGACCTGTCGTGGAGCGGTCAGCAGGATGATCCGGTGTTCAGCCCCGACCGGCTCACCCCCGAGGAGATCGCCGCCGTGATCGGGGAGGAGCTGGGCAGGTCGGTCGCCTACGAGCGGGTCGCTCTGAACGACTTCGCGGCAATGCTCCGCGCGCGGGGCGCGAGCGAGCAGGCCGTCACGGACACCGTCGAGATGTTCGCCGCCCAGGATGCCGGCATCTACGACGAGGACTGGGCAACGGCCACGATGGCGCCGACGGACTTCCGCACCTGGTGCCGTGAAGTGCTGGTCCCCGCCGTGCGCGCCGCCGACCTGCAGCGGGCCTGAGTGTCCACCGGGCCCGGGCGGTCGGGCCCGGCAGTGGGCACCACAAACGTCGGTCACGTCGATGATCGCCGATATCCGATCGTGATGCAACTAGTTACAGAAATTGCTTGGTAAGCGTTCTCCCGTGAGCTACTGTCCTAATTGCGGACGACAGTCCGGCTCGAATCAAAGGAGATCTCATGCACCACGCAACCACGCGGACGCGCCGCAGTCGTCTGCTGTTGGTCACCGCCGGCGTCGCCGTCACAGCCCTCGCGCTTGTGGGTTGCTCGCAAGGCGCGAATGCCGGCGGCACATCTGACAAGACCACGATCCGCTTCCTCTACGCCACCGGCGACGACACCTGGAACAGCACCGTCGACGCGCTGGTGAAGGACTTCAACGAGACCAGCACGACAACGACGGTCAAGCTCGACCCGCTCCCGGCGGGCAGCGACTACGCGACCGCCCTGAAGACCGTCGACGCCACCGGCAAATGGCCCGCGATCGTCGACATGCGCGACACTCTCACCTACGTCAACGCGGGCAAGCTCGCCCCGATCCCCGCCGAAGTGACAGATCTGCTGCAGCCCGACGCCTATGCCGCGGCAGCAGACGGCAATGTCTACACGACGCCGTACAGCGCACTGAACGGCGAGATCGGCATCAACATCGTCTACAACAAGGACTACTTCGCCGAGCACGACCTTCAAGTGCCGGAGACCTACGACGACTTCATCTCGCTCCTGAAGGACATCAAGGCCAACGGTGACGTTCCGCTCGCGACGGCCGCGGCCGAGGTCTGGCCGTCCGACCAGCTGTGGAAGCCGCTCGCCGCCCCGACCTTCGCCGAGTACAGCGACCAAGGCGGGTTCTGGAACGCCGTGGCGGCGGGCGACGCGAGCGTCTCGGATCTGCGCGCACCGCTCGAGGAGCTGCAGACGATCACGGATGACTACCTCCTCAAGGGCTGGCAGTCCACCGCCGACGCGCAGACGACCACCTTGCTGGTCAACAACCAAGCAGTCATGGCCACCTCATCGGCAGGACTCGGCCGGCTGATGGACATCAGCAAGGTCGACCCGAAGTTCAACGCGGGCATGTTCATCGTCCCCGCGAAGGACGGCAAGATCTACGTACTCAAGAACAGCGTCGTCGGGGACACCGCCGGCGGTCTGGCCATCTCGTCGCAGGCCGCCAAGAACAAGAAGGAGCTCGCGTCATCGCTCGAGTTCCTGAAGTACTTTCTATTCGGTCGACGCCGCTGATCTCATGCAGAAGAACGGCTGGCTTTCGCCCAATATCGCGAAGTCCGACGAGGTCACGCAGAACGAGTCCATCCCCGGTGCCGCGGACTACTTCGCCCTGCTGAAGAACCCGAACCTGGTCTGGTACGAGAACGCGCCTGACTTCAGCACCTTCAGCGCCGTGAACACCTTCTTCCGTCAGGCCCGCATCGAGATGCAGGACAAGCAGACCTCGATCGATCAGGCGATCGAGAAGACGCAGAAGGAACTGCAGAACCAGGTCGCTGCCGCCGGTTGACCATTCCCGGGCCGGATGACAGCCGTCATCCGGCCCGGGACACGACCTCGAAGTTCCTGCACCCGAAGGAGTACTCATGAGCGATCAGAGCTCGATGGAGGGCGGCGTGGGAGTGGCGAGCGCCACGGCGCTGCTCCCCGGCGACTCCCCTTTGCACGCCGCGCCTGAAACGAGGCCGCCTGCGTTGCCGCGCCGGGGCCGACTGGGCATCGCAGGTCGGGGACGACTCGTGCTCCTAGGATTCGTCGCTCCCGCGCTCGTGATCTATCTGCTCATGGTCATCGTCCCCTCACTGCAGTCCGTTCAGCTGAGCTTCACGAACTGGGATGGCATCAGTGAGGGCTACGACTACGTGGGGACAAAGAACTATCAGGACATCCTGACCGACGACCGCTTCTGGAATGCGGTGCGGAACACGCTCGTTCTGGGACTCGGTTCCGCGGTGGTCATCAACATCATCGCCCTCGTGGCCGCACTCATGCTCGACAGGCTGAACCATCTGCAGGGGCTGTTCCGCACCGCGGTGTATCTGCCCGCCCTGGTCAGCGCGTTCATCATGGCGACGATCTGGAAGTACCTGCTCAACTACAACTTCGGGAGCGTCAACAGCGTTCTGCGCGACCTCGGGCTGCCGGACTGGGCCAGGGACTGGCTCGGCGACAGCAGCATCGTGGTCTGGGTGATCCTGTTCATCACCTGCTTCACTCTCGGCGGGAACACCACCCTCATCTATCTCGCCAACCTCCAGTCCGTCCCGCAGGAACTGCTCGAGGCCGCGCGCATCGATGGGGCAGGCGCCTGGAAGGTGTTCTGGAACGTCACCTGGCCGATGATCGCCGGAGCCATCACCGTCAACATGACCCTCGCGATGATCGCCGGCTGGGTGATCTTCGATCAAGTGATGGTGCTGACCTCTGGTGGCCCCGGTTTCGTCAGCGAGACCATGGCGTTCTTCATCTACAAGGTCGGATTCGGCGAGTACCGGGCCGGGTTCGGTTCGGCGGCGGCGGTGGTGCTCTTCATCGTCGTGATCATCAGCACGGTCGGCGCGAACGCCTACATGCGCAAGAGGGAGATCCAGGCATGAGCGCCGCAGACGCCACCCGAGCCCAAGTCCTGCCCAAGACGACGCTGCCCAAGAAGACACGGACACCCCGCGAGAAGAAGAAGTGGACGCCGGGGGAGATCGTCGTGATGGCTGTGCTCTCGGTCCTCGTGATCGCCGTCGCCGCCCCGGTCTTCTACGCACTGCTGCAGTCGTTCCGCTCCTACTCCGAGATCACGATCGATCCGATGGGGCTTCCCACGGCGTTCACCCTCGACAACTACATCGCGCTCTTCCAGCAGACGGACTACGCCGAGGCCCTGCTGAACACGCTGATCATCACCGTCGGCACCGTCGTGCTGCTGGTCGCCATCGTGCCGATGGCGGCGTACGGCATCGAACGAGTCGGCGGGTGGACCGGACGCTTCCTGTATGTGCTGTTCATCGCCGGACTCATGATCCCGTTCCAGGTGCGGATGATCCCGCTGGTCAAGGGATTCAACGACGTCGGGCTGTACAGCACGCTGACCGCCGTCATCCTCGTCCACCTCGGCGGCGCCGCCAGCTTCGGCATCCTGCTCTACTGCAGCTTCATCAAGGGCATCCCGATCGAAGTGGAGGAGGCCGCCCACGTCGACGGCGCCGGGCGCCTGCGCACCTTCTGGCTGATCGTCTTCCCGATGCTGATGCCGGTCACCAGCGCCTTCGTCATCATCCAGGCGCTCGGGCTGTGGAACGACTTCTTCGTGCCGCTGGTGTTCCTCGATTCCTCCTCTGCCGGGACGATCAACGTCGCGATCAACCGCATGATCGGCCTGCTCACCTCGCAGTGGCAGCTGATCTACACCGGCGCGATCCTCGCGATCATTCCCTCGGTCGCGATCTTCGCGGGATTCCAGCGCTATTTCATCAAGGGCATGTCGGTCGGGGCGGTGAAGGGATGAGCACCGCGCAGCCCATGCGCGCCACGCGCCGACCCGGCCGCATCGCGCGGGTGCTCGGCTACGAAGGGCCTGTCGCAGCGATGATGCTCGGAGCCTTCGCCTGCTTCCTCGCATCGGCGTCCTTCCTCGCGTCACTGCTCCCCGCGATCGCCTTCCAGGCGCTGGTCGGCTGGCAGAGCACCCACCTCGCGATCTGGCTCGGCGCGCTGTCGCTGAGCACGGCATTCCCCGCCGTGCGTGCACTCCTCGTCGTCGCCGGCGCGATCCTCGACGAGGGCATTGCAACGGCACGAGTGGACCGACTGTACTGGCGAACCCTCGCGGGGGCGTTCCGCGACCAGCCGTGGGCGGCCGGGATCCTTCCCGTGGCGGCCGTCGTGCTGGGATACGACCTCGCCCTGATGGGCTCCAGCGACACGGTTTTCCTGATCGTCTGGGCAGCAGTGCTCGTGATCGTCGCCTTCCTCATCGGGCTGGCGTCGAGTACCGCGCCCAGCGGGGAACGAACCGCTCTCGAGCTCGTGGCGCACACAGCCGTGGCGATCGCGCGGCGGCCCCATGTCGCCCTTGCCTGGTTGCTGATCGTCGCTCTCACCGCCGCAGCCACGGTCCTCCCCGTGCTCGGCGCACTTGCCGTGCTGCTGCTGCCCGCCGTCTCAGCCGTGGGCATCGTGATGTGCAACCGCGCCCTCGGATTCTCCGTCGCCCAGGAGGTCCGCCGATGACCTCGGTCATGTTCGCCTCTGACCCCGTCGCCGAGCAGCAGCAGGCGATCGGTGCGTTCCGGGTGTGCTGGGACGGCACGTCGCCGGCGGCGCTGCTCAGCGATCTCGCCGGCATCGGCCGCTCCGACGTCGGACTCGTCGAGATCTTCTCCGCAGCCGAGCAGCGCGCCCGCACCAGCCAGGCCCATGTCCGCTCCGCCATCGGCAGCCGCTTGCGCGTGCGCCGCTTCGAACACGGCGAGGACCGCGGCGCCGACGTGCTCACCGTGATTCAGCGCGACGACGAGACCGGAGTCGAGGTCAGCACGAGCCTGCGTGCCGTGCCGCACGCACGTGCGGTGCGGATCCATCATGTGGTCCGCAACGCCGGTGCTCATCCGATCGTGCTGACCGCCGTGTCGTCGGCGACGATCAGCTTCGGGCGCCGCGAATCCGATATCGACTCGGCGCGGCTGCTCACCGCGAGAAGCGAGTGGCTCGCCGAGGACCGCTGGGAGCAGCGACCGCTGCGCGATGCGCTTCCGCAGCTGTCGTTGCCGATCCACGGGCAGGACGGGCGCGGCCGGTACTCGATCGCAAGCCACGGATCCTGGTCCACCGGCGAGCACCTCCCCGTCGGAGTGCTGATCTCCTCGGATGCCGCCGATGCGGGCGCGCTGACCTGGCAGATCGAGACTTCGGCCGGCTGGTGCGTGGACATGTCCCAGGGCGAGGGCGGTGCGGTGATGTCGTTCCTCGGGCCGACCGACCTCGAGCACCAGTTCGCACACGCACTCGCGCCCGGCGAAGGGTTCCGCACCGAGGCCGTGGCGCTCGCCGCTGCCGATGGCGGTGCTGATGCCGCGCTCACCGAGCTCACCCACTACCGCCGGAGCATCCGGAGCGAATCCGCGGATGCCGGGCTTCCCATCGTCTACAACGACTTCATGAACACGCTCATGGGGCAGCCCAGCACCCAAGCGCTGGTTCCCCTGATCGACGCTGCGGGCGGAGTGCGGTGCGGAGATCTTCTGCATCGATGCCGGCTGGTTCGCCGAACCGGAGCTGGGCGACTGGTGGTCGACGGTCGGTGAATGGCAGGAAGCGGACCATCGGTTCACCGGGGGACTGCGAGAGCTGACCGACAGAATCATCGCGCACGGCATGCGCGTGGGCATCTGGCTCGAGCCCGAGGTGGTCGGCGTGGACAGCCCGGCTGCTGCCATGCTCCCCGAGGATGCCTACTTCCGCCGATTCGGCCGGCCGGTGGTCGAGCATCGGCGCCTGCACCTGGACTTCCGTCATCCTGCCGCGCGAGCTCACGCCGACGACGCCGTGGACCGGGTCGTGCGGCAGTACGGCGCCTCGTACCTCAAACTCGATTACAACATCAACCCGGGGGTCGGCACCGAGGTCGACGCAACGGGTCCAGGGGCCGGCCTCCTGGGTCATACCCGGGCGTACCAGGACTGGCTCGTAGCCGTGCAGAGGCGGCATCCCGGGCTGCTCATCGAGAACTGCGCGTCCGGCGCGATGCGCGCCGACTACGCGCTCCTCTCGCGGACGCATCTGCAGTCCACCAGCGATCAGCAGGACTTCCGCCTCTATCCGCCCATCGCGGCATCCGCTCCGGCGTCGATCCTGCCGGAGCAGTGCGGCAACTGGGCGTATCCGGCGTCGGACATGACGGATGCCGAGACGGCGTTCACCCTCGTCACGGGGCTGAGCGGACGGCTGTACCTCTCGGGATTCCTGGACGGCATCCGCCCGTCCCAGTCCGCGCTCGTGGCGGAGGCGGTCGCCCTGCACAAGAGCCTGCGAGACGGACTCACCGCAACCGAGCCGTTCTGGCCGCTCGGGCTGCCGGGGTGGGAGGACGATGTGATCTGTCTCGGGTTGCGCAGCCCGGCGGAGACGCTGCTGTTCGTGTGGGATCGCGGCGAAACCGCGACGGAGATCCTCCTCCCCGGTATCCGCGGTGCTGCTCGGACGCTCTTCCCCGGAGATGACGGCGCTTGGCGGATGGAACCCTCCGATGTCGGGCTGCGGATCCGGACGACGCACGGCATCGGGGCGCGGATGCTGCGCATCGAGGAGGACGGGTCATGAACGGGATCATCCGCACCGGTGAGCTGTTCCTCGACGACCGGGGACGCGTCGCGCAGCTGCACGGCATCGGCATCCAGCGCGTGGGCGAGCACTGGTACGCGTGGGGTGAGGACAAGACCGCGGGAGACCGCTTCACGGCCATCGCCTGCTACCGCTCGACCGATCTCGCGTCCTGGGAGTACCTCGGTGACGCACTCGGCGCCGGCACGGGGGATCTTGCGGCGGATCGGATCATCGAGCGCCCGAAGGCGCTGCGGCGTCCCGATGGCCGCTGGGTGCTGATCGTCCACGTCGACAGCGCGGACTACTCGGACGCCCGGGTCGGGTACGCGATCGCCGACCGGCCGGAGGGGCCCTACGAGTACCTCGGCAGCGAGCGCCCGCTCGGCAACCTCAGCCGCGACATCGGGGTGTACCAAGAGGACGGGCGGGGCTATCTGCTCTCCGAGGATCGCGAGGGCGGGCTGCGCATCTACCGGCTGCGCGAAGACCACTGCGGCATCGACCGGCTCATCGCGACCCTGCGTCAGCACGACCGCCCCGAGATCGGGTACGAGTCGCCGACTCTCATCCGGCACGACGGCGTCTACTTCCTGTTCGGGTCGGACCTGACCGGGTGGGACCTCAACGACAACAAGTACGCCACCGCACCGACTCTCGGGGGTCCATGGTCGACCTGGCGCGACTTCGCACCCGCGGGCAGCCGCACCTTCGACTCCCAGGTCAGCGTCGTGCTTCCCGTGGGACACGGACACGTGTACATCGGCGACCGCTGGACGCGTGAGGATCTGGCATCGTCCGCACCGGTCTGGCTGCCGCTGCGCATCGAGAACGGCCGCGCCGAGATGGCCTGGCGCGATGAATGGAGCATCGAGGAGATGAACGAGTGAAGGCACGCCCGCGCGCCGTCCTGGCGATGAGCCCGGCGACACTGGCCGAGAACCTGTTCGGCCCGCACCGGGAGCGCCTCTCGAGCCTGGTCGACCTGCATCCCGTCGTGCTCTCCGAACTCGACAGCGCCGGCGCGCGGAGCGCTCTGGCGGACGCCGAGATGCTTCTCGCCGGCTGGGGGTGCCCCCGCATCGACGCCGTCGAACTCGACCGGATGCCGCAGCTGCGCGCCGTGGTGTTCGCGGGCGGCTCCGCCGGCGCGCTCGTCGATCCTCTCGAAGCTGAGCGGCGCGGCATCGCACTCACGAACACCGGCGAGGGCAACGCGCAGGGGGTCGCCGAATACACGTTCGCGACGATCGTGCTGGCGGGCAAGCGCGCACGCCACGCGGAGCGGATCTACCAGGAACGCCGGGCGTTCATAGATCGCGAGGCTCTGCTCGGCGACACCGGGAACTTCGGCCGCACCGTCGGCCTGATCGGGGCGTCCCGCATCGGCCGCCGCGTCGCCGGGCTGCTCGCTCACACCGACATGCGCGTGCTCGTCTACGACCCCTACGTCGGTCCTGAGGACGCCGCGGCGCTCGGCGCCGAGCTGGTCGACCTGGACCATCTGCTGACGGCGTCGGACATCGTGTCCGTGCACGCCCCCGCGGTTGCCGAGACGGAGCGCATGATCGACGATCGGGCGTTCGGACTGCTGCGAGACGGCGCGGTGCTGATCAACACGGCCCGCGGCTCGCTCGTGGATCACGACGCGCTGCGAGCGCACGCGCGATCCGGGCGCATCGAGGCGATCCTCGACGTCACCGATCCGGAGCCGCTCGATCCCGACGATGAGCTGTGGCACCTGCCGAACGTCACCATCACCCCGCACATCGCCGGCGCGACCGGCAACGAGCTGCACCGGCTCGGCCGCGACGCCGTCGACGAGGTGGCGCGCTATGTCGCAGGACGCACCTTCGTCGGCCTCGAGCGCATCCCGGGGGCCGTCTGATGGATGCCGTGCGCAACCCGATCCTGCGGGGGTTCAACCCCGATCCGTCGATCCTGCGGGTGGGGGACGACTACTTCATCGCCACCAGCACGTTCGAGTACCACCCCGCCGTGCGCATCCACCACTCCACGGATCTCGAGAACTGGACCGTCCGCACCCACGCGCTGGACGAGGGCTTCGATCTTCGCGGCATCCCGGACTCGGGCGGTGTCTGGGCGCCGAGTCTGACGCATGCCGACGGGCTGTTCTGGCTGGCGTACTCCATCGTGCGCACGATGGACGGCGACGACAAGGACATCGACAACTACCTCGTCACCGCCGAGAGCGTCGACGGGCCGTGGAGCGCACCGGTGCACCTCGGCTCCCGCGGTTTCGACTTCTCCTTCTTCCACGACCCGGACGGCACGCACTGGATCGTCGGTGTGCAGTGGGACCAGCGACCCGAGCATCCTTCCTTCGGAGGGCTGGTGCTGGAGCAGTACCTGCCCGACGAGCGGCGCACCTCCGGAACGGCCACGTTGATCCACCAGGAGACGACGCTCGTCGAAGGACCCAACCTGTACCGCATCGGCGACTGGTATCACCTGCTGATCGCGGCCGGCGGCACGGGCTGGAACCACGCCATCACGATGGCGCGCTCACGCGAACGCTCGGGCCCGTACGAGCGGGACCCCCGACCGTTCGTCCTGACCAGCCGCGACGCCCCCGGCGCCCCGCTGCAGAAGGCCGGTCACGGCGAACTCGTGCAGACGCAAGACGGCGACTGGATGCTGGTCCACCTGGCCAGCCGGCCGACGCTGCACCTCGGCGAGCGGTACAGCACTCTCGGACGCGAGACCTGTCTGCAGCGGGTGGTGTTCGACGAGGACGGATGGCTGCGGCTCGCATCCGGCGGTCATCACGCCCTCGTCGGCTCGGGTGCGGCTCGCTGCGACGAGTGGACCGACGGCTTCGATGCACCGGGGCTCGACTACCGGCGCTGGTCCACGTTGCGAGCCGCACTCGACCCCGCCGTCGCGGATCTGACGGCGCGTTCCGGCTGGTTGCGGCTTCGCGGCGGGCACTCCCCGGCATCCGTCTTCGAGCAGTCGATGATCCTGACCCGCGTCGAAGAGCACGAGACGGATTTCTCGGTCGTGGTCGACGCCGCGCCCACCTCGACCCGGGAGAGCGCCGGCATCGTCGCCTGGTACGACCGGTCGGGGTGGATCCAGCTGCAGCTGACCTGGGATGCCGAGAACGGCAGGCATCTGCGCGTGGTCTCGCGTGACAGGAACCGGACGGTGCGCTCCGAGGCGATCATGGTCGCGGACGGACTCGTGACGCTGCACGCACGACTGCGGGGGCCCGACCTCGTCTTCGCCTGGGTCGGAGCCGACGAGACCGAACACCCGATTCCGGGTGTGCATCCGGCATGGACCCTCTCGGACGACCACGGGGACCGGCTGCGGTTCACCGGACTCTTCTTCGGCATCCGCGCGGACGATCTCGACGGACGCGGCTGGAGCGCCGACTTCGATGACGCCACCGTCCGCTTCACCGAGCAAGAACACCATCGACTGATCTGCACGACTGACCGATTGCACGACTGACCGATTCGCACGACCATCATCCGCGCCGTCCGATCGATGACGCGGCCACGGAGGAGAGATCGATGAAGATCCACGAACGACACAGCATCCGGCAGAGGATCGCCGCACTCGTCACCGGCGCGATCGTCCTGAGCGGGGCCCTGGTCGCCGCGCAGCCTGCGGTCGCGCCGCCGGCCGCAGCGGTCGAGCAGTCCCCGCCGGCGATCGCCCGGACCGTCAGCGACGCAGGATTCTCGCATCCGGGGATCGGGTTCAGCGCCGACAACCTCGAGAACATGCGCACGCAGGTGCTCGCCGGGGTGGACCCCTGGGCGAGCTATTACGAGGCGATGACCGAGACGAAGTACGCGGCGCGCGACTTCCGGGCGGAGAACGCAGAACCGGGAACCGACACACCGAAGAACGACGCCTATGCAAGCGCGGGGATGCGGTCCAGTGCCTTGCGCGACAGCATCGGTGCGATGACACAGGCACTCGAGTACGTGGTCACGGGCGACGAGCAGTACCGGGCGAACGCTCTGCACGTGCTGCGGACCTGGAGCAGCCTGGACCCGGCGAAGTACGCCTACTTCGGCGACGCGCACATCCACACCGGCGTTCCGCTCTACTACATGCTCATCGCCGCGGAGCTCATCCGCGGCACGGAGCCGGTCGGCGCCGACCTCGATGGCTACGATCTGAACTGGACGACGAACGACCAGCAGCGCATCGAGGACAACCTCGTCCGTCCCGTGCTCTCGACCTTCCTCTACTCGAACAACAGGCTGTGGAACCAGCACCTCTACGGCGTGATCGGCATGGTCTCGGCCGCCATCTTCCTCGACGACGCCGACCTGTACGCCGAACGCGTCGAATGGTTCACGGTCAACGCGGGCTACACCAGCGAGCACGACCTCTACGGTGGGAACGTCAACGGTGCGCTCGCCTCGCTGTTCCGTGAGATTCCCGCCGATGATCCGGCGAACACGACCGGGCATTCCTTCATCCAGCACATGGAGATGCTTCGCGACCAGGCGCACGGCCAGGGTGATGTGGACATCCTCGTCGCGCTCGCCCGGATCGTCGACAGCCAGGGCACGAAGGTCGATCCGGTCGCCGGCACCGTGTCTGCGGCATCGGATGCCGTCTCGCCCTACGCCTTCCTCGACGATCGCATCCTGAAGGGTGCCGACACCTTCTACGCCTTCATGATGGGCGAAGAGGTGCCTTACATCGCCGCGAACGAGGGCGGCACGCTCTCGCAGGCCTACCGCGGCAGGCTGCAGGACCCGCTCAGCGAGGCGTACCTGCAGTACCGCTACGCTGCCGGCGTCGATGTCGACGAGGTCGCGCCGCACGTCGCCGAACTGTACGAGCAGCGGGACGGACCGCTGTACTACTACGGGACCGGAGTGCAGAACTTCTGGAACGACCGCGGATCGGACTACACCGGCGCCGAGTACTGGGTCGCATTCCCTTCGGATCTCGCGGATGTCGACGGCGCGGCCGCGCCGCTCGCAGACAGCGCCGAGCTCTCGGTGCGCGCTTTCGGCCAGCCGCTCGGTGACGGCGCGCAGCGAGCGCAGGACGACGACGGCACTGCCTTCATCCGTCTCGATGCCCAGGTGGACGACGCTCAGCTGGCCGTTCGTCGTGCCATCTGGGGTGATCGCGGCAAGACGTCGCTGATGGGCGTCAAGGTCCGCAGCGACGGGGTCGCGCGCCTGCAGGTGTCGCGCACCTCGATCGAGCAGCCCTTCGCCGAGATCGTCGTGCCGGACACCGGTGGCGCCTGGCGCTACGTCTGGCTGGATCTCGCCCTCGAGAAGACTCCGGGCGCGATCGGCGACAACATCGTGTTCCTGAAGGCCACGGGATCCGAGGCCCGGGTCGATGTCTCCGGAGTGCTGGCGCAGGCGAACGGCGTCCTCACGCCGCCGGTCTTCGCAGATGCGCCGGCGCTCGACGTCGTCGCCGTCGCCGGTGAGCGCTGGACGCGAGGCATCACCGTGACCGATGCCGGTGACGACCAGATCTCACTGGCGCTGCAGAATGCTCCGTCCGGTGCCGCGCTCTCCGGGGGCGAGATCCGCTGGGAGCCGGAGGAGCCCGGCAGCGCGGACCTGGTCGTATCGGCTTCCGATGGGATGACCGTCACCGCATTGCCGATCCGTATCGAGATCGCCGCATCGCGCACTGCGGCCATCAGCGCATTCGACGGACGCATCGGCGAACAGAGCGATTACACGTCGGCGAGCTGGGCGCGACTGTCCGACGCGCGTGCGGCGGCGACCCAGGGCATCGACGGTGCGGACTCCGCGCAGTTCGCGGCGCTGCTCGAGAACCTGCGCATTGCGGTGTCCGGGCTCGTGCAGCTCGATCCGCAGCTGTCCGACGGCACGCTCGACTACCGCGACCTGGTGACGGCCCCGCCGCTCACCGCGGCGCAGCTCGGTGCCCTCACCGACGGTGACAACCAGACCCATTGGGGCGACCAGCGCGTGCCCAGCATCGTGTTCGACTTCGGCGCGTCCTTCCGGATCAGTGCGCAGCGCATCGGCATCCAGGCCAGGGACACCTTCGCCAACCGGGCCGAGGGGACGAACGTCTACGGCTCGGACGACGGCGCGCACTGGACGCTGCTGACCGAGCATCCGAATGCCGGTCAGGACGCGGAGATCGAATGGATCGACGTGCTCGCGGACCAGCGGGACGCGAAGTTCCGCTTTCTGAAGTTCCAGGTCGATGCACCGGGTGTGCCGGCTGACCCGGCCTTCCCCGGGATCTGGAGCATCGCCGACATCCGCATCTCCGGATCGCGCAGCGAAGCCGTCGGATCGATGGACACGGTGTCGCTGTCCTCGCCGGATGCGATCGCGGGGCGCGTGGTGGCGGGCGATCGTCTCGAGGTGCATCTGGCGGGTCCCTCCGGGAACACGGATGTGAAGGTGTCTGTGCTCGGAGCACCGGCCACGGTGACCTCGCCCTCCGCGGGGGAATGGTCGGCGACGACGACCGTGGCCGAGACGGTCGCGAAGGGGACGCCCGTCGGCATCTCCGTCTCGTTCACCACCCCCGCCGGAGCGACCGCGGATCCCATCTTCGCCACGACCGACGGCAGCAGGTTGTTCGTGTCGAGCGATGCCGGCCGTGTCGATGAGACGTTCCGTGAGGCCACGGTGCTGCGCCCGGACGGGGTCGTGGATGCCGCCTGGACGCAGTACACGGCGCGGATGCTGGACGGCGATGCGGCCACGCACTCCGACACCCGGCTCAACTCCGGGGTCTACGGGAACGTCTGGGACTTCGGCGCGGCGACGAAGGTCTCGCTGACCGGTGCGGAGCTGCTCGTGCGGCAGGACGGCTACGGCATCTCGCGCATCGCCGACATGCGGCTGGAGGGCTCTGACGACATGCGGACGTGGACCCGGCTGACGGCTCGGGCGCCGGAGAAGACGCTCGAATGGCAGCAGTGGCAGGTGGACGATGACACGGCCTTCCGATATGTGCGCATCGTCAACGGCCAGATCCTGAACGTGGCCGAGCTCAACCTGTTCGGCAGCGTCGCCACCGTGCCGGCCTGGGATGCGGCCACCGTCTACGACACCGGCGATCGGGTGTTCCACACGGGAGCGATCCACGTCGCGCAGTGGTGGACGAGGAACGAGGAGCCGGGGAGCACGGCGACCGGCGCCTGGATGGAGGAGGGTGCCGCCGTTCACGCCGCCGGTGAAGGGGTGCGCGAGTGGACGCGGTCCTGGGTGTACGACGACGGCGACACTGTCGCGCACGACGGGCGCACGTACCGGGCGAAGTGGTGGACGCGCAACCAGGAGCCGGGTGCGAAGAACGGGCCGTGGGAGGACCTGGGCACCTACTGATGGCGAAGACGCATATCGTCCTGGTGCACGGGTGGGCGGGGTCGGCCGAGTCCTGGCGGCCGATCACCGCCGAACTGGAGGCCGTGGGCGGATACCGCGTGCACGCCGTGCGGCTGCCGGGTTCCCCGGGTTCCGCTTCCGCGCGGCCGCCGACGATCCGAGCCGCCGCCGAAGAGCTCGCCGCGATGCTGTGCGGCATCGGTGAACCGGCCGTGCTCGTCGGACACTCGATGGGTGCTCAGGTGACGCTGCGTGCGCATGCGGCCCAACCCGCTGCGGTGCTGTCCGAGATCGTCGTGGACCCGGCGTACGGGGCATCCGATGACCGTGCGGCGATGACACGATGGGCGGAGCGGATCGCGTCGGCGGGGCACGTCGCGCTCAGGGAGTTCTTCGCAGCAGCGGGCGCCGGTCTGCAGGCGGCGGACCGGGCGGTGCTGCACGCGGACCTGCTCGCCACGCCGATTCCCGTGATCGTCTCATACCTGAGGTCGGAGTATCTCGACGCCGACGCGATCGGAGTGATGCCGGCATCCGCGCGAATCGCCGCGCGACGCATCCGACCGGTGCTGACCGTGCTGTCCTCGATGGAGGGTGTGGAGCTGGATCGGGGGCTGCCGCATCCGCCAGGCTCACGGATGGATCTGTGGCTCGGACACGGTCACTTCCTGCACCTGAACAATCCGCGGAGATTCGCGCAGTCGATAGACGAATGGGTGCGTGATGAGGCGGGGCGGGTTCACACGGGGGCGGGGCCCGAGGAAGCCCGCACGATCACCTCGGTGGGCAGCACCACCGGCCCGTCATAGGGTTCGCCGACCGCGATCCGACCGGCGATCTCGCCGACCTCATGGAACGGAGCGCGCACGGTCGTGAGCGACGGGGTGAGGTCCGCGACGAGCTGCATATCGTCGAATCCGACGACCGAGACCTGACCCGGGATCGAGATCCCGGCCTCGCGCAGAGCACGGCAGACTCCGACCGCCATGATGTCGGTCTGGCACGTGATCGCCGTGACATCGGGACGAGACCCGATCAGCGCGAGGGCCGCGGAGGCCGCTTCCTCAGAGGTGTTCCCGCTGCGCACGGCGAGGGCCTCGTCGAGGTCGATTCCGGCATCGGCGAGCCCGTCGTGATAACCGAGGAATCTCTGGTGCGACGTGGTCATCTCGTCCAACGATCCGACGAAGGCGATTCGGCGGTGGCCGAGATCGGCGAGGTGTGCGATAGCCCCGCGCACGCCGCCCCGGTGGTCGTAATCGATCGACGCGATCTGAGGAAGATCCGGCAGCGCGGCTCGGCCGCACAGGATCAGTTGCGCCCCGACTCTGGCGAGCGTGTCGGCATACCGGGCAGCTCGCTGCTCGAACTCCTTCGTCGCCGGCGTCGATCCCACCAGCAGAACAGCCATGACGCGCTGTTCGCTGAGCGCCTCGATCAGCGCGGACTCGCGTTCGATGTCACCACCGGTGGTGCACATGGTGAAGAGGTGGCCGTTCGCCGTGGCGATGTCCTCGGCGCCACCTGCCATCGTGGCGAACGTCGGGCCGACCATGATGCTCGAGATGAAGGCGATGCTGCGTCGGCCGACGCCCATCATCGACCGGGCCAGGCCGTTCACGACGTAGCCCAGCTCTTCGGCGGCGGCCACGACCCGCGCATGGGCGGCCGTCTTTCCCGCCGAGCGTCCGGAGAGGGCTCGGGATGCCGTCGCGCGCGAGACACCGGCGAGGCGCGCGACATCCGCGAGGTTGGCTCCGCCCCCGCGCATCGGCCCCGGCGCTGCCCCTCGGCGCTCCGGAGCGCCTCCTGTCGTGATGCTCACAAGGCGAATCTACCGGGAGGATGACGCTTTCCCGGCGTTCCGCGCGGGCGTACCCGGTCGGAATCGCAACTAGTTCCGGATGGGCGGATCGCCACGGACGCCGGCCCGCGAGAATTGCGTCACCGGGTGAGAAACCGCATACCGCATGAGAAACCACTCCTCGCATGGTTTCTCATGCGGGGAGTGGTTTCTCGCGACCGGCGGGGGCGGGGCGGGGCGGGAGGTCAGCCCAGCTCGATCACCGACCAGGACAGCGCGGGGAGGGTCGCGCGGACGGCGCCGTCGACGACCTCGGCTGCGGCCAGCGGCACCATGTGCACGGCATCCGGCGTCGCTTCGAGATTCGCCGTGTGGCGGTCGCCGCCCTCGGGGATCGTCAGGGTCTCGGCCTTCAGCACCCGCAGGTCGCCGAAGCCGTGCAGATCCACCGTCAGATCCGAAGCGTCGACCAGCGAGCGGTTGGCGACGAACACCACGACCCGTCCGGTTTCCTCGTCCCAGGTGGCCGCCGCATCCACGGCATCCACATCGCCGTAGCGCTTCGTGCCGATCTGCGAGGCCGACACCGCGGTGCGGAGGATCCGTCCGCGTGCGAGGCGCGCCATGCGCTCGAACGGCCAGAAGCTCGTCTGACGCCACGCGGCACCGCCCTCTTCCGAACGGATCGGCGCGATCACGTTCACCAGCTGCGCCTGGTTGGCGATCTTCACCCGGTCGCCGTGGCGCAGCAGGCTGTTCAGGAATGTGCCCACGACCACGGCATCCGTCACTGAGTAGGTGTCCTCGATCAGCCGCGGGTGCGTGCGCCACGACTTGGAGACCTGGTGCGGCTGGTCCTCAGTGTCGAGGCCGGACTGGTACCAGACGTTCCACTCGTCGAACGAGATGTCGACCTGCTTGGTGTGCTTGCCCGCGGCCTTGACCGCGTCGATCGTCGAGACGACGCCGTCGATGAAGGCATCCATCTCCACCGCCTCGGCGAGGAACGACTCAGCGTCGCCGTCGTGCTCCTGGTAGTAGGCGTGCATCGAGATGTAGTCCACCTCGTCGTAGGCGTGCGTGAGCACCGTGTGCTCCCATGAGCCGAACGTCGGCATCCCGCGGTTCGAAGAACCCACCGCCACCAACTCGATCGAGTCGTCGACCAGCTTCATGGCCTTCGCCGTCTCCTGCGCCAGACGGCCGTACTCGTGTGCGGTCTTGTGACCGATCTGCCACGGGCCGTCCAGCTCGTTGCCCAGGCACCAGAGCTTGATGTCGAACGGGTCGGCGGCGCCGTTGGTGCGCCGCAGGTCGGACCAGTACGTGCCGCCCGGGTGGTTGGCGTACTCGACCAGCGCGCGCGCCTCCTCGACGCCGCGGGTGCCGAGGTTGATGGCCTCCATGACCTCGACCTCCGCATCGCGCGCCCAGTCCACGAACTCGTGCAGTCCGAAGGCGTTGGTCTCCACGGTGTGCCAGGCGCCATCGATGCGCACCGGGCGGTCGGCCGCCGGGCCCACGCCGTCCTCCCAGCGGTAGCCGGACACGAAGTTGCCGCCCGGATACCGGACGACGGTCGGGCCCATCTCCCGCACCAGCGCCAGCACGTCCTTGCGGAAGCCGCGCTCGTCAGCCTGGGGATGCCCGGGCTCGAAGATGCCGGTGTAGACGCAGCGTCCCATGTGCTCGACGAACGACCCGAACAGGCGTCGGGGTACGTCGGCGATGGTGAAGTCGCGGTCGATGGTGATGGCGGGCCTGAGACATTGCTCTCCTTGTGGTGGGTCTCGGGGGTCGAAGGGCCGGCTCGCGGTCGAGCCGGCCGCTTCCTATCGGGGAAGGCCAGTCGCCCGGCCTACTGGCCGCCGAAGCCGCTGGTCGCGACTCCCTTGACGATCTGCTTCTGGAAGATGATGAACACGATGATCAGCGGCAGCGCCGCCAGCACGGCCTGCGCCATGACCTGCGCGTACTGCACGCCATAGGCGCTGATCACGGTCTGCAGTCCCACCGGCAGCGTCATCAGGGTGGTGTCGTTGATGACGAGGAACGGCCAGAGGAAGTTGTTCCACGCGCCGATGAACACGAAGATCGCGACGGATGCCAGGATCGGCCGCGACAGCGGAAGCACGATCGACCAGAAGATGCGGAACCGGCTGGCGCCGTCTACGCGGGCGGCGTCCTCCAGCTCGATCGGGACCGCGTCGAAGAACTTCTTCAGGATGAACACCATCGCCGGAGCCACCACCTGCGGCAGGATCAGGCCCCAGTGGGTGTCGATCATGTTGAACGCGAGCATCTCGTAGAACAGCGGGATGATCAGCACCTGCGGCGGCACCACGATCGACGCGATGATCACGAAGAACAGCCAGCGCCGCCCGCGGAAGTCCAGACGCGAGAACGCGTAGGCCGCGCCCGCCGAGATGGCGACCGTGATCACGGTGATCGCGATCGAGGTGAGCAGGCTGTTCCACGCCCACACGTAGACGTTGCCCTGCGAGAGGATCGCCGTGAACGCGTCGCCGGTGATGCCGGTGGCGCCGATCCAGGAGGGGTCGCCGGACGCGGCATCCGTCTCGGTCTTGAAGGCGGTCGCGACCGCCCACAGGAACGGGAGCAGCCAGCCGATCGCGAGCAGCGCGAGGATGACGAAGGCGGTCACGCGCAGCGGCGCGAACGGCTTCTGGCCCGGCAGGCGCAGTCGGTGCGCGCGTCGTGCGCGGGGAACGGTGACGGCCTGGGTCGGCGAGAGTGTTGCGGTGGTGGACATCACAGCTCCTTCTTGCGGCGGGTCACGAGCGCCTGCGCGACCCCGACGATGATGATGAGGGCGAAGAAGACGTACGAGATCGCGGCCGAGTATCCGAACCGGTAGTTCACGAAGCCGGCTTCGTAGATGTACTGCACGATCGAGCGGGTGGTGTCGCTCGCGACTCCGCCGAGCATCTGGTACGCCTGGTCGAACAGCTTCAGCGAGGCGAGGATCTGCAGGATCAGGATCAGGACGGTGGCCGGTCCGAGCTGCGGCAGGGTGATCGACCAGAACTGGCGCCACGCGTTCGCGCCGTCGAGCGACGCGGCCTCGTACTGCTGGGACGGGATGTTCTGCATCGCGGCGAGGTACAGCAGGAAGTTGAAGCCCACCGTCCACCAGATGGTCGCGATCACGATCGACAGCATGTTCGTGTCGGGATTCTGCAGCCAGGCGAGCGGTTCCAGACCGAGCGCCTTGAGGATGTTGTTGGCCGCGCCGATCTGCGGGTTGAAGATCCACACCCAGATCTGCGAGATCACGGTGGAGGCGAGCAGGTACGGCATGAAGAACGACAGCCGCCACAGCCACTGGCCGGGCAGGCCCCGATCGACGAGAGCCGCCATGAGCAGGGCGACCGCCACCAGGGGCACAGTGGACAGCAGCGTGAACCACACCGTGTTCCACATGGACTGCCACATGATCGGGTCGCCGAGGGCCTCGGCATAGTTGGCGAATCCGACGAACCCGCCGCCCGCGCCTGTGAGGGACTGGTCGGTGAAGCTCAGGTAGATGCCGTGCACGATGGGCCAGGCGAGGAAGAGGGCGAACGCGAGCAGGAACGGGGCGAGGAACGCCCAGCTGACGAGCTGCTCGCGGCGCTGGAACCCGGCCGTGCGGAACGGTGTGCTGCTCTTGCGGCCGGTCGCGACCGCGCGGGTGCTGGCTGTGGTCGTCATGGCTTCCACGTCCCTTCGGGGTCGGCGGGGTTGGGTTGGGCGAGCAGGGAGTTCACGCGCCGCTCGAAGCGGTCGACGGCCGCTGCCGGGTCATCGCCGCTGAGCAGCACGCCCTGCACTGCTGCGCCGAACTCGCCCTGGAAGTTCGACCCCGACCCGGTGAACCAGGCCTCAGGGTCGTAGACGACGTGGTCAGCGGCCTCGGCGTAGTGCGCCTGGGGAATCAGATCTGCGTACGCGGGGGAGGAGGTGACGGGCAGGTACGCGGGGATGTGCCCCGCTTCTGCCCAGCCGAACGAGCCCTTGAGCATGTCGGCGACGAACTGGTAGGTCAGGTCGCGTCGGCGCTCATCGGCGTTCGCCTGGTGCGGGAGCACGAAGGAGTGCGAGTCCGCGTAGACGGCCGGGGTGCCGTAGATCGTGGGGATCATGGTCGCGTCGAAGGGGATGCCGGCGTTCTGCATCGTGCGCAGTTCCCAGACGCCCGTCATCAGCATCCCGCTCTTGCCGGTGGCGAACTCGGCCACCGCGCTGCCGTAGTCGTTCTGCGCGGCGGCGATCTCGCCGTCCAGCAGCGACTGCATGAACGTCAGCGACTCGACGGCGGCATCCTTGTCGATGCCCATCTTCCCGCCGACCGGCAGTTCGATCGCGAGTCCGTGCTGGGCGTACAGCCCGTAGAACAGGCGCCACATCTGCGCCCCGTCGCCGAGGTACCCGTACGACAGCGCATGGCCGTCGGATGCCCCGCCCACCGCGCGCAGCTGGTCGAGGAACTCCTCCGGAGAGGAGGCCGGAAGGAGTCGTCCGTCGGAGTCGAGCTGGCCCGCTGCATCGCAGATGTCGGTGTTGAACATGAGCACGAACGGATGCGCGTCCAGCGCGATGCTGAAGCGCTGCCCGCCGACGATGCCCTTCTTCCAGATGGGCTCGGGGAAGGTCGACTCGTCCACGCCGAGCTCGGCGAGCCGGTCGAGGTCCCAGCTGTCGAGCAGCCCGCCCGGCGCCCAGCCGGGCACGCGCGTGGCGTGCATGATCGCGACGTCGGGGGCCCGTCCGCCGGCACCCGCCATCGCGAGCTTGGTGTAGTACGGGGTTCCCCAGGCGAGCACCGTCGGGCGGATGCGGTACGCGTCCTGCGCCTTGTTCACCGTGTCCAGCAGTGAGGACATGGTCACGCCGTCCCCGCCGGAGAGCAGGTGCCAGAACTGCAGGGTCTGGGTGGGCGAGCCGGGGCCGGAGCCGGGGGCGCAGCCTGCGAGCAGCGCCGCTCCTGCGGCCGCGGAGGCGGCGGCGAGGAACTGCCGTCGAGACAGATCGAGCGGGGGTGTCATCAATCACTCCTTCATCACATCGTCGTGAACGGATCCATCATTACATCGTGGTAATGGGATTGCAAGAGGCGAAACGCACGCCTGTCGTCAGGGGCGGTGGCCGGCGGGCGCGCCCGACGTGCTGACGCGCTCCTGCAGCGAGTGCGGGAGCACGATGCTCCGCGGCGGCATGGCCCGATCGTCCATGCGGGAGATCAGCAGCGACAGGGCGGCATCCGCGAGAGCATCCCGATCGAACGCGATGGTGGTCAGCGACGGTGCGGAGAACGCCGAGAGCTCGACATCGTCGAATCCGGTCAGCAGCACGTCCTCTGGCACGCGGATGCCGGCGGCCGAGAGCGCGTGCAGCGAGCCGAAGGCGAGGGAATCGGTGAACGCGATCACGGCATCGAAGTCGACGCGTCGATCCAGCAGCTCGCGCACGGCATCCGCGCCCGAGACGACCGACCAGGGCAGTCGGTTCACCTCCAGCGCGGGATCCCGCGCGATGCCGGCTTCGCGCAGCGCGTCGTGCACACCCTCCAGACGCAGGCGGCTGGTCGCCGTCGCGAGGTCCTGGTCGTCATCGCCGCCGACCATCGCGATCCGGCGCGCTCCGCGCGAGAGCAGGTGTCGGGTGACATCGGCCGCGGCGCGGCGGCTGTCGATGCGCACGTGATCGGCGCGGTGCTGCTCCACCTCGCCGATGACCACCAGCGGAGGAAGCTGATCGGCGAAGCGGACGATGCTGTCCTCGAGGCGGACCGGGTTCAGGATGAGCCCGTCGACCAGCCGCGTGCGGGCGCGGGAGAGCAGCTCGCTCTCCCGCTCGGGGGCCAGCGCCGTCTCCTCGATCTGCACCGCGAGACCGCGCTGATGCGCCGCCGCCACGATGCTGTGCACAAGCTCCGCCGAGTACGCGGTGGCCAGATCCGGCAGGGCGACTGCGATGGTTCCCGAGCGTCCGGTGCGCATGCCGCGCGCACTGAGGTTCGGCACGAAGTCGAGCTTCTGCATCGCCTGCTCGACCCTGGCGCGGGTCTCGTCGCTGACCCAGAAGGTGCCGGTGACCACGTTCGAGACGGTCTTGGGCGACACTCCGGCGAGAGCTGCGACATCCTTCATCGTCGCGCGGCGAGGAGGTGTCGCTGTCATGCGGGCCAGCATAGCCGGACGTCATCCATACATCGATGTAATGCGAAGGTGGCATCATGGCCGAATGGGCATCGAGCGCAACTGGGCAGGCAACCTCGCATACCGGGCATCGACGGTGGTGCATCCGCGATCCGTCGATGAGGTGCGCGCGGTGCTCGCCGCAGGCGGATCGGTTCGCACGCTCGGCACGAGGCACTGCTTCAACGACATCGCCGACACCGCGGGCACGCACATCGTGCTGGATCGGATGCCGATCGTCATCGAGGTCAGTGAGCAGCGGGACGCCGTCCGCGTCAGCAGCGCGCTGCGATACGGCGACATCGCCCCGGTCCTCGAGGCGCAGGGCCTCGCACTGGCGAACCTGGCCTCGCTGCCGCACATCTCCGTCGCCGGCGCCGTCTCGACCGGGACGCACGGGTCCGGCGACGCGATCGGCACCCTCTCATCCGCCGTGCGCGGTCTCACCCTGCTCACCGCATCCGGGGAGATCCGGCAGCTGAGTCGAGGGGATGCCGACTTCGCCGGCGCCGTCGTCGGGCTCGGCGCGCTCGGCATCGTGCTCGACGTGACTCTCGACGTCGAGCCCAGCTATGCCGTCGCGCAGCACGTCTACGAGCACCCCGGCTGGGACGCGATCCTCGCCGACCTCGACGCGGTCACCGGCGCCGGAACCAGCGTCAGCATCTTCTCCACCTGGCAGCGCACGGATGCCGCCGACCAGCTCTGGATCAAGCAGCGCCAGCCCGAGGATCGCGCCGCCGAGCGCGCCGCCCTGGCCACCGCACTGGGTGCCGTGCCCGCCGACGGCAAGCGGCATCCGATCCTCGGCGTGGCCCCCGAAGCCTGCACCGAGCAGGGCGGCGTACCCGGCGAATGGTTCCAGCGCCTGCCGCACTTCCGGCTGGAGTTCACGCCGTCGGCCGGCGCGGAGATCCAGAGCGAGTACCTCGTGCCGCGCTCCGACGCCGTCGCCGCGATCGAGGCCGTCCGCTCGCTGGCCGATCGCATCGCGCCGGTGCTGCTGGTCAACGAGATCCGCACCATGCGCGCGGACGACCTGTGGCTGAGCATGGCGGGCGGGCAGGATGCCGTTGCGCTGCACTTCACGTGGAAGCCCGACGAGCAGGCGGTGCGCGCGCTGCTGCCCGATCTGGAGGCGGCGCTGCCGGCATCCGCCCGCCCGCACTGGGGCAAGGTCTTCACGCTCGACGGTGCCGAGGTGCGCGCCCGGTACCCGCGCTGGGATGACTTCGCGGCATTGCGCGCGCAGTACGACCCCGAGCGCCGGTTCGTCAACGAGTACCTGGAGCGGCTCGGGCTCTGACCGAAGGGTCTCGACGCGCCTCGCCGCCCGTGCGATCGGCGCCGGTCCGCATTGCCGCACCCGCGCGGTTCCCGGTAACATGACGCGACGCGAGACCGACGGAGGTGCATGTGGCGAACGTCGGATCCGACAAGCCCAACATCCGTCAGGTCGCCTCGATCGCGGGCGTCTCGCATATGACGGTGTCGCGGGTGCTGAACGATCACCCGAACATCAAGCCCGAGACCCGCCGGCGCGTGCTGGAGGCCATCGAGGAGCTCGACTACAAGCCCAACCTGGTCGCCAGGGCGCTGGCCACTCAGCGCAGTCAGCGCATCGGCGTGATCGTGGAGAGCGCGGTGGCCTTCGGGCCCACCAGCATCCTGCGTGCGGTGGAGCTCGCGGCACGTGCGGCCGGCTACTCGGTCACCCCGATCGCCCTGCACGACGGCGATGCGCTCACGCCGCACGACGCGGTCGACAGCCTGATCACACAGGGAGTGGACGCGATCTGCGTGGTCGCACCGCGTTCGTCGTCGATCGCCGCGCTGCGCAGGGTCTCCATGAGCGTGCCGCTGCTGGTCGTCAAGGCCGACGCCGACCCGACCTTCCTGACCGTGTCGATCGATCAGCATCAGGGCACGACCCTGCTCGTCGACCATCTCGTCGCCCTCGGGCATCGGGACATCCTGCACGTGTCGGGTCCGTTGGACTGGCTGGACGCCCGCGCCCGCGAGCGCGCCTTCCACACCAGGGCGCGTTCCTGGGGCATCCGCGAGCGCCCGATCGTGGTGGGCGACTGGTCCGCCGACTTCGCCTACGACTTCGCCAAGGGCTTGAACCGCCTGCCGGACTACACCGCGATCTTCGCGGCCAACGACGACACGGCGATCGGTCTGATCCACGGGCTGCACGAACGGGGCTTCGACGTGCCGGGCGACATCAGCGTCGCCGGCTTCGATGACGTGCCGCTGGCCCGGCACTTCCTGCCGCCGCTGACGACGGTGCGGCAGGATTTCCGCGCGCTCGGGGGTGCGGTGGTGGAGATGCTGCGTGCGGCGATCGAGCGTCGCGAGATCCCGCAGCTCACCCGGATCCCCACAGAGATCGTCGTGCGCGAGTCGACAGCCGCTCCCCGGGAGCGGCGCTGATGGACACCCCGCAGGCGTCGCCACTGGTCGAACTCGAGGGCATCGTCGTCGAGTTCCCCGGCGTCCGCGCCCTCGACGGCGTGGACTTCCGGCTGTTCCCCGGGGAGGTGCACGCGTTGATGGGCGAGAACGGCGCGGGGAAGTCGACGTTGATCGGCGTACTCACCGGCACCTGCCGCCCCTCTGCCGGCACGGTGATCGTCGGCGGCGAGGAGCGCAGCTTCTCCGGTGTGGCTGAGAGTCGCGCGGCCGGCATCGCGACCGTGTTCCAGGAGGCGCAGCTGAGCCCCAACCTCAGCGTCGGCGAGAATGTCATGCTCGGCCGGGAGCGTCGCGGCCGGTTCGGGATCGACTGGCGTCGCACTCGGGCGGATGCCGCCGAGGCGCTGCGCCGCCTCGGGCTGGACGACCTGGATCCGCGCACGCACCTGTCGATGCTCTCGCCCGCGCAGAAGCAGCTGGTCGCGCTGGCGCGCTCGGTGGTCGACGACCCGCGGGTGCTGGTCCTCGACGAACCGACCTCGAGCCTGGATCAGGCCGAGGTCGCCACCCTCATGCGGGTGATCCGCGGCCTGCGCGACCGCGGCGTCGCGATCCTGTTCATCTCGCACTTCCTGGAGCAGGCGTTCACGATCAGCGACCGGATGACCGTGCTGCGCGGCGGCCGCAAGGTCGCCGAGACCGCCACCCGCGACCTGGAGCGCGCCGATCTGATCTCGCAGATGCTCGGCAAGGACATCGAGAGCCTGCGCGCCCTCGGCTCCGAGCGCAAGGCGCACCACTACTCCGCGGACGGAGAGCCGGCCTTCCGCGCCGAGCGCCTCAGCCGCCGCGGCGAGCTCGCGCCCACCGACATCGAGGTGCACCGTGGCGAGATCGTCGGCTTCGCGGGGCTGCGCGGTTCGGGGCGCACCGAGCTGGCCTCGCTGATGGGCGGCGACACCCGCTCCGACGGCGGTGCGCTGTGGATCGACGGCGATCGGGTGTCGCTGCGCTCGCCCTCGGCGGCGCTGCGCCGTCGCATCACGATGACCAGCGAGAACCGCCGCCTGGACGGCATCATCCCCGAGCTCACCGCCCGCGAGAACATCGTGCTGTCGCTGCAGGCGCTGCGCGGTTGGACCCGTCCGATCTCGCAGGCCGAGCAGGCGGCCCTCATCGACACCTATGTGGATGCGCTCCACCTGGATCCGAGTGATCTCACCCGTCCGGTGGAGCAGCTCTCCGGGGGCACGCAGCAGAAGGTGCTGCTGGCCCGAGCACTCGCGGTGCGCCCGCACGTGCTGATCCTGGACGAGCCCACCAAGGGCATCGACATCGCCGCCAAGCTCGACATCCAGCGCCGCATCAGCCAGCTCGCCGGCGACGGGGTGGCGGTGGTGTTCATCTCGTCCGAGCTGGAAGAGGTCGTGCGCCTGAGCGACCGCATCGTCGTGCTGAAGGACCGCGAGAAGATCGGCGAGCTCAGCAACGGCCCCGGCGTCACGGTCGACACCGTCGTGGAGATGATCGCCGCCGAGCTGCACTCGGATGCCGGGTGAGCACGCCTGTTCCACGTTTGTGCCCGGTAACAACGGTTGGGTAACGGAAACGGTGGTCGTTGAGGCTTTGCCTTGTGTTTCGGAAATTGTTCCCGGTAACATCAGCGGCAGGACACACCCTGTGACACCTGCGATCGAAACGCATGGACCGCGTGAGATCCACCCCGGGCAGCGCCCCGGTCTCTCAAGGAGGAGAACAATGTCTGCAAAGAAGCACATCCGCTCGGTTCTCGGCTTCGCAGCCGTCGGCGCACTCGCACTCGGCCTGGCCGCGTGCTCGAGCGCCGACACCGGCGACAAGGGCGGGGATGCCGGCAAGGCCGGCGACCTGATCAATGTCGGCTTCGTCGCGGTCGGCCCGGAGGGCGGCTGGCGTCAGGCCAACGAGCAGAACATCAAGGACACGTTCACCGAGGACGCCGGCTACAAGCTGAGCTACGCACCCGCGGCGAATCTCGACCAGAAGTCCCAGATCGACAGCTTCACCGCATTCGTCGACCAGGAGGTCGACGTGATCCTGCTGTCGGCCACCGAGGCCACCGGCTGGGAGGACTCGCTCAAGCTCGCCCAGGAAGCCGAGATCCCGGTGATCCTGCTGGACCGCGGCATCGAGCCGAACGACACCAGCCTGTACGTCACCCGCATCGCGCCCGACAACGTCGAGGTCGCGAAGGAGGTCGGCGCGTGGGCGGCGACCACCTTCCCGGAGGGCGGAAACTACGTCGTGCTCGAAGGTCCGGCCGGTGTCGGCGTGGTCAACGAGCGCAACAAGGGCTTCGAGGAGGGCCTCGGCGACTCGAAGCTGACCAAGGCCGACGCGCAGACCGCGAACTGGTCGACGGAAGAGGGCAAGAGCGTCCTGGAGACCATGCTCAAGGCGAACGACAACGACATCCAGTTCGTCTTCGCGCAGAACGACGAGATGGGTCTCGGAGCCGCGCAGGCTGCTGAGGAAGCCGGCCTGAAGGTCGGCACCGACATCAAGATCGCCACGATCGACGGCACCAAGAACGCCATCCAGGCGCTCGCCGACGGCAAGCTCAGCTACGTGCACGAGTACAACCCGCTGTTCGGCGAGACCGCCCTCGACGTCGTGAAGAAGGCGCTCGACGGCGACAAGGTCGACTCGTACATCATCGTCCCGAGCCTGGCCTTCGACTCGGCCGACGCAGCCAAGACAGCTCTGCCGGAACGCAAGTACTGATCGACTGCCGGGCGGCGCTCATCGCGCCGCCCGGCGTCCACCCGCGACATATTCCGACAGGCCAGGCGAGAGAGACGGCGATGACCGAAGAACAGCCCATCGTGCAGATGCGGGGGATCTCCATCGAGTTCCCCGGCGTGAAAGCGCTCGACGACGTCGACTTCCGACTGTTCCCGGGCGAGGTCCACGCGCTGATGGGCGAGAACGGCGCGGGCAAGTCGACGCTCATCAAGGCGCTCACCGGGGTATACCGGATCGACTCCGGATCGATCGCGGTCGTCGGCCGGGAACGCAGCTTCACGGGCACGGGCGATGCGCAGGAGGCCGGCATCTCGACGGTCTACCAGGAGGTCAACCTCGCCCCGAATCTCTCCATCGGTGAGAACGTGATGCTCGGACACGAGATCCGAGGCTTCTTCGGCGTCGACTGGCGGGCCACCCACCGCGCCGCCACCGACGCGCTCGCCCGGCTCGGCCTCGAGCGCCTCGACACCCACAAGCCCCTCTCCACCCTCTCCATCGCCCTGCAGCAGCTCGTCGCGATCAGCCGCGCGATGGCCGTCAAGGCGAAGGTGCTCATCCTCGACGAGCCGACCTCCAGCCTGGACGCCGCAGAGGTCGAGGGCCTGTTCGCCGTGATGCGCTCGCTGCGCGATCAGGGCGTCGCCATCCTCTTCGTCTCGCACTTCCTCGACCAGATCTACGCGATCAGCGACCGCCTCACGGTGCTGCGCAACGGACGGTACGAGGGCGAGTACCTCACCCGCGACCTCGACCGGCACGCCCTCATCTCCAAGATGATCGGCAAGGACCTCGACGCGTTGAAGTCGCTCGGCGGCAACCGCCGGACCACGCCCCGCGACACCGCTGAGGCGCCCGCTGCTGTCGGCATCCGGCATCGCCCGCCGCGGATCCGTCGAGGCGACCGACCTCGACATCCGCGCGGGAGAGGTGGTCGGCTTCGCCGGCCTGCTCGGCTCGGGACGCACCGAGCTCGCCCGCCTGCTGTACGGCGCGGACCGACCCGACACCGGCACGATCTCGCTGAAGGGCGACCGCACCGAGATCAAGTCGCCCGCCGACGGACTCGCCAAGCGCATCGCGTACTCCACCGAGAACCGCCGCGACGAGGGCATCGTCGGCGATCTCACCGTGCGCGAGAACATCATCCTGGCCGTTCAGGCCGAGCGCGGCTGGGCCAGGCCCATCCCGCGCAAGGAGCAGGATGCCATCGTCGAGAAGTACATCACCGAGCTCAACGTGCGCCCCGCCGACCCGAACCGGATGATCAAGAACCTCTCCGGCGGCAACCAGCAGAAGGTTCTGCTCGGCCGCTGGCTGGCCACCGAGCCCGAACTCCTCATCCTCGACGAGCCCACCCGCGGCATCGACGTGGGCGCCAAAGCCGAGATCCAGGAGACCGTCGCGCAGCTCGCCGAGGACGGCGTCGCCGTCGTGTTCGTCTCCTCCGAGCTGGAGGAGGTCGTGCGCCTGTCCGAGCGGATCGTCGTGCTCAAGGACCACCAGAAGATCGGCGAGATCCAGAACGGCCCCGGCGTCACCGCGCAGGAGATCGTCGACGTCATCGCCGCGCACGGCACGGATGCCGCCGCCGACGACCTCGAGGGCACGGTGGGCGCGCTGCCCGATACCATCGCCGAGACGGGCTCTGGTGCCCCGACGGGCGCAGACGCCGTCACGACCGCAGAGCAGGAGGCGCGATGAACGCCGCTACCACCCCGTCCTTCTGGCGCGAGCTGGTCCGCAAGCCGTTCTTCTGGGGCATCGTCGCGATCATCGCGCTGCTCGCGCTGAACGTGCTGAAGGACCCGACCTATCTCGCCATCACGATCAACCCGAACAACGGCAACCTCGTCGGGAATCTGATCGACATCCTGCGCCAGGCGGCTCCGATCATGATGATCGCGATCGGGATGTCGCTGGTGATCGCCACCGCAGGCATCGACCTCTCCGTCGGCTCGCTCATGGCCGTCGCGGGTGCCGTCTCGATGGAGTTCCTCAAGAACGTCGGCGACTCCTCATCGGTCGGCGTCGCGCTCGCCGCGGTCGGTCTGTCGCTGCTGGTCACCGGCATCCTCGGCGCCGTCAACGGCATCCTCGTCGCCTACGTCGGCCTGCAGCCGTTCATCGCGACCCTCGTGCTCATGCTCGCCGGGCGCGGCATCGCCAAGGTCATCACCGGCGGGCAGAACACGGCGGCATCCAATGATCCCTACCGATGGATCGCGAACGGCTACGTCATCGGCATCCCCGTGGTGTTCATCCTCGCGCTGCTGATCGTCCTCGCCGTCGGCTGGGTCGTGCGCCGCAGCGCACTGGGGCTGATGATCGAGGCGATCGGCATCAACCCCAAGGCCAGTCGGATGGCGGGCATCAAGCCCAAGGGGCTGCTGCTGACCGCGTACATCCTCAGCGGAGTCCTGGCCGGTGTCGCCGGCATCATGTCGGTCGGCAGCGTGATGACCGTCGACATCTCCCGCACCGGATACCAGCTCGAGCTCGACGCGATCCTCGCGGTCGTGATCGGCGGGGCCTCGCTGATGGGCGGCAAGTTCTCGCTCTCGGGCGCCTTCGTCGGCGCGCTGCTGATCGCCACCCTCGACAAGACCGTGCTGTACCTGGGCGTCTCGTCCTCGGCCACCCCGGCGTTCAAGGCCATCGTCATCATCGTCATCTGCCTGCTGCAGTCCGAGCGGGTGCGCGCCTGGTTCCAGGGGCGCGGGAAGACGATCATCGCCCCCAGAACCGAGAGCGCGAAAGAGGAGGTGGCGGCATGAGCCTCACGACCGCGACACCCGCCGTCGCCGAGACCCCAGGGCTCGTCGACCGCATCCGCCGTGCGATCACGGCGAACCCGTCGGTGCTGCCGACCATCGCCTCGGTGGTCATCTTCGTCGGCATGATCGTCTACGGCGAGACCGCCTACGGGCGCATCGTGCAGGCCAGCACGATGTCGAACCTGCTGATCAACAACACGCACCTGATCGTGCTGGCCGTGGCCCTGACGTTCGTGATCATCACCGGCGGCATCGACCTGTCGGTCGGCTCGATCATCGCGTTCTCCTCGGTCGCCGGTGTCATGCTGGCGAACGCCGGCTGGCATCCGCTTCTCGTCATCGTGGCGATGATCGGCTTCGGGGCCCTGTTCGGCCTGGTCTCCGGCATCCTGATCCGCTATTTCAACGTGCAGCCGTTCATCGCGACGCTCGCGATGATGTTCCTCGGGCGCGGCCTCGCGTCGCTGCTGAGCACCAAGCCCGAACGGCTGGGCGAGGACTCGCCGATCCGCTGGATCAGCGACAAGATCAAGATCGTCGACGGGCCGAAGGTCAACGACCTGACCATCACGCCGGCCGTGATCATCGCCGTGCTCGTGGTGCTCGCCGCGTTCTTCGTGCTGCACCGCACCCGCACCGGTCGCACGGTGTACGCGATCGGCGGATCCGAGAACTCGGCGCTGCTGATGGGCCTTCCCGTGCAGCGCACCAAGGTGCTCGTCTACGTGATCAGCGGTGCGCTGGCCGGTCTGGCCGCGGTGCTGTACACCTCGCGGCTCGGCACCGCCCAGAACATCACCGGCATCGGCTGGGAGCTCGACGCGATCGCCGCGGCCGTCATCGGCGGCACGGTGCTGACCGGTGCGTACGGGTACGTGCTGGGCTCGGTGGTGGGTGCACTCGTGCTCGGACTCATGAACGTGCTGATCACGCGCGACGGCGGCATCCCGCCCGAGATGACGACGATCATCACGGGCGGCATCCTGCTGGTCTTCGTGCTGCTGCAGCGCGCGGTGACCCGCAAAAAGGAATAGCGCCGGGCGGGCCGCCTAGGCGGCGCGCTTCACCCTTCGTCGAGAAACCACATCCGACACGAGAAACCACGTCTGAACGTGGGTCTCATGCGGAATGAGGTTTCTCGACGGGCCGGCGGGGTCAGCGCGCGGCGAGGATCGCCCGGGACAGCCACTCGCCGAAGCCGGCGAGGTCGACGTCGCCGCGGACGGACTCCTCCGGCCCCGGAGTGCCGTTGATGATCGCGACCAGGTCGAGGTAGCGGCCCTCGGAGGCCCGATAGTCGTCGTGCTGGAGCGTGCGGGTGAGCAGCTCGTCGATCTCGCGGTACCGCGATGCCAGTCGGTTGCGCAGCTCGTCGTCGACGATCGCCCCGCCCGCGGTGGCCGTCTGCTGCACGAACCGCCCGGCCAGGTCGGTCGCATACGGGTCTTCGGGCGAGAGCCCTGAGGAGTGCGCGGCGGCGAGCCTCGGCATCAGATCCTCGCCGGCGCTGCGGATGGAGTCCTGGATGCCGGGCTCGGCCATCCGTCGTCCGATCTCGGACGCGTAGGTCTCCCGCAGGTACTCTCGCGTCACCGCACGGTAGTCATCGTCCTGCAGCAGCTCGGCGAGATCGATCCAGGCGTCCAGCTGCGCGGGAGCGGGGTCGTCCGTCAGCTGCGGCCGCGCCTCGCGGAGCCGATCGGCCACGTCGGCCGGCATCCCCCGCGAGACCTCGGCGAGGAAGTCGTCGACCAGGCTCTGGCGCTGCGCATCCGACATGGTCACGAGCCGCCGCAGCAGTCGCGCCCGCTCCTGCGTGCTCGCGCTGCGGACCAGCGCGCGCAGCACGGCGCGCTTGGCCTGCAGATCACGGGTGCGGGTCTCGACGAACTCGAGGTGCTCGGCGAGGAGGTCGCGCAGTTCGACCGTGCCGGTCAGCACGCGTCGCACCTGGTCCAGGCCCGTCTCCAGGTCGCGGAGGGTGCGGATGAACTCCAACCGCGCGATCGCCTCCGCGTCGTAGAGCCGGTGCCCGCCGTCGGTCTCGTCGGTGGGCTCGACGAGTCCCTCGTCGGAGTAGTAGCGGATGGCGCTCACGCTGAGTCCGGTGCGGCGCGCGACGTCGCCGATGAGGTGCAGTCCTTCGTATGTCTCGGTCATGTCCTCCACCCTGAGACCTCAAGCGGCTTGAGATGCAAGTCCTGATCTCATCATGGTCGCAGACTCCCTGATCCGCGGGCCTAGACTCGTGCCCGTGACCGGTCTCAGTACACGCGCCGTCGGAGTGCGCGACGTCGCCGCCCATGCCGGCGTCTCGCGCCAGACCGTCTCGCGCGTGCTGAACGAGCATCCCGACGTCGCCCCCGAGACCCGCGAGCGGGTGCTCGAGGCGGTGGCCGAGCTCGGCTACCGAATGAACAATGTGGCTCGGGCCTTCGGCACCCGCCGCTCGCGCACCATCGGCGTGCTGGCCCAGGCCGCACTGCACTACGGGCCCTCGCGCAGCATCGAGGCGATCGAGTCCGCCGCGCGCGCCGCCGGGTACTGGGTCTCGGCCGTGTTCGCCGACTCCACCGGCGAGGACACCGTGCGCGAGGCCATCGAGCATCTGCTCGGCCAGGGCGTGGACGGGCTGGTCGTCGTCGCCCCGCACGCGCGCACGCTGCGGACTCTGGATGCGATGGACATCGGCATCCCGACGGTCACCCTGCATTCCGCGGGGCGAGACGGGCGCGGTCTCGCCGTCGACCAGGTCGCGGGTGCGCGGCTCGCCACGGCCTGTCTGGCCGATGCGGGGCACAGCCGCATCGCGCATCTCGCGGGACCAGCGGACTGGCTCGAGGCCGAGGCGCGGCAGGCCGGCTTCGCGCAGGAGCTCGCCGCGCGCGGACTCGCAGAGGGCCCTGTGGTGCCGGGGGACTGGACGGCGCGTTCCGGCCACGACGCGGCCGCGGTCATCGCGGCATCCGACGTCACTGCAGTGTTCTCCGCGAACGACCAGATGGCACTCGGGCTGCTGGGAGGGCTGCGCGAGCTCGGCATCCGGGTGCCCGAGGACGTCAGCGTCGTCGGCTTCGACGACGTACCGGATGCCGCGTACTACGTGCCCGCGCTGACCACGGTGCGCCAGGACTTCGCCGAGCTCGCCCGGCTGGCCGTTGCGGCGATCGTGGGCACAGCGCAGGGCGCGAGGCTCGAGCCGCTGTCGCCACTGCTCGTGCGGCGGGACTCGGTGCTGACCCGGAATGCAACGTAGAACGCTGCGCGTGAACCGGTTCATCGTTCACTAGAGTTGGGTGATCGAGACCGTGCGAGATGAAGGCAGAGCAGACGATGAACGACGTGCCTGACCAGCCCGATATCGTCGGAGAGGGCGGCGCCGGCGCTGCACGTGGGGTCGGCGTGCGTGATGTGGCGCGCAAGGCGGGGGTATCGCTCGGGACGGTCTCGAATGTGCTCAACAACCCGGAGAAGGTCGGAGAGCGGACGAGGACGCGTGTCGAACGCGCCATCCGAGAGCTCGGCTTCGTCGGCTCTCGCGCGGCTGGTCAACTGCGCAGTCGCAGAAGCGGTCTTGTCGGAGTCGTCGTTCCCGACGTGGGCAATCCGTATTGGGCGGCGGTTCTGCGAGGTGTGGAGTCTGTTCTCGAGGATCGCGACCTCGCCCTGATCGTCGGCTCCACGCACCAGAGCCCTCAGCGCCAGGAGCGATTGCTTCGCGGGCTCGCGAGCCAGGGTGTCGACGGGCTGCTGGTCGCGCCGATCGATGACGATCGTCAGTGGGAGGACTTCGCGGATCGATTTCTCGGAGTCGTCGCGCTCGAAAGCGACGTGGGGGTCGGCGCCGGTATCAGCCTCGACAACGTCGACGGAGCCCACCAGGCGATTGCCCATCTGCTGGAGCTGGGGCACCGATCGATCTGCTTCATCAACGGCCCTGGCAGAGTCCCGTGGTGCGCTGAGCGTCGCGTCGGTGTCTTGGCCGGGATAGGCGAAGCCGGGCTGAATCCCGACGACGTCCTGATCGACGTGGAGGTCTCGGATCTGACCTCCGCGGAGGGGCTGCGGGCTGCGGACGACCTGTGGCAGAGCAGTCGGCCCACGGCGGTGCTCTGCGCAAATGATCTGCTCGCACTCGGAGTGCTCCTCTCGGCGCAGCGACGGGGTCTGGACGTGCCGGGGGACGTCTCTCTCGTGGGCTACGACGACGTCGAGTTCGTGGAGGCTTTGCGGCCGGCGCTCACGACGGTGCATCAGCCGTCATTCGAGGTTGGAATCGTCGCCGCCGAGATGCTGCTGCGCGGCAGCGGCAGCCGACACACTCGCAGCGAACATGCCCTGCTGTCGCCGCAGCTCATCGTTCGGCAGTCCTCGGGGCCGCCGCCCCGAGGGTGAATCGTCCACGTCAAGGCCTCACGCGTTCGGTCACGCCGAGATCTCGATTCTTCGATCGTGCTCCAAGCGACTTGACAACAAGATGAGCGCATTGCATGATTTAAACCGGTTCAATTTTGAACCGGTTCACACGATCACCGTCGATACAGCGGAGGACCAATGACGAGGACGTCGATCACGCGACGCGAGTATGACGAATGGGTTCGCGAAGCCGCGGCTCTCGGCAAGGCTCTGCGCTATCCGATCACCGAAGACATGATCAACGACTCCGCTGGCATCGTCTTCGGTGCCGATCAGTATGCGGCGTTCGAGAACGGCCTCTGGTCCCGCGAGCCCTATGAGGCGATGATCATCTTCGAGTCGCTGAACGAGCCCGCTGTCGACGGGCTTCCTGTCGGCGCCACCGAGTACTCGGACTTCTCCGGCCTCTGCGACAAGCTCATGATCGTGCATCCGGGCAAGTTCTGCCCACCGCACTACCACCGCCGCAAGACCGAGAGCTATGAAGTCGTTCTCGGCGAGATGGAGGTCTTCTACGGGCCAGAGCCCATCGCCGATCCGAACGATCCCGATGTCCTCGCGTTCTCCGGGATGCCAGTGGGTGCGGAATGGCCCGAGGGAGTCGCACTGCCGGTAGGCCGCGAGGAGTCCTACACCGCGCTCACCAGCTATGTGCGTCTGCGCGCAGGCGACCCCAAGTTCGTCATGCACCGCAAGCACCTGCACGCCTTCCGATGCCCCGCGGGTTCGGACGTGCCTCTAGTCGTCCGGGAAGTCTCGACTTACAGCCACGAGCCGACGGAGGCCGCCGCGGACAGTGCCGCTCCGCTGCCGGGCTGGGCCGGAATCCACGACAACGCCTTCGTGTCCGAGACGGCGAACACCGGCCGTCTCGTCACGTCGTTCAGCTGATATCCCCTGCATCACCCTCACAACCTCAAGAAAAGTCGAAGGAGACAACACCATGCGTCGCAAGTCACTGCTCGCCCTCGCCGTCATCCCGCTGCTCGCCATCGCCGGCTGCGCCTCGGGTGCGGACGAAGAGCCCACCAACACCTCGTCCAGCGGCGACGAAGTGCAGTTCGAGGCGAAGGATCCGCTGATCATCGGATACTCGGTCTACGACCTGCAGAACCCGTACTGGCAGGCCTACTCCGAGGGCGTCAAGGCAGGCGCCGAGGAGAACGGCGCCGAGGTCGTCGTCGCGGATCAGAAGAGCTCCCAGCAGGAGCAGGTCTCGGGCAGTCTCGACCTCATCAACCAGGGCATCTCGGCCCTGATCATCACGCCGGTGCAGCCCTCGGCCCTGCCGGCGACGATCGACGCGGCGCACGATGCGCGCATCCCCGTCGTCATCGGCGACATCGGCACCGCCGGCGACTACGACGCCTACATCCTGTCGAACAACTTCAACGGCGGCGAGCTCGCAGCGCAGTTCGTGATCGACCAGGCTGGTGACTCGACCGAGACCAAGAAGGTCGGCGTGATCGAACTGCACGCCGGTTCGGTCGTGGGCGAGGAGCGCGTGAACGGCTTCAAGGAGGCGCTTGCCGAGGACGACCGCTTCGAGGTCGTCGCCAGCCTGGACGGTGAGGACACCGTCGACGGCGGATACGCCGCCGCGCAGGACATGCTCTCCGCGAATCCCGACCTCGACATCATCTACGCCGCGAATGACGCATCCGCGGTCGGTGCGCAGCGTGCCCTCGAGACGGCGGGCAAGTCGGTGGCCGACGGATTCACCCTCATCGGCTTCGATGGCAACGACGACGCTCTCGGCCTCATCGAACAGGGGCTGATGTCTGCGACCGTGGCGCAGGATCCCTATGGCCAGGGCAAGGCCGCGGTCGAGACCGCGCTCGCACTGCTCAATGGAGAGGACGCCGGCTACTCCGACGCGGACTCCAAGACGGTCTACTTCCCGGTCGAGATCGTGACCCAGGCGACGGTGGCCGAATTCAAGGCTGCACGCGCGGACCGCTGACCCAGAGACCAGAAGGGCCCTTGCCATGAGCGCTGTGCTCGCAGTCGAGAACATCGTCCAGCAGTATCCAGGCGTGCGCGCCCTGAAGGGGGTCTCGCTGGAGATCGATTCCGGACGGATCCTCGCTCTCGTCGGTGAGAACGGTGCTGGCAAGAGCACTCTGATCAGGATCCTCGCGGGCATCGAGCAGCCCGTCGAGGGCGTCCTGCGACTTCGCGGAGAAATCTGTCGCTTCGATAGCTCCGCGGAGTCGCAGGCCGCCGGCATCTCGGTCGTTAGCCAGGAGTTCCGTCTGGTTCCCCAGCTGTCGATCGCCGACAACATCATGCTCGGCCATGAGCTCACCGCCACCGGTGTGGTTCGCGCGCGGGACACCCGCCGGCGTGTTGCCGAGTTGCTCACCATGCTCGGGCTCGATCTCGATCCGAACCGCCTCGTCAGCTCGCTGACCACTGGCGATCAGCAGATGGTCGAGATCGCCCGTGCCCTTTCGCGTGACTTCGACGTGCTCATCATGGATGAGCCGACGGCGGCCCTGAATCGCTCCGAAGTCGCACGGCTCCACGAGATCGTGCGCCGACTCGCCGCGCAGGGAAAGGCCATCGCCTACGTGTCGCACCATCTCGACGAGGTCTTCGATCTCTGTGACGAGGTCGCGGTGCTGCGCGATGGCGCGCTCGTCCATCGCTCGGAGACCTCTGCACTCGATGAGCAGGGTCTGGTCGAGCACATGCTCGGACGCAAGCCTCAGACACTCGAGCGCAGAGTCGACGCGCCGTCTGAACGCGACGAGCGGCTGTCGGTGCAGAACGTGCGTCTCGGTGGATTCGATGAGCCGTTCTCGCTCTCCGTCGGTGCGGGGGAGATCGTCGGGCTCGCGGGCCTCATCGGCTCGGGGCGCAGTGAGCTCACGCGCGCGCTCTTCGGAGACCTTCCCATCCTCGACGGTGTCGTGAAGGTCGACGGGGACGTCGCCTCACTGCGCTCCGTCTCAGCCGCGATCGATGCCGGGATCTACATGCTCAGCGAGGACCGCAAGAGCGAGGGCATCCTGCCTCACCTCGACGTCACGGAGAACGCCATGGTGTCGCGAGACCCCGCGGCCACCTCATGGTGGCGCAGAATGATCCCGTCTCGCCGTGAGGAAGGCGCGATCTTCGAGGGCCTGAGGCAGGAACTCCGTATCCGCGTGCCGCATGGCCGCCAGCTGATCGGCAATCTGTCGGGCGGCAACCAGCAGAAGGTCCTGCTCGGACGCGCGCTGGAATCGGGCTGCCGTGTGCTGTTGCTGAACGAGCCCACTCGAGGCGTCGATGTCGGCGCGAAGCTCGAGATCTATCAACTGATCCGGCGCCTGGCATCCCAGGGAGTCGGTGTCATCGTGTCCAGCTCCGATGCGCCGGAACTCGTGGCGATCTCCGATCGGTGCCTCGTCTTCCTCGCCGGGCGTCAGACGGCAGACCTGCGCGGCGGGGACATCACTGAGGACAACATCGTCGGAGCATCCGTCGGGCAGGTCGCCCTGGAGGGAACCCATGACTGAAACACAGGATTCGGCGGTGGACGCCGTCACCGTCGCCGACCAGGAGCGCGACGCCTCGGCAGTACGTGCCGACCGTGCGGCCAAACGCCAAGGGCTGCTGCAGAAGCTCGGCATCGTCATCCCCTTCGTCGTCGTGCTCGCCGCAGGCATCCTCCTCGTGCCGAACTTTCTGACCGGTTCGAACATCACCAACATGCTCGTCAATGGTGCGATCCTCGCGATCACTGCTTACGGCATGACGATGGTGATCGCGCTGCGCGGCATCGACCTCTCCGTCGGGTCGACGCAGGCCGTCGTCGCCTGTGTCGCGGCCGCGTCGGTCAACGCATGGGGGCTGGCGCCAGGCATCCTTGCCGGGTTGCTGGCCGCGCTTGCACTCGGCCTGCTCAACGGAATCGTCGTCACGACCTTCCGCGTCCCCTCGTTCATCGCGACCCTTTCGACGATGAGCGTCTTCCGTGGGCTTGCACTGCTGTTCACCGGCGGAGCGCCGATCATGATCGCCGATGCGTCGTTCCGCTCGGTCGCCACAGCCTCCGTCGGCGGCGTCCCTGTGCCGTTCATCCTCGCTGTGGTCATCGGCGCAGGATTCTGGTTCGTGCTCGATCGGATGCGCTTCGGCAAGCACATGGTCGCCGTCGGCGGCAGCCCGGAATCGGCAACCGACAGCGGCATCAACGTGCAGCGGATCAACCTCATCGCCTACGTGGTCGCAGCGCTCGCCGCAGGCGTCGCAGGCATTCTCCTGGCGAGCCAGCTGGGAAGCGTCAACGGTTCGCTCAGCACGGGTCTGGAACTTCAGGCGATCGCTGTGGTGGTTCTCGGCGGCACGAGCATGGCCGGTGGTCGCGGCAATGTCATCGGCACCTTCCTCGCCGCACTGCTGCTGGCCATGATCAATTCCGGCCTGAACCTTCTCAACGTCGCATCGTTCTACCAGTACGTCGCCCTCGGCGTGCTCCTCGTGTTCGCCCTGAGCCTGGACAGCGCCCAGCGGGCAGCTGTCCGGCGTGTGTTCGAAGGGAAGGCGTCATGACCGCCACCATGATCACAACGGAGCCCTTCGAGGAACAGAGCCGACGATCGAGCGTCGTCGCCGCTGTGCGCACGTTCCTTGCACGGCAGTATCTCGTCGTGGTGGTCCTCATTGCCTTCTTCGCGGTGGGGCTCGTCAAACCAGCGTTCTGGGGCGCGGGGAACATCCAGAACATTCTGTTCGAGACGGCCTTCGTCGGAATCGCCGCGTGCGGGATGGTGCTGCTGATCACCGGAGGTCTTCTCGACCTCAGCGTCGCAGGCATCCTTGCCGTGAGCGCCATCGCGGTCGGCACCGCGCTTCCGCACACGACCATCGGTGCGGTGCTCGTGCTGGCGGTGGCGGTGGGAGCGGTACTGGGACTGGCCAATGGGCTGCTGGTCACCTATGTCAAGATCGCGCCGTTCATCGCCACTCTCGGTACGCTCTACCTGTTCCTCGGGATGTCGTTCATCTGGACCGGCGGCTCGGTCGTGAGCGTCACATCGAAGAACTTCCGCGCTCTCACCACTGGGTCGATCGGCGTGGTGCCGTACGCCTTCATCGCTCTCGTCGTGCTCGCGCTGATCACCTACTTCCTGCTCTACCGCACCGGCTTCGGACGCACGCTGCGTGCGATCGGCTCGAACGAGCGTGCCGCGCACCTCGCAGGCATGAGGGTCAACCGGACGAAGGTGCTCGTCTTCGTCGTCGCCGGGATCTGCTTCGCTCTGGCCGGTGTGTTCATGGCCGGGCGGCTCTCCTCCGCAGAGGCGAACATGGCGACGGGCCTCGAGATGAGCGTGATCGCCGCGGTCGTCGTCGGTGGGACGGCGCTGCGCGGCGGACGAGGAACCGTGTTCGGCACAGTCGTGGGCGCTCTGCTCTTCGCCGTGCTCGCGAAGGCGCTGAACATGCTCGGTGTCGCGTCATACTGGCAGTACGTCGTCACCGGTTCGGTGCTGGTGATCGCCGTCGCTGTCGGCGCGCGTCGGCGATCCGCGGCCGAGGTGCGTGGCGCAGGATGACGCTGGCGGGTGCGGCTGCGGCGTGGGGGGACTCGCGACGGAAAGTCGGCGACGTCGATCAGCTCGTACGCGTGGACAGGGCCCAGCTCACCGACGGCATGGCATCGGGCTCGCCCGTTCTCATCGTCCGCAATCCCGGTGGGATCTCCTTCGAGGTGCTGCTCGACCGTGCGCTGGACATCGGATGGGCAGACGCCCGCGGCGTGCCGCTCGGCTGGGCATCCGCTCGCGGGCGCGTCGCCGCGGTGCGGCACGAGCCGGGGGGTGCCGGCTGGATCCATACTTTCGGCGGCGGGCTCCTCACCACATGCGGGCTCGCATCCACGGGCATGCCGTCGACGGTCGGCGGCATCGCGCATGGGCTGCACGGGCGCATCGGTCATCTCGCGGCCGACAACGTGTCGTGGCGGATTCAGGGGGAGGGAGACGACGCACATGTCGAGATCGTCGGCGACATCGTCGAGGCCGCGCTCGGGACACCGACACTGAGGCTCTCCCGACGGATTCGCAGCTGGATCCATCGTCCGGAGCTCGAGATCGACGACGTGGTGGTGAACGACGGCTTCCGCGATGCCGGTCACATGTTCCGCCACCATCTCAACCTGGGATATCCGCTGCTCGACGAGGATTCGCAGATCGAGACGGACGCGATCGTGTTCGAATCGCGTGAAGAGCCGGGAGTCGCGTCGTTCGACGAGATCGGGCTCGGGGTGTCCTCAGACGCCGTCGACGAGCAGGTGATCTATGCGCGAACCGGTGCACGGGCTCAGTTCGTGCTGACGTCGCCGAGTCGATCAGCGGCTCTGAAGCTGGAATGGAGCGGCGACAGCTTCCCGCTGCTGCTCGTCTGGCGCGATGCCAGTCCAGGCGTCAACGTGCTGGGAGTCGAGCCGTCGACATCGCGCGATGGCGGTCGTGCGCAGGCGCAGCATGACGATGAGGTCGTGACCCTGCGGCCGGGGGAGCAGCGCCGATACCGCACGCGTATCGTTCTCGAACAGGTGGCGAGTCCGCGCGAGCGGGCGGAGGGAGTCTCATGAGTATCGCAGTAGAGGGATTGCCGGAGCTGCGGTGGACTCACCGCTCCGGTGTCGCGGAAGTGGTTGCAGGCGGCATAAGGCTGACAGCCGCGGCCG
Organism: Microbacterium sp. W4I4; assembly: GCF_030816235.1. NCBI lineage: Bacteria > Bacillati > Actinomycetota > Actinomycetes > Micrococcales > Microbacteriaceae > Microbacterium > Microbacterium sp. W4I4. The sequence continues at coordinate 2,945,531 of NZ_JAUSXT010000001.1, forward strand.
GGACGGACTGGAGCAATGACGCCGCAGGAGACGGGAACCCGGTGGACAACCTCTCCACGAGCCTGTCGTTCGAGCCGGGTGCGGGGGACTTCCAGTTCTCGGCACGGGTCGAAGTGCGCGCGCCGCGCACCACCTTCGACGCCGCAGTGCTCACGGTGTGGGCCGACGATCGTCACTGGGCGAAGCTCTGCTTCGAGCAGTCCCCCCAGCAGGAGGCCATGGTCGTCAGTGTGGTGACCGACGGGTTCTCGGATGATGCGAACGGAGCGCCGATCGAGGGCGATGCCGTCTGGCTGCGCATCTCGCGCATCGGTGCCGCCTTCGCGTTCCACTATTCGCTCGATGGCTCAGTCTGGCGATTTGCGCGACTCTTCCGGCTGGATCTAACCCACGATCCGCTGGTCGGCCTCATGGCGCAGGCCCCGCACGGTGACCGCGCGGTGACGACGTTCACACACGTGTCGTTCGACCGCAGGACGCTTCACGATCTTCGCGCCGGCGACTGAGGACACCGATCCTGCTCCGGATTGGACCCGCATGCGGGTTGACCGGACGGTTGAGCCGTGGTTACATGACTGTGACCGGTCACAGTCTCGAATGAAGAGGAACCGTATGACGACCTTCACCCCCGAGATCGAAGCGGCCATCGCCGTCGTCCGCGCCGACGTCGCCCGCCTGCACGGAGAGCTGGTCCGCTACGGCCTGGTCGTCTGGACCGGCGGTAACGTGTCCGGCCGAGTCCCCGGCGCCGATCTGTTCGTCATCAAGCCCTCCGGCGTGAGCTACGACGACCTGGCTCCCGAGAACATGATCCTCTGCGACCTCGACGGCGCTGTCATCCCCGGCACGCCCGGCAGCGACCGCTCGCCCTCCAGCGACACCGCCGCGCACGCCTACGTGTACCGGAACATGCCGCACGTCGGCGGCGTGGTGCACACGCACTCCACCTACGCGGTGGCCTGGGCCGCGCGCGGCGAGGAGATCCCCTGCGTGATCACCGCGATGGCCGACGAGTTCGGCGGCCCGGTCCCGGTCGGCCCGTTCGCGATCATCGGCGACGACTCGATCGGCCGCGGCATCGTCGAGACCCTCAGCGGCCACCGCAGCCGTGCGGTGCTGATGCAGAACCACGGCCCGTTCACGATCGGGACGGATGCCAAGGATGCCGTCAAGGCCGCCGTCATGGTCGAGGATGTGGCGCGCACCGTCCACCTCGCCCGCGAGGCGGGTCCGCTCATCCCGATCCCGCAGCAGGCGATCGACAGCCTCTACGACCGGTACCAGAACGTGTACGGCCAGAGCTCGGACGCACGGCGATGAGCGGCGCAGCCGAGGCCATCCGCACCGGCCGGACCTCTCTCGGAGTCGAGCTCGGCTCGACCCGCATCAAGGCCTGCCTGATCGACTCGACCACCCATGAGGTGCTGGCCACAGGCTTCCACGACTGGGAGAACCGCTTCGAGGATCGGTTGTGGACCTACCCGATCGACGCGGTCTGGGCGGGCCTCCAGGAGGCGTACGCGGGCCTGGTCTCCGACGCGTACGACCGGCACGGCGTCCGTCCCGACACGTTCGGCGCGATCGGGATCTCGGCGATGATGCACGGCTACCTCGCCTTCGACGGCGCCGGCGACCTGCTCGCCCCGTTCCGCACCTGGCGCAACACCAACACCGGGCCCGCGGCGGCCGAGCTGACCGAGCTGCTGGGCGTGAACATCCCGCTGCGCTGGTCGGTCGCGCACCTGCGGCAGGCGCAGCTGGACGCGGAGCCGCACGTCGACCGGGTGGCAGCGATCACCACGCTGGCCGGCTACGTGCACTGGCAGCTCACGGGCCGGCGCGTGCTCGGCATCGGCGACGCCTCCGGTGTGTTCCCGATCGACTCGGCCGCGCGCGACTACGACCAGCAGCTGATCGCCCGCTACGACGCGCACACCGGCGACGACCTGCGGTCCCTGCTGCCGGAAGTGCTCGTCGCCGGTGCGGATGCCGGAGCGCTCAGCGCCGCCGGCGCCGCACTGCTCGACCCGACCGGGGCGCTGCGTCCCGGCATCCCGCTGTGCCCGCCCGAGGGCGACGCCGGCACCGGCATGGTCGCGACCAACGCGGTCGCGCCGCGCACCGGAAACGTGAGCGCCGGCACGAGCATCTTCGCGATGGTGGTGCTCGAGCGCCCCCTCGCCGAGGTGCACCACGAGCTGGATCTGGTCACCACTCCCGCCGGCGACGCCGTCGCGATGGTGCACTGCAACAACGGCGCCAGCGAACTGGCGGCCTGGGTGGGCATGTTCGTGCGGTTCGCGGAGGCATCCGGAATCCATGGCTCGGCGGATGCCGTCTTCGAGACCCTCTTCCGCGAAGCCCTGGAGGGTGAGGCGGATGCCGGTGGCCTGCTGGCCTACAACCACCTCGCCGGTGAGCCGATCGTCGGACTCGAGGAGGGGCGCCCGCTGTTCGTGCGCACCCCCGACAGCCGGTTCACGCTCGCCAACGTCATGCGCGCCCAGCTCTACGGCGTGTTCGGCACGCTGAGCCTGGGCATGCGCGTGCTGGAGGGGGAGGGCGTTCGGCTGGACCGGATGTTCGCGCACGGTGGCATGTTCCGCACGGCCGGCGTCGCCCAGCGCTTCCTCGCCGGGGCGCTGAACGCACCGGTGGCCGTCGGCGACACGGCATCCGAGGGCGGCGCCTGGGGAATCGCGGTGCTCGCGGCGTTCCTGGCATCCGACCAGGATCTCAGCGACTACCTCGACGACCAGGTGTTCGCCGATGCCGACATCCGCGTCGTCGATCCCGACCCTGCCGACGTCGCCGGCTACGCGACCTACCTCGACCGCTACCGCGCCGGACTGGCGGCCGAAGCCGCCGCCGTAGCCGCACTCTGACCCCGTTTTCTCGTGTCCAGGTCGCACTTCATGCCGCTATCGCTCCGATTTGGCGGCATCCGTTGCGACCTGGACGACAACGACCGAAGGAACACCCCATGACCCGCACCCCGCTCACCACCTCCCTCGACGGCTACGAGGTCTGGTTCCTCACCGGCAGTCAGCACCTGTACGGACCCGAGACGCTCGCGCAGGTCGCCGAGCAGTCCCGCGCGATCTCGGATGCCCTGGATGCGGCATCCGAGACGCCCGTGAAGATCGTCTGGAAGCCGGTGCTCACCGACTCCGCGGCCATCAAGCGCATCGCGCTGGAGGCGAACGCCGATGACCGGGTGATCGGCCTGGTCGCCTGGATGCACACCTTCAGCCCCGCCAAGATGTGGATCGCCGGGCTCGACGCGTTGCAGAAGCCGCTCGCGCACCTGCACACGCAGGCCAACGTCGAGCTGCCCTGGGCCGACATCGACTTCGACTTCATGAACCTGAACCAGGCCGCGCACGGCGACCGCGAGTTCGGCTACATCCAGACCCGTCTGGGCGTGCCGCGCAAGACCGTCGTCGGCCACGCCAGCGACCCGCGCGTGCGCCAGGAGCTGGGTGTCTGGCAGCGCGCGGCGGCGGGGCTCGCGGCATCCCGCTCCCTCAAGCTCGCCCGATTCGGCGACAACATGCGCTTCGTCGCCGTCACCGAGGGAGACAAGACCGAGGCCGAGCTGCGCCTGGGCGTGCAGGTGAACACCTGGGGCGTGAACGAGCTGGCCGATGCCGTCGCACAGGCATCGGATGCCGATGTCGACTCGCTCGTCGCCGAGTACGAGGAGCTCTACGAGGTCGCCCCTGAGCTGCGCCGCGGAGGCGAGCGTCACCAGTCGCTGCGCGACGGCGCCGCGATCGAGATCGGCCTGCGCTCCTTCCTGGAGGAGGGCGGCTTCGGAGCCTTCACGACCTCGTTCGAGGACCTGGGCGAGCTGAAGCAGCTTCCCGGGCTGGCCGTGCAGCGCCTGATGGCCGAGGGCTACGGCTTCGGCGCCGAGGGCGACTGGAAGACCGCCGTGCTCGTGCGTATCGCCAACGTGATGGGTGCGGGCCTGCCCGGCGGGGCGAGCCTGATGGAGGACTACACCTACGACATGACCCCGGGCGACGAGCTGATCCTCGGCGCGCACATGCTCGAGGTCTCACCCTCGCTCACCGCCGCCAAGCCCACCCTCGAGGTGCACCCGCTCGGCATCGGCGGCAAGGATGACCCGGTGCGCCTGGTCTTCACCGCCGACCCCGGCCCCGCCGTGGTCGTCGCGCTGAGCGACATGCGCGACCGGTTCCGCCTCACCGCGAACGTCGTCGAGAACGTCGAGCCGCGCGCGGCGCTGCCCAAGCTCCCGGTGGGACGCGCCGTCTGGAAGCCCGCCCCTGATTTCAACACCAGCGCCGCGGCCTGGCTCACCGCTGGTGCCGCGCACCACACGGTGATGTCGACCGCGGTCGGGATCGAGGCGTTCCGCGACTTCGCCGAGATGGCCGAGATCGAGCTGCTCGTCATCGACGAGGCCACCACGCTGCCCGAGTTCCAGAAGCAGGTCCGCTGGAACCAGGCCTACTACCGCCTCGCGCAGGGGCTGTAAGCGCGGCCCTCAACGCCGAGAAACCACATTCCGCATGAGAAACCCGTCTCGACGGGTGTTTCATGCAGAATGTGGTTTCTCGGGGGCAGGGCAGGGCGGATGCCGGCGGCTCAGGCCGCGGCGAGCACCGCAGCCGCCTGACGCGCGGCGCCGAGCGCCACGTACTCGGCGGGCTCGGGAACCTCGACGGGGATGCCGAGCACGGCGGGCGCGATCTCGCGCACGGCCTGCGACTGCGCGCCTCCGCCGATCAGGAGCGCACGGTCCAGCTGGACGCCCTGCTCGCGCAGCGCGTCCAGGCCCGCGCCGAGGCCGGACAGCATGCCCTCGACTGCCGCACGCGCGAGGTTCTCGCGGGTGGTGGATGCCAGGGTCATGCCCGACAGTGTGGCGGTGGCATCCGGCAGGTTGGGCGTGCGCTCGCCCTCGAAGTAGGGCTGCAGGGTGAGTCCGTCGGCACCGGGGGATGCCTCCAGTGCCAGCCGCGAGAGCTCGTCGTGGTCGACGCCGAGCAGGCGTGCGATGGCGTCGAGCACCCGGGCCGCGTTGAGCGTCGCGACCAGCGGCAGGAAGTGCCCGTCGGCATCCGCGAAGCCCGCGATCGTGCCCGTGCTGTCGTGCACGGCGTGCTCGCTGATGGCGAAGACGGTGCCGCTCGTGCCGATCGACACCACGACGTCACCGGTCTGCGCTCCGACGCCGAGTGCCGCGCCGGCGTTGTCGCCGGCACCCGGCCCGACCCTCCGGCCGTCGGCATCCGTCACCGACTCCGCAGGTCCCAGCACGCGCGGCAGGATCGCATCGTGGCCGAGAGCTGCGATCAGCAGCTCGCGGTCGTACTCGCCGGTCTCGGGGTTCCAATAGCCGGTGCCGCTGGCATCCGACCGGTCGGTGATCAGCTCGTCCAGTGCGGGGTTCCGCCCCGATTCAGAGCTCGGTCCGAAGCCGCGCAGCCGCCAGGTGAGCCAGTCGTGGGGGAGTGCGACCGCCGCGACCTCGGCGGCGTTGTCGGGCTCCGCGTCGCGCAGCCAGCGCAGCTTGGTGATCGTGAAGGATGCCACCGGTACCAGGCCGGTGCGCCGCGCCAGCTCGTCCGCCCCGAACTCGGCGGTCAGGTCGGCAGCGGCGCCGGCGGAACGGGTGTCGTTCCACAGCAGCGCATCGCGGATGACCCCGCCGGATTCGTCGAGTGCGACCATGCCGTGCTGCTGTCCGCCGATGGACCAGGCCTCGACGTCGGCCATGCCGCCGGCATCCGTGATCGCCGCGCGCAGCGCGTCCCACCATGCCTGCGGGTCGACGCTGGTCCCGTCCGGGTGCGAGGCCCGGCCGGTGCGGACGATCGCGCCGGTCGCGGCATCCGCGATCACGACCTTGCAGGACTGCGTCGAGGAGTCGACGCCCATCACGAGTGCCATGGCAGGCATCCTCTCACTCTGTCTGTTCGGATATGGCGCCGAGACCCCGTCCCTGAACGGGGCGGGGTCTCGGCGGACGGGGTGCTGCGCGGGTCAGCGAGCGCCCATCAGGTGCTCGGATGCCAGCTGCTGCAGGCGCACGAAGCCGAAGCCCTTGCCGCCCAGGTAGGCGTCGGCGTCGAAGTCCTCGTAGGCGCTGCGGTCGGCGAGGAAGTCGTCGTAGCTCTCGCCCTCGTTCAGCGTCGGCTGCGACAGCTCGGCGACCTTGGCGGCCGCCAGGGCCTCCTGCACCTCGGGGTCGGCGCGGAACGCGGCCGCACGCTCCTTGAGCAGAAGGTACATGCGCATGTTCGCGGCTGCCGAGTCCCAGACGCCCGTCTCGTCCTCGGTGCGGCTGGGCTTGTAGTCGAAGTGACGCGGGCCGTCGTAGGTGGGCGTGCCGCCGGGGCCGCCGTTCTCGAGCAGGTCCACCAGAGCGAAGGCGTTGTGCAGGTCGCCGTGACCGAAGACCAGGTCCTGGTCGTACTTGATGCCGCGCTGACCGTTCAGGTCGATGTGGAACAGCTTGTCGTGGTACAGCGCCTGGGCGATTCCGGCGGCGAAGTTCAGGCCGGCCATCTGCTCGTGGCCGACCTCGGGGTTCAGGCCCACGAGCTCCGGACGAGCGAGCGAGTTGATGAACGCGAGCGCGTGACCCAGCGTCGGCAGCAGGATGTCGCCGCGGGGCTCGTTCGGCTTGGGCTCGATGGCGAAGCGGATGTCGTAGCCCTTGTCGGTGACGTAGTCGCCGAGCAGGTCGACGGCCTCGCGGTAGCGCTCCAGCGCCTGGCGGACGTCCTTGGCGGAGTCGTACTCGGCGCCCTCGCGGCCACCCCACATGACGAACGTCTTCGCACCGAGCTCGGCGCCGAGGTCGAGCTGGCGGAACACCTTGCGCAGCGCGTAGCGGCGCACCTGACGGTCGTTGGAGGTGAAGCCGCCGTCCTTGAAGACGGGGGCGCTGAACAGGTTCGTGGTGACCATCGGGACGATCAGGCCGGTGTCGGCCAGTGCGCCCTTGAGGCGATCGATCTGCTTCTGACGCTCGGCATCCGTGGATCCGAACGCGAACAGGTCGTCGTCGTGGAAGGTGAGGCCGTACGCGCCGAGCTCAGCGAGCTTCTCGACGCCGTGCACGACGTCGAGCGCCGGGCGGGTCGGGCCGCCGAACGGGTCGGTGCCGTTGTAGCCGATGGTCCAGAGGCCGAACGAGAACCGGTCGGCCTTGGTGGGGGTGAGTGCCATGATGATCCGCCTTCAGCGACGTCAATGAAATGTTGTAGATCAGAACATATCAACTCGGAACGGCGGATGCAATGCCGATCCGATCCGAATCCGTCGGAGCGCGGATGCTGCGCGGTCAGCGCCTCGGGGCGGCGGTCGATTCCCGGGCCTTGAGCTCGGCCGACATCCGCACATCCTCGCGCTCGCCGCCGGCCATCATGCTCAGCAGCACGCGCACGGCCACCGCTCCCATCTCCGTCAGCGGCTGGCGCACGGTCGACAGCTGCGGGGTGTGGAAGGCGGCTTCGGGGATGTCGTCGAAGCCGATCACCGAGAGGTCGTCCGGCACCCGCAGTCCGCGCTCGACGGCCACCCGGATCATCTCGATGGCGGAGAGGTCGTTGGCGCCGAACACCGCAGTGGGCGGGTCCGCCAGGTCGAGCAGCGCATGCGCCCCAGCCGTGGAGTCCGCGGTCCGGTAGCCGCCGTCGGCGAGGAGTGCGTCGTCGAAGGGGATGCCTGCTGCGGCGAGTGCGCTGCGGTAGCCCTCCTCGCGCTGCTGCGCGGAGATGAGGTCGGTGCGGCCGCGCAGGTGCGCGATGCGGCGATGGCCCAGTGAGATCAGATGCTCGGTCGCGGCTCGAGCGCCGTCCTCGTTGATGACGCTCACTGTCGAGGGGCCGTCCGGGCCCTCGCTCGGGTCGATCGCGACGATCGGCACGGAGGCGTCGGCGGGCATGGATGTCGGGGTCACGACGATCGCGCCGTCGATCAGGGTTCCGCCCAGGCGGGAGAGCGAGCGCCGCTCCCATCCGCGGTGCTCACCGGCCGACACGCTTCCGGCGTAGGCGAGCACGTCGTACCGGGTGCCCTGCAGCGCCGACGAGACGCCCTGCAGCAGCTGCAGGGCGAACGGCTCGAACTCCGCCACGAGTACGCCGATCACGTCGGTGCGGCGTCGACGCATCGACGTGGCGACCAGCGAGCTCTCGTATCCGAGCTCGTCGACCACGCTCATCACGTGGCTCATGGTCGCGGCCGACACGCCGTCGCGTCCGTTGATCGCCTTGGAGACCGTGGCGACGGAGACGCCGGCCGCGCTGGCGACATCGTGGATGGTGGTTCGACGCATCATCGTCTCAAACTCGTCATCGTCTCGAACTCGTCATCGCCTCAACATACCGTGCGAAAACGTTATCGATATCGATTGACACCATGAACTCGACCTGCCAGAGTAGGCCGAAAGCACATTGGGGGCAGTCGGCAACAAATGCGGCCGAACCCGCTGCAACACTCGAAGAGGAGACACAGCATGAAGATCCGAAAGGCTTGGCTCGTCACCGGCGTGGCCGTGGCGACACTGGGGATGCTGGGGCTCGCCGGCTGCTCCAGCAGCACGGACGCTCCCGCCGAAGGCGGCAAGACCACCCTCACCATGTGGCACAACTCGACCACGGGCGACGGCAAGGCGTACTGGGAGGATGCCGCGGCGGCGTTCCACAAGGAGAACCCCGATGTGACCATCAAGCTCACGTCGATCCAGAACGAGGACATGGACGGCAAGCTGCAGACCGCCGTCAACTCGGGCGACATGCCCGACATCTTCATGGCCCGCGGTGGCGGCAAGCTCGCCGACATCGTCAGCGCCGACAAGGTCAAGGACCTCACCGGCCTGATCGACCCCGACGTCAAGAAGGCGCTCGGCGACGCGCCGTTCAGCGCCTTCACCGTCGACGGCAAGATCTACGGCATGCCCAGCGCCGTGCTCCCCGGCGGGTTCTTCTACAGCAAGGACCTGTTCGAGCAGGCCGGCATCACCTCCGAGCCGACCACCATGGACGAGCTGAACGGTGCCGTCACCAAGCTCAAGGACGCCGGCATCCAGCCGATCGCCCTCGGCGCCAAGGCCGCGTGGCCTGCCGCGCACTGGTACTACTTCTTCGCCGTGCGCGCCTGCGACCAGGGTCTGATCGAGAACCTCGCCACCAAGGCCGACTTCTCCGACCCGTGCTGGCTCGAGGCCGCGAAGAACTTCGAGGAGTTCGCCGGCACCCAGCCGTTCAACAAGGGCTTCCTGACGACCGACCCGCAGGAGGGCGCGAACTCGTCCGCAGGTCTGCTCGCCAACCACAAGGCCGCCATGGAGCTCATGGGCGCCTGGGACGTGGGCGTGATCGCCAGCCTCACCCCCGACACCAAGCCGCTGCCCGACCTGGGCTGGTTCCCGTTCCCCGAGGTCGACGGCGGAGCCGGCGCCCCCGGCGCCATGATGGGCGGCGTGGACGGCTACTCCTGCTCCAAGGATTCGCCGGCTTCGTGCGAGAAGTTCCTGAACTTCGTCTCATCGAAGGAATGGCAGGAGAAGTACGCGGTCGCGTTCCAGACCATCCCCGCTTCGCAGGAGGCCACCGGCGCGGTCACCGACCCGTCCCTGGTCCCGCTGATGGAGGCCTTCACGAAGGCTCCGTACGTGGCGCTGTGGCTCGACACGGCTCTCGGCCAGAACGTCGGAAACGCGCTGAACACCAGCGTCGTCGAGATGCTCGCCGGTCAGGGAACCCCTGAGAAGCTCGTCGAGACGGTCACCAAGGCGCAGGCGAGGGGCTGACCGGAACATGCACGACACCCAGGCATTGAACAGCACCTCGGTGCCTGAGAGGGACACCGTCTCCGGGGCGGGCGCACAGCCCGCCCCGGAGCGGCGTTCGCCGCGGCCCGACTGGCGCAAGCGCGGCGAGATCGCGCTCCTCTCGGGACCCGCGCTGATCATGTTCGTCGGCTTCGTCATCTGCCTGCCGGTGGCGATGGCCGCGTTCTACGGCTTCTTCAAATGGAACGGCTTCGGCTGGCCCACCGAGTTCATCGGACTCGACAACTACGTCATGATCTGGGAGGACGAGACCTTCCGCGAGGCCGTCCTGCACAACGGCATGATCGTGGTCCTGTCGCTGCTGCTGCAGGGCCCCGTCGCGATCCTGTTCGCGCTGCTGATGAATCAGAAGATCCGCGGCCGCTCGGTCATCCGCATCCTGATCTTCGTCCCCTACGTCATCTCCGAGGTGATCGTCGGCATCGGGTGGAGCCTGATGCTGCAGGACACCGGGGCGCTGAACTCCCTGCTGGAGAAGTGGGGCATGGGCGCCCTCGCGCAGTCCTGGATCGCCGACCCCGCGTTCGCGATGACCTCGCTGATGATCATCATCACCTGGAAGTACCTCGGCTTCGCCGTGATCCTCATGCTCGCGGGCATGCAGTCGATCCCCGAGGAGCTCTACGAGGCCGCCGCCATCGACGGCGCGGGCTTCTGGAAGATCCAGTGGACGATCACCGTCCCGCTGCTCGGCCCGACCATCCGGATCTGGGCGTTCCTGTCGATCATCGGCTCGCTGCAGCTCTTCGACCTGGTCAACATCATCTGGGGTCAGTACATCGCCGCCACGGCGGGCACCTCCACGATGGCGACCTACATGTACCAGAACGGCCACCTGGCCGGCAGCTACGGATTCGGCAACGCCGTCGCCGTGATGCTGTTCATCATCACCCTCATCGTCGCGCTCTTCTACCAGCGCTTCGTTCTGCGCCGCGACACCGAGGGCGCATTGACCGGCGACGGCGGAAGGAAGCGCAAGTGAGCGTCGAGAGCCTGAACACGCGGGTCGCCATCCAGGCGATCTCCCCCAAGGGCCGGCGCCGTGTGCGCGAGTCGGGGGTCAAGTGGGGCAGCCCCGCGGTGTACCTCGCCGCGGTGGTGCTGATCACCATCTGCATCACGCCGGTGCTCTACATCATCATCGGCGGCTTCCGCACGAACTCGCAGATCACCCTCGACCCGTCCGGATGGCCGGCTCCCTGGCAGCTCGCCAACTACGGCGACGTGCTGGCGAGCTCGCAGTTCTGGGTGGCGATGCTGAACTCGACCATCTCGGCGGTGGGCACCACTGCCGGTGCCGTCATCCTGGGGCTGATGGCCAGTTATGTGATCGCACGCTACGACTTCGGCGGACGCGGCGTGATGTACTCGCTGTTCGCTGCGGGACTGATGTTCCCCGTCACGGTCGCCATCACCCCGCTGTACATCCTGATCCGCAACCTCGGACTGGTGAACAGCCTGGCCGGCATCATCCTGCCGCAGATCGCCTTCGCGCTGCCCATGACGATCATCATCCTCGTGCCCTTCCTGCGAGCGATCCCGAAGGAGCTCGAGGAGGCGGCGTCGATCGACGGGGCCTCCCGGCTCGGCTTCTTCTGGCGCATGGTCCTTCCGCTCAGCCTGCCCGGGGTGATCACGGTCGGCATCCTGGCCTTCGTCGGCGCCTGGAACGGATACATGCTCCCGCTGTTCATCCTGAACGACCAGGACCTGTTCACCCTTCCCCTGGGTGTGCAGAACTTCGCCTCGCAGTACTCGGTCGACACGGCCCGCGTGCTCGCGTACACCTCGCTGTCGATGCTCCCGGCACTCGTCTTCTTCAGCCTGTTCGAGCGTCGCATCGTCGGCGGTCTGACCGGGGCGGTGAAGGGATGACCCTCGACGTCTCCACGACCTCCGACATTCCGGCCTTCCCGATCGCCTCCGATCGCGTCGGTGCGCTGCTCGCGCAGATGACGCTCGAGGAGAAGGCCGCGCAGCTGGTCGGCTACTGGCTGGACCAGGGCGGCGACGTGGTCGCCCCGATGCAGAACGAGATGGGCTCGTCGCGGTCCTCCGGAGCGCTCGCCGAGATCACCAGGCACGGCATCGGGCACTTCACCCGGGTCTACGGCACGCGTCCGGTCGATCCGGTCGAGCGCGCCGCCTGGCTGTGGGGCGAGCAGCGCAGGATCAAGCGCGAGACGCGCCTGGGCATCCCCGCCCTCGTGCACGAGGAGTGCCTCACCGGTCTCGCCGCGTGGAAGGCCGCGACCTTCCCCACGCCGCTGGCATGGGGCGCGTCGTTCGATCCCGCGCTGGTCGCGGAGATGGGCGCGCTGATCGGCGAGTCGATGCGTCAGCTCGGCATCCACCAGGGCCTGGCCCCGGTGCTCGATGTAGTGCGCGATCCCCGTTGGGGCCGGGTCGACGAGTGCATCGGCGAGGACCCCTACCTGGTGGGAACGGTCGGCACCGCCTACGTGCAGGGCCTGCAGTCCGCCGGCGTGCACGCCACGCTCAAGCACTTCCTGGGCTACTCGGGCTCGCGCGCCGGACGCAACCACGCGCCCGTGTCCGCCGGCCCGCGCGAGGTGGCGGACGTGTTCCTGCCGCCGTTCGAGATGGCGATCCGCGACGGCGGCGTGCGCAGCGTGATGAACAGCTACACCGAGATCGACGGGGTGCCGGTGGCATCCGATCCCGCACTGCTGACCGGCATCCTCCGCGAGGATCTCGGATTCGACGGGGTGGTCGTCGCCGACTACTTCGCGGTCGCGTTCCTCGAAGTCATGCACCAGGTGGCCGCCGATCGCGGCGACGCCGCGGCCCAGGCGCTGACGGCCGGAATCGACGTGGAGCTGCCCTCCGGCGACGCCTACCTGGCGCCCCTCATCGAACGCGTGCGCGACGGTCGGTTCGACGAGGGCTATCTGGATCGCGCCGTGATCCGCGTGCTCACGCAGAAGGAGCAGCTCGGGCTGCTCGACGCCGGCGCGTTCGAGGACGAGCCGCCCGCGCAGATCGATCTCGACACCCCGCGTCACCGCGAGGTGGCACGCCGACTGGCGGCCGAGTCGCTCGTACTGCTCTCCAACGACGGGGTGCTGCCGCTGGCGGCGACGGTCGGAAGCGCACAGGCCCCGAGCATCGCGCTGATCGGGCCGAACTCCGACCGCACCGCGGCGCTGCAGGGATGCTATTCGTTCGCCAACCACGTTCTGGCGCACCACCCGGATCACGAGCTGGGCTTCGCGATCCCGACGGTGCGCGAGGCGCTGGAGGCAGCCCTGCCCGACGCGCGGATCGCGCACGTCGTCGGCTGCGAGGTCGAGGGCACCGATCGGTCCGGGTTCGACGCGGCCGTCGCCGCGGCGAAGGATGCCGAGGTCGCGGTCGTCGTGGTCGGTGACCAGGCCGGGCTGTTCGGCCGCGGCACGGTCGGTGAGGGCAATGACGTCGAGTCGCTGGACCTGCCGGGCGTGCAGCGCGAGCTGGTCGAGCAGCTGGTCGCGACGGGAACACCGGTCGTCATGGTGCTCGTCACCGGCCGCCCCTACGCGATCGACTGGGCGCTGGACTCCGAGACGAGCCCTGCGGCCGTGCTGCAGGCGTTCTTCCCCGGTGAGGCCGGCGGCACCGCGATCGCCGAGGTCATCATCGGGGCGGTCTCGCCGTCCGGGCGGATGCCGGTGAGCCTGCCGCGCTCCTCGGGATCGCAGCCGTACAGCTACCTGCATCCGGTGCTCGGCGGCCCGTCGGACGTGACGTCCACGGATCCGACGCCGCTGCGTCCGTTCGGGTTCGGCCTGTCGTACTCGACCTTCGCCTACGAGGATCTCGAGGTGTCGGCGGATGCCCCCACGGACGGTCGCTTCACGGCATCCGTCCTGGTGCGCAACACCGGAGACCGCAAGGCCGCCGAGATCGTGCAGCTGTACGGCCGCGACCCGATCGCCAGCGTCACCAGGCCGGTCGCGCAGCTGCTCGGCTACGCGCGGATCGAGCTCGCCGCGGGCGCCGCGCAACGGGTGCGATTCGACGTACCCGTCGCCCGCTTCGCGTTCAGCGACCGTCGGATGAAGCGCGTCGTCGAGCCCGGCGACGTGCTGGTCTGGGCGGCATCGCACGCCGAGGCGTCGGCGGCGTCTCCGGGGCTCGCCCAGACCACGGGTGGTGCGATCTCGAACGCGAAGTCGCGCGCCGACCGCGTGCTGCCCGGAACGGCCACCGCTCCCGCCACGGTCGTGATCACCGGCGACGTGCACGAGGTCACGGCCGCCGATGACCGCCTCGTGAGGGTCTCGATCAGATGATGGTCTCGACCAGGTGAAGGTGTGGTGTCGGCCGGGTCAGGCCGTCGGGATCGGTAGCCTGGGGCGATGAGCGAACGCGCGACGACCGTGGAGGGTGTTCGGCGCACGAACCTCGGCGAGGTGCTGCGCCTGGTGCACCAGGGCGGGCCTCGGTCGCGCTCGGTGATCACCACCGAGACGGGCCTCAACCGCTCGACGGTCTCCGACCTCGTCTCGCGGCTGGTGGATGCCGACCTCGTGCAGGAGTACGGGCCCGACCCCACCCGACGCGTCGGACGTCCCTCGCCGATCGTCGCCCCGAGCCCGGACGTGGTCGCCATCGGGGTGAACCCCGAGATCGACGCCGTCGAGATCGGTGCGGTATCGCTGGGCGGCGCCGTGCGCGTGCGCGCGCGGATCGACGTGGAGAATCCCGACGTCTCCGAGGTCGTCGACATCGTCGCGCACACGCTGGCCGCTTGGGGTGAGGACGAGCTCAGCGGATGCCGCATCGTCGGCGTCGGCGTGGCCGTGCCGGGCCTGGTCCGCACCGAGGACGGGCTCGTGCGTCTCGCGCCGCACCTGCGCTGGCGCGACGCCGACATCGCCGGTCCGCTGCATGCGGCGCTGGGGCTGCAGATCGTCGTCGGCAATGACGCCTCCTACGGCGCCAGGGCGGAGCGGGTGTTCGGCGCCGCCCGCGAGCACGAGGACATCGTCTACCTCAACGGCGGCGCCAGCGGCATCGGCGGCGGCCTCATCCTGCACGGCATGCTCATCGGCGGTGCGGGCGGGTACGCGGGGGAGTGGGGGCAGACCGCCGCCAGCCTCACGGATGCCGCCGACCGCCGCGCGCACGGCGGGGTTCTCGAGGACGAGGTCAACCGGGCGCGACTGGTGAGTGCCACCACTCTCACCTCCCCCGACGAGGCCATGCTGGCGGAGGCGCTCACCAGCGCCACCCCGGCCGTCACCGAGGAGGTCGCCCGACAGCGGCGCATCCTCGCCGCGACGCTCAGCAATGCCGTCAACGTGCTCAACCCGTCGATGATCGTGCTGGGCGGCTTCCTCGGCGGACTGCGCGACGTCGACCGCGAGGCCTTCGACGACGAGGTGCGCGCGCGCTCGCTCTCGGCATCCGCGGAGGACCTGCAGCTGGCATCCGCCGCTCTCGGCGCCGACCGCCTGCTGATCGGCGCAGCGGATGCCGCGATGGAACGGCTGCTGGCCGACCCGCTGGGCTGAGAACCCGTCACAGAAGAGGCATGCACCGACATGATCCCTAGACTCGAGACGATGTCTGAAAACGATTCCCGCCAGGCTGGGCGGCACGACTCCACTCCCCGTTCCGGACGGCAGCTGCGCATCACGAGCGGCGGCTACGAGGCCGTCGTCGCGAGCATCGGCGCCACGCTGCGGACGCTGCGCCACGACGGCCGCGACCTCGTCGTGCCCTTCGGCGCCGATGAGGTGCGTCCCGGCCACCGCGGCGCCACCCTCGCGCCGTGGCCGAACCGCGTCGTCGACGGCCGCTACTCCTTCGCCGGCGTCGAGCGCCGGCTCGCGCTCACCGAGCCCGCGCGCGGCCACGCCCTGCATGGGCTGCTGGTCTGGGCGGAGTTCGCCGACCGCGTCGTGGAGTCCGATCGCGTCGTGCTCGCCGCGGTCATCGAGCCGAGCCTCGGCTACCCGTTCCGCGTCGAGGTGGAGACCGAGTACCGTCTGAGCGCCGACGGCCTCGAGCAGACCGTCACCGCCCGCAACCTGGGTTCGGACGCCGCCCCGTGGGGCACCGGTCCGCACCCGTACCTCGTGGCAGGGGACCCTTCGACGGGCTCAGGGACCCGGCGTGTGGATGACTGGACGCTGACCCTCCCGGCATCCGAAGTCCTCACCGTCACCGCCGACCGGCTGAGCCCGGTCGCCGTGCACGCGGTGACCGAGCATCCCGAGTGGGATTTCCGGAGCGCTCGCCGCATCGGCGACGTCTTCATCGACCATGCCTTCACCGAGCTGGAGCGCACCGACGGCGTCGCCGAGGTGCGCCTGGTCACAGACTCGGGCACCGGTGTCGCGATGACCTGGGATGAGCGCTGCCCGTGGGTGCAGGTGCACACCGCCGACAACCCGGGTCAGGATGCCATCCACCGCATCGGCCTGGCCGTCGAGCCGATGACCTGCCCGCCCGACGCCTTCAACTCCGGCGTCGACCTGGTCACCCTCGAGCCCGGTGCGGAGCACGCGGCCTCCTGGCGGATCCGCGCGCTCTGAGCCGCCGGTCTTCGCGCCCCATCCGCCGGATGGGGTCATGATGGAGTCATGAGCAGCGAAGCCGTGATCGTCGATGTCGTCCGCACCCCGGTGGGGCGCGGGAAGCCCGGAGGGTCGCTGTCCGGCGTGCATCCGGTCGACCTCGCGGCGGGGATGCTGCAGAGCATCCTGGAACGGAACGGGCTGGAGTCCGGGCAGATCGACGACGTGCTGCTCGGGTGCGTCAGCCAGGTCGGCGACCAGGCCATGAACATCGCCCGTCAGGCGGTGCTCGCCGCCGGCTTCGACGAGCACATCCCCGGCACCACGATCGACCGGCAGTGCGGCTCCAGCCAGCAGGCCGTGCACTTCGCCGCGGCCGGGATCGCCGCGGGGGAGAACGACATCGTCATCGTCGGCGGGGTGGAGTCCATGAGCCGCGTGCCGCTCGGCTCCTCGGCAGCCGGCGGCTCGCCGATGTCGCCCCGGCTGCGCGCCCGCTACCCGCAGGGGCTGGTGAACCAGGGCGTCAGCGCCGAGCTGATCGCGCATCGCTGGGGCTTCGACCGCGCCGCGCTGGACGCCTTCTCCGCCGAATCGCACGCCCGCGCCGCGCAGGCCTGGCACGACGGGTTCTTCGACGGCACGGTCGTCGCGGTGCCCGAAGCCCCGGACGCCACCACCGACGAGACCGTGCGCGAAGGCACCACCGTCGAGAAGCTCGCAGGTCTCCCGGCCGCCTTCCGCACGGACGCCCTCGCAGAGCGCTTCCCCGACCTGGACTGGAGCATCACGCCCGGCAACTCCTCGCCGCTGACCGACGGGGCATCCGCCGCGCTGATGATGAGCGCCGACCGCGCCGAGCAACTCGGGCTCACACCTCGGGCCCGCTTCCGCGCGTTCGACGTGGTCGGCGACGACCCGCTGTTCATGCTCACCGGTCCCATCGCCGCCACCCGGCGCGTGCTCGAGCGGGCGGGCCTGGACATCTCCGACCTGGACGCCTACGAGGTCAACGAGGCGTTCGCCTCGGTTCCGCTGGCCTGGGCCGCGGAGCTCGGTGCGGATGCCGCGAAGCTGAACCCGCGCGGCGGTGCGATCGCCCTGGGACACGCGCTCGGCTCGTCGGGCACGCGACTGCTCGGCACGCTGCTCGACCACCTCGAGGCCACCGGAGGACGTCTGGGTCTGCAGACCATGTGCGAGGGCGGCGGAATGGCGAACGCCCTCATCATCGAGCGGATCTGACGCCGACCGCGCCGCTGGCGCGCTCTACGTGTTGACACGTAATTCCGCCTCGCGCTCTTGTCCTGCGAGATCTTCGGCGAGAGGATGCGCCTGGGCCGCCACTGGGGAGGTTCGTCGCATCCGGGTGCCTGGGGAGGCTCCGCTCGGTCGAACGCGGTCCGACGGGAAGTCGGGGCCGGGAATCGGAGAAGCAATGCGCAGTTCACGTGTGATCATCGCGGCCGGCGCCGCGGTGGCACTGGTCATCTCTCTGCCGACGTCCGCGTCGGCGGCATCCGGCCCTCCTGATCAGCAGGTGTGGTCGAACCAGCTCGCGGCCCCGTTCAGCCTGGCTGTCGACGGGCAGCGCGTCCTCGTCGCCGACGGCGGCACGGGCACAATCGGGCAGCTGCAGCCCGACGGCAGCGTCGCACCTGTCGTCCAGGGCGTTCCGGGTCTGGCCGGTCTCGCGACCCGCGGGGCGTGGATGGCTTACGGCTCCACGGTCAGCGAGGATCCCACGCAGGAGGAATCGCCGATCCTGGAGAGCGGACTGAACATCCGCACCCCGGGAGGCGACACGATCTATGCGGATCTGCACGCCTATGAGGAGGAGCACAACTCCGATGGCGACAACGCCTACGGCATCACTGATCCCGAATCCTGCGTCGCGAGCTTCCCAGGCGCGACCTACACCGGCCTGATCGACTCCCACGCCTACAGCGTGGCCTCGTACCAGGGCGGGTGGCTGGTGGCGGATGCCGGTGCCAACGCGATCATGAAGGTCACCGACAGCGGACAGATCAGCACCCTCGCCGTGCTGCCTCCCGTGCCCGTCACGATCACTCCGCAGGTCGCCGGGCTGCTCGGCGGTCTGCCGGGCTGCGCACTGGGCGGCACGTTCTACTCGGAGCCGGTGCCCACGGGCGTCGCGATCGGGCAGGGCGGCGCGATCTATGTGAGCACCCTTCCCGGATTCCCCGGAATGTTCGCCTCGAAGGGCGCGGTGTGGAAGATCGATTCTGCGACGGGCGCGGCCACGCAGCTGGCCTCGGGTTTCTCGCAGTCGACGAGCATCGCCGTGTCGGGCGACAGCATCTACATCGCGGAGCTCGCCGGTGCCGGAGTCTCGGTACTGAAGGGCGAAGAGGTGTCCTCGTACGCCGCACTGCCGGGGGCGCTCTCGGTCGCGACCGCGCCGAACGGAACGGTGTGGGCTGCGACGATGGCATCCGAGGCGGGGCCAGGCACGATCGTCAGCATCTCGAACGGGAAGGTGAAGGTGCAGGGGCACGTGAACCGCTGAACCGCTGAACGCAGAAGAGACCCCCGCCGACCCGATTCGGCGGGGGTCTCGCGGTCTGAGACCGCGGCGGGAGCAGCAGACGCGCTCACCGCGGCGCGGAGTGGTCGCACCCGATCCGGTCTGATCCACAGGCCACGCAGGGACAGTTGTACGCGTCCCTGGTGACGCACCGGTGAACGGGCCGGGAACATCCGGAGCAGCATCCGATCTCCCTCCACAATCCGGGATCCTCGCGAACTTATGCACATCGGGCCGATCCGGCCCCGCGAGGGTGCGCATGCGGGCCAGGGTGGAGCGCATGAACGATGACACCTCCCTCCGGGACCGCATCCTGCACACCGATGACCAGCTGCGCGATCTGATCGACCTGCTGCTGCAGCATCCGAACCAGAGACAGTTCTGGCTCCTCTTCATCGACGAGCGCGGCTGCCTCGGCGACCCGCTGATGCCGATGGCCGGCTATCCCAACGATCCCCTCGAGACGGTGCGCGTCGACGACCTGGGTGAGGTCACGCATTCCCGCCTGCTGATGCATCGGATCGGCATGGCGCGCGAGATGACCGGCAACGCACAGGTCGTGCTGGTGTGGGAGCAGCCCGGCGTGGAGACGGTGCAGGATGCCGATCGGAGCTGGGCACGGGCGATGGCCGCGCAGGCCGCCGAACTCGATGTCCCGCTGCGCGCGCAGTTCACCCTGTACGAGCGCGGCGTGCGCCAGCTGCACGCGGACGATTACGTGTGAGCCGGCGCTCCGCCAAGTAGTAGGGAGCCCTAGTAATTCGCCTGTGGGCCGACTACCCTGGTCAGTGTGCCAATGACGGCCCAGAGGAGTGTCACACAATGACCCGTTTCATCCCCCATTTCGTAGGCGGAAAGTCGCTCGAGCCGACCGGAGGCCGCGTGGCCGACGTGTTCGACCCCAGCACCGGCGCGGTGCAGGCCCGCGTGCCGCTCGCCACCGCCGCCGAGGTCCGCGCCGTCATCGAGAACGCCGCGGCCGCGCAGCCGGCCTGGGCTGCCACCAGCCCCCAGAAGCGCGCCCGGGTGATGATGCGCTTCGTCGAGCTCGCCCACCAGAACATGGACGAGCTGGCCGGCCTGCTCTCCAGCGAGCACGGGAAGACCATCGAGGATGCCAAGGGTGATGTCATGCGGGGCCTCGACGTGATCGAGTTCTGCATCGGCGCCCCGCACCTGCTCAAGGGCGAGTACGCCAGCGAGGCCGGCAGCGGCATCGACGTGTACTCGATGCGCCAGCCGCTCGGCGTCGTGGCAGGCATCACCCCGTTCAACTTCCCCGCCATGATCCCGCTGTGGAAGGCGGGTCCCGCGCTCGCCAGCGGCAACGCCTTCGTGCTCAAGCCCTCCGAGCGCGACCCCTCCGTGCCGGTGCGCCTGGCCGAGCTGTTCGTCGAGGCGGGCCTGCCCGCCGGCATCCTCAACGTCGTGCACGGTGACAAGGAGGCCGTCGATGCGATCCTCACCGACCCGGACATCCGAGCCGTCGGCTTCGTCGGCTCCACGCCGATCGCCGAGTACATCTACGCCACCGCCACCGCGAACGGCAAGCGCGCCCAGTGCTTCGGCGGCGCGAAGAACCATCTCGTGATCATGCCGGATGCCGACCTCGATCAAGCCGCAGACGCCCTGATCGGCGCGGGCTTCGGCTCGGCCGGCGAGCGCTGCATGGCCATATCGGTCGCTGTCCCGGTCGGTCAGGAGACCGCCGATGCCCTGGTCGCCAAGCTCACCGAGCGCATCGGATCCCTGAAGGTCGGCCCGGGTGCGCAGGACGGCGTCGACTACGGGCCGCTCGTCAGCGCGGCCGCGAAGGCGCGTGTCGAAGGACTCATCCAGGAGGGCGCGGATGCCGGTGCCACCCTCGTCACCGACGGCCGCGGTCTGGTCGTGGAGGGCCACGAGGACGGCTACTACCTCGGCGCCACCCTGTTCGACCACGTCACCACCGACATGTCGATCTACCGCGAGGAGGTCTTCGGGCCGGTGCTCTCGGTCGTGCGCGCCGCCGACTACGAAGAGGCGCTGGCGCTGGCATCCGACAACCCCTACGGCAACGGCGTCGGCATCTTCACCCGCGACGGCGACACCGCGCGCGACTTCGCGGCCCGCGTGAACGTCGGCATGGTCGGCGTGAACATCCCGATCCCGGTGCCGATCGCGTCCTTCACGTTCGGCGGCTGGAAGGCCTCCGGCTTCGGCGACCTCAACCAGCACGGCACCGACGGGTTCCGCTTCTACACGAAGACCAAGACCGTCACGAGCCGCTGGCCCTCGGGCATCCTTCGACAGGCTCAGGGACCCAGTTCCGGACCGAGCTTCGTGATGCCCGCCACGACCGGAGAGGGCCACTGATGACCATGGTCGACCCCACCCCTGTCGTCGCCGCGATCTCCGCCGAGGAGCGCGAGGCGATCCTCGAAGCCGTGCGCGACTTCGCCGACACCGAGCTCGCCCCGTTCGCCGCGGAGCGCGACGAGAAGCACCTCTTCCCCCGCGAGTCGCTGAACAAGGCCGGCGAGCTGGGGCTGGGCGGCATCTACGTGCGCGAGGAGTTCGGCGGCACGGGCCTGGGCCGCGTAGACACCGTCGCGATCTTCGAGGAGCTCGCCAAGGGCGACCCGGCCGTCGCCGCCTACATCTCGATCCACAACATGGTGGTCTGGATGATCGACAGCTACGGCGACGACGCGCAGCGCGGAGCCTGGCTGCCGCAGCTGACCGCCATGTCGGCGTTCGGCGGCTACTGCCTGACCGAGCCGGGCGCCGGCTCGGATGCCGCGAACATCGCCACCAGCGCCGTCCGCGATGGCGACGACTACCTGCTCACGGGTGTCAAGCAGTTCATCTCGGGTGCCGGCGAAGCGGGCGTCTACGTCGTCATGGCGCGTACCGGCGGCACGGGTTCCGGAGCGAAGGGAATCAGCGCGTTCCTGGTCCCCGGCGACGCCGAGGGGCTCAGCTTCGGTGCACCCGAGAAGAAGATGGGCTGGCACGCTCAGCCCACTCGTCAGGTGATCTTCGACGGGCTGCGCGTGCCGGCATCCGCCATGCTCGGCGAGGAGGGCCAGGGCTTCGCCATCGCCATGTCGGCGCTCAACGGCGGGCGGCTGAACATCGCCGCCTGCTCGCTGGGAGGTGCGCAATGGGCGCTGGAGAAGGCCGTGCAGTACGTGCACGAGCGCGTCGCGTTCGGCGAGCCGCTCGCCGAGAAGCAGTCGATCCTGTTCACGATCGCCGACATGCGCACCGAGTTGCAGGCCGCACGACTGATGGTGCAGGACGGTGCGCGCGCCGTCGACGAGAAGGCGCCGGATGCCACGATGCGCTGCGCCATGGCGAAGAGGTTCGCCACGGATGCCGGGTTCGACATCGCGAACCGGGCCCTTCAGCTGCACGGCGGCTACGGGTACCTTCAGGACTACGGGATCGAGAAGGTCGTGCGCGATCTGCGCGTGCATCAGATCCTGGAAGGGACGAACGAGATCATGCGACTCATCGTCGGGCGCGAGATGCTGCGCCCCGCCGGCTCCAGCCAGGCGCGGAGCGCGGCATCATGACTGCGTCGTCCTCCAAAGCGGCCATCGCGTTCCTCGGCCTGGGCCACATGGGCCTGCCGATGGCCGTGAACCTGGTGAAGGCCGGTCACGAGGTGCATGGCTTCGACCTGGTGCCCGCCGCGATCGAGGCGGCCACGGCCGCCGGCATCCCGATCGCCGCGAACGGGGCGGATGCCGTGCGCGACGCCGACGTCGTGATCACCATGTTCCCGGCCGGCCGGCACGTCATCGCGGCCTATCAGGACGAGCTGCTGGCGGCGGCGAAGCCGGGCACCCTGTTCATCGAGTCCTCGACCATCGCCGTCGACGAGGCGCGCACCGCGCACCAGCTGGCGATCGACGCCGGACACCGCAACGTCGACGCGCCCGTCTCGGGCGGAGTCGTCGGCGCCGAGGCCGGCACCCTGGCGTTCATGGTCGGCGGATCGGACGAGGACTTCGAGACCGCCCGGCCGCTGCTGGAGGTCATGGGCAAGCGCATCGTGCACTGCGGAGGACCCGGCCTCGGGCAGGCCGCGAAGGTGTGCAACAACATGATCCTCGGCATCTCGCAGATCGCCGTCGCCGAGGCGTTCGTGCTGGCCGAGCGACTCGGGCTCGAGCATCAGGCCATGTACGACGTGGTGTCGCAGGCGTCCGGTCAGTGCTGGGCGCTGACCACGAACTGCCCCGTGCCCGGCCCCGTGCCGACCAGCCCCGCGAACCGCGACTATCAGCCCGGTTTCGCGGGCGCGCTGATGGCCAAGGACCTCGGGCTCGCGCTGCAGGCGATCGAGGGAACCGGGACGGATGCCAGGATGGGCCGTCTCGCCCAGGAGATCTACGCGGCCTTCGCGGCCGGTGAGGGAGCGGGACGGGACTTCTCGGGCATCATCACCGACATCCGCGCCGGCGAGGTCTGACACCTCCCGTTCAGGAACCGGAAAGGTTCTCACCTGGGATACTGGAGACGTCGCAGAGTCGCGACTGAAGGGGGCGGCACATGGCCGAGTACGAGACGATCCTCGTCGAACAGCGAGGACGGGTGGGCTGGATCACCCTCAACAGGCCGCAGGCGCTCAACGCCCTGAACGCCCAGGTCTCCGTCGAGGTCGCGGCAGCGGCATCGGCCTTCGACGACGACGAGGGCGTGGGCGCGATCGTCGTGACCGGCTCCGAGAAGGCCTTCGCGGCCGGCGCCGACATCAAGGAGATGGAGTCCAAGACCGGCTCCGAGATGCTCGATACCGATCACTTCGGCGCGTGGACGCGCTTCGCGGGCGTGCGCACCCCGGTCATCGCGGCCGTCTCCGGCTACGCGCTGGGCGGCGGATGCGAGCTGGCGATGATGTGCGACATCATCCTCGCCGCCGACAACGCCACATTCGGACAGCCCGAGATCAACCTCGGCGTGATTCCAGGCATGGGCGGCACGCAGCGCCTCATCCGTGCGGTCGGCTACTACAAGGCCGCCGAGCTCGTGCTCTCCGGGCGACTGATCAGGGCCGATGAGGCCGAGCGCATCGGACTCGTCTCGCGCGTCGTCCCGGCATCCGATCTGCTGGATGAGGCCACGAAGCTGGCCGAGACCATCGCATCCAAGTCGCTGCCCTCGCTGTACGCGGCGAAGGCGACACTGGACGCCGCGATGGAGACCACTCTCGCCGACGGCCTGGCCGTCGAGAAGCGCGCATTCGCCGCCCTGTTCGACACCGCCGACCAGAAGGAGGGGATGGCCGCCTTCCGCGAGAAGCGCCCCCCTCACTTCCAGCACCGATGAGCAGCGTGATGGAAGTGCTTCCGGACGACGCCGATCTTCAGCTCTCTGAGACCGACCGCCGCGAGCTCGTGGAATGGACCATCGCCTGTGCGGAGCGGATGCTGCCGCTCTTCCTCGCCGAACGCCCCGACGACGAGCGTCCTCGCGAGGCGCTCGATGCCGCCCAGGCGTTCATGCGCGGCGAGATGGACATCGAGGCCGTGCGCGAGAAGGCGTTCGCCTGCCACGCCGCCGCCCGTGAAGCGAGCGACCCGGCGGCCCTGGCGGCCGCACGCGTGTGCGGTCAGGCCGCGGCCGTCGCGCACATGGCAGGGCATGCACGGCAGGTGCCGCGCTATACGTCGAAGGCGTTCCCCGGCGACCGTTCGCGGCGCGACGAGGAGCTCGCCTGGCAGCGGATGCAGGTGCCCGACCGCTTCGACAGATACGTGTACGAAGGCGACTAGAACCCGTCTATATGGCGCGAACCGCCCCGAATCGTCGCGTCAGAGGGCGCTTTGCGCCAGACAGACGGGTCGTGGGGTCAGCTGTGCAGCTCGTCGAGGGTCTTCGCGACGCGGCGCTCGCGGGTGGCGTCCTGCTTCGCGTCCGCGATCGAGCGGGCCATCTCCTTGCGCCGCGAGTACGAGAGCGCGTCGAACGCCGCACGCGCGACGGGGTCGGATGCGAGCGCCGCGGCCAGGGCCTCCGGGATCTCGACCGTGCGCTCAGCGGTGTCGGCGGAGATGACGGCGTCGAACTCGTCGCCGAGCTCGACGGCCATCTCGGCTCGGACGGCCTTGCTGAACCCGATCAGGTTCTTCCCGCCCATCCGCGCCAGGCGCAGCGGGGCGGAGCGGTCGCCGATGGTCACGACCACGGGGAAGGCCTTTGCCGTGCTCAGCAGCGCCACCTCGTCGTCGTCGAGAACGATCGCCCCCGCGGGACCCATCGGCTCGAGCACGGCGTGCTTCCTCAGTTCGCTCATGGGGTCAGCCTAATTCGGCATCCGTCGGGCCGCGAGACTTCTCGTCCTGCATGAGACAGCCCGCCCGGCGTCCTGTCCCATGCCGCAGCACACGTCTCGACGGAAGGGCAAGGGGGTCGCAGGACGCACGCGCGGCCGTTAGCGTCTCGGCATGAGCGACGTGACGATCTTCGCCCCCTCGCCGACACTGACGGTGACTGTCGAGAACTCGGGCGATGCCGACGAGATCCACATCCACGCCGGCGGGCAGGGCGTATGGCAGGCGCGGATGCTGTGCAGGCTCGGCGTCTCGGTGACCATGTGCTGCACGCTGGCCGGCGAGGTCGGCCAGGTCATCCGTCATCTGCTCGAGGACGACGGTGTGGAAGTAGTCGGCATCGATCGGCCCGGCAGAGCCTCTGCCTATGTGCAGGACCGCAGGGGAGGAGAGCGTGAGGAGATCGGCGCCGAGGTCGGCGATCCGATCGCGCGCCACGAGCTCGACGAACTGTACGGCGCCGTCATCCGGGAGGGGATGCGGTCCCGTGTCGTGATCCTCAGCGGTCCGGCGGCCGACGATGTGCTCCCACCGGACACCTACCGGCGTCTGGCCGCCGATCTGCGCGCCTCCGGATGCACGGTCGTGGTGGATCTCGCCGGCGACCGTCTGGATGCTGCGCTGGAGGGCGGCGTCGACGTGCTGAAGGTGAGCGACGAGGAGATGCGCGCGCACGGTCTCGACGACGAGTCGCCGCAGACGATCGCCGCGGCCATGAGGTCGCTGCGCTCCCGCGGTGCTGGGGTCGTGATCGTGACGCGCGCCGAGGAGCCGCTGCTTCTGCTGGACGGCGAAGGGCTGGCCGAGATCACCCCGCCGAAACTGGAGGTCGCCGACAGCCGCGGCGCGGGTGATTCGCTCACGGCGGGCGTCGTCGCGGGGATGGTCCGCGGTGAGACACCGCGCGGTGCGATCACGCTCGGCGCGGCGGCTGGGGCGATGAACGTCACCCGTCACGGGCTCGGGACGGGGGATGCCGAGGCGATCGCCGAGCTGCGCAAGCGGGTGCGGATCGCCCCCGTGGCCGGAGACGACGGCACCTCGAGCGCTCGAGTCAGCCCGGACGGGCTCGCCTCGCTGGCCGAGACGGAGGAGGAACGATGACCCGGCTGCTGGTCACCAACGACGACGGCATCGACTCCCCGGGTCTGCACGCGCTGGCACTCGCGCTGCAGGGGAGGGGCCTGGACGTCACGATCGCGGCACCCGTCACGCAGTCCAGCGGATCGAGTGCCTCGATCATGGCCGAGAACGCCGATGGGCGCATCCGCGTGGACAAGCGCACCCTCGACGGTCTCGAGGAGATCCCCGCCTTCGCCGTGCACGGCGGGCCCGGGCTCATCGCGCTGATCGCCGCGCGCGGGGCCTTCGGCGACCCCAGCGACCTCGTCGCCTCCGGCGTGAATCACGGCGCCAACGTCGGGCGGGCCATCCTGCACTCCGGGACGGTCGGAGCCGCACTCACCGGCGGACTGAACGGCGCATGGGGCATGGCGGTCTCGTTGGACGTGGGACTGGACCCGACGACGTTCCACTGGGCGGCGGCCGCCGATGCGGCGGCCGACCTCGTGCCGGCTCTGCTGCAGCATCCGCGGGGCACCGTCATCAACGTCAACGTGCCCAATGCGAGCGAGTTCCGGGGAGTGGTGGAAGCCGAGCTCGCCCCGTTCGGAATCGTTCAGACGACGCTCACCCAGCAGGACGAGCACGACGTGCGGCTCGCCGTGGAGGACCTGCCGCGAGACCCGGCACCGGGCAGCGACGCCGCGCATCTCGCCGCAGGCTGGATCACCGTGAGCGGGCTCGACCCCGTGTCGCACGTGCCGCTGGGCATCGTGGCCGATGCCAGGGCGAGCTGACGCGATCTCAGGCGAAGTGTGCGCTGATGGCGTCGTTGCGCTCGGTGATCACGCCGATCAGATGCCGGCGCATGACGACGGCATCCACCAGGCGGCCCAGCGGGCCGAACGGCGAGTGGAACCCGATCGTGTCGCGCATGAGCGTCCCGCCCTCGGTCGGTTCGAACTCGTGCGTGTGCCGGAATGCCCCGAACGGCCCCGTCGTCTGCCGATCGCGGAACAGGCGGGGCCGATCGACGTCGAAGACGATCGACGTCATCCGGAAGCGGATGCCGAAGTGCCGGGCGCTCCAGGTGATCTGATCGCCCTCGCCGAGCGTGCCGGAGGCCACTGCACCGACCGCGCGCTCGCCGCGGGAGCTCTGCGATGCCAGGTGCAGCCCGACGTCGAGGGAGAGATCGAACACCGCCTCGGGGGAGGCCGGGATGATCCGCTCCAGGACGAAGGATGCCATCAGAGTGGATCGGGTACCGGACGCGGGTCCGTGAAGTCGCCCGCGTTCTTGCGCATGCGGGCGACGATGCCGACCAGCGCGTTGGCGTCCTCGGCATCGATCCCCGGGCTGCGGAACACGTCGGTGTTCAGTGCGCGTGTGGCCCGCTCGACCAGGTCGCGGCCCGTCTCGGTGAGCGTGAGCAGAGCGGCCCGACCGTCGTGCGGGTGCGGCTCGCGCAGTACCAGGCCGTCGCGCACGAGGCGCTCGGCGGTGCTCGTCACGCTCGTCGCGTGCACCTGCAGACGTGCCACGACACTGGACAGGGGCAGGGTGCCCGACCGGCTGAAGGCCAGCAGACGCAGCACCTCGTAGCGGGCGAACGTGACTCCGAAAGGCTTCAGCGTGGCATCCACCCTCGCCAGCAGGAGCTGCTGCGCGCGCATCACCGAGGTGACCACGGCCATGCCCTCGGCGGCATCCGGCCAGCCGTGCGCCACCCACTGCCGCTTGGCTTCGGCGAGCGGATCGATCGAGAGAGGGCGTGGGCGTGCCATGCGTCAACGGTATCGGGTGCGGATGCCGTTCAATGGCATCCGCATCCGGGACTTCAGCGGCGGGAGTCGTCAGTCGACGTAGGCGATGTCGATGTCCGCAACATCCTGATCGTGGAGGTTCACCACGATGTTGTCCGGCGTGCGGGTCGTCATCCAGATGAGCTCCTCGGTGTGGCTGAGGTTGCCTTCGATGTGCGGCACGAACGGCGGTACATAGACGAAGTCGCCCTCGGACATGTAGAGGATGTCTTCGTAGCGCTCGCCGAAGCGGATGAAGCCGTTGCCCTTGTACACGTACCCGCCGGTCTCAGCCTCGCCGTGGTGGTGCGGGTCGGAGACCTCTCCCGGGCCGGTGTAGACCTTGCCGAACCAGAGGCCCTCGACCTCGGTGTTCTCGACGGCGACTCCCGAATAGCGACGGGCGTTCGATGTTTGCCCCGGGGCCATGGGTAGCTCGTCCTTGCGCTGAACCGAGAGCTTCTTCAGCTGCTGTGATGCATCAGTCATGGTCGTTCCTTTCTGTGGTGGTCAGGCTTCTTCGATGACGGATGTCGTGAGCGCGCCCAATCCGTCGATGGAGATCTCGATGACGTCCCCGGGGGAGAGCCAGAGCGCCGGGTCGCGGCCGTCTCCCACGCCACCGGGCGTTCCCGTGGCGATGATGTCGCCAGGTCGCAGCGTCGTCCACTCCGAGCAGTACGACACGAGGCTGGCCACGTCGAACACGAGCTGGTCGAGCGTCGAGTCCTGCACGAGCTGCCCGTTGATCCGGGTCCGGATGCGCTGCGACCCGACTGCTCCGAACTCGTCGGCGGTGACGATCGCCGGCCCCAGACTGCCGCTGCGCGGGAAGTTCTTGCCCGGTGCGAACTGGGACGTGTGGCGTTGGTAGTCGCGTATCGAACCGTCGTTCATGATGGTGTAGCCGAGCACATGATCGAGCGCGTCCGCTTCGTCGACGTGCCGCGCTTCGCGCCCGATGACCACGGCGAACTCGCCCTCGTAGTCGAAGGACGTGCTGTTCCCCGGCGCCACGAGGGCTTCGCCGTCCCCCACGAGCGAGTCGGCGAACCGGGTGAAGATCACCGGCTTCTCGGGTGTTGCGCGCTTCATCTCGGCGATGTGGTCGGCGTAGTTCAGGCCGACGCAGATGATCTTCTGCGCGTCGGGCACGGGGGGGAGGAGTTGTACGTCGTCGGAGCGGAGCGGAACGGCATCGCCTGCATGCGCGGCGATGCCGGCGAGGTCGCCATCGCGAAGGACCTCACCGAGTCGACGGCCGGCCGCGATCTCGAGTGCGCCGAGGTCGCGTATGGTGTCGCCGTCCAGCGCCCCCCACGATCCACGTCCTGCATGGGTGAACGACACAAGCTTCACGTTTCCTCCTCGAACAGGTCCCGCGGTCGAGCGCAGGATCGGAATCAGTGTAAACTAACGAGCAACCGTTCGCTAGTTTACGGAGAGGTGACATCGATGCCGAAGTCCCAGGCGCCCCCACGGCTGTTCGAGCCGATCCAGCTCCGCTCGCTCGCCGTCGCGCACCGGCTGTGGGTCGCGGCGATGTGTCAGTACTCAGCGATCCGTGGCGTCGTCCAACCCTGGCACCTCGTGCACCTCGGTTCGTTCGCGATCGGACGAGCCGGCCTGATCGTCACCGAGGCGACCGCAGTGAGTCCCGAGGGCAGGATCAGCTCCGGCGATGCGGGGATCTGGACGGAAGAGCAGGCCAAGGCGTGGGAGCCGGTGGTCGAGTTCGTCCACCAACAGGAGACGCCGATCGCCGTGCAGCTGGCGCATGCGGGGCGCAAGGCGTCGACCCGCCCGCCATTCCAGGGGCGCGGCTATCTCCCCGCCGATGAGGGTGGCTGGGCGACCGTGGGCCCGTCGACCGTCCCGTTCGGAGAATTGCCTGACCCGACGGCGCTGACGACGGCCGACATCGCGGGCGTCATAGACGACTTCGCATGTGCCGCATCCCGCGCGGTCGCGTCGGGATTCGACGCAGTCGAGATACACGCCGCGCACGGCTACCTGCAGCATCAGTTCCTGTCCTCGCTCTCGAACCGACGCGAGGATGACTACGGCGGCAGTTATGAGAATCGCACGCGAATCGTCCGCGAGACCGTGGTTGCGGTGCGTGGGGTCATCCCAGACACGATGCCGCTGTTCATCAGACTGTCCGCCACTGACTGGGTCGAAGGCGGCTGGTCACTGGAGGACACCAAGCGCCTGGTGCCCGTGCTGCGTGCACTCGGAGTCGACTTCGTGTCGATCTCCTCGGCGGGCAATGATCACCGCCAGGAGATCCCGGTTGGTCCGGGCTACCAACTACCTCTCGCTCGCGCGGTCCGGGAGAGCGCGGGCATCCCCGTCGGTGCCGCAGGGCTGATCACGGAGCCGCGACAGGCCGAGACCGCACTCGTGGATGGCGGAGCGGATGTGATCTTCGCCGCGCGTCAGTTCCTCCGCGAACCGGGGTTCGCCCTCCGTGCCGCGGCGGAGCTCGGGGGGTTCCTGGAGTGGCCACGGCAGTACCGGATGGCCCGATTCGAGGGGAGCATTCCGTGATCAGCGCGCCAGCACCTGGTAGAAGTGAAGTTGGGCCGCCCAGCGGGTGGTCATCGTGAGCGCTCGACAGGAGTACGGGTAATGGCGGGAATCACTGCAGGAGGACAGCAGACGGCGGCGGCGATCCGGCGCGAGGCGGCGGCGAGCTTCGTGCAGCACGGGTACGAGGCGACGAGCCTGCGCAACATCGCGGCTGCCGTCGGGATCAAAGTCGGCAGCCTGTACAACCACATCACGAGCAAGGAGGATCTCCTTCTTTCCGTGATGGGCGGCACGATGGATGACCTGAACTCCTTGATGGACGAGGCGCTCGACGGGCCGATCGATCCGGTGGACCGCCTCATCGCCTTCGTCGAGTGTCACATCCGCTTCCACGCCGAGCGGGCGCAGGAAGTGTTCATCGGCAACACGGAACTGCGCTCGCTGCACGCGGAAGCGCGGGCCGAGCTGTCCGAAAAGCGCCGTGAGTATCGCAAGCTCCTCGAATCGCTGATCGTCGCTGTCGGCGAAGCCGACGAAGCCGACATCCTCAATGCCCGTCTGCACGCATTCAGCATCGTCGCGATCGGCACTCACGTCGCCGGCTGGTATCGCGAGGACGGCGGACTGCCGCTGGACGAGATCATCGAGATCTACACAACGATGGTTCTGCGCAGCCTTCGAGTCGATGGCGCAGACGAGCGCGTGCGGACGCAACTGGCCGCCGGCCGCTGACCCGAGACGCGGTATCCGTCGCGTGGTGGGCACATGCGCTACACTCACACATAGACAAACGCTTGTACGTTTGTTTGACGACATGGAGAAGCAAAGATGCGCACCATCGGCGACTGGACTCGACTCAACGCCCGAAGGCATCCCGACCGGGAAGCCTTCGTCGGCGTCGATGGCCGCGTCACCTTCGGCCAGGTCGCCGAGCGCGCGTGGAAGCTGGCGCGAGGTCTGCGAGCAGCCGGTGTGCGCCCGGGCGACACCGTAGGAGTGCTCGCCGGCAACACGGTCTTCAACGCCGAGACGTTCATCGGAACGGCGATCAGCGCGGGGATCTACACGGCCTACAACTGGCGGTGGGCTGCCGAGGAGCTCGCAGCGGGTGTCCGCGAGAGCGGAGCCGCGATCGTCATCGTCGAAGATCGATTCCGCTCGCTTCTGAACGACGCCCTCGACATCATCTCCGCACGCGATGACACAGTCGCGCTGCCCCGCGTGATCGAGCAGGGCGAGGTCGAGACGCTGCGCATCGGCGACGGAGAGGCCCCCGACGTCGTCGCTCCCGACGATCCGCTCTGCCTGATCTACACCGGGGGCAGCACGGGCACGTCGAAGGCCGTGGTGCTGTCGCATCGGGCCGCGACCGCAAACGCGCTCAACGAGTACATCGATCTCGGCATCGGAGCTCTCCCCGAGGAGCGCGGGTTGATGGTGACGCCGATGTTCCACTCGGCCGGGCTGCTCACCTGGCTGGTCACGCACTTCGTGGCGGGCAAGACCACGGTGCTCGTCGACAAGTTCGACGAGCAGGAGTTCGTCGAGTGGGTCGGTCGCGAGCGTGCGACGAACAGCTTCATGATTCCGAACATGATGCGGCGGCTCATGCAGGCCGGCGCATTCGAGGCGCCGGAGGTGCAGCAGCACTTCAAGGCCATGCACACGGGTGCAGGTCTGCTGCGCATGCCGAACAAGGTCGAGTTCATCGAGACCATGCCGAACGCGAAGCTGTTCTTCCGCTATGGACTCTCCGAGGCCGGGCCCATGGTCACGCGCCTGCACCATGACGACATGCTCGACATCGACGTCGACGGATCGATCGGCCAGGAGTACACGCTCGTCGAATCCAAGCTGATGAGTATCGACGGGGAGGATCGCGAGATCGAGCCGGGCGAGCTCGGGGAGATCTGCGTTCGCGGCCCCAGCATCATGACCGGATACCACCGGCGCCCGGAAGCCACCGCTGAGACGATCGTCGACGGGTGGTTGCACACCGGCGACCTCGCGACTCGGGACGAGCGCGGCTACTACTTCTTCAAGGACCGCCTGAAGGAGATGATCAAATCCGGCGGCGAGAACGTGTACTGCGTCGAGATCGAGCAGGCCCTGTACCTGCATCCCGCTGTGCTCGAGGCGGCTGTCGTCGGCGTCGCCAACGAGACCTGGGGCGAGGAGGTGCGCGCGGTCGTATCGCTGCGCGACGGCCGTACCGCCGATGCGCAGGAACTGTCCGCATTCCTGCGCACACAGCTCGCCGGATACAAGATCCCCAAGGAGTTCGCCTTCATGGCGGCGACGGATCTGCCGCGCTCGGGCGCAGGCAAGCTCGTCAAAGAACAGCTGAAGACCAAGCTCGGCTGGAACTGATCCGCCGAAGAACAGCAGGAGAGACTGAGATGTTCGAGAAGATCCTGATCGCCAACCGTGGCGAGATCGCCGTTCGCGTCATGCGCACGGCGAAGCGCCTCGGCATCGCGACTGTCGCGGTGTACTCCGAGGCGGATGCCGACGCGCTGCATGTGCGCGCCGCCGATGAGGCCTTTGCCCTCGGTGACGGGCCGGCGAGCGAGAACTACCTCAACGTCGCGAAGATCGTCGAGGCGGCCAAGCGCACCGGCGCCCAGGCGGTGCACCCGGGCTACGGCTTCCTCGCGGAGAACGCATCCTTCTCCCAGGCGGTCAGCGATGCTGGGATCGCGTTCATCGGACCCTCGGCCGAGGCGATCACCACGATGGGCGAGAAGGTCGCGGCGCGAGCGGTGGCCGTGGCGGCAGAGGTACCCCTCGCACCCGGATCCGACGGTCCGATCACATCCGCAGACGAGGTCATCGCGTTCGGAGACGTGCACGGATACCCGGTCCTGGTCAAAGCCGCTTACGGCGGCGGCGGGCGTGGCATGCGCGAGATCCGTTCCGCCGACGAGGCCCCCGAAGCATTCGCCGCCGCCGTGCGCGAGGCCACGGCGGCGTTCGGCAACGGTCAGGTGTACTGCGAGCGCTATCTGGTCAACGCTCGTCACGTCGAAGTGCAGGTCTTCGGCGACAGCCAGGGGAACATCGTCTACCTGGGCGACCGTGACTGCTCCGTGCAGCGCCGCCACCAGAAGCTCATCGAAGAGGCGCCCGCCCCGGGGCTGAGCGACGAGCTCCGCGCCGCCATGGGGGCCGCGGCAGTACGCCTGGCCGGTCATGTCGGCTACGTGGGTGCGGGCACCGTCGAATTCCTCGTGGAGGACGGTTCGTTCTTCTTCCTCGAGATGAACACGCGCATCCAGGTGGAGCATCCAGTGACCGAGGCGGTCACCGGACTCGATCTGGTCGAGCTTCAGTTGCGCGTCGCCGACGGAGCGCCGCTCGGGATGACGCAGGCCGACGTGCGCGTCGCCGGTGCAGCGATCGAGGCGCGCATCAACGCCGAGGATGCCTCCGGGGGGCTGTTCCGCCCCGATCCCGGTCTCGTCACCGCTCTGGAGGCACCCGCGGGAGACGGCCTGCGGTGGGATGCGGGGTACGAGAGCGGTGATGAGGTGCTGCCCCTCTACGACAGCCTGATCGGAAAGCTGATCGCCACCGCGCCCACGCGAGCCGAGGCGATCGACAGGCTGCGCGACGGCCTGGCCCGGCTGTCGATCGAGGGCATCGCGACGACGGCGCCCGCCGCCAGACACATCATCGGGCTCGACGCCTTCCGGACGATGGGCATCAACACCCTCTGGCTCGAATCCGACGTCGAGTTCCCCGACTTCGATGAGGAGCCGGAGGACCGATTCGAGGTGGAGGTCGGCGGTCGCTGGTACCGCATTCCGTACTTCCCCGAGGGCGTCGTCCCCGGACCGAGCACGGCTGCGCCCGCGACCGAGCCAGCTGCGGCCCGTGCAGCCGGGCCCCGTGCAGCGGGCGGCCGATCCCGCAAGAAGGCGGGAGACGGCACGGTCAAGGCGCCGATGCAGGGCACGATCGTGAAAGTGAATGTGGCCCCGGGAGACGAGGTCGCGACGGGAACCGTGCTGTTCGTGCTCGAGGCCATGAAGATGGAGAATCCGATCCAGGCGCAGCAGGACGGCGTCATCGCCGCAGTCCACGCCGAGGTCGGGCAGTCCACGCCCTCGGGAACCCTGCTCGCCGAGTTCGCCAAGGCGGACGCCTGATGCGTGCGCTCCGCTCGGTGCTGTTCGTCCCCGGCCACAAGGCCGACTGGATCCAGAAGGCACTCGCCTCACCCGCGGACGGCATCATCATCGACCTCGAGGATGCCGTCCCCGAGGCCGACAAGGCGCTCGCGAGAGAGAACGCGCGCGCAGCGATCAGCGAATATCCGGGGGACAAGACCGTCCTCGTCCCGGGTCAACGGCCTCGAGACGCCGCACTTCGGGGAGGATGCGCGCGCGGTCGCTGTCGACGGCATCGGCGGGCTGCTCCTGCCCATGCTCCGTCACCGTGACGACCTCGTGGCGTTCGATGGGGTGATCACCGCCGCCGAGATCTTCAACGGCCTCCCGCGCGGGACCGTCGAGGTGCTGCCGTCCTTCGAGACCGCCGAATCGATCGGGAATGTCGAGAGCATCCTCACCGCCCCGCGCGTGGGAGGCGTCATGGCCGCGGCCGCCAAGGATGCCGACATCTCGCGATCAGTGGGATTCAGCTGGACCGCTCAGGGACTGGAGACGCTTTACCTGCGCAGTCGGATTCTGCTCGCGGCGCGAGCCGCCGGACTGGAGATGATCGTGCTCGGCCTCTGGCAGGACGTGCGCGACCTCGACGGGATGCGGGTCTTCGCCCGCGACAATGCTGCTCTGGGCTACACCGGTCAGGTCATCATCCACCCCACGCACGCAGAGATCGCCAACGAGGAGTACGCGCTCTCCGAAGAGCGCATCGACTACTACCGGCGACTGGTGCTGGCCTTCGAGGCCGGCATTCAGGAGGGCAACGGCGCGGTCAGCTTCGAGGGCGAGCACATCGATCTCGCTCACGCCAACAATGCGCGCGAGTTGCTGCGCCGCGCCGGACATCCCGTCGGTCTCCCGACGGCAGAATGAACAAGGAGCATCCATGTCCATGTACTTCGAGGACTTCGTCGTCGGCGATGTCATCCGCCATGCGGTCACACGCACCGTCACCGAGACGGACAACCTGCTCTTCACGACTCTCACCATGAACGTGCAGCCGCTGCATCTGGATTCCGAGTTCGCGGCGAAGAGCATGTACGGCCAGCGCATCGTGAACAGCGTGTTCACACTCGGCGTGGCCACCGGCATCCCCGTTCAGGAGACGACTCTCGGCACGACGCTGGGCAATCTCGGGTTCCGCGAGATCGAGTTCCCCAAGCCCGTGTTCATCGGCGACACGTTGCGCGTGGAGACCGAGGCACTGGACGCGCGCGTCTCGAAGTCGCGACCCACGACGGGGATCGTCGGCATCGAGCACCGTGCGTACAACCAGCGCGATGAACTGGTCTGCGTGGTCCGTCGCACGGCGCTCATGATGCGTCGCGGTGAGAACGTGGCGAGCTGAGGGCGGCGGTTATGAGCGACTTCACCCCGCTGCCGGTCGAGCAGACCGAGGATCAGGCCGATCTGAGGGCGATGGTGCGCGAGCTCCTTGCCGACCTGGCCACTCCGGAGAGGTTGTCCGACCACGATGAGCGGGAGGCGTTCGACGAGGACCTCTACCGTGCGCTCGCGGAGGCGGGACTGGTCCAGTTGGAGGGTGAGGTCGGCGGCGACGCTCCCAGCCATGCCGGGCAGGCCATCGTTCTGGAGGAGCTGGGCGCGACGGCGACATCCATCGGCGTATCGCTTGTCGTGCAGTTCATGGCGGTGACGCTCCTCTCGCAGCACGGAACCGCCGAGCAACGCGAGCGGTACCTGTCGGCGCTCTACGACGGTTCGCAGCGCGCGGCATTCGCGCTGACCGAGCCGAGCGGCGGCACCGATGTGGCTCGAGCCATGCAGACGAAGGCGGTCCAGCGCCCCGACGGCGGCTGGGTGATCAACGGCGCCAAGATGTGGATCTCCGGAGCGTCGGACTGCGGATTCATGATCGTTCTCGCCCGCACCTCTCCGATCGAGCGGTCGGCCGTCAGTGGCATCACGATGTTCCTCGTTCCGGCGGACACCCCAGGGATGACCGTGAGCGAGATGGACACGGTCGCCATTCACGGGCTCTCGACCTGCGAGGTCGGTTTCGCCGACGTCGTCGTTCCTGAGGAAGCTGTGCTCGGCGATGTGGACCGAGGCTTCCGGCAGGTCATCGCGACCCTCAACGGAGAGCGGCTCAACGCTGCAGCCGTCGCCCTCGGAATCGCCCGGGGGGCACAGGATG
The DNA here is from genome assembly GCF_030816235.1 of Microbacterium sp. W4I4. Classification (NCBI taxonomy): domain Bacteria; kingdom Bacillati; phylum Actinomycetota; class Actinomycetes; order Micrococcales; family Microbacteriaceae; genus Microbacterium; species Microbacterium sp. W4I4. The sequence continues at coordinate 2,982,493 of NZ_JAUSXT010000001.1, forward strand.
CGGCCCTGGACTACGTTCAGAGCCGTCACGCGTTCGGCAGGCCGATCGGTGGATTCCAGATCCTGCAGCATCGGCTGGTCGACGGGGCCGTGAAGATCGAGGCCGCACGAGGACTCCTCCAGCGAGCGGCGCGAGTCGCGGATGAAGGAGGCGACGCCGAGACGCTCTCCGCGATGGCCAAGCTCGCCTCATCTGACGCGGCAACCACGGTGACCGAGCACGGCATGCGGGCGCTGGGCGGGTCGGGCCTCAGCCGGGAGTACTCGATGCAGCGCTTCTGGCGCGATGCGCGGCTGTACACCTTCGCGCCGCTCACCGACGAGATGATGCACAACTTCATCGGCGAGTTCTACCTCAAACTCCCGCGCTCGTTCTGAGCCGCGGATCCGCATCGAAGGAGATCAGGACCATGCAGAAACAGCGGACAGTGCTTGTCACGGGAGCGGCCGGCGGTATGTGCCGCGGGATCAACGCGCGGCTCGGGGCCGGCGGGCATCGCGTGATCTGCACCGACCTCGACCCGGATGCCGCCGAGCGCGCAGCGCAGGCGGTGCGCGACGCGGGCGGGATGGCCGATGCCTTCGCCGTGGACGTGTCGGATCCCGGCAGTGTGAGAGCTCTCGCCGGCGACGTTCGGGAGCGCGTCGGCGAGGTCGATGTGCTGATCAACGCCGCGGGAATCCTCGATCGCAAGTACCTCGCCGATCACGACGACCGCTCGTTCGAGCGGACGATCGACGTGAACCTGGTCGGACCGTTCCGCATGATCCAGACGTTCGCTCCCGCGATGGTCGAACGGGGCTGGGGGCGCATCATCAACGTCTCCTCGATCGCCGGCGTGACCGGCTACCCGTATCCCAGTTACGCCGCGTCCAAAGCAGGGCTGTCGAATCTCGCCCGCTCGCTCGTCATCGACTTCTGGGGCACCGGTGTGACGGTGAACTCGATCTGCCCGGGTGTCGTCGACACTCCGATGGTCATCCAGGAGGTGCGCGACCAGGTGCCGCGGAAGGTTCCCACGGGGAAGATCGTCGACCCCGACGAGATCGGCGGGGTGGCGCTGTTCCTGATCGGGGAGGATGCGAAGAACATCAATGGCGCCGACATCCTCGTCGACGGCGGCGCGACGCGTTACTTCCAGCTCTTCGATCGGCCGTGAATCGATCGGGCGATCGCCGCACGATCGTCATCTTCCTTCTCACGGGGTTCATCTGGGGCTCCGGCTTCCTGTTCATCCGGGTCGCCGTCGCCGAACTCTCACCCGTGGAATTCGTGTTCGCGAGGACCGCGCTCGCCTGCGCGGTTCTCGCCCTCGTGATGCTCGTGACGCGGCGGCACTGGCCGACGGGTTTCGATGTCTGGCGCCGCATCGCCACCCTCGGCATCGTGGGATGCGCGGTGCCGTTCCTCTTCTACGCCTGGGCCGGGCAGCGCATCCCGAGCGGACTGTCGAGCATCTACAACGCCGCCGTGCCCGTCGCCACCGCGCTGGTCACACTGATCGCAATGCGCCAGGAGCGACTGGGCGGGCGCAAGCTTCTCGCGATCGCGGTCGGCGCGATCGGGATCGTCGTGGTCCTGCAGCCCTGGCGACTCGACGCGTCGGATTTCGACCTGGGGGGTCAGCTGGCCTGCATCGGTGCGGTGCTCGGCCTTGGATTCGCCTTCTCGTACACGCGCAAGGCGATCAGCCCGCTCGGCCTCGACCCGATCGGGGTGGCGATGGGGCAGATGCTGGTCTGCGCTGTCGTGGTGGGCGGGGTGGTCCCGTTCACCAGTACGGGCGTTCCCGCGGTGTCTCCGGCAGCCATCGGCAGCGTGCTCGCCAGTGGCGTCTTCGCCACCGGCATCGCCTACATCTGGAACTTCCAGATCATCGAGCGCTGGGGCGCAGCATCCGCCTCCATGGTCACCTACGTGACGACCCTCGTCGGCGTCGCCGCAGGGATCATCGTGCTGCACGAGCCGATGGCCATCCACCATCTGATCGGTGCAGCGATCGTGCTGATCGGGGTGGGGATCGGGGTGCAGGGCTCTCGCGGCACGGTCGGGCTGGGTCCGGCTGCTCCGGGGTGACTTCAGCTCGTCGGCCCGGAGCAGCCGTCAGACGCCGTCGATCCAGTCGAGCGTCGGGGCAGGAGTGTCGTACCGCGGGGTGGGGGTCTTCAGATCGACCAGCGGATCGATGCGCACTCGCGTGAGCCGCATGAAGCCGATGCGCCATCCCGCACCGGTGCGCACGTACTCCTCTTCGTAGTACCCGTATCCGTACAGACCGTACATGCCGGGGATCTCGATCCCGCGGTAGACCTTCGTGTCGGCTTCCCAGGTCAGGTGGTCGGTCATCGACCAGATCCCGCGCACGCGATCGTCGGCGACCTGGCGGAATCGCGGGTTCGTTCCGCGATGCTGCGACACTACGCCGGTGAAGAATGCCCGCAGCCCGGCCACCCAGCCGTCCGGGCCGGCCATCTCGAACGGGAATCCCTCGAAACGCGCCTCCTCGGTGAAGATGCGTCGCAGCGCGTCCCACTGCTTGTTGTCCATCCAGTAGAAGTACTGCGCCTTCAGCTCCTGGATCTCCTGAAGGTCCTGCCAGGTCAGCTCCTGCATCGCTCCTGCTCCTCGTGATACGCCACGGGGGTGTCCGGTCGGAACCGGACACCCCCGTGATCTCTGTGGTCGATCAGTACGTCTTCACGACTTCGAACTTGCCACTGGTGACTCGCAGCACGGCGAGACCCTCGAGAGAGGTCGAACCGTGGAACTCCGGGGTGTAGGTGTAGATGCCGTTGACGCCCACGACAGACTTGGTGTCGTTCTCAAGCGCGTCGCGGATCGCGTCGCGCGTGCCCTGCAGGTCGGACGGGTCGGGGTTGCCGGCATTCTTGATCGCGTTCACGAGGAGAGTCGCGCCGTCCCAGCCGTTGGCGGCGTACTGGCCGGCCGTCTCGCCGTATGCCTTCTGGTAGCCGTCGACCAGTGCGTGGGTGACTTCGTACTGGGGGCTGTCCTTCGTCAGGGATTCAGGAGCCAGCACGACCGAGCCCTGCAGGTACGTGCCGTCTCCGGCCGAACCGGCATTCTCGATGTAGGCCGCGGAGCCGGCGCCGGGGGAGTTGAACAGTGCCGGCTTGAAGCCGATCGATGCCGCACTCTTGGCGACGATCGCGTTCGCGGGGTTCACTGCCCAGACCAGGACTGCGTCGGGGTCGCCCTTCTCGAGGTTCGCCAGCTGGGCGGTGACCTCGGTGGCGGTCGCGTCGAATGCCTCGTTGCCTGTCACCTTGATGCCGTAGTCGGCGGCGACGTCATCGATGCGCTTCGCAGGGTCCTGGCCGTAGCCGTCGTTGGTGTGCAGCAGACCGATCTTGGTCCAGCCTTCGGACTTGGCGAACTCGAACTGAGCCTTCAGCGATTCGTTGGTGCCGGAGTACTGCTTGAAGATGTATTTCGCGTTCTCCGCCGGCTCGACGATCGCGCTCGACGAGGCCAGTGCGATCGTCGGGGTCGTCAGATCCTTCGAGAACGTCTGCAGGGCGATCGACTCGCCGGAGGACGACGGACCGAGGATGGCGTGCACGTTCTCCTCGATCGCGAGCTTGCGGAACTGGTTCACCGCGGTGCTCTCGCTGCTGCCGCTGTCGACCGTGATGAGCTCGACGGGGTGTCCGTCGATGCCGCCGTCGGCGTTGAGCTGCTTGAAGTACAGTTCGATCGCCTTGTTCTCGGGCTCGCCGAGCGCGGCGTAGCTGCCGGTCAGGCCGACGAGCACGCCGACCTTGTACGGCGCGGTGTCGCCGCTCTTGCCGCCGTCGGATCCACTGCCGGGTTCTGCGCCACCGGAGCAGGCGGCGAGGGTGAGCGCGAGAGCAGCAGCGCCCGCCGTGAGTGCGGTGCGGCGCCAGATGCCTGACGCTGTGGAGAGCTTCTTCATTGAGCTGATCCTTCTCTATTCGGGTGACTTCTTCGCTGAACGTCGGAGATCGGAGTCCGCGATCAGCTGGATGCTGACGTTTGACGCGGAGCGACATGGCGTCTACTCTGATTCAAGCGAACGTGCGTTCGTATGTCAATATTGGACCTACGATGTGACGGATTCGTGATCCAGATCTGAATCAAGGAGGCTTCAGTGGACGTGGTCATGCAACTGCTTCTCACGGCCGTAGCCACGGGTGCCCTCTATGGCGCGATTGGCATCGGCTACGTGATCGTGCACAGACTGACGGGGATGGTCAACTTCGCCATGGGCGACATCGCCGTCGCCGGTGCTTTCGGTGCCGTGGTGGCGTCGTCCGTGATGCCGCCCTTCTTCGCGATCCTCACCGGTGCCGTCGTCGGAGCCGCTGTCAGCGTCGCGATGTATCACCTGGCGATCCACCCGCTCCGCAAGGAGAGCCTCATGGTGCAGACGATCGTCACGCTCGGCATCGGCATCGCATTGCGATCGGTGCTGCAGCTGATCTTCGGCAGCGGGCCCCGGCAGTTCGACCCGATCACAGGCGGTGGTTCGATCAAGATCCTGGGCGGATCCATCCCCCCGCAGTCGTTGTGGCTCATCGGCATCGCCGTCGTCGGCTACATCGGACTCGCGCTCTTCTTCGATCGCACACTGGCGGGCAAGGCCCTCAGTGCTTTCTCGATCAACGCGTACGCCGCAGGAATCGTCGGAATCGGCCTGACGGGTATGGCGACGATCGCGTTCGCGCTGTCGGGCGCGATCGCCGGCGGCGTGCTCGCGGCGCAGACGCCGACGTCGTTCATCGCCGCGGGTGCAGGTCTCGCACTCGGCCTCAAGGGTTTCATCGCCGCGATCCTCGGGGGCTTCGACAAGCTGGGGCTCACGCTCCTCGGCGGGATGCTCGTCGCCTTCGTGGAGATCGCGTTCGCCCGATTCGTGGATGCCGCACAGGCGCAGACCGTGATGTTCGCGCTGCTGATCGTGCTGCTCATCGTCCGCCCGCAGGGCCTTACCCGAAAGGTGGCGGCAGATCGTGTCTGAGACAACCGAGCGCTCGCTGCACATGCTCACCTGGAAGCACGCCGTCGGCATCGTGGCGTGGATAGCGGTGGTGGTGCTGTTCGCCACGACATCGAACGCCTATTACGCCGGCCTCGGAGCATCCGTCGGAATCCTGGCCCTGCTGGGACTCGGCATGATCCTGGTCACGGGATACGCCGGGCAGTTCTCCCTCGCCGTAGGAGCGTTCTACGGGATCGGCGCCTACGGCTCCACTATCCTGACCGTGAAGTTCGGGTGGTACGGACTGCTGGCGCTGGTCGTGGCGGCGGCCATCGCGTCCGCGATCGGCTTCGCTCTCGCCCGACCGCTCTTCCGGCTTCGTGGGCACTTCCTCGCGATGGCCACTCTCGCCCTCACCGAGGTGTTCTTCCTGCTGGTGAACAACTCGTCCTACACCGGCGGATCGACGGGGATGGGCGGGCTGCGGCCACTGGATGTGCTCGGCTTCGCCTTCACCTCCAGTCAGAGCCACATGATCCTCAACTGGCTCGTCGTGGGCGCCGTCCTCTGGGGTGCACTGATGCTGCGCAAGGGTCGTGAGGGGCGCGCGCTGCTCGCGATCCGCGGGCACGAGGCTGCGGCGGCTTCGGCGGGCATCAACATCGCATCGTCCAAGGCGCGGGTGTTCACCGCCTCCGCAGTGATCAGTGCGATCGGCGGCTCGCTCTACGCCCACCAGATGCTCTACATCAACCCGCCTCCGTTCGGGCTGGAGATCGCCATCGAGGTTCTGATGATCGCGGTCCTCGGAGGCATGCGAAGCCCTTGGGGCGCGATCATCGGCGCCATCGTTCTGGAGTTCCTGAACCAGGCGATCGAGGCCATCCTGCCGGGCCTGCTCGGAAGCGGCGCCGTGGGCGCGGGGCAGCAGCTGGTCGTCGGACTGCTCCTCGTCGTGATCCTCGTCGTCCGGCCCGACGGTGTGGTGGGTGCGCTGGGTGCGCTGTTCACCGTTCTGCGGCGAGTGATCGATCAGCGTCACCATCCGGATGCCGCGTCCGATCGGGTTCCGGAGAACGCCGAGGAGTCGGACGGCAGTTCGACGGACATGGCCGCCCTGCGTCGGGCAGAGGATGCCGATGCGCCCGAGCGCGAGCCAGGTGACGTCGTGCTCGAAGCAACCGGCCTCGTCAAGCGGTTCGGCGGCGTCAAGGCTGTGAGTGAGGTCTCGCTGCAGCTGCACGCCGGCGAGGTTCTCGCCGTCATCGGTCCGAATGGCGCCGGAAAGTCGACGCTGGTCAATCTGCTCTCAGGCAACCTGTCGCCCACTGCCGGCCGAGTGCACCTCGGCGGAGAGGATACGACCGACCTCAAGGCGTTCCAGGTGGCGCGTCACGGGCTGTCCCGGACGTTCCAGACCCCGTGCCTGTTCGAGGGGATGGATGTCGAGGCCACGGTGAAGGTGGGGGCGCACCTGCGCGGATCGGTCGGGATGCTGCGGTCGTCCGTTCCGACCATCGGTGCCCTCAAGGAGGAGCGTCAGCTCGCGGCGGAGACCACCGAGGTGCTCGCGCGGCTCGGCTTGGCCGAGCTGGCGCACCGTGATGCCAAGGCACTCTCGCTCGGTCAGCAGAAGCAGGTCGAGATCGCGCGTGCTCTCGTCTCGCATCCGAAGGCACTGCTGCTCGACGAACCCTGCGCCGGACTGAACAAGCAGGAGAAGGCATCGCTGATGCAGCTGCTGAGAGCGCTCGGACGGGAGGGGCTCGCCGTACTGGTCATCGAGCACGACATGGAGTTCGTGATGGCCAGCGCCGACCGGGTGCAGGTGTTGAACTTCGGCGCCACGCTCCGCGTGGGAACGCCGGAGGAGGTGCAGAGCGACCAGGCCGTGATCGACGCCTACCTCGGCGTCTCGCACGAGAATGAGCCGGTCACGACCACGACCATGGCGGTCGTCCAGAAGAAGGCGTGGTGGAAGCGATGAGCACAGCACTCGACATCTCCGACGTGAGTTTCTCCTATGGCCGCGCGCAGGTCCTTCGGGATGTCTCCTTCACCGCCGATGCCGGTGAGATCATCACGGTCATCGGACCGAACGGGGCGGGAAAGTCGACTCTGCTCAATGTGATCGCGCGCAGCCACAGGCTGCGTCGTGGATCGGTCACGGTGATGGGCAATGACACCCGATCGATGCGGCAGGCGCAGGTGGTCAAGGCGGGTTGCGTTCTCGTTCCCGAGGGTCGGCAGGTGTTCTCCACGCTGTCGGTGGAGGACAACCTTCAGCTCGGCGGATACACCCGGCGCCGCGACTACAAGCGGCTCCTGGATGAGGTCTACGGCTACTTTCCTCGGCTCCTCGAGCGTCGCGATCAGCTCGCCGGGACGCTGTCCGGTGGCGAGCAGCAGATGCTCGCGGTCGGTCGCGCCTACATGAGCGAACCCAGCGTGATGCTGCTGGATGAGCCCAGCCTCGGGCTGTCGCCGCAGATGACCGCACAGGTGATGGCGGTGCTCGGAAAGCTCCGCCGCGATCGCGGTCTCACGATCGTGCTGGTCGAGCAGAACGCGCATGCCGCCCTCGGGCTCGCCGATCGCGGCTACGTGCTCAGCGGCGGCGAAGTTCTGCTCGAGGGATCCGCTGACGAGTTGCGTGCCAACCCGATGATCCAGCACATCTATCTCGGCGGCGGTGCGTCGGCCGCGGCCCTCGACCCGACGGTCGAGGCGGCGCTCAACGACAAACTCGAGGAGTAGCGGTGGGTGTCGCGACCGTCGTGGCGGCGACGAGTCCGCAGCAGCAGGACGTCTGGTCGCGTCGACAGGTCCCTGCGATCGAGCAGGTCGCCGAGGGAGTGTGGGCGCTGCCGGTGCCCGTGACGCGCAATCCGATCAGGTTCACGTATGCCTATGTGATCCGGGCCGCTTCGGATGTCGTGCTGATCGACCCGGGCGCGACCAGCGCCGAGGGGGAGCAGGCGCTCGTCGACGGCTTCCGAGACATCGGCATCCCGCTTCACTCGCTGACCGGCATCGTCATCACGCACTACCATTTCGACCATTGGGAGGCCGCCGACGCGCTGGCGCGGCGGACCGGCGCCTGGATGGCGATCGGCTTCGAGGAGCAGGCCTGGATCGATCGCCTCACCGATGCGGACGTGAGCTCATCGGCCGCAGCTCAGCGCTTCCGTGCCCACGGTGTGCCGCACTCGCGGGCAGCGGAGTTCGCAGCGGTCGAGGACTACCGGTACACGAGAGAGCATGTTCGGCCGGACATCATGCTGCACGATGGGGACCTGCTGCCGGTGGCGGGCGCTTCCCTTCGCGTGCTGTCCACACCCGGGCACAGTCCGGGTCACGTGTGCATCCACGACGAGGCGCGGGAGCTGGTCTTCAGCGGCGACCACATCCTTCCCGGCATCACTCCTCACATCGCGCTCAATCCGTTCGGGGGCGGGGATCCGCTGAGGCAGTACCTGCAGTCGCTCGATGTCGTGGATCGCCTCGGCGACATCGAAGTGCTGCCGGCGCACGAGTTCCGCTTCTCAGGCCTTGGTGCGAGAACCCGCGAACTGCGTATCGACGTCGCAGATCGCCTGCACGAGGTCGTCGATGCGCTCGAGAGATGCCCCGGCGCCACCGTGTGGGAAGTCGCGTCGACGCTGACCTGGTCGCGCGCCTGGGCGCAGTTCGGTGTGGAGGCGCAGCGGATGGCGGTCGTCGAGACGGCCGCCTACCTCGCACACGTCCGGTCTGTCTGACGATCGTGATCGCAGGTCTGCAGGTCAGGTCACGTGGTGCGTCGTCGCACCAGGAAACTGGACGTGAACGTCATCACGACGTCGCCGTGCTGATTGCGGGTGGAGTAGTCGAGGGTCCAGATGCCGTTCTCAGGCTTCGATGTGGCCCGCGCCTCGCGCACGGTGGCTCGCACCGAGATGGTGTCGCCGATGAGCACCGGCCTGCTGGCCCTGACGCCGTCGAGCCCGAGCCACGCGATCACATTCCCCATGTACCCGAGCTGCGTGACCAGGCCGAGCGAGATCGACAGAGTGAGCGGGCCGTGCGCGATGCGCTCGCCGAACGGCGTGCTCGCCGCGTAGTCGGCGTCGATGTGGAACTGCACGATGTCGCCTGTGAGGCCGGCCCAGTTCACCAGGTGCGCCTCGGTGATCGTGATGCCGGTCGAGCGCAGCTCGTCGCCGGTGACGAGATCTTCCCAAAAGCGCTGGTGCGGCGCTATCACCGTTCCACTCGTCGCTGTCGGCTCGGTCATGAGGGCCTCCTTGCTCTCCGGAAAGCCTGCCAGATGGGCCACGGCTTCCGTTCTCAGTTAGACTAGCGTACGCTCGTTTGTAGTTCCACCCCACTCTGGAGGTCAATGATGACGAACGCTGTGACCACGACGGAGTCCGAGGACGGCGAGGCTCGGGCGACGACGGTGCACGACACCCTGGCGGCGCACACCGCCGCGGCCAAGCTCGGCGGCTCGCAGAAGAATCGCGACAAGATCAAGGCGTCCGGCAAGATGCTCGTGCGCGAGCGCCTCGCCTATCTCTTCGACGACGACGAGTTCATCGAGGATGGGCTGTTCGCGCGGTTCTCCGAGGGTCTCCCGGGTGATGCGGTCGTCTGCGCCTACGGCCGGATCGATGGCCGCGAGGTCTGTGTGATCGCGAACGACTACAGCGTCAAGGCCGGCACGTGGGGCTACCGCACGTTCGAGAAGATCACCTTCGCGCAGGAGACGGCATCCGCTGCCGGTATCCCGATCGTGTACCTCTTCGACTCCGCGGGGGCGCGCATCGACGAGCAGCTCGACAGCTTTGCCGGGCGCCACGCGTGGGGGAACATCTTCTACAACCAGGTGCAGATCTCCGGCCGCGTGCCGCAGGTGTGCGCGCTCTTCGGCCCGTCGCCGGCGGGTTCGGCCTACGTCCCTGCGCTGTGCGATCTGACGATCATGGTGCGCGGCCACGCGACCGCGTACCTGGGCTCCCCGCGTCTTGCCGAGATGGTCACGGGCGAGAAGGTGACGCTCGAGGAGATGGGCGGCGCGGAGATGCACTGCACCGTCTCGGGTCTGGGTGACGTTCTGGTCGAGGACGACATCGAGGCGCTCAACGCGATCCGCGTCTGGCTCGGCTTCCTGCCGGCGAACTGGGAGGCCCCAGCGCCGATGGCGCCGGCCGCGGAACCGCGCGAGGGCCGCAAGCTCAGCGACATCGTTCCGCTGCGCGAGGCCGAGGTCTTCGACATGGAGGAATTCGTCGAATCACTCGTCGACGAGGGCAGCTACTTCCCGTACAAGGAGCTCTTCGCGCCGGAGATGCTCACCGGCTTCGCCCGCATCAACGGTCAGCCCGTCGGCCTGGTCGCGAATCAGCCCAAGCACATGGGCGGCACGATCTTCCCGGACTCGTCCGACAAGGCCGCCCGGTTCATCTGGATCTGCAACGCCTACAACATCCCCATCCTCTTCCTGGTCGACATCGCCGGGTACATGATCGGCTCGGCCGTCGAGCGGCAGGGCATCATCCGTCACGGTGCGAAGATGATCTTCGCCGTGTCGGAATGCCGCGTTCCGCGCATCACCGTGCTCGTGCGCAAGGCCTACGGGGGCGGTTACCTCGCGATGTCCGGCGCCCCGATGCACCCCGATGCGATCATCGCCCTGCCGACGGCGCGTCCCGCGCTGATGGGTCCGGATGCCGCCGTCAACGGCGTCTACTACAACCAGATCCACGCGATCGAGGACCCGCAGGAACGAGCGGAGTTCGTCGCCGAGAAGACCGCAGAGTATGCCGAGGGTATCGACGTGTTCAAGATCGCCGACGCGAACGCGGTCGAGGCTGTCGTGCCCACGGATGAGCTTCGCGGCGAGCTGACCAAACGACTGCGGCTGTACAAGAAGCGGGATGCGGTGCCGGTTTCTCGGCGGCAGGCAGTGACGCCGGTCTGATGTTCCGCGTGATCGTCGTCATCCGCCGCAAGGAGGGGATGAGTCGCGAGGAGTTCTTGCGCCACTGGACGCAGGAGCATCCCGCCTTCGTGCGGAGACTGCCCGGCCTGCGCGGATATCGACAGAGCCCGGCTATCGAGCATCGCAAGGAGTGGCCGTACGACGGCATGGCCGAGCTCTTCTTCGACTCCGTGGCGGCTGTCGCCCGCGCGTTCGATGGCGTGCCGGCGGCCGAGCTCTTCGCCCACGAGGACGACTTCCTCGAGGATGTCACCTGGTTCATCGCCGATGAGCCGGTCGACGTGCCAGTGACGGCTGTCCCGGGCGCCGTGAACGGAGTGTGAGCATGCCCAAGCGAATCACCTATCTCACCAAGCGCGACGATCTCACTCGTGAGCAGTTTCGTGCGCACTGGGCGACACCGCATGCTGCGATCGCCGTCGACCTGCCGGGTGTCGTGTCGTACCGTCAGAACCACGTCGTGTCGGAGGGCGCTTCTCGGTACGACATCGACGGGATAGTCGAGCTGTGGTTCGCCAGCGACGACGCTGTCGGCGCGGGTCTGGACTCCGACGTCGCCGACCGGCTGATCGAAGACGAGCAGAGATTCCTCAGCGGGATCGTGGGAGGCACCGTGCTGTCGGGCGCCCCCACACCGCACTGGCCTTACAAGGTCTGGGTTCTCGTACGCACCCTCGCACCGTGGGCGGGAGACGGCGTTTCCGTCTGGGTGGACGACACTGCGACGTCGGTCGGCGCGCTGGGCCACGCGGTGAACGTCGCCGACGATGACGGACCCCGCCTCGTCCGCGAACGGCTTCGTGTGAGCCCCGAACCGCCCCGGGTGAGCGTGTGCTTCGGGTTCGAGAACATTGCCGCGGCGACCGGCGCCTGCGACGACATCGCCCGCGCGAGTCGTGACCTCGACGGTGTGATCGATGCGGATGTGCTCCTGGCGGAGGAGCTGGTCATCATCTGACCGCTGAAACTGGATATCATCAATACTGAAACCCAATTCCATCGTCGTGCGCGGGTAGGATCGGTACCGGCGCGAGGAGGTTCGATGAAGATCTACGTACTGGTGAAGGAAGTTCCCGACACCTATGGTGACCGCAAGCTCGATCTCGAGACGGGGTTGGCCGATCGTGCGGCCGGTGATGTGGTGCTCGATGAGATCACTGAGCGTGCTCTCGAGGTCGCACTGACATTCGCCGACAAGAACGAGGGCACCGAGGTGGTCGCCCTGTCGATGTCGCCCGAGTCCTCGACGGCATCGGTCCGGCGTTCGTTGGCGATCGGTGCGGGATCTGCCGTGCATGTCGTCGACGAGCAGCTGCGCGGTGCCGACCTCGGCCTCACCGCCGCGACTCTGGCCGCCGCGATCCGACGTGGCGAGCCCGATCTGGTGATCACTGGCAATCTCTCCACTGATGGTTCCGGTGGTGTGATCCCGGCGATGCTGGCCGAGCACCTGGGTTTCGCGCAGGCCACCGCGCTCAGCGCGGTCGAGATCTCCGCGGACGGTGTCTCCGGTACTCGTGCCGCGGATGCCGGGGCGCAGCAGGTGTCGGCATCGTTCCCGGCGGTGATCTCGATCACTGAGGCTCTGCCCGATGCGCGTTTCCCGAACTTCAAGGGCATCATGGCCGCGAAGAAGAAGCCCCTCGAGGTGCTCTCGCTCGCCGATCTCGGCGTCTCCGCCGACCCGGCCGAGGCCCCGCACACGATCATGACGACGGTGTCCGAGAAGCCGCCGCGCGCCGCCGGTGTGAAGATCACCGACGAGGGCGATGCGGCAGCTCAGCTCGTCGAATTCCTCGCGCAGAACAGGCTGGTGTGAGCATGGCTGGTGCAAACGGGGGCTACCCCGAGAACTCGATCCTCGTCGTCGCCGATCTCGGCCCTGACGGGGAGATTCTGACCAGTACTGCCGGGCTCATCGGCGCGGCAGCTGCGATCGGATCACCGGTCGCGCTCCTCGTCGGAGGGCTGCCTGCCGCGGCCAAAGCCGCCTCGGCGATGGGCGCGGAGGTCGTGCTCACGGCCCCCGGCGACGCGGGCTCGCTGACTGTGCCCTCTGTCGACGCGCTGCAGGCCGCGTATGAGCGGGTGCGTCCCGATGCGGTCCTGCTCTCGAACTCGATTGCCGGACGCGACATCGCAGGCCGTTTCGCCGTGCGCGCCAAGCTCGCCCTCTCGGTCGATGCGATCGGTGTCTCGCGCGACGAGGAGGGTGTCGTCGCCCACCACTCCGTATACGGCGGGGCGTACCTCACGCAGTCGGCGCCCACGTTCGGCGCACCCGTGATCACGGTGCGCATCGGCGCGATCGATGCGCGAGCAGATGCTGCCACCGAGGTCATCGAGGAGTTGGCGGTCACGGCATCCGGTGCCGTCGCCGCGACCGCCGGCGAGATCGCGGCGGTCGAGAAGACCTCTTCGCGTCCCGAGCTGCGCGGTGCGGCGAAGGTCGTCTCGGGTGGTCGCGGACTGGGCTCGAAGGAGCAGTTCGCGCTCGTCGAGCAGCTCGCGGATGCGTTGGGTGCCGCGGTTGGCGCCTCGCGTGCAGCCGTCGACGCCGGATACATCCCCTACGCGCATCAGGTCGGTCAGACCGGTGTCTCGGTGTCGCCGCAGTTGTACATCGCGCTGGGCATCTCGGGTGCGATCCAGCATCGTGCCGGTATGCAGACCGCCAAGACGATCGTCGCGATCAACAAGGACGGCGAGGCGCCGATCTTCGACGTCGCCGACTTCGGCATCGTCGGTGACGTGTTCACCATCGTGCCGCAGCTGATCGAGGCGATCGAAGCCCGGAAGAAGTAGCCATGGCCACCAGGATGCTGCGCCGCGGCCTGCCGCGGGTGAAGGGCGGCGAGGCCTGGCCTCCCGCCATCGAGATCGATGGCACCGTCGTGCTTGCTGCCGCGTCGGACGCTGCGGCGTCGAGTGCACGGGATCTCGCCGAGAGCACGGGTACGTCGCGCGAGGAAGCTGTGCGGTCGGCGACGTCCCGTGCTGTCGACGAAACGGCCGGTGCGGTGGCGGAGGCTCCCGCGGTGCAGGACACCGTTGCGCCCGTGGCCGCGGCGTCCGCGCCCGCGGCATCCGGGACGGCACTGCGCCGTGGACTTCCCCGCGTCGCCGGCGGAGACCCCTGGCCTCCCGCTTCCGCTTCCGCTTCCGCTTCCGCTTCCGCTCCTGCGGCGGCGCCGAGTGCACGGGATCTCGCCGAGAGCACGGGCACTTCACGTGAAGAAGCCGTGCCATCGGCGACGTCCCGTGCTGTCGACGCTCAGCCGGTGGCTGCACCCACTGCGGCCCCCGCAGCCCCAGCAGTTGCCGCTGCCGCAACCGCGGACGGCGTCGCGCTGCGGCGCGGGCTGCCGCGTGCGGCCGGCGGTGACCCGTGGCCTCCTGCCGGCACGTCCCGCGTTAGCGCCGCACCCGCGGCATCCGCTGTGCCCGAGCCCACCGTGCTCGAGACTGCACCCGCGGTCGCGACTCCCGCCGCCCAGGCGGGACCGGCGCCCGCCGCCGCATCGACCACGGTCGCGGTGGCATCCGCCCTTCGACAGGCTCAGGGGCCCAGCCCGGATGTCTCCACGCCGCTGCCGTTCGCGCGCACCGTCTGGCAGGGCACGACCCCGCGCCACGCGGCCGAGCCGGAGCGCGAGCCGTCGCGGTTGCGTCCGCCGTGGCCGCAGGCCATCGGCGGGCTGCTGGGCCTGGCCGCTCTGGGGCTGATCGCCGTCGCCGGCGTGTTCCTGATCCGCGCGTTCCTCAGCCTGTCGTTCATGCAGGACTTCCTGACGACCTACCCGGGCGAGTACCACCCGGCCGTCGACGTGAACCCCGGGTTTGCGCCGTGGGTGGGCTGGCAGCATTTCTTCAACATGTTCCTGATGGTGCTGATCATCCGCTCGGGTCTGCGGGTGCGGTCCGAGAAGCGGCCGACCGCATTCTGGACGGCCCGCGGCAAGGCCAAGACCAAGATCAGTCTCACGCTGTGGTTCCACCAGTCGCTGGATCTGCTGTGGATCATCAACGGCGTCATCTTCGTCGTGCTGATCATCACCACCGGCCACTGGGCGCGCATCGTGCCCACCAGCTGGGAGGTGTTCCCGAACGCACTGTCGGCGGGTCTGCAGTACGTCTCCTTCGACTGGCCGCTCGACAACGGCTGGGTGAATTACAACAGCCTGCAGCAGCTGGCCTACTTCACGACCGTGTTCCTCGCCGCCCCGCTGGCGGTGGTGACCGGGTTCCGGATGTCGGGGCTGTGGCCGACGAAGGCCGAGAAGCTGTCGAAGGCGTACCCGGTCGAATGGGCGCGGGCTCTGCACTTCCCGACCATGCTCTACTTCGTCGCGTTCATCATCGTGCACGTCGCGCTCGTGTTCCTCACCGGGGCGCTGCGCAACCTGAACCACATGTTCGCCTCGCTCGGCTCGGTCGACGGCGTGCAGTACGCCGCGAACTGGACCGGCTTCGGGATCTTCGTCCTCGCCATGATCGTGATCGCGGGCGGCTGGTTCGCCGCACGCCCACTCGTCCTCGCCCCCATCGCGAAACTGTTCGGGCAGGTCTCCGGGCGCTGAGCGGCCGGTCTTTCCGTTTCGGCAAGAACCTCGAATGTTGAGACGTCACGGAGCGGAGATCGTGGCGATCCTTCGCACCCGGTCAGTAGTCTGAGCGAGGCCGGCACGGATGCCGGGATGGAAGGATCGCGATGACGCAGATCGGAATCGTACGGGAAGGGCCGGATGAGGCGCGGGTCGCCGCGACCCCGGCCACCGTGCAGACCCTGGTGAAGCTCGGCTATGAAGTGGCCGTGGAAGAGGGCGCTGGAGCGCGCTCGTCGTACCCCGATGAGGAATACCGGCAGGCGGGTGCGCAACTGGTCCCGAGGGCGGATGCCTGGGCCAGCACGGTCGTGCTGAAGGTGATTCCGCCGACGGATGCCGAGATCGCCGCGCTGTCGGACGGGGCGACCCTCATCGCCCTGCTGTCTCCGGCGCTGCGGCCCGACCTGGTCGAGAAGCTCGCGCAGCGCGGCATCACCGCCCTGGCACTGGACGCCGTGCCGCGTATCTCGCGGGCGCAGTCCATGGACGTGCTCAGCTCGATGGCGAACATCGCGGGATACCGTGCCGTGGTCGAGGCCGCCAATGAGTTCGGACGCTTCTTCACCGGGCAGGTGACGGCTGCGGGCAAGGTTCCACCGGCCAAGGTGCTCATCGCCGGCGCCGGTGTCGCTGGCCTCGCCGCGATCGGTGCGGCTTCCAGCCTCGGTGCCATCGTGCGCGCCACCGACCCGCGCGCGGAGGTGGCCGACCAGGTGCATTCCGTCGGCGGCACATATCTGCCCGTCGACGTCGAGGTCGCGGCATCCTCCGACGGCTATGCCAAGGTCACCAGTGCGGACTACGACCGCAGGGCTGCGGAGATCTACTCCGAGCAGGCCGCGGATGTCGACATCATCATCACCACCGCGCTCATCCCCGGGCGCCCGGCGCCCCGGCTGATCACGGCATCCGACGTCGCGGCCATGAAGCCCGGCAGCGTGATCGTCGACATGGCGGCAGCTCAGGGCGGCAACGTCGAGGGCTCGGTCGCGGGGGAGCGGGTGGTCAGCGCCAACGGGGTGATCATCCTCGGCTACACCGACCTCGCCTCGCGGCTGGCGGCACAGGCTTCGCAGCTGTACGGCACGAACGTCGCCAACCTCGTCGCACTGCTGACGCCCGAGAAAGACGGGGTGCTCACGATCGACTTCGACGATGTCGTTCAGCGCTCCGTCACCGTCGTGCGCGACGGCGAGGTCACCTGGCCGCCGCCGGCCGTGCAGGTCGCGGCCGCGCCACCGGCATCCGCACCCGTCGCTGTCGTGCCCGTCGCGGCGAAGCAGCCGATGTCGACGGCCAGGAAGGTCGGCCTGATCGTCGTCGGCATCGCCGCGCTGTTCCTGGTCAACCTCTTCGCGCCCGCTCCGCTGCCCGAGCACTTCACCGTGCTGATGCTGTCGGTCGTGATCGGCTTCTACGTGATCGGCAAGGTGCACCACGCGCTGCACACGCCGCTCATGTCGGTGACCAACGCCATCTCCGGCGTGATCATCGTCGGCGCGATGCTGCAGATCACCGACGCGAACCCGCTCGTGCAGGTGATCGCGGCGGTCGCGGTGCTCCTGGCCAGCATCAACATCTTCGGAGGCTTCGCGGTGACCCGCCGAATGCTCAGCATGTTCACGAAAGGCGGCCGCAAGTGAGCGTCGACGCACTCGCCGGGGCCGCGTACATCGTCGCCGCGCTGCTGTTCATCCTGAGCCTCGCCGGGCTCAGCCGCCACGAATCCGCCCGTGCGGGCGTGATCTACGGCATGGTCGGCATGGCCATCGCGCTGCTGTCCACCCTGACCCTGACCCTCGCGGATGCCTGGGGCGCAGCCGGCTCGACGTTCGGACTCATCCTGCTCGGCGTCGGGGTGCTGATCGGCGCCGCGATCGGTCTGTGGCGGGCCCGGGTCGTGCAGATGACCGAGATGCCCGAGCTGATCGCCCTGCTGCACAGCTTCGTCGGACTCGCCGCCGTGCTGGTCGGCTGGAACGGTCACCTCGCCCACGCTCCGATCGCGGCCGAGCTGGTCGGAATCCACAACGCCGAGGTCTTCATCGGCGTCTTCATCGGCGGTGTGACCTTCACCGGCTCGATCGTGGCGTACCTGAAGCTGTCGGCGAAGATGTCCTCGCGTCCGCTCGTGCTGCCTGGCAAGAACGTGCTGAACGTCGGCGCGCTGGTGGCGTTCGTCGCCCTCACCGTGTGGTTCGTGGCCGACCAGCAGCTCTGGCTGCTGATCGCCGTGACCGTGCTGTCGTTCGCGCTCGGCTGGCACCTGGTGGCATCCATCGGCGGCGGCGACATGCCCGTGGTCGTCTCGATGCTCAACAGCTACTCCGGCTGGGCGGCCGCCGCGGCCGGCTTCCTGCTGAACAACGACCTGCTGATCGTGACCGGTGCGCTGGTGGGATCCTCGGGTGCGTACCTGTCGTACATCATGTGCAAGGCGATGAACCGGTCCTTCCTGTCGGTGATCGCCGGCGGCTTCGGCATCGTCGCATCCTCGTCGGGCGATGAGGAGATGGGCGAGTACCGCGAGACGACGGCGGATGCTGTCGCCACCCGCCTCGCCGAGGCGCAGAGCGTGATCATCACGCCGGGCTACGGCATGGCCGTGGCGCAGGCGCAGTACCCCGTCGCCGACCTGGTCTCCCGGCTCCGCGATCGAGGGGTCGATGTGCGCTTCGGCATCCATCCGGTCGCAGGGCGCCTGCCCGGGCACATGAATGTGCTGTTGGCCGAGGCTAAGGTGCCGTACGACATCGTGCTCGGCATGGACGAGATCAACGACGACTTCGCATCCACGAGCGTCGTGCTGGTGATCGGGGCGAACGACACCGTGAACCCCGCGGCAGCGGAGGACCCCGGCAGCCCCATCGCGGGGATGCCGGTGCTGCACGTCTGGGATGCCGAGAACGTCATCGTGTTCAAGCGCTCGATGGCCGCCGGTTACGCGGGCGTGCAGAACCCGCTGTTCTTCCGCGAGAACACGCAGATGCTGTTCGGGGATGCCAAGGAGCGCGTCGAGGACATCGTGCACGCGCTCTGACCCACGCAGAAGCCCGTCTATTTGTGCCGTACGCACGCTCCGGATGCCGGAAACCGTGCGTTACGCACAAACAGACGGGCTCTGTGGTGTCTCAGCGGACGAAGCGGACCTCGGTCAGAGTCTCTCCGAGGAACGGCTCGGTGTGGCTGGCGCCGTCCAGGGCGAAGCCGTTGCGCACGTAGAAGCGGTGCGCGCGCGGGTTGTCCTCGGCGACCCACAGGTACACCGGCTCGCCGGCGTCGACGGCGGCATCGAACAGCTGCTGGCCGAGACCCGTGCCCTGGTACTGCGCCAGCAGATAGATGAAGTACAGCTCGCGCAGCGACGGGGCGTCCTTGTCGCGGGCAGGACCCGAGCCGACGAAGCCGACGATCTCGCCGTCGACGAGAGCCGCGCTCATACGGAAGTCCTCGCCCTGATGAGCCCAGTTGGTCCACAGCTCGGCCATGCGGCGGGGCGAGATCCGCTCGAGTGCGGCCTTGCTGATCAGGTGGTCGTAGGTCTCGTGCCACGTCTGCGCGTGCACGCGACCCAGAGCCTCCGCGTCCACATCGCGGACCGGACGAACGATGATGTCAGGCTGGGCTTCGGCGCTCATGCCGCGACTCTACGCGCGCTGGCGCGACAGGTGAAATCGACGGACGACGCATGACGGCGTCTGTAGCATCCTGCCAACGAACTTGGGGGATCCGTCGAGGATCACTACTATCGGCGGTTGTGAATGTGATCTGGCGCACCCTCCTCGTGATCTTCCGTGCCCGCCTCCGGAATCGCCGAGGGCGCCGTATGGATGTCACCGACATCGGCCGCATCCGACTCACCACCCTCCCCACGGATCTCGACATCCTGCGGCACATGAACAATGGCCGCTACCTGTCGCTGTTCGACCTCGGACGCTGGGACCTGCTCATCCGCACCGGGCTGTTCGATGTCATGAAGGATCGCGGCTGGTACGCCGTCGTCTCCAGCGAGACGGTCACGTTCCGCAAGTCACTGCAGCTCTGGCAGCGCTTCGACATCGAATCGCGTTTCATCGGGCACGATGACAGGGCACTCTTCCTCGAGCATCGCGCGGTCGTCGACGGCGAGGTCTACGCCCGCGTCATCATGCGGGCACGGATGCTGCGCCGCAACGGCGGACTCGTCCATCACGATGAACTGTTCGCCACCGTCGGCCGGCCGGAGGGCGTGCCCGAGATCGACGACTGGATCCACGACTGGGTGTCCGCATCCGCCCTGCCGTCGACCCGGGTGCCCGCCCCCAGCGTCTGGAGCTGAGCGGCCCCGCCCCCTAGGCTGGATGCGTTCGCAAGGGGGACCACATGACGTACGAACCGCCGAGCGCCGGATCGCAGCCGCCGCGCTTCGACCCGACTGTGCCACCGCAGCCGATCGTGCCTCCGGCTGAACCGGTCGCGGATGCCGTGCCTGCGGCCCCCGGATACGCACCGCCGCCCGCGGCACCCGGGTATGCGCAGCACCCGCCGCCGGCGTACCAGCCGCCCGCGTACCAGCCGCCCGGGGCGTACCGGCAGCCATCGTCTCAGTCGCCGGCGTACCAGCCTCCGCCCCAGCCGCCGTACGCGGCACAGATGCGGCAGCCCGGATACGGCCCGCAGGGGTACCCCGTTGTCGCGTCGTACCCGGGGTACGGCGGAGCCCCCGGACCGTACTCCGCGGCACCGGGCGTCGGTGGTCTCGCGATCGCCGCGATCATCGTGTCCGGCGTCGCGTTCCTCGCCGGATGGATGCCGTTCATCGGCGCGATCCTGGGCATCGCCGGTCTCGTGCTCAGCATCCTGACCATGCGCCGAGGGCGGGGCCGCGTGCTCGGCATCATCGGCACCATCTTGTCGTCCCTCGCCCTGATCACCGGCGTACTGATGACGTTGGGATTCATCGCCTCCGTGCTCGGGGGGTAGGTGCGGAGCCACTGGACGCCGGGGCGACATCGCGCTCCATCATGGCGATCAGCTGCCTTCTGGGCATTCGGCCGAGGGCGTCTGGCGCTGAACTGCATGCCGGCGGTGCCTGACGCAGCCGAGTGAAGCCCCACCATCCGGCGAGCCTGGTTGCCTGCCGTCCGCGCTCGCCCACTGGCGGCGCACTCGCGAGGGCTGGGCTGGACGCGGGCAGAGACGCTAGGAGGGGGAGCGGCCGAGCGTGCGGCCGGGCACGAATCGGCCCGGCACACGCAAATCGACTGCGGGGCCTACGAAGCCGTCAAGTCTCTCTTGCACAAGTTCAACGGCGTGCCGCGCGAGCTCCTCCACAGGCTGCGCCACCGTCGTGAGCCCAAGGACCGACGAGAGATAGGGGCCCACGCCGTCGAAGCCCGTAACTGAGACGTCGTCGGGGCAGCGGATGCCCCATTCTTGTAGGTACTCGAGCACGCGGAGTGCCATCGCGTCGTCACCTGTCATGATCGCGGTCGCACCGGAATCGATCGCCGTGCGGAGTGCGTCACGGATCTGGGTGCCCCAGCGGCTGGGGCCCGCCGTTACCGTCGTCTGCGCACCCCGCACCACGAGTTGTGTAATGAACGAGGCGGTTCGCGCGTGCAAAGTGAACGCGTCGGGGTCCTGGGACGCCGTGACCGCCACGTGCCGGTGGCCCGCATCGGCAACGCGGTCGGCCAGCTCCGTCTCGCTCGCGTGCGCGATGTTGACGGCATCGAACTTCGGTCGAGTCAGCCCGAGCGAGATCGTCACCGTCGGAACGAAGCCAGCGGCGTACTCGACCGCGCGCTCAGAGGCTCGACCGCTCGCTATCAGAATGCCGCCCGCCCCGTGCCCGAGGAGGGTATTGATGGCCTGGATCTGAGCAGTCTCGCCGCCTGCCGCACCCACAATGAGCAGATCGATATCGAGACGTCCGGTCTGGCGTTGGATCGCAGCCGCGAGCTCTCCGTAAAATGAACGCTCGGCGCCACGGATGAGCAGACCCAACGTGGTTCTGCGCGCACTCGCGAGATCGGCGGCGCGTAAGTCGCGCACGTACCCGAGACGCTCTGCGGCAGCCTCGACGGCACGACGGGTCGCTTCGCTCACGCGCGGCGCCCCGCTGAGCGCTCTGCTCGCGGTCGCCTGCGACACACCGGCCGCGCGAGCGACCTCGGTCATGCTGACACGCTCACGGCGTTCCATTTCGGGTCCTCCGGCTCTCACGTGCGGGCCGCCGGCGACCCGACGAGCGTCCAGCGCTCGATTGTTTCAAACGTAAAGATACCGAGGTCCGGGCGTTGATCGACAGCCACGAGTGACACCTCTTTCACGGAACATGTCGTCGATCGGGCCATCTCGGAGAGCACCTTGTCCGCTGAGCCGTCACTGGTTTCAGACACACAGTAGGCCAGAGAGTAGTGGGGCGCATGCTGGGGTGAGGGAACCTCATCCGCCAACCCGGATGCTCGCGACACGTCCCGTATGACCCGCACGAGCTCTCCCCACCCGGCGGACTCCGCACTCGTCGCCTCGATGGCACGCTCACGCACCGCGGCGGGCGCGAACGAGAGCTCGAAGGCCGGTGTGCGAGTGAGCGCCTCGCCGATGCGCGTGAGGGCGTATGCGAAGTCGGTATCCGAGAACTCGTCGGCGTAGCTCTCGAGCCGCTGCACCGTGAGGTGCACGTATTCGAGCGGTTGCACGGCGATCCCCGGGGTGGTGCGCAGCGCATTCGAGAGCTCGGCCGCGTGCGCCATCAGCGCAGCCTCGCCCGTGAGCTCGACATAGAAGTGCAGAGCGCCCGAAAGCCGTCGCCACCTGGTATCGGGGCGATCGAAGAAGGGTTTCACCGTGCGGCCGTTTCACCTGACGCGACAACCCACATCGCCTCGGAGTCGATCGTGAGCGCGACCTCGTCGCCCACGGCCCGCAATACGCTCGACCCCGGTGCCTGGGATCTCATGCGCCCGGCGTCGGTCTCGATGTCGTAGTTCACGATGCTGCCGTCGAACGCCACCGCGACGACCCGGCCGCTGATCTCAGATGGACCGCCCACCGAGATGTCTTCCGCGCGCATCACGATGCTCACGGTGTCGCCCTCAGCGGATCCGGCAACGCCGCGCGAGGTGAAGGTGCCGAAGACGGTCTCTACGCTGTACACCGCGACGCCGTCGCTCTCCTCGCGTACTGACCGCAACGTGCCATCGACGAAGTTGCTCGTGCCGAGGAACGACGCCACGAAGCGGCTGTGCGGGCGCCGGTAGATCTCGGTGGGTGCACCCACTTGCTCGATGCGTCCCGCGTTCATCACGACGATGATGTCGGACATCGTGAGAGCTTCCGACTGGTCGTGCGTCACGAAGACCGCGGTCAGCCCGAGACGCTGCTGCAACGCGCGGATCTCGGCGCGCATCCGCACACGAAGCGATGCATCCAGGTTCGAGAGCGGTTCGTCGAAGAGCACGATCTTCGGCTCCATGACCAGCGCACGCGCAAGGGCGACGCGCTGCTGCTGGCCGCCCGAGAGCTGGTGTGGGTAGCGGTCGGCGTACTGCTCGATGCCCATGAGCTGCAGGCCCTCGTCCACCTTCGCCTGGCGTGCGCGCCGGTCGAGCTGCTTGAGCTTGAGGCCGAACGCCACGTTGTCGCGCACGCTCAAGTGCGGGAACAGCGCGTACGACTGGAACACCATGGACATGGGGCGCTTGTCGGGCGTCGTGCCGAGCATGCTCACGCCATCGAGCAGGATGTCGCCGGATGTCGGCCGCTCGAATCCGGCGATCATGCGCAACGTCGTTGTCTTGCCGCACCCCGAGGGGCCGAGGAGCGTCACGAAACTGCCCGCGGGGATGTCGAGGCTGATGGAGTCGACGGCGGCCTGCGTCGTCTTCTTCGCGTGGAAGAGCTTGGTGACGCCTTCGAGACGCACGGCTCCGCCGGTGGCGGTCGCGGCATCCGGGGTCGTCTGGGTCGTGTCGGTGAGCACGGGCACGGTATTCATCGCCGGACCCCCTTCTGTGAACGGTTGAGCAGTTGGAGGAGCGACGTCGCGATGATGAGGATGACGAACACCATCCCGATGAGGATCGTGCTGTAGGCGAATGCGTTGCCGAACCGGCCAGCGTCGACCTCGTCGAGGATCTGCGACGTCATGACCTTCGTCTGCGGCGTCGTGATGAAGATGATGGCCGTGATCGTGGTCATGGACTTCGTGATTGCGTACGTGATGGCCGTGACGACCGCGCCGCTCACGAGCGGGATGGTCACCTTGCGGAAGGTGGTCACCGCGTTGGCGCCGAGGGATGACGCAGCCTCCTCGACCTGCGGATTGATTTGCGCGAGGGCCGCGATCGAGGCCTGCTGGCCGGTCGGCACACCGCGCGCGACATACACCATAATGATCGCGATCATCCCGGAGCCGACCGCGAGCCCACCGGCGAGGGCCGGCAGAACCTGCACGCCCAGGAACCACGTGGGCTGGGAGTAGGCGAGGGCGAACCCGAGACCGAGGACGGTTCCCGGGATCGCCGCTCCGAGCATCCCGACGAAGTCGAGCACCTTGCCGGCCCGGGGAAGGTGCCTTACGACGAGCCACCCGATGGTGACCGATGTGAGCGCTGCGATGGGCGCCGCGATGAGGGTCATCGTGAGCGTCGTGCCGATCGCCGTCGAACCGAGGCGCTGCACGAACTCGTAGTGCGCGAGCGTCAGCGTGTTGTCGACGCCGAGGATCTTCACGAAGCCGCCGACGATGATCGTCGAGTACACGAGCACGACGAAAACGCTCCATGCTCCCGCGAGGATGCCGATGGGAATGACGATGCGCTTCGACGTGACGGGCTGCACGACGCCCGTGGGCTTGCCCGTGACCGTGATGACTGATTTGCGGCTCGCCCAGTACTTCTGCACGACGAACACCGAGAGTGCGGGCGCGAGCAGCACGAGGGCAATGCCTGCGGCGGATGCGATGTCGCCGCTTCCGGCGACGGCGAAGTAGATCTGGCTCGCGAGCACACGGTAGTCGCCGCCGATCACGAGTGGGTTCGCGAGGTCCGCAATTCCCTCCACGAAGAGCACGAGGAATGACGCGAGAAGGGCGGGCACGACCATCGGGATCGTGACGATGAACAGGGTGCGCAATTGCGTCGCGCCGAGCGTCGACGCCGCCTCGAACAGCGATGGGTCGAGGTTCTGGAACATGCCCTTGATGTTCATGTACGCGACGGGGGCGAAGGTCAGCGACAATACCATCACGAGTCCGGGGAGGCCGTAGACGTTGAGTTCGAGGCCGAACAGTTGGTACGAGACGATGCCGCGCTTGCCGAAGAGTGTGACGATCGCGGTCGCCGCCGCGAACGGCGGCGAGATGGTGGGCAGCAGCGTGATCCAGTGCAGGATGCGCTTGCCCCGGAAGTCGAGGAACACCTGCGCGTATGCGCACACGAAGCCGATCGCGGTGCCGACGACGCCGACGAGCAGGCCGAGCAGGATCGTGTTCCGAAGCGGCACGGAGTTGCCCGTGATCGCGGCGATCATCGCGGCGAGGCCGTCTTCCGAGAATCCGGCGCCGATGAGCTTGGCGACCGGGAGCCCGAGGATGAGCATGAGGCCCGCGATCACGACGAGCAAGACGATCGTGACGGTCGGGTCGTTGCGTGCGCGGCGATCCTGCGTGCGGATACGAATGCGGCCGCGTGCGCGCGTGGCGGTGTCGAAGTTCTGTTGGAGAAGCATGTGTCCCTCGGGTCGGGCAGGCCGGGCTGGGGCTGGGTGACCCAGCCCGGCCTGTGAACTTAGACGGCGTCGTTCGACGAGGCGATGCGCGACTCGAACGCGTCGATGTACGTCGAGCGGCTGTCCGCCGCGACGCGGATGTCCCAATCGACCTGGTTCACAGTGTCCTGGCGCGGCACGTCGGGACCGATGGAGGCCTCAGGGTGCGTGGGCGCGGCGAAGGAGGGAACATCAGCGTAGAGGCCCTGCGCGGCCGGCGTGAGGAGCCAGTCGAAGAACTTCTCGGCGTTGGCTTTGTTGGCTGCGTTCGAGAGGATCGAGACCGCGCCGACCTCGTATCCGGTGCCCTCTTCCGGATAGCTCGTAACGAGATCTGCGAAGCCCGCCTTGATCGCCTTCTCGCAGTCGGAGTCGATCGCGATCGCGACGGCGACCTCACCGCGTCCGGCCTGCTCGGTACCCGTGGCGGCCGATTTGGAGTACTGCATGACGTTCGCGTTGAGCTTCGTGAAGTAGTCGATCGTGGCCTCTTCGTCGCCATCGTTGAGTGTCGCCACAGTGAACATCGCCATGTAGCCGACCCCCGCGGTCGCGGGGTGCGGCATCGCGACGCTGCCCGCGAGTTCGGGTACCAGGAGATCATCCCACGACGTGGGCGCCTCGAGTCCCAAGCTCTCGAGCTCCTTCTGGTTCGAGCAGAAGGCCACCGAGTCGGTGTAGAAGCCCGACCAGACGCCGGACTCGTCGTTGTAGTGGGCCGGCAGCTCGCTTGCGTTCGGCGAGACGTGGAGCTCGACGTGACCGCGGTCGTCGGCGAGAAGATGATTCTCGGCCTGGCCGCCCGACCACACGTCGAACTCGCCGGGGGTCGTGTCGAGACGCGCGAGCACCTCGCCAGCGCCCAGGCGCACGTACGTCGTCGTGATGCCAGTCTCTTCTTCGAAGGCGGCCGTGATCGCCTGGCAGAAGTCTTCCTGTTGGGAACATGCGACGTTGAGCATATCGGTGTCGCCGGTCTGAGGTGCGGGCGATGAGCCCTCGGGAGCAGCACACGCCGTGAGGCCCATTAGCGCTGAGAGGCTTCCGACGAGAAGGAGGGAGGAGCGTTTGCGCATCAGAGATGCCTTCCTGTCTTGGTTTGGGATGGGTGGATACGTATCCACCTTTGGTCGGCTTCGTTGCCACCAACCAGAACTCCAGTAAAGACAGGCAACGCGGCCGATGTCAATACCGCATGGCGACTTCTTGAGCTATGGATGCGTATCCGCTAGTGTCGAATCGGCGCGGACGTACCAACAGGGGTGCATCCTCACGGCCGAACGACCACTGGAGGTCATCTCGATGTTGAGAGCATTCAGCACGGCGAGCATGATCGATGGCTCCGTGCGACGACGCAGCCGTCGGATCATTGGGGTGACCACGGTGCTCGCTCTCCTCGCAGGAGCAGGCGTCGCCACCGGCGCGGCACACGCGGCCCCCGCCGACGACCACCGCGCGTCGCTTCAGCAGAAGGGCTTCGGCCTCGCTGTGATGGCCGTCGCGCACCTCGGCGACTGGCGCAACGCCCCCGAGAACTCGATCCCGGCGATTGAGCAGGCGGCAGACCTCGGTGCAGAGATCGTCGAGATCGACATCCGGCGCACGAGCGACGGACACCTCGTAGTGATGCACGACAACGACCTCTCCCGCACCACCAATGGAACCGGCACTGTCAGCGCACGAACTCTCAGCTACGTCGAGGGCCTCTGGCTGCGTGAATATCGCGGCGGCGCGGCCGCGGAACTCACGAACCATCGGGTGCCGACCTTCACGCAAGCGCTCGCCGCGGCCGGAAACGACGTGCTCATCAACGTCGACAAGGCGTGGGCGCATCGCGAGCAGATCTGGGCGGAAGCCACTGCCGCGGGCATGAACGACCAGGTTCTCTTCAAGAGCAACGGCACGGCATCCGAGGTCAACGACTTCCTCAACGCCCACCCCGACGCGCTCTATTGCCACGTCATCGACGCGACCAACTACACCATCGTGTCGTCGTTCGCGCGTGACCTCGACTGCTACGAGGTCGTGTGGGCGGACGCGGCCGAGCCGCACGTCTCGCCGGCCTTCCTCGCCGACCTCCAGACCAGGGGCCGCGTTTGGATGAACTCGCTGTGGAAGAACCTCGCAGGCACCCACACCGACGAGGGCGCGCTGCGCGATGTCGGGGGATGGGGTGAGCTCGTCGCGATGGGGGCGTCGATCATCCAGACCGACGAACCTGCCGCGCTGCGGTACTGGGCCGAGGGCGGCCGCGCATCCACGTACGGACTTCCCGAGGGCGGCGTGCGTGTTCAGGCCGAGAACTACGCGCTCGGGGGAGCGGGCATCGCGTACCTCGACAATGACGCGACCAACCAGGGTGCGGACGTTCACCGCCCCGATGAGGGCGTGGATGTGTGCGAGAGCGAGAACGCCCTGTACGTGTGTTGGATTCGCGGCGGCGAATGGATCAGTTATACGGTGACGGTTCCCGTCACCGATACATATCGCATCACGGCACGAGTCTCGAGCCCGCACCGGCCCGCTGGTCGCATCTCGCTCGACTTCGGCACGTTTACGGCACCGGCGATCGACATCATGACGACGACCGGTCACAAATACTTCCTCACGCAGGAGATCCACCCGGGGGTGAGCCTCACCGCGGGCACCCACACGTTCACGATGCACGTGCCAACAGGAACCAACCAGAATTTCAACCTTGACTACTGGCAATTCGAACCCGTGTAAGCCATTGAACGACTTAGGTTTGGTGTCGAAATGACCAGCGCGCCTCACCCGCTGCTCCTTATCGCGTCGTCATGCCCCGCTCCGACCACCGGTGGCACTCGCGCCGCCCCTTCGTAGTACCCGGCGGCGCCCGTCGGCGGACTCGCTATCGCCGCGATCATCGTGTCCGACGTCGCGTTCCTCGCCGAATGGATGCCGTTCGGCGTCATCAACGCGATCATGACCGGATAGGCGACGGCGCGTGCGCGGTATTGTGATGCCGTGCTGACGATCCTGCGCACGGTGGGCCGTGTGCTCCTGCGCCACTGGCCTGCGATGCTGGCGTGGTACCTCGGCGGTATCGCGGTGCACTACCTGTTCGTGCAGGTCGCGGGAGTGATCGGCGCGCATTCGGCCACCGTCGGATTCCTCATCCTGCCGGTCGCCATCCTCGCGCGACTGGTCAGCTACGTCGCGATGTTCCTCGTGCTGCGCGACGGTCTGCGTGAGCTGAACGACCTCGCTGCGCTGCCGGAATCGGCGGCCGAACGACGCCGCACCTTCTTGTCGGCGCTGCTCGCCGGCATCCTTCCGTTCTTCGCCGTCTACTGGGGGCAGGGGCTGCTGGGCGAAGACGTGGTCGCCTACTCCGCCCGTGCGCTGCGCGAGCGGACCGACATGATCTGGGCGAACGTGTCCGAGACGGGGACGCCGCTGGCTGACAGCGACAGTGTGCTGAATCTGCCGTTGACCGTGTGGACGGTGCTGATCATCGTCATCGCCTTCGCGGCTCGTTGGGCGTGGACGAAATGGCAGCAGCGCATCCCCGGCTGGGTGTCGCCGATCGCGGTCTACCTCGAGGTGGTCTGGGTGTTCTTCTCGGTGATCGTGATCGGCGATCTCACCGACAGGGCGAAGGGCTGGATCGACTCGCGTGCGGCGATGGCATGGTGGGAGCAGATCCGCGACGGTGTGCTGGCGGCGGTCGCGCCGCTGCGCTGGCTGTGGGACGGCGTCGTCTGGACGCTCGGCGAGGCCGGACCCATCCTCCTGGCGCCCCTCGCCTGGCTCACGGTCGGCGGTGTCGTCTACGGACAGGCGATCGTCGCCGAGAAGCTGCGCATCGAGAATGAGGTGCTCACCTCCCTGCGCGAGCACGCGGCGGTGGTCCCCAATCCGGTCCTGCGCAGGCTGAAGGACCTGCGCGATGAGCTGAGCTCCCGCTTCGTGCCGATCGGGCGTGCGCTGCTGCTGATGTGGCGGGCGGGACCCGTGCTGATCGCGTCGTACGCGCTGCTGCATGTCGCTGTGAAGACGCTCGAAACCTACCTGCAGTTCGGTGCGACTCGGCTGGTCGGCCCGCACGACTTGACCTTCTGGGGCATCGCGCTGCCCCTGGTCTCGCTGATCCCGCTGCTGATCACGGAGCCGCTGCGCATCGCCGTGATCGCCGGCGCGTACGACGCGACGCTCGGCACGCTGCGCACGCGACAGCAGCAGCGTGCCGAGGCGGGCGACATCCCCCGCGGCGAAGCGGACGTGCGGGCGGTGGCGGATGCCGCAGGCGTGATGCCGGATGCCGTGCTCGAGGCCGGTCGGAAGTCTGAGACCACGGGCGGTCAGGGATCGATCGAGAACCTCACGAACCGGTCGTCTCCGACCGGGTCCACCTCGACCCAGAACGGGCCCTCCACGTCCTCGGGGACGACGAAGGCCACGACCAGCGAATAGGGCTGCGCCGAGTTCGGGTCGTTCTCGTCGGCCAGATCGCTGATGCAGGTGGACGGCTCGTCATCGCTGTACGGGATGCCGATCTCGGAGCGCATCGGCGTCCACTCCCGCCCGGTGCTCTGTTGCACGAGCACCGGTGCGGCGCACGCCACGGCCGCGCCGTCGGGCTCGACAGGGATGACCGCCGCCAGCAGGCGCGTTCCCGCGGGCATGTCCATACCACTGACATCGGCGATCTCGCCGCTGCGGACGGGGCCCCAGGTCGCGCCGTTCAGCTCGGTCGTGCCCTTGTCCGGAGCCACGACCGCGTTCACCTTGCGGGCGCCGTACCCGTAGGCGTAGTGCCACTCGTTCCAGCCGACTCCGATGCCGACCACGGGGATCAGCACGAGCAGGGCGAGTAGCGGCAGCCGGTTGGTGCGCCACCAGCCCGCCCGCTGCGGGCTCTGGGTCGGTGCGGGTTCCGGCGTCTGCGGAGGCGTCGGAATCGTCATCCGTGGGTCCATCCCGTCTCCGCGAGGATGATCGATTCTTCGACGGGCAGATCCTCCAACGTGATCAGGGTCTCGATGATCCCGTCGTACCGGACATCGGAGGGGACGCCCAGCCGCAGTGTCGCCGTGCCCTTCAGCGCCTCGCCTTCGATCACATCGTCCGGCAGTTCGAAGGCGAGACTTCCGCTTCGCGGTACGCCTGTGACCAGGCGCTGACGGAAGAAGGTCTCGCCGCGCTCGGTTGCCCCGAATGTGCGATCGCCGATCGTCAGTTCGGCGAAGCTCAGCGACGCCGCGTACTGCGACTGGACCGAGGCCGCGTCCAGGTCGACGACCAGCCAGGTGCCCTGCGTCTTCTCGAACCCGGCCGACCAGCCCTGCGGGTCGGTGATGGTGCGGGCAGCCCGCACATCGGTCACGGTGAGCTCCAGGTTGCGGGTCGCGGCGGGCTCGCCGATCGTGGTGCGCGTGGCGAAGCTCGCCTCCGAGGAGCCGTCGGGCAGCGCAACCGTGTTCAGTGCCCACGCACCCGCGAGCAGCACGACGGTGAGCGTCCAAGGGGTGATCTTCGCGGCCCATCGGCGCTCCGCGGCGACGGAGGTCATGGTGCGCCTCCTTCATCGCCGGCCGGGATCTCGCGGACCGTGGTGGTCAGCACCGCGCCCACGACCACGTCATCCCACATGTCCACTCCGCGCTGCACGTTGGTGCCCACCCTGTGGGTGGAATCGGGCAGGGTGAGCGTCACCTCGTCGCCGTCCTTCAGATCGTCCGGGCCCACGATCCAGGCCAGCACGAGCTGCGCCGGCACGTCGGGCTGCAGGAACGTGCCGCCGCTGCCATCCGCCCGCGACACCTCGGGCTTGGCGTCGAGGCCGTCGACCCGGATGCCGTCGACCACCGGCGAGACCTCGCCCAGGGCCGTGGCGAGCCGCGGCTTGTCGAACGTGTTCATGACCTCGACGATCACCGCCAGCACCCGCTCGTCCTTCTCCGCATCCGGGTACACCGCTGCGTTTCCGCGCTCCGTGCGCAGCTCGACGCCCTGCACGGTCAGCTGCAGATCCGAGCCCGCATACTGCTCTCCCGCTTCCACCGTCGGAACGGGTGGGGGCGGCACCTCCTCGAGCCCGCCGAAGGCCGCCGTCGCGGCCAGCAGCACGCCGCCGCTCGCCGTGAGGAGCCACCCCGTCGGGATCAGGCTCGCCATGCGTCGCACCCGGGTGAGCAGAGTGCGCTCAGAGGGTGGCGAGGGCGGTGCGGCGGTCACGGGATCAGCATAGGACGACTTCGCGCGCCACCACCGGGATCATCTGCCCTCGCGCGCACTCGAGACCTACGCTGGGAGCATGCCTGAGCAGCAGTCGAACTCGCCCGGGACGCGTCTCGCCGACGCGGCCGTCGAACTCGCCCATCGGTGGGTGCACGAGGCGGCCTCCGTCCCCGTGGATCCGGCCGCCGAGCGACTGACCGGCGTCCTCCACGACCCGAACGGGCTGCCCTTCACTCTTGGCTTCGTCGACGGCGTGATGCGTCCCGAGAGCCTGAGCGCGGCCGCATCCAATCTGCATCGGGTTGCGCCGCTCGCGCCCGGCTTCCTGCCCTGGTACCTGCGCGGTGCGGTGCGGCTCGGCGGCGGCATCGCGCCCACGCTTCCGCTGCCGACCGTCCCCATCGCCCGACGGGTCCTGCGTGAGATGGTCGGCCACCTCATCGTCGACGCGCGGCCCGAGAAGCTCGGTGCAGCGCTGCAGCGCATCCGACGCCACGACGCCTCCGGGGTCGCGGCCGTCCCGCGACTGAACCTGAACCTGCTGGGGGAGGCGGTGCTCGGCGAGGCCGAGGCGAAGCGCCGCCTGCAGGGCATCCATGACCTCATCCGCCGCGACGACGTCGACTACGTGTCGGTCAAGGTCTCGGCCATCATGAGTCGCATCTCGATGTGGGCCTTCGACGACGTGGTCGACGCGGTCGTCGAACGGCTGATGCCTCTGTACCTGACGGCCGCCTCGAACCGGACCTTCATCAATCTCGACATGGAGGAGTACAAGGACCTCGACCTGACGATCGCGGTGTTCACGCGGATCCTCGAGGACCCCCGGCTCAAGCGCTGCGAGGCCGGCATCGTGCTGCAGACCTACCTGCCGGATGCCCTGCCTGCCCTGCGTGAGCTGACCGCCTGGGCGCGCGACCGCGTGGAACACGGCGGAGCACCCATCAAGGTGCGCCTCGTCAAGGGTGCGAACCTCGCCATGGAGAAGGTGGATGCCGTGATGCACGGCTGGACCCAGGCTCCCTACGGCTCCAAGCTCGACACCGACGCGAACTACCTGCGGTGCCTGGATGAGGCCTTCCAGCCGCGCAACGCCGCAGTTGTGCGCATCGGCGTCGCCGGGCACAACCTCTTCGACATCGCATACGCCTGGCTGCTCGCGGGCGAGCGCGACGTGCGAGACGCGATCGAGTTCGAGATGCTGCTGGGCATGGCCCAGGGGCAGGTCACCGCCGTCTCGCGGATGGTCGGGCCGGTGCTGCTGTACGTGCCGGTCGTGCACCCGCACGAGTTCGATGTCGCGATCAGCTATCTCGTCCGCCGGCTGGAGGAGAACGCGTCCACCTCGAACTTTCTCTCCGCGGCGTTCCACCTGGCCGACGACTCCTCACTCTTCGAACGCGAGCGCCTGAGGTTCGTCGATTCCGTGCGCCGCGCCGGCGACCATTCGCTGCTGACCGGCGCCCGGCGCGTGCAGAACCGCTCCGCCCCGCTGAACGAGTCCGTGCGTCCGCAGCGTCAGGCCCCGGCGCGGGATGAGGACCTCACCGGTGTCGTGCTCGGCATCGCCAGGGGAGCGGATGCCGACGGCGACGGCGACCCTTTCCTGCAGACCGCCGTCTACTCTCGGCAGGAGTTGGCGGGTTCGGCATCCGGTGCGCCCGGCTTCAGCAACGTCGCCGACAGCGATCCCTCGCTCGCCGCGAACCGCGACTGGGCGCGCGAGGTGTTCGCGCGGATCTCGCAGCCGGAAGCATCCGTGCTCGGCCTCGCGACGCTGAAGGCCGGGAGGATCGACGACGAGCGGATGCTGTCGCAGACCGTCACCCGCGTCCGGGAGGCCGCATCGGCCTGGGGCACCCGGCCGGCGTCCGAGCGCAGCGAGGTGCTGCTGAGGGCGGCCGCCGCGCTCGCCGAACGCCGCGCGGATCTGATCGAGGTCGCCGCGATCGAGACCGGCAAGGTGTTCGCCGAGGCCGACATCGAGGTCAGTGAGGCGGTCGACTTCGCCAGGTACTACGCGGCCACCTGTCGCGAGCTCGACGGCGTCGCAGGCGCGCGGTTCGCGCCTGCGCGCGTGACCGTCGTCACACCGCCGTGGAACTTCCCGCTCGCGATCCCGGCAGGCGGCGTGCTGGCCGCGCTCGCCGCGGGCTCCGGCGTCCTCTTCAAACCCGCACCGCAGGCGCGACGCTGCGCGGCCGTCATCGCCGAGGCGCTCTGGCAGGCCGGTGTCCCCCGCGACGTGCTCGTGCTCGCCGACGTCGAGGAGGGCGCGCTGGGGCAGCAGCTCATCACGCATCCGGACGTCGACCGCGTGATCCTCACCGGCTCCTGGGACACGGCCGCGCTGTTCCGCTCCTGGCGGCCGGATCTGCCGCTGCTTGCCGAGACGAGTGGCAAGAACGCCATCATCGTCGCGCCCACCGCCGATCTCGATCTGGCCGTCGCCGACCTCGTGCACAGCGCGTTCGGGCATGCCGGGCAGAAGTGCTCCGCGGCATCTCTGGCGATCCTCGTCGGACCCGTCGGGCGCTCCAAGCGGTTCGCCCGCCAGCTGGTGGATGCCGTGCGGTCGCTGCGCGTGGCCTGGCCCGGCGACCCGCAGGCGGAGGTCGGTCCGGTCATCGAGAAGCCGCAGGGCAAGCTGGCCTGGGCGCTGAGCACGCTGGAAGACGACGAGAAGTGGCTGGTCGCGCCGCGGTCGCTGGACGACAGCGGACGGCTGTGGAGCCCCGGCATCCGCGTCGGCGTGCGACCCGGATCGCGCACCCATCTCGAGGAGTTCTTCGGTCCGATGCTGGGCATCATGCACGCACCGTCGATCACCGCGGCGGTCGAGCTGCAGAACGCGGTCGCCTACGGGCTGACCGCAGGGCTGCACACCCAGGACCCGGACGATCTGGAACTCTGGCTCGAGAAGGTGCAGGCCGGCAACCTGTACGTGAACCGCGGCATCACCGGGGCGATCGTGCAGCGTCAGCCTTTCGGCGGCTGGAAGCGCTCCTCGGTCGGGCCGGGCGCGAAGGCCGGCGGACCGAACTATCTGATCGGGCTGGGCACCTGGCGCTCGCAGCCGCGCGGAAAGGCGTCGAGCACCCTGCACCTGCGCGGGCTCGACGCGCGCATCTCCGGGTTGATCGAATCGGCGCAGTCGTCGCTGGACTTCGAGGCGTTCGAATGGCTGCGGCAGGCGGCGCTGTCGGATGCCGTGGCCTGGGACCGCGAGTTCGGGCAGGTTCGCGACGTCTCGCAGCTGGGTGTCGAGCGCAACCTGTTCCGGTATCGGCCGACACCCGTCGTCGTGCGGGCGACCGCGGATGCCGGGCTGCAGGAGGTGCTGCGAGTGGTGATCGCCGGCATCCGCTCCGGTGCGGGCATGTTCGTCTCGGTGCCCGACGGGGTTCCCGCCGGGGTGCGCGCAGAGCTGAGTGCATTGCATATCCTCGTCGCCGTCGAGAGCGACGACCAATGGATCCAGCGGATGCTGAGCCGCGAAGACCCGGAGGAGGACGGCAGGATTCCGGCACGCGGCCGCGTGCGCCTGATCGGCGGACGCGAATCGATCGCCACCCTGCACGAGGCGCTGTCGGAGGCCGTCCAAGGTCACCCGGATCTCGCCGTCTACGCGGGCGAGGTCACCTCGGCGGGTCGCATCGAGCTGCTGCCGTTCCTGCACGAGCAGGCCATCGCCATCACCGCCCACCGCTTCGGCAACCCCGATTCCTGGAGCGCCTCGGTCATTTGAACCGCCGGAGCCGCTGGACCCGCCTGCCCCCGACCCGCCTGCCCCCGACGTCCAGGTCGCAACGGATGCCGCTATTGCGGCGTCTAAGCGGCATCGATTGCGACCTGGAGCGCGTCATGAGGCTGTGTGTAAAAGATTCTTGACATTCTGGCCACGGTCCGCGTACGCTCCGATGTAAATAATCTTTTACATCGGAGGAAGTCATGGTCTATCACGAGCGGGCCGCGTGGGCGGGACTGATCGCGTCGTTCGTCACGGTCGGCGTCTACCTCGGACTGGTGCGAGGGGCGGATGCCTGGATCTGGCCCATGGTGTGGGCCATCGGCATCGGCATCGCCCTGAGTATTCTCATCACGATCGTCTGGGGGATCGTCGCCGGCATCCGCGACAAGGAGGATGCCACGGCATCCGACCTGCGCGACCGCGACATCAGCCGTATGGGCGGCCGGGTGGAGCAGGCCTTCCTCGTCATCGCCGGGCTCGCGGTGATCGTGCTGTGCGCCCTCGACGTCGATCTTTTCTGGATCGCGAACACGATGTTCGCCGGCTTCGTGGTCGCCTCCATCGTCGGCGGCATCGCCCGCGTGATCGCGTACCGCCGAGGACTGATCTGATGGTCAAGCCCACCCGGGTGACCAACAGCATCCGCTCCCACCGTGAGGCGCAGGGCATCACGCAGGCCGAGCTCGCACGCCGCATCGGCGTCACACGGCAGACGCTGCTCGCCATCGAGGGGGAGAAGTACTCGCCGACCCTCGAACTCGCCTTTCAGATCGCCCGCGAATTCGGCGTCGCACTCGACGACGTCTTCCAGTACCCGGAGGCCTGACATGACCATCACCGCCCAGACCATGCCCGCATGGGTGCAGGCCGGGTACGGCCCGGCATCCGCCACCCGTCTCGCCGAGCGCGACGTCCCGGCACCCGGGGCGGGCGAAGTGCTGCTGAGGGTGCGTGCCACGGCGCTGAACTCCGGCGACATCCGCCTGATGCGCGGCGAGCCGGGACTCGTGCGCCTCGCCTTCGGCCTGACCCGACCCCGCATTCCCGTCCGGGGCATGGACGTGGCGGCCACCGTCATCGCCCTCGGTGATGGGGTGACGGATGCCGCCGTCGGCGACGAGGTCGTCGTAGAGCTCCCCGGCGGGGGCGGCCTCGCACCATTCGTCGTCGCACCCGCCGAGCGTCTGGTCGCCAGGCCCGCCTCCGTCGACCCGGATCGCGCCGCGTGCCTGCCGATCGCCGCCGGTACGGCCTGGCAGGCATTGGAGCTCTCCGGCCTCCGTGAAGGCGGCAGGGTGCTGATCCTCGGAGCATCGGGCGGCGTCGGCACCTTCATCGTGCAGCTGGCCGCCCACCGCGGTGCAGAGGTGCACGCGACCTGCGGCGACCGCAACCGTGCGCTGGTCGCTCGGCTCGGCGCCACGCGCGTCCTGGCCCGCGACCAGCCCGTGCACGAGCTCGCCGAGGGCTCCTATGACGCGGTGATCGACCTCGCCAGCACCGCGCGACTGCGCGACCTGCAACGCGCGACTCGCAACGGCGGCACCATCGTGCTCGTCGGAGGCGACGGCACCCGGGT
The DNA here is from genome assembly GCF_030816235.1 of Microbacterium sp. W4I4. Classification (NCBI taxonomy): domain Bacteria; kingdom Bacillati; phylum Actinomycetota; class Actinomycetes; order Micrococcales; family Microbacteriaceae; genus Microbacterium; species Microbacterium sp. W4I4. The sequence goes on from NZ_JAUSXT010000001.1 coordinate 3,019,336, forward strand.
GCTCGGCCCGATCGGTCGGATGCTGCGCGCCGTCGTCCTCTCGATCGGCTCCCGCCGCCGCATCCGCCCGCTGGCCGCGGTCGCCAAGCCGGATGTACTGCGCGAACTGCTCACCCTCGTCGCCGCGGGATCGATCGACCCGGTGATCCAGCAGACGTACCCGTTCGGCGAGGCAGGCGCCGCTCTCGCGCACGTCGAAGCCGGGCACACCGTCGGCAAAGTCGTCGTGCGTGTGGCATCCTGAGCATTCGCACTGGCATCAATGGCCTCCGGGATGTAAAAATGTAGGTGGTGTGCCTGTGTCGCATCTTCCCCGCGCCTCGCAGAGGCGGTCGGGTCGAACTTCCGCCAGGCCCATGGACAGCGTCCGCCGCACCTTCACACGAGGAGCACTCATGTCCACGCCTGAAACCGCGATCGCACCCACCACGACCCGGGTCGCCCACCACCGCCGCTACCTGATGTGCAAGCCGTCGCACTTCACGGTCGAGTACAAGATCAATCCGTGGATGGAGCCTGCCACGCCCACCGACACGGCCAAGGCCGTCGCCCAGTGGCAGGACCTCTACGACATGTACGTGAAGCTGGGCCACGAGGTCGAGCTGATCGAGCCGCTCGCCGGGTACCCCGACATGGTCTACACGGCCAACGGCGGCTTCACCATCGACGGGCGCGCGTATGTGCCCGCGTTCTACTACGAGCAGCGCCAGGGCGAGTCGCCCGCGTTCGCCGAATGGTTCCGCACCCACGGCTTCGACACCGTGATGCCGAAGGAGATCAACGAGGGCGAAGGCGACTTCCTGCTCGCCGGCGACATCATCCTCGCCGGCACCGGCTTCCGCTCCGCGGGTGACAGCCACCGCGAGGTGCACGAGGTGTTCGACCGCGAGGTCGTCACGCTCACCCTCGTCGACCCGCGCTTCTACCACCTCGACACCGCGCTGACAGTGCTGGACCCCGTGGTCGAGGAGGGCCGGACGGCCGGCATCGCCTACCTGCCCGGCGCCTTCGACGAGGCCTCGCGGAGGATCCTCGAGGAGCGGTTCCCCGACGCGATCCTCGTCGCCGACGAGGACGGCGCCGTCTTCGGCCTGAACTCGTCCAGCGACGGATACAACGTCATCATCTCCCCGCGCGCCACCGGATTCGAGAAGCAGCTGCGCGAGCGCGGCTACAACCCGATCATGGTCGACCTGTCCGAGCTGCTGCTCGGCGGCGGCGGCATCAAGTGCTGCACGCTGGAGCTCCGGGGCGCATGATCGCCTCCCGGCTCAGGTCGGGAGTGCCGCATCCGGACCGGGCTGCCCGTCAGGGGCGGTGTTGTGCTCGGGGATGTCCTCCGGGGCGCCGGTGTGCGGACCGGGGATCTCCGGCAGCTCTTCTTCGGGGATGTGCGGATGCTGTGCTGCATCCTGTTCGCTGTCATACCGCTCGTTCATGTTCCCGATGGTAGATCTCCCGGGCGCGGGGAGCGAGGGCTTGACTTCGGGCAGCGCAACAGGCATGCCCTCGCGCCTCCCGATCAGTCCTTCAGGAAGGGCCCGGCATCCTGTTCGTGCACATCGGGGTCGTCGAGGCCCGCGAGCTCGTCCTCGACCACCAGGGCGTCGACGTCGAGAGTGGACGGCGACGCATCGCCGTGGCTCTCGACAGACAGCGCCGACGGGGTCACCCGGATCGGGGCCGTCGGGGCCACGACCAGGCCGAACTGGCGCTGAAGTCGCCGCATCCACCGCGGCTGCGCGCCGAACACCCCCGTCGCGTCATGCGATTCGACCTCGAGGCCGTAGTATTCGCCGATCCGGTCGATGAACTGCGCCCGTTCGGCCTTCGCGTACGCGCGCCGCTCACGGGTGAAGGCGACGACCGTCGACCAGCACATCAGCAGCATCACGATGCTGAACGGCAGGGCGATCGTGATCGCCGCGGTCTGCAGCGCGGTCAATCCGCCCGACAGCAGCAACGCGATCGCGAGGAGCGCCGTGATCACCACGAAGAAGGTGCGGACCCAGCGCTGGGGATTCGGCTTGCCGCCGGTGGCGATCATGCCCATCACGAGCGCGCCGGAGTCGGCGGAGGTGACGAAGAAGATGGCGAGCAGCACGATGGCGCCCACGCTCACGACCGCGGCGCCGGGCACGTTGTTCAGCATCGCGAACAGGGCACCCTGCAGATCGACCGACCCGTCGGCGGCGGTGAGGGCGCCCGGATCGGCCAGCTCCATGGCCAGCGCCGAGCCGCCGAGCACCGAGAACCACAGCACGCCGATGAGCGTCGGCACGAGGATGACGCCGATCACGAACTCGCGAACCGTGCGGCCCTTCGACACCCGGGCGATGAAGATGCCCACGAACGGCGCCCACGAGATCCACCAGCCCCAGTAGAACGACGTCCACGTGGCCTGCCATTTCTCGCCGTCGGCGCCCTGGAACGCGCTGACGTTGAACGAGAGCCCGACGAAGTTCTGGATGTAATAGCCCAGTGACTGCACGAACTCGCGCAGCAGGAACTCCGTGGGACCCACCGCGAGCAGGTAGATCAGGAGCAGCCCGGCGAGCACCAGGTTGATGTTCGACAGCCACTTCATGCCCTTGGTCACACCCGACAGCACCGAAAGCAGCACGAACACCGAGATGATGAGGATGAGCACCACCTGCGTCGTCTCGTTCGGGTCGGCGATCCCCGCGGAGTGCAGTCCGGCGCTCATCTGCAACACGCCCAGACCCAGCGAGGTGGCCACGCCGAACAGCGTTCCCACCAGGGCGATCACATCGATCGCATGGCCCCAGCCGCCCTCCACGCGCTTGCCAAGCAGCGGCTCGAGAGTCCATCGGATCGAGACCGGGCGGCGCCGGCGATGGATCGCGTAGGCGAGGGCTAGTCCGATCACGACGTAGATCGACCAGGCGTGCACGCCCCAGTGCAGATAGGTCTGACCGAGCGCCGCCTGGGCGAGCTGCTCGGGGGTGCCGGACACCCCCGGGCGCGGTGAGGTGAAGTGCGAGAGCGGCTCGCTGACGCCGTAGAAGACCAGCCCGATCCCCATGCCGGCTGCGAACAGCAGCGAGAACCAGCTCATCAGCGAGAACTCGGGTTCCTCGTCGTCGCGCCCGAGCTTGATGTCGCCGAACCGGCTGAAGCCGAGGAACAGGCAGAACGCGACGAAGAACGCCGCGATCAGCACGTAGTACCAGTTGAAGGCGTTCACGATCGTGGTCTGGATGCCTGTGAAGAGCGCTTCGGCGATGTGCGGTGCCAGCAGGGCGAAGCCGGCGAACGCCACGACGATCGCTGCCGCGGGCCAGAACACCCATCTGAGGACCTGCGGCTCACGCTTCTGCGGGGCGTCCTCCATACCCGGGGCGACTGACTTCGGATCCGGCTCGCTGCGGTTTCCGCTCATGCGTCCCACGGTAGCCACCGCCGGGCGTGGGCGACAGAGGCTGCCCCGCGCGCCCTCGCTGCGGCATCCGCTGCGCCATGATCCGTGGAGAGTGTGAAGCAGGTTCTCCGGCTGGTCGCTGTCACGGCATCCGTGCCTAGGATCGATACGGGCCGCGTCGCGGTGCGAGAGGGAGATCACGGTGGCTGCAGCGTTCAACCCGATGAAGGAGACCCCCGAGACGGTGGGCACGACGTTCCGCCCGATGCGGGAGGAATCCGCGACGGATGCCGCAGCGGGGGCGGTCCGCCGGCCGCGCGATCTGGTCGACCGGCCCGAGATGTTCGGGCTGTGGGGCAAGCCGATGCGGGCCGCGCCAGGGGTCGATCCGACGGATGCCGCGTTCATCGCCGCCAACGTGCAGCACTGGGTCGCCAACGCCATCCGCGAAGAGGTCGCGATGAGCCTGTCGAACCTCGCGACGCTGCTGCCGAGCCTGGATCCGACTTCGCCCGACATGACCTTCGATCACATCGCGCAGTTCCGCCGCGGCGAGATCCCGATGACCCTCACCGACCTGCTGGTGTGGTCGCGGCGGTTCGAGGCCGTGCGCGACATCGTCACCTCCACCCTCGCCGACCGCCCGCACGCCGGTACGCGGATGACCCCGCCGGCGGACGGCGGCATGGGCCCGGTCATCACCACCGGGCGAGGGAAGGCAGCCGAGGGCTGACCCGGCGCCCGGTCAGCCGACCGTCGTCGTGATCGTGTGCCAGCCGCTCGCGCCGTTCGGAGCCGGCGCGGCGTACTGATCGGTCTGCGTGGACGCGTCCCCGCCGATCGCACGGCAGCGGATCTGATGCTGCCCGGGCTGCGCCTGCCACGGCATCCGCCACTGCACCCAGGTGTCGGCGGAGATCGCCGCGGCGATCTCCGCCTTCTGCCATGGGCCGTCGTCGACCTGCACCTCAACGCCGGAGATGCCGGTGCGCGGCTGCCAGGCCACCCCGGCGATCACCGACTCGCCCGCTTCGACATCCCGGCCATGGCGGGGCACGTCGATGCGCGACTGCAGCTTGATCGGTCCGCGTTCCGACCAGCCGCGGTCGGTCCAATAGGCGCGCGCATTGTCGAAGCGGGTGACCTCCAGCTCGGTGACCCACTTCGTCGCCGACACGTACCCGTAGAGCCCCGGCACCACCATCCGCACCGGGAATCCGTGGGCGAGGGGGAGGGGCTCGCCGTTCATGCCGATCGCCAGCAGGGCGTCGCGGTCATCGGTTAGCGCCTCGATCGGGGTGCCCGCCGTGAAGCCGTCGATCGAGGTGGACAGCACCATGTCGGCGTCCGCGGTCGGCTGCGCCTTCGCGAGCAGCTCGCGGATCGGGTAACCCAGCCAGACGGCGTTGCCGACGAGATCGCCGCCGACCGGGTTCGACACGCACGACAGCGTCACCGCGCTCTCGGTCAGAGGCAGGGCGAGCAGTTCGTCCCAGGTCAGGGTCACCTCCTGGGCGACCATCCCATGGATGCGCAGCTTCCAGTCCGCGGGATCCACCGAGGGCACGAGCAGGGCAGTGTCGATGCGGTAGAACTCGTCGTTCGGGGTGATCAGCGGGGCGAGTCCCGGGACGTCGAGCGCTGCACCGGCCGGCACGGCGGGAGCCGGCTTCGCGGCCCGCGGCAGGCGGATCGCGTCGCGCACGGATGCCACGACGGTGGATCCGGCGCGCGCGACCGAGCCGGCGAGAGCCATCGCCACGCCCACCGCGGCCGTGCCGCCCGCCCAGACGAGGAACTGGCGGCGCGACGGCGCCCCGGCGTGGGCTGAGGTTTCCGGCGGCGCGGCTCTGCTCACCAGCATCCGCACGGCGATCGCCGCCACGGCACCTGCGGCGACCGATGGAAGCCAGGACAGCATCCCGGCTTCCGGCCGGGTGAGGGCGAGGATGCCGACGCCTGCGCCGATGACGACGAACCCGATCACGCCGGAGCGCGGCCAGCGCGCCTCGCAGATGCCCGCGGCGGCCGCAGCCAGCAGCAGCACGATGCCGATGCCGATGATCAGCGCCACCTTGTCGGAGGTGCCGAACCAGGCGATCGCGGTGTCCTTCGCCCAGGCGGGCGCCGCATCGATCAGGGCGCCGCCGACGACGGCGAACGGGCTGGAAGCGGGGGCCAGCAGCGCGCCGACGAGTTCTCCGGCGCCCGCGCCGACCACGGCCGCGGCGACTCCGGCGAACGCAGCGGTCAGCGGTGTCGCGACGACCGCCCGGTCATGACGGGCGGAAACGATCATGATGCCCAGGCTACGAGCATTCATCCCCGTCGCGGTCGTCGGGCGGCGACTCTCGGGCGACGCACAGAGATGGGGCTGTCTCGTCATTCGCGTCCGCGAGGTGCCGGGCGGCGTGTCGACGCCGGACACGCCGCCGAAACGACGAAGGCCACCGGGCGGCGACACGGACTGCAGAAGCAGCGGTCGCTGTCAGGCGGGACTGTCGTCCGGATCGAGCGCCTTCAGAGCGTCCTCCTCGACGGCGGTGTCTGCCTGGAGACGGTCCTCGGTGCTCTGATCGCCGCCGAGCGGCGCGTCGTCCTCGCCGTCCTCGTCGTCAGACCGGCCATCGCGCGGCTCGCGCTGCGATTCCGGCTCCACCGGGGCGCGACCCTGGGCGTCCTGCGGGTCGCTCGGAAGGGCATCGCGATCGCGTGGCAGCCCGCTCCCCTGCGGATCCTGGCCGGGGGTGTGCGGGTGCTGACGGGAATCCTGCGGCTCTCGAGCGTTCATGATCCGAACGTACGACGCCCGCGCGCGGCGCCCCAGGCCATTGACAAGTCAGTGCCGGGGGTCGTCCTTGCGCGGATGCGGCACCCGGATCGGCATCGTCGACGTGGTGCGGTCGTCGAGGGACACCGGATCCATGGCGCGGATGACCGACAGCGGCCGCGTCTCGTCCAGCGTGAGCAGGAACCGGGTGCGCTCGTGCCGGTGCAGGCGGCCGGACCACAGCATCCATCCGAGCCCGATCGCTCCGGCGAGCACGCCCGCGATGCCGCCGACCATGATGGATGCGCGCGGGCCGAATTCGTCGACGATCCAGCCGGCGATCGGCGCACCGATCGGGGTCGAGCCCATCACCACCGCCATGTACAGCGCGAGCACGCGGCCGCGCAGCGCGGCATCCGTCGTGGTCTGCACGTATCCGTTGGCCGTGGTGAGCATCGTCACGGTGGAGAACCCGACGAGGATCAGCACGGCGGCGTACGACCAGTACGAGGGCATCAGGGCGGAGACGAGGGATGCCACGCCGAACCCCGCCGCCGAGATCACGATCACCCGCACACGGGCGCGGTCGCGCCGAGCGGCGAGGAGGGCACCGGCCAGCGAGCCGATCGCCAGTACCGAGCTGAGCAGGCCGTAACCATCGGCTCCCTGACCGAACTCCAGGGCCATGGTCGACGCGTAGATCGGGAAGTTCATGCCGAAGGCGCCGATCAGGAACACCATCACGAACACGACCAGCAGGTCGGGCCGAGTGAGCACGTAGCGGAATCCGGCCGCGAGCCCGCCATTGTTCTTACCGCCCTTGATCCGCGGGATCAGCTCGTTCCTGCGGATCAGCAGCAGGGCGATCAGCATCGCCAGGAACGTCACGGCGTTGGCGACGAACACCCAGCCGGAGCCGAGAGCGACGATGGCCAGACCGCCCACGGCCGGGCCGATCAGGCGCGCCATGTTGAACGACGCCGAGTTCAGCGCCACGGCGTTGGAGGTGTCCTCCCTGCTGACCATGTCGGACACGAACGCCTGCCGCGCGGGGGCGTCGAACGCGTTCGTCACGCCGAAGGCCGCAGCGAAGCAGAACATCAGCGGCAGGGTCATGACGCCGGTGAGCAGCAGCGCGGCGACGCCCAGGGCGAGGGCCATCAGTACGGACTGCGTGGTCAGCAGCACCTTCCGCCGGTCGAACCGGTCGGCCACCCAGCCGGTCAGACTCACCAGCACCAGGGGCGGCCCGAACTGCAGCGCCATGGTGGCGCCCATCGCCGCGGCGTCGTTGTCCGTCAGCTCGGTGAGCACCACCCAGTCCTGGGCCGTGGCCTGCATCCAGCCACCGATGTTGGAGATGACGGCGCCGACGAACCAGGTGCGGTAGTTGAAGGTGCGGAACGATCGGAACATCGCGCTCATGCGCCGGCCACCTTCCTCAGCACCGCGGCCGCCTCGCGCAGCACCGACAGCTCGTGCGGGTCGAGGTCGACGTCGGTGATCATGTCGGCCAGCACCTCGTCGCGGCGGTGGATGGTCTCGGCGACGACCTTCTCGCCCTGTTCGGTGATCTCGACGTACACGCGTCGTCGGTCATCCTCATCCGGAACGCGCACCACAAGTCCCAGCTCGGCGAGACCGTTGACGGTCGCGCTCATGGTGGGGGCGGTCACCCGCTCGTGCTCGGCGAGCCCCGAGATCGTGCGCCGGCCGTGCGCGCGCAGTGCCCCGAGGGCGGCCAGATGCGCGTCGCTCATCGCGTCGACAGCGCGCACGCGGCGCAGCAGGCGGGTGAGTCGGAAGAGGGCGAAGCGGAGTTCGGATGCGGTGGCGGAGAGTTCTTCGGTCATTACTTAGTTAGTCTAACTAAGTTATCGATCGGATGCTCCTATGAAAAGAATGTTCACGATGTAGGGATTTCGCGCGCAGGGTGAGAAAATCATTCTCATGTCGCCGGAGTTCGAACTCGCCGTCCAGAACGTCGCGGGCATGCGCATCGCGCGCGACCTCGGCGCGGCGCGGGTCGAGCTCGCGCAAGCGCTCGCGCTGGGTGGACTGACGCCGTCGCGAGGAACGCTGGAGAGCGTGCTGGAGGAGGCGGAGGGCAGCAGCACCGAGGTGCACGTCCTCGTCCGTCCGCGTGCCGGCGACTTCCAGTACGACTCGGATGAGATCGACGTGGTCGCGCGCGACGTGCGTCGCGTCCTCGCGGCGGGTGCGCGAGGTGTCGTGGTCGGATGCCAGGATGCGTCCGGCTCTCTCGACACGGATGGTCTCGCCCGCATCATGGCGGCCGCGGGCGGAGCATCCGTCACGCTGCACCGCGTCATCGACGTGACTCCCGCCCCGCTCGCGACGCTGCGGACGGCACGGGAGCTCGGAGTGCGCCGGGTGCTCAGCTCTGGAGGCGCATCCTGCGCGTTCGACGGACGGGACGTGCTGCGTGCGCTCGTCACCGAGGCCGACGGGGCGATCGAGGTCATGGCCGGCGGAGGCATCGACGCCTCCGTCGTCGCCGCCATCGCGGCATCCGGAGTCGACGCGGTGCACTTCTCCGCGAAGCGCGCGATCCCCTCCGCGGGCAGCGTGCGGATGGGATCGGCGAGCGAGGGGATCGGCTGCCACGAGGTCACCGATCGCGAGACGGCCGAAGCGATCGTCGCGGCCCTGCGTCACTCGGAGTCAGTGGCCTGACGGCTGCACTGCTGCCTCCGTAGACTCGTCGACATGACCAGAACAGCGGAGTTGCTCGATGCCCACGGGATCGCCATCGTCTACGACGTGCACGAGGCGGCGGGCGAGGCGCGCGGGGTCGTGCAACTGCTGCACGGGGTCGGCGAGCACGCCGGCCGCTACGGCGCGCTGATCGAGGCGCTCACCGGCGCGGGCTTCCACGTCTACGCCGACGACCACCGCGGGCATGGCCGCACCGGCATCCGTCAGCACGGCGGACCGGAGAAGCTCGGACGGCTCGGGCGCGGCGGCATGCGTGCCGCGATCGATGGATGCCGGCAGGTGACCGAGGTCGCCCGTGCTGAGCATCCCGACCTGCCACTGGTGCTTCTCGGACACTCCTGGGGATCGTTCCTCGCGCAGAAGCTGCTGAATCAGCATCCCGAGGCCTACGACGCCGTCATCCTCAGCGGGTCGGCGTACCTCACCCCGACCGACCTCAACGCCGCGCCGCTGAACGCGCGGTGGAAGGGGCCGGATGCCGACGGGCTGGAGTGGCTCTCGCGCGACGCCGCCGTGTGGCAGGCGTTCCACGACGACCCGCTCACCACCGAGGTGCCGCTGCTGAAGCTGTTCGGACCCATCGAGGCGGCGCGGCTGTACGGGCGGCCCGCCAAGGATCTCGGTCACGACGTTCCGCTGCTGCTGCTCGTCGGACGCGACGACCCGGTCGGCGGGCCGCGCAGCGTGCACAAGCTCGCCGACGCGTACCGCACTCGCTCCGGCCTGACCGACGTGACCACCCTGGTCTACGCCGACGCACGGCACGAGATCTTCAACGAGTTGGCAGCAGGACGAGGTGCGCGCCGACGTGCTCGCCTGGCTCGACAAGCACGTGCCCGCGCGGGACCGAGGCGCGCGCGGTTAAGCTGGAGCCGTGCATGGTGAGTACAAGGTTCCCGGTGGAAAGCTCGTCGTCGTCGATCTCGAGGTGCAGGACGGTCTGATCCGAGACTTCCGTCTCGCGGGCGACTTCTTCCTCGAGCCGGACACGGCTCTCGAGGCGATCAACGCCGCGGTCGAGGGGATGCCGGTGGAAGCCGACGCATCCACCATCGCCGCCGCCGTGCGCGGAGCCCTGCCCGACGGGGCGCAGCTGCTGGGCTTCACGCCCGAAGCGGTCGGCACCGTGGTGCGACGAGCCCTGGTGACCGCGCCGGGCTGGCGCGACTTCGACTGGGAGATCGTGCACGAGAAGGCCGTCTCGCCGCAGCTGAACCTGGCGCTGGACGAGGTGCTCACCGATCGGGTCGGTCGCGGTCTGCGCCGCCCCACGCTGCGCATCTGGGAATGGGACCAGTCCGCCGTGGTGATCGGCTCGTTCCAGTCGTACCGGAATGAAGTCGACCCCGAAGGCGCCGCTCGTCACGGATTCGACGTGGTCCGCCGCATCTCCGGCGGCGGCGCGATGATGATGGCCGCAGGTCAGATCATCACCTACTCGCTGTACGTGCCGGGGGCCCTCGTGCAGGGCATGACCTTCGCCGACTCGTACGCGTTCCTGGACGACTGGGTACTGCAGGCGCTGCGCTCGATCGGCATCGACGCGACTTATCAGCCGCTCAACGACATCGCCTCGCCGACCGGCAAGATCGGCGGTGCCGCGCAGAAGCGACTCGCCAACGGCGGAGTGCTGCATCACGCCACCATCTCGTACGACATCGACGGTCAGACAATGACCGAGGTGCTGCGCATCGGCCGTGAGAAGCTCAGCGACAAGGGCACGGTGTCCGCCGCGAAGCGGGTCGACCCGCTGCGCACCCAGACCGGCATGGAGCGCAGCGAGATCATCGAGCGCTTCAAGGAGACGTTCCGCGGGCTGACCGGCGCGGTGGACGGTGCGATCACCGCCGACGAGTATGCGGATGCCGAGGCGCTGGTCGAATCGAAGTTCTCGACCGACGCCTGGCTGCACCGTGTTCCTTGATCGCCGTGTGCCGTGACTACTGAGTCCCCCGAGTCGCTCCTGTCCGGGCCGGGCGCCGTCGCCGCGCGCCAGTCGCGGGAGACTGCGCCTGCCGCGGAGGAATCCGCGGATTCCGCCCGCGCGCAGCGCATTTCTCCGCGCGGAGCCCCGAGCGCGGATGGGGCCACGAAGCCGGGCGCCGTCGAGATCATCGAGGGCGACAACCTCGAGGTCGCGGCATCCCTGGCATCCGGATCCTTCACCCTCGTCTACCTGGACCCGCCGTTCAACACCGGCCGCACGCAGGAGCGGCAGGTGGTCACCGCGCGGCGCAGCGGCGCCGAGTCCACCGATCGCGAATCCGCACGCGAGGTGCGGCACGGCTTCCACGGGCACGCCTACGAGCGGGTGCGGGGGATGCTTCGCACGTACGACGACCGCTTCGACGACTACGGCGAGTTCCTCATGCCCCGCCTCGAGGAGGCGTGGCGGCTGCTGGCCGATGACGGAACCCTGTACCTGCACCTGGACTACCGTGAGGCGCACTACGCCAAGGTCATGATGGATGCCGTGTTCGGGCGGGACTCGTTCCTGAATGAGCTGATCTGGGCGTACGACTACGGCGCGAAGTCCCGCAGTCGCTGGCCCACCAAGCACGACACGATCCTGGTGTACGTGAAGAATCCGCGGGAGTACTTCTTCGATTCGGATGCCGTGGATCGCGAACCGTACATGGCGCCGGGGCTCGTGACGCCCGAGAAGGCCGCCCGCGGCAAGCTGCCCACCGATGTCTGGTGGCACACGATCGTGCCGACGTCCGGGCGCGAGAAGACCGGCTACCCGACGCAGAAGCCCGAGGGCATTCTGCGGCGCATCGTGCAGGCATCCAGCCGGCCCGGCGATCGGGTGCTCGACCTGTTCGCCGGATCCGGGACGACCGGCGCCGTGGCATCCGCCCTGGGCCGCGACGCGGTGCTGGTCGACTCGAGTCCGGAGGCCGTCCGGGTGATGCGCGAGCGGATCCCGCACGCGACCGTCCGCACCCCCTGACCCCCGACCCCTACCCCAAGCCCGTCTATGTGGCGCGAACTGCCCTGTTTCGCGCGTTTTCAGGGCAGTTTGCGCCATATACACGGGCTCTACGGGGCGACGCGGCGGTGGGCGGCGAACGCGTCGCGCAGTGCCGTGCGCACCAGGGACACGGATTCGTCGGCTCGGGATGACGCGCGCACGGCGGTGAACACCTCGCGCACCGGCGAGCCGGGCAGGTCGGCGACCGTCAGCGGGCTGGGCTCCTCGCCCCAGATCAGGTCGGGGAGCATCCCGACGGCATGACCGGATGCCACCAGCCGCACATGCGCGGTCAGATCGGTGGCCTCGAAGCGCACGTCGGGCTCGAAGCCGGCCGCCCGGCACTGCTGCACCGCCCACTGCCGCGCCGCCGTCCCCTCGGGCTCCATCACCCAGGCGCGGTCGTGCAGGTTCCGAAGCGCTGAAGCCTGCTCCGCCGGAGGCAGGGCGATGCGGATGGGGTCCTCGCCGAGCAGCTCGTGCTCCACGCCGTCGCGGCGTTCGCGGGTGTGCCCGGGGTACTGCTCGGCGATCACCAGGTCGAAGCGCCGCGCCCATAGTTCGAACAGGCTCTCCTCGGGAGGCATCTCCGTCAGTTCGACCCGCAGTTCGGGAAACGACTCGGCCAGCATCGTCAGTGCCGCGGGAACGATGGTCTGCGCCGCGGTCGGCATCGCCGACACGCGCACCGGCTCCCATCCGGGTGTGCCGACGAGCTCGGCGCGCGCAGCCTCATCGAGCTCCAGCGCCCGGGCCGCGTGCTGCGCCAGCATCCGCCCCTGCGGGGTCAGCCGCACCCTCCTGCCGTCCGGTTCCAGCAGCGTCACCCCGGCTTCGCGCTCCAGCAGGGACAGCTGCTGGGACACCGTCGAGGGGGAGTAGGACAGGGACGCGGCGACCTCGGCGATGGTGCCGCGCAGCGCCAGCTCGTGCAGCAATCGCAGCCGTCTCAGCTCGAACATCGGGTCTCCTCGATTCATTCGGTTCCAACGAACATTATCCTTCACAAAACATCGCTTTTCATAGTGAGTTCGGGGAGGCATCCTGAGAACATGACCACCCCCGTGCGCGCCACCGACGCCGTTCTCTCCGACCTCACCGAACTGGCCGACGACGCCGTCGCGCTGGTCAAGAAGTGGCTGGTCGACAGCCGCGCCGTGCCGGTGGATGCCGCCGGCGAGCGCCTCGCGGGCGTGCTGCGCGACCCCAACGGTCTGGACTTCACGGTCGGCTTCGTCGACGGCGTCGTGCGCCCCGAGGACCTGAAGGTCGCCGCTGCCAAGCTCAAGGAGCTCGTGCCGCTGACCCCCGCGTTCCTGCCCGCGATCATGCGCGGCGCGATCGGACTCGGCGGCGCCACCGCCGGCATGCTCCCCGGCATCGTGGTCCCCTCGGCCCGCGCCGTTCTGCGCCAGATGGTGCGCCACCTGATCGTCGATGCCCGCGACGAGAAGCTCGGCGCCGCGATCAAGCACATCCGCGACACGCAGGGAGTCAATCTCAACATCAACCTGCTCGGCGAGGCCATCCTCGGCAAGGACGAGGCTGAGCGCCGCCTGGAGGGCACCCGTCGTCTGCTGCTGCGCGACGACGTGGACTACGTCTCCATCAAGGTGTCCTCCACCGTCGCCCCGCACAGCCCGTGGGCTTTCGAGCAGGCCGTCGCCGAGGCATCCGAGGCACTGCACCCGCTGTACGAGATCGCCGCCCGCCCCGCGAGCGGGGCGAAGAAGTTCATCAACCTCGACATGGAGGAGTACAAGGACCTCGACCTCACGATCGCGGTCTTCACCAGCATCCTCGACCGTCCGGAGTTCCACGATCTCGAGGCCGGCATCGTGCTGCAGGCCTACCTGCCCGACGCCCTCTCCGCCATGATCCGCCTGCAGGAGTGGGCGGCGAAGCGCGTCGCCGACGGCGGCGCGCCCATCAAGGTGCGCGTCGTCAAGGGCGCCAACCTGCCCATGGAGACCGTGGATGCCGAGACCCACGGCTGGGAGCTGGCGACCTGGTCGAGCAAGCAGGAGTCGGACTCCTCGTACAAGGCCGTGCTCGAGTACGCGCTGCGCCCCGACCACATCGGCAACGTGCGCATCGGCGTCGCCGGCCACAACCTCTTCGACATCGCCCTGGCCTGGCTGCTCGCCTCCAAGCGCGGCGTCCAGGACGGCATCGAGTTCGAGATGCTGCTGGGCATGGCGTCCGCGCAGGCCGAGGTCGTCAAGCGCACCGTCGGGTCGCTGCTGCTCTACACGCCCGTCGTGCACCCTGACGAGTTCGACGTCGCGATCGCCTACCTGATCCGCCGTCTCGAAGAGGGCGCGAGCCACGAGAACTTCATGTCGGCCGTCTTCGACCTCGACGCCGACCCGGCGCTGTTCGACCGCGAGAAGCAGCGCTTCCTGGCATCCGTCGCCGGCATCCCCGCCGAGGTCCCCGGCCCCAACCGCACCCAGAACCGCCAGCTGCCGCCCGCACCCGCGCAGCGCGACGGCTTCACGAACACCCCCGACACGGACCCGTCGCTGGCCGCCAACCGCGTGTGGGCCGACGCGATCCGCTCGCGGATGGTCGCCTCGACGCTCGGTGACGACACGGTCGCGACGAACACCCTCTCGACCGCCGACGAGGTCTCCGAGCGCATCGCCGCCGGCGTCGCGGCGGGCGAGGCCTGGCGCGCACTGGGCGCCGCCGGTCGCGCCGAGATCCTGCACCGCGCGGGCGACGTGCTCGAGGCGCGCCGTGCCGACCTGCTCGAGGTGATGGGCTCCGAGGCGGGCAAGGTCATCGAGCAGGGCGACCCCGAGGTCTCCGAGGCCATCGACTTCGCGCACTACTACGCCGAGAGCGCCAAGAAGCTCGCCGACGTCGACGGTGCGGTCATGAGCCCGGTCGGGCTGACCGTCGTCACCCCGCCGTGGAACTTCCCCGTCGCGATCCCCGCCGGCTCCACTCTGGCGGCTCTCGCCACCGGCTCTCCGGTGATCATCAAGCCCGCCCGCCAGGCACGCCGCTCCGGCGCCGTCATGATCGAGGCCCTCTGGGAGGCCGGCGTGCCGCGCGATGTGCTGCAGTACGTGCAGCTCGACGGACGCGACCTGGGCACCCAGCTGGTCAGCGACCCGGCCGTCGGCCGCGTCATCCTCACCGGCGGCTTCGAGACCGCCGAGCTGTTCCGCGGCTTCCGCCAGGACCTGCCGCTGCTCGCCGAGACCAGCGGCAAGAATGCCATCATCGTCACCCCCTCGGCCGACCTCGACCTCGCCGCGAAGGACGTCGCCTACTCGGCGTTCGGTCACGCCGGACAGAAGTGCTCGGCCGCATCGCTCGTGGTGCTGGTCGGCTCGGCCGCGAAGTCGGAGCGCTTCCGCCGTCAGCTCGTCGACGCCGTGCGCTCCTACGAGGTCGGTGCTCCCGAGGA
Organism: Microbacterium sp. W4I4; assembly: GCF_030816235.1. NCBI lineage: Bacteria > Bacillati > Actinomycetota > Actinomycetes > Micrococcales > Microbacteriaceae > Microbacterium > Microbacterium sp. W4I4. Next base: position 3,034,622 of record NZ_JAUSXT010000001.1, read on the forward strand.
CGGCTCGACCCGCATCGGTCCGCTGATCGGCCCCGCTTCCGGGAAGCTCCTGGGTGCGCTCACCGAGCTGCACCCGGGTCAGTCCTGGATGCTGAAGCCCGAGAAGCTCGACGAGGACGGGCAGCTGTGGGCCCCCGGCATCCGCGAGGGCGTCGCCCGTGGCAGCGAGTTCCACCGCGTCGAGTACTTCGGCCCCGTGCTGGGCGTCATGACCGCCGAGACGCTGACCGAGGCCATCGACATCGTCAACGACATCGATTACGGGTTGACCAGCGGCATCCATTCGCTGGACGAGGACGAGGTCCAGCAGTGGCTGGCGAACGTCCAGGCCGGGAACGTGTACGTCAACCGCGGCACCACCGGTGCGATCGTGCAGCGCCAGCCGTTCGGCGGCTGGAAGAAGGCCGCCGTAGGCGCCGGGTCAAAGGCCGGCGGCCCGAACTACCTCGTCGGCCTCTCGGATTGGACGGATGCCGCGACCACGACCACCCGCCCGCTGGATGAGCTGGGCCTCTCGGCCGCGGCCATGGTGACCGAGGGTGAGGATGCCGCCTGGTTGCGCGGCGCGCTCGCCACGGACATCGACGCCTGGGGCTCGGAATTCGGAGTCGTCCGCGATGCCACGGGCCTGGTCACCGAGCAGAACGCGCTGCGCTACCAGGCGCTGCCCGTCACGCTCCGTTACGAGGGCGCCCGGGTCGCCGAGCTGATCCGCGTCGCAGCGGCCGGCGTGCGCGCGCGCTCACGGGTGACCGTGAGCGCGGCATCCGCCCTGCCCGCCGCGATCGTCACCTGGCTGGGAGCGCACGACGTGACCGTGGTGACCGAGGATGCCACGGCCTGGGCCGTGCACGCCCGCCGCCTGGCCGCCGCCGGGTCGCGCGTGCGCCTGATCGGAACGGATGCCGCTGCCACAGCATCCGCCGTCGACGGCTCCCCGAGCCTGGCGATCTACGCGAACCCGGTCGTCTCGGCCGGCCGCGTGGAGCTGCTGACATTCCTGCGCGAGCAGGCCGTGTCGATCACCGCGCACCGCTTCGGCACCCCGCACCGCCACGAGATCCCGCTGCTGACGCCCGTGCGCTGAGCGCGGGGCTTGCCCTCGCGCTTCGCAGGGCGCGTATGGTCGCATCCCGGCGTGGGTTGCGGCGTGTTGCGCCCTGCGAAGGCGGGTGGGATGCCGTGGGCGCCGCGTGCCTCGCGCTTCGCAGGGCGCGTAGGGTCGCATCCCGGCGTGGGTTGCGGCGTGTTGTGACCTGCGAACGTGGGCTGGGGGATGCCGCCGCGCGACCGCCTCAGACCAGGGGCAGCGCGTCGTCGTAGGCCGAGCGCGACAGCGCGGGTTGGTCGCCGAACACGCGCGTGATGCCGGGTTCGGTGCGCCATGCGGGCCATCCCGGATCACCGCCCTGCACGAAGGCGACCGCGGCAGCGTGCATATCATCGGCCAGTCCCGCAGGAGGATCGTCGCCCGCGATGTCGGCCACGCGCTCGGCATCCAGGCAGTCGAACCAGAACGGCACGTCCAGGCAGTGATGGGACCAGCCGTTCACCGGAGACACCCACGCGAACCGGTACGTCCAGGTGCCGGCATCCCGTCGCGCCTCCGCGGCGCGAACGACCACGGACCGGAAGATCCGGTCGGCCACGAACCGCCCCAGCACCGGCACCAGTCCGCGGCGGGCCCGATTCGCCTTCAGCCAGCTGCGGCGCAGGGCTCCGGTCCTCTCCAGAACGCGCAGCGCGAGTCGCGCAGGCACCCAGCGCAGCATCCGCGGCACGGATTCGAAGCCCATCGTGAACTCGTCGTCGGTGGCTCCGAGCAGCAGCGGCTTGTCGGCGCCGACGCCGGCGGCGTACGAGTGGATGGTGGGCCTGGTGATCAGCTCGCCGTCGATCACGGGACCCCACGGCAGTCCGTCGACGAGCGGCGCCGTCGCCTCGGCCAGCCGCGACTTGCCCAGCAATGACGCCTCGTACTGGTGACGCGTCAGCTGCCGCTCCTTCACCGCGCGGTACCCGTCCAGGGTCGGCGGGGTTCCGACGAGCTCGGCGAGACGGATGCTGCGCTGCCGCACCAGTTCCCGCGGCAGGTCTCCGAGGGCTCCGCTGAACGACATCCCCGCGTGGAACAGGTGCTGCGCCGCCGGCATCCCCAACAGCGTCAGCACCGCCCCGCCGCCGGCGGAGTGCCCCGCGATCGTGACCCGATCCGGGTCGCCGCCGAAGGAAGCGATGTTGCGCTGCACCCACTCGAGTGCTGCGATCCAGTCGCGCACGCCGCGGTTGTCCGGCACGCCGTCGATCACGCCGAAACCGTCGAAGCCGAGCCGGTACGAGATCGAGACGGTCACGATTCCTTCGCGCGTGAAGGGGCCCCCGTCGTACCAGGGACTCGCGATCGAGCCCGAGGAATATCCGCCGCCGTGGATCCACACCATCACCGGCCGCGAGCCGTCGAGCCCGGGCGTGAAGACGTTGAGATTCAGGGTCTCCGCGCCGGCGATGCTCGGCTCGGGGATGATCGCTGCCGTCTCCTCGCGGCGCTGCGGCGTCGCACCGAACTGCGCGGCGTCGCGGGGCTCAGTCCACGGGGCGACCGGCTGCGGAGGCAGGTAGCGGCGCTTGCCGGTGGGCGGTGCGGCATAAGGGATGCCGAGGAACACGCTCGACCCGTCGTCGCGCCGGATGCCGCGCACCGGTCCCTCTGCGGTCTGCGCGATCGGTGGCTCTGCGTTCCGCTGCTCGTCCTGATCGTGCGCACCTCGTCCGGCCATGCATCCAGGCTACTTGCGGTGCGCCGGCAGCCGCGCGATGTCGTTGTGCGTCCGGAATCAGCCGGCCAGGTGCATCCTCTGCATGATCATGTCCCGCATCGCGGCGTCGGGTTGAGCGATCGACATGATGTTGCCCTCGCTGTCGCTGAACCACGCGGCACGCTCGTCGCCCAGTTCCGCGATTCCGTCGACGGTCTTGAGCCCCGGCATGTCGTAGTCATGGAAGACCACCCCGTGCGTGCGCAGCGCTGTGGCGTCGCGGTCGAGATTGTCGGTCACGAAGTTGAACGCCGTGTTCTGTGCAGTGCCGGCGAAATCGGTCTTGTACACGAGCACCACACAGCCGCTGACGTCGTAGAACAGGTTGCCGCTCTCGGCTTCGGTGTGGATCGGGTCACGACCGAGGACGTCGTGCCACCACTTCTTCGCGCGGTCGAGATCCGTTGCAGGAAGAACGGCCGTCGCCATCAGTTTTTCGAACATGTTGAGCCTCAGCTCTGGGGGTTGTCATCCTCGCGTCGGCCCAGCACAACGCCACGCCGCTCAGGCGCGCGGATGAGGTCCCTGCGCTGAGTGTAACTCCGCACTCGTCGCGTCGGAAGGGGTTGTGCCCGAAGCCTGCGTCGACCGTTCTGGACTGTTCGGGCCGGCGTCGAGCGGATGCCTCACGCCAGCCGCTTCACGTGCCGGCGCTCGCGCAGCACCAGCCCCGGGCGTCGGTCGACCTTCTCGCCGCCGTCGGATGCCCAGCCGTGCCGCTCGTAGAACGCGGCGGCGCGGTCGTTGCCCTCCAGCACCCACAGGTACGCGACAGCGTGGCCCTCGGCGCGCAGCGCATCTTCGACGGCGCCGATCAGGAGGTGACCCACGCCGCGCGACCACGCCGAAGGATGCGCGTAGATGCCCCACAGTTCGCCGCTGCCCACGGCATCCTCATCCCTGGCGGCACCGTAGCCGGCCCAGCCGACGATCTCGCCGTCGCGCTCGACCACCAGGGTGCGGGAGCTGCGCTCGGAATCCGCCATGAACCGCGCCCAGTTCGCCTCTCGCTCGGCGATCGACAGGTTGTCGAGCACGTCCTGCGGCATCAGGCCGCGGTAGGCCTCCTGCCATGACCGCACGTGCACGACCGCCAGTCCATGGGCGTCTTCCACCGTGGCGTTGCGGATCAGCATCCGCTCGCCGTCGTCAGGCATCCGCTCAGCCCGCGTTGCGCCGGGCCTCCCAGCCCGAGCGCACCATCTCGTCGACCGTGTGGCGCATGGTCCAGTCCAGGTCGCGCGCGGCGAGGGTGCCCGCCGCGACGATCCGGTCGGGGTCGCCCGCGCGGCGCGGTGCGATGGTCGGCTCGAAGTCGATGCCGGTGACGCGCACCATGGCGTCCATGATCTGCTTCACGCTCAGTCCCTCGCCGGAGCCGAGGTTGTACGCGGGCTCGATGGGCTCGCCGGCCGCGAGGCGCTTCGCGGCCTCGACGTGTGCCGCGGCGATGTCACCGACGTGCACGTAGTCGCGCACGTTGGTGCCGTCGGGGGTGGCGTAGTCGTCGCCGTTGATGCGCGGCGTCTCGCCGGCCAGCAGCGCCTCGAACACGATCGGGAAGAGGTTGTGCGGGCTGACGTCGTAGACCGACGGGTCGGCGGAGCCCACGACGTTGAAGTAGCGCAGCGAGGTGTGACGAAGGGGAGTCTCGGATGCCGCGGTCGCGACGGCCTCGTCGCGCAGCAGCCACTCGCCGATCAGCTTGGACTCGCCGTACGGGCTCGCCGGGTTCTTGGCGGTGTCCTCGGTGACGAGGTCGACGTCGGGGGTGCCGAAGACGGCGGCGCTGGAGGAGAAGACGATGTTGGCGACGTCAGCGGCCTGCATGGCCTCGAGGATCACCCGGGTGCCCTCGACGTTCTGCGCATAGGTGTGCAGCGGTCGCTGCACCGAGACACCGGCGTACTTGAACCCGGCCACGTGGATCACGCCCTCCACGGCATGCTCGCGCAGAGTGCTCTCGACGAGCTCGCGATCGAGGATGCTGCCCTCGACGAGCGTCACGTCCCCCGGCACGAAGGACGGGCGCCCGCTGGAGAGGTCGTCCAGCACGACCGGGGTCAGCCCCGCGGCTGCCAGGGCTCGCACCACGTGCGCTCCGATGTAGCCGGCACCGCCGGTGACAAGCCAGGACATGGGACTCCTTCCGCTGCGCTCTTGCGCAGTGTTCATTCTGTCAACGTCGGGCGGCCATGTGTGCCACATGGTCGGTTCGGCGGGCTCTCGGGCGGCCATGTGTGCCACATGACCGCTCAGGCGTCGCAGGCTCGGGCGTCGCAGGCCTCGCGTCACGGGTCAGGCGTCCCGGCGCGGACCCGCCGATGGGGAGACCGGGAAGATGTGCGGGGCGGTGAAGCCGGCATCCGCGAACGCCCGCTCGACGGCATCCGTCACCCGCTCGACGGCGTCGTGCTCGACCAGCGCGATCGCCGAGCCGCCGAAGCCGCCGCCGGTCATCCGGGCGCCGATCGCGCCCGCGGCCAGCGCGGTGTCGACGGCGACGTCGAGTTCGACCGCCGAGATCTCGAAGTCGTCGCGCATCGACGCGTGCGAGGCCACCAGCAGGTCGCCGATCGCCCGCGGACCCTGCGCGGTGAGCGCGTCGACCGTGTCGAGCACGCGCTGGTTCTCTGTGAGGATGTGGCGCACCCGTCGGAAGGTCACGTCGTCCATCAGTTCAGCGGCGCGCGGCAGATCGTCGATGCCGGCGTCGCGCAGCGCGCGGATGCCGAGCAGCTCGGCCCCGCGCTCGCAGGACTCCCGGCGCTCGCGGTAGCCGCCCGTGGAGTGGGCGTGCGAGACGCGGGTGTCGATCACGAGCAGCTCGAGATGCGCGGCGGTGAAGCCGGTCGGGATGGAGCGGGTCTCGAGCGTGCGGCAGTCCAGGAAGGTCGCAGCGTCGGGCTGCCCGAGCATCGACGCCATCTGATCCATGATGCCGGTGGGTGCGCCGACCGCCTCGTTCTCCGCCTTGCGGCCCACCTGCGCCAGAGTGACCGGGTCCAGGCCCAGATCCCACAGCTCGTTCAGGGCGGATGCCACCGAGCCCTCGATCGCCGCGGAGGACGACAGGCCCGCGCCGACCGGTACGTCGGAGGCGATCGCGATGTCGACTCCGGGAGCGGGAGCATCGGGCCTCAGCATCCGCAGCGCCCAGGCTATGCCGAGCACGTACGCCGACCACTCCGGGACGGCCGGCGTCTCACCGGCGGGGGTCGGGAAGAGTCCGTCCAGATCGCTGAGATGCGCGACCACCTGGCTGTCGGAGAAGGTCGATTCGACGCGGATGTCGTCGGTGCCGTTCAGCGCGACCGCCGCGCAGGTGCGGTGCTGGATCGCGAACGGCAGCACGTAGCCCTCGTTGTAGTCGGTGTGCTCGCCGATCAGGTTCACCCGGCCGGGTGCCGACCAGATGCCCTCCGGCTCGCGGCCGTAGGACGCGGCGAACTGCTCGCGGGCGGCGGTCGATGCGGTCATGCGATGTCTCCTGGGGTGGTGTGAATGGCAGATCTTCGGAGATCTGCAGGATCTCGGACGCGGATGCCGGAAGCTCTCCGAAGTTGTGCAGATCTCCGCGAATGTGCGTGGGGGTCAGACGGCGGGGACCGAGTCGATCGCGGCGCGCAGGCGCTCGGCGGCGACCTCGGGGAGGATCTCGGCGGTCCAGGCGCTCATCGCGGCCTCGGAGCCGGCGAGGAACTTCAGCTTGTCGGCGGCGCGGCGTGGGCTGGTCAGCTCCAGACGCATCCGCACGGTGTCGCGACCCGTGTGCACGGGGGCCTGGTGCCAGGCGGCGATGTACGGCGTCGGGCTCTCGTACAGGGCATCCACGCCGCGCAGCAGGCGCAGGTAGAGCGGCGCGAGCTCGTCCCGCTCGGTGTCGGTCAGTGCGGCGAAGTCGGGCACGTGACGGTGCGGCATGAGCTGCACCTCCAGGGGCCAGCGGGCCGCGAACGGCACGAACGCCGTCCAGTGCTCGCCCTGCAGCACGACCCGCTCCGAGGCGCGCTCGGAGTCGAGCACGCGGGTCATCAGGTCGGGAGCGGTGCGGTGGATGCTGTCCAGCAGCAGCTGCGTGCGCGGGGTCACATAGGGATAGGCGTAGATCTGGCCGTGCGGATGCGGCAGCGTGACGCCGATGGCCTCGCCCCGGTTCTCGAACGGGAAGACCTGCTCGATGCCGGACAGCGCCGACAGTGCCGCGGTGCGGTCCGCCCAGGCCTCGATCACGGTGCGCGCGCGGGTGACGGACTGCGTGCCGAAGGATCCGGCCTGCTCGGGGCTGAAGCAGACGACCTCGCAGCGGCCGATGCTGGTGCGGGTGCGGCCGATGCCGAGCTCGGCGAGATCGTCGAGACCGCGGGTCGGGTTGACGGCGGCGGGGACTCCGCCGGTGGCCTCGTTGAGGGCGGGGCCGAAGGAGGGGGAGCGGTTCTCGAACACGGCGACGTCGTACAGCGACGGCACCTCCGACGGGTTCGTCGCGGTCTGCGGTGCCAGGGGATCGGCGTCGGCGCCGGGCATCATGACCCGGTTCTGCCGCTTGGTCGCGAAGGTGATCCAGTCGCCGCTGAGGATGTCCTGCCGCATGGTCGCCGTCTCGGGGCGCTCATCGAGCTCGCGGGTGTCGGCGCTGCGCTCGTCGCCGAGAGTCGTGCCCGGATCGTCGAAGTAGAACAGTTCGCGTCCGTCGGCCAGCAGGGTGCTGCGCTTGGTCACACCCGCGCCGAGCTGCACGGCATCCATCTCATCGGCATCCGCCTCATGCATGTTCACGTCAACACGGTACCGCGCCTCGCGTGATAGCGTCAACATTCAGCCCGTCTGTTTGTGCGTAACGCACGGGAATCCGTGCGAGAGCCTGCGTTTGGCACAAACAGACGGGCTTCAGAGAGGAGGGCGGATGCCGCAGGCGAAGCGTGTGTCGATGGCGATGGTCGCAGCACGGGCCGGCGTGTCCGGGCAGACCGTGTCGCGGGTGGCGAACGGCAGTCCGAAGGTCGATCCGGACACCCGACTCCGCGTGGAGCAGGCGATGGCCGATCTCGGTTACCGTCCGAACCGCGCCGCCCGCGCGCTGCGCACCGGCCGCACGCACACTCTGGGTCTGGTGGCGCAGACGCTCGCGACGGTCGGCAACTCCCGGATGCTGCAGGCGGTCGCCGAATCCGCGGCATCCCGCGGCTACGCCCTCACCGTCGTGACGCTCGGCGCCGACGGCGACATCTCCGAAGCCTTCGACCGGCTGCGCGACCAGGGCGTGGACGGCGCGATCGTGCTGAACGAGGCCACCGCTCTCGCCCGCGACGCTGCCGCGGCGGAGTTGCGGCTGGTCGTCGTCGACTCCCCGCCCGACGAGCGCTTCACCGTGATCGGCACCGATCACGCCGCCGGCGCGCGCACCGCCACCGAGCACCTGCTCTCGGCGGGCCATCGCACCGTGCACCATCTGGCCGGACCCGTCGACTCCTTCGCGGCATCCGAACGCGAGCGCGGCTGGCGTGACGCGCTCGCCGCTGCCGGCGCATCCGCTCCGGAGGTCGCACGTGGAGACTGGACCTCGGCATCGGGCGGTCGTGAGGCGCACCGGATGCTGGAGACCGGCGAGGTCACGGCGATCTTCGCCGCCAACGATCAGATGGCCCTCGGTGCGCTGCGCGCGGTCGCCGAGTCCGGTCGCCACGTCCCGGGCGACGTCGCCGTGGTCGGCTTCGACGACATCGCCGATGCGGCCGAGTTCCAGCCGCCCCTGACCACCGTGCGGCAGGACTTCGACGCCCTGGGCGAGCAGGCGGTGCACAGCCTGGTCTCCCGGATCGAGGGCGGAGCGGATGCCGCACCGGACCTCCTGTCGCCGGCGCTCGTGCTCCGCGCGAGCGCCTGAACCATCCGCGCCCGCCTGCTCGCGAGAAACCACATTCTCCGTGAGACTCACCTGCACCCGTGCTGTCTCATGCGCGAAATGGTTTCTCGCGAAAGTGCGGCCCCGGTCGATCCTGGCAAGCGTTTACCGAGAAACGCGCAACAGATCAGGATGAACGATCAGAACCGTTCAGAATAGAACGCAAAACTTCTTGATGTGATCAAAATGCGTTGCTAATCTCCTGAATCAGTCGCCCTTATCGGCGACCGCTCACAGCTCGAAGGAGAACCCGTGACCCGCACATCGGATCCCTCGCCACGCAGCACTCTGCGCGACGAGTCGCGTGAGGCGCTGGTCGCCTTCGCCGATCGGATGCTGAGCGGCGCCGCAGCCTGGGCCTCACCGGGCTTCGCCCGCATCACCCCTCCCGGAGCACCGGGCGGCTACGGCACCGCCGTGGACGGGCTCGAAGGCTTCGCGCGCACCTTCCTGCTGGCCGGCTTCCGCATCGCCGGCGCCCGCGGCGAAGGCGTCGACCGGCTGATCCACGACTACTCCCGCGGGATCGTCACCGGCGTCGACCCCTCCTCCGAGGAGCGCTGGGTGCGCCTGGACGAGCACCCGCAGGCCAAGGTCGAGGCGGCATCCATCGCTCTCATCCTGGACATGACCCGCCCCTGGATCTGGGATCGCCTGGACGCGATCACGCAGCAGCGCCTGATCGACTACCTCGCGCCCGCCGTGGGCGATGACAGCTACCCCCGCAACAACTGGGCGTGGTTCCGCATCGTCGTCCAGACCTTCCTGCGCTCGGTCGGCGGTCCCTGGTCGGCCGACGACATCGCCGCCGATCTCGCTCTGCACGACTCCTTCACCCGCGAGGGCGGCTGGCTCTCGGACGGCGACGACCGCAACTACGACCACTACGTCGGCTGGGCGCTGCACCTGTATCCGGTGCTGTGGTCGCGCATGCAGGGCGCAGCGGATCTCGGCGCCGACCGGCTCACCGGCGACGTCGCGGCTCTCGATCGCTTCCTGCAGGATGCCGTGCACCTGGTCGGCGGCGACGGCGCCCCGCTTCTGCAGGGTCGCAGCCTGATCTACCGCTTCGCGGCCGCCGCACCGTTCTGGGTGGGCGCGCTGGCCGGCGTGCCGTCCACGGACCTCGGCACGCTGCGGCACGCGGCCATGGGCATCGTCGCGCACTTCGACGAGCACGGCGCACCCGACCAGGACGATCTGCTGACCATGGGGTGGCACGGCGAATGGCGGCGGCTCGCGCAGAACTACTCCGGTCCGTCCTCGCCCTACTGGGCGGCGAAGGGGAAGCTGGGGATCGCACTGCCCGCCGATCACCCGGTCTGGACCGCGCCCGCGCCCGTTCCCGCCACTGCCGCCACCAGCGACGAGCTGCGCACGATCGTCTCGCCCGGGTGGATCGTCTCGGGCACGGCATCCGACGGCATCGTCCGCGTGATCAACCACGGCACCGATCACTCCCTCCCCGACGTGCTGGTCGGCGACGCCCCGCTCTATGCGCGGCTGGGATACTCCACCGCGACCTCGCCCCTGCTGAACGGCGACGCCTGGGCCGAACCGCTCGAGCAGTCCGTCGCCCTGGTGGACGCCGCCGGGCGCGCCACGCATCGCGCCGGGCTGACGCTCCTCGACATCCGCGGCGACGGCGAGACCGCCACGGCCGGCTCCATCAGCCGCGTGCACTGGATCGATCCCGCGCCGGTGCAGATCCGCCACGGCGCGGGCATCACCGGCGAGACGACGGTCGCCGGCCGGATCACGACCTGGTCGCTGGTCCGCGGCGCGTGGGAGGTGCGGATCATCCGCTTCGACGAACTCGAGGACGCCGGCCGCGCCGCGCACCTGCGGATCGGCGGCTGGGCGCTCGCCGGCGAGCCCGGCGAGGTCGAGACCATGAGCTCCGAGTCGTCGGCATCCGCCCGCCTCGGCGACCTGACCAGCACGGTCGTGCCGCTCACACCGGGCTTCGGCGCCAGCGTCGAGCGTCGGACGGATGCCAGCCCGCTCGGCCCCGACGCGGCCGTGCCCGTCGCCGTGGCCACCCCGCACGAGGGCGACCTGGTCGCCGTCGCTGTGCTCCTCAGTGCAGACGCGGCGCAGTCGGCATCCGCCCCCGCCCTCGAGACCCACGCCGACCGGGCGGATGTCGTCTGGCCGGACGGCCTGCGCACCACCCACGCGCTCGCACCCTCCGCCGCCTAACACCGACGAGCGCACCTGATCTCCGACCCGACCGAAACCCGACCAGCGGACCCACCGCAATCACGAAGGAGCACGAACAGCATGAACAGAAAGATCCTCGCCGCAGGCAGCATCGCCGCTGTCGCCGCACTCGTCCTGACCGGCTGCAGCGGAGGCGGCGACACTCCGGCCGAGTCGTCCGGTCCGGTCTCGCTGTCGCTGTCGGGATGGAGCCTGGACACGACGCCGGAGTTCCAGGCGCTCGCCGACGCGTTCCACGAGAAGAACCCCGACATCACGGTCACGCTCAAGGAGTACGACCCGACCGAGTACAACACGCTCGTCACCGCCGACCTCGCCGCCGGTTCCGGCCCCGACATCATCACCCAGAAGGAGGTCAAGTACCTGACCACCTTCCAGGAGGGCGGTCAGCTGCTCGACGTCTCCGACGTGAAGCTGCCCGACGGCATCGGCGGCGCCGACTCCTACAAGGTCGACGGCAAGGCCTACGCGGTGCCGTACCGCCAGGACGCCTGGGTGCTCTACTACAACAAGGCTCTGTTCGATGCCGCGGGCGTCGACTACCCCGACGGCTCGTGGACGTGGGACGACTACGACGCCGCGGCGAAGGAGCTCACCGTCGGTACCGCCAAGGGCAGCTACATGCACCGCTGGCAGTCGGTCGTGCAGGGCTTCGCCAACGCGCAGAGCGGCGCCGACATCCTCAAGGGCGAGTACGACCACATGAAGCCGTACTACGAGCGGGTCCTGAAGCTGCAGGACGACGGCGCCCAGGTCGACTTCAACACCTCCAGCGCCAACCAGCTCACCTACCAGGGCGAGTTCGGCAAGCAGAAGGCGGCGATGCTGCCCATGGGCAGCTGGTACACCGCCACGCTGATCGCGCAGCAGGCATCCGGTGAGGCGGACGCCTTCGAGTGGGGCATCGCTCCGGCTCCGCAGCTGGACTCGTCCACCGCGGGCACCGACAAGACCCCGGTCACCTTCGGCGACCCGACCGGCTTCGGCGCCAACGCGGCTCTGAGCGGGAACAAGGCCGCCGCGGCGAAGAAGTTCCTCGAATTCGCCGCCAGCGAGGATGCCGCACAGGTGCTCGCCGGCATCGGCATCACGCCGGCCCTGACCAGCGACGCCGTCACCGAGACGTACTTCGGCGTCAAGGGCGCACCGACCGATGACCTGTCCAAGTTCGCCTGGTCGACCCACGAGGTTCTGCCCGAGAACCCGACCTCCAACACGACCGCAGCCATCCAGGGCATCCTGGGCGACATGCACACCGCGATCATGTCCGGCTCGACCGGTGTCGACGACGCCATCAAGGAGGCGCAGGACCGCGTCGCCAACGAGGTCGGCTGACCCGATCCTCGGGGCCGGTCCGTCCGGCCCTCGGGGGCCGGTCCGCGAGGGCCGGCCCCATCCCCTTGACCGCACCACCGAGAGAACCCCATGACAGCGACAGTCACGCCGGATGCCGGGAAGACGGCACCGCCCAGGCGCCGATCGGCGCTCCGCCGCCGGAACACCCTGATCGGCTGGACGTTCATCCTGCCGAACTTCGCCGGGTTCGCGGCGTTCACGCTCGTGCCCGTCGTGATCCTGTTCTACATGGCGTTCACGAACTGGAACATCTTCGGCAAGGCCGACTGGGTCGGCTTCGCGAACTTCCAGCGCCTGTTCGGCGACGGCAGCTTCCGCAACGCGTTCTGGAACACGCTCTACTACTCGGTGATGCACATCCCGCTCACCATCGTCGTCTCGCTCGGGCTCGCACTGCTGCTGAACAACAAGCTGCGCGGGGTGGCGTTCTTCCGCACGGCCGCGTTCTTCCCCTACATCACCTCGATCGTCGCGATCGCAGTGGTCTGGAACCTGCTCTTCAGCCCCGACTACGGCCCCATCAACGCGATGCTGCGCTTCATCGGCATCGAGAACCCACCCGGATGGCTGACCTCGAAGGACTGGGCGATGCCCGCGGTCGTCATCGTCAGCACCTGGCGGGACATGGGCTACTACATGATCCTGTTCCTCGCGGGGCTGCAGACGATCCCTCCCGAGCTGCATGAGGCGGCGCGCGTGGACGGCGCGAACGTCTGGCAGCGCTTCGTCAACGTGACCCTGCCGTCCCTGCGGCCGACGATGTTCTTCGTCACCGTCATGCTCACGATCAACTCGCTCAAGGTCTTCGACCTGATCCTCGTCATGACCGACGGCGGCCCGGGGCAGGCGACCATGGTGCTGTCCCAGTTCATCTACCGCAAGGGCTTCGAGGAGTCCCAGTTCGGGTACGCATCGGCTGCGGCGGTCGCGCTGTTCTTCCTGTGCATCATCGTCACCATCGCCCAGTTCCTCTGGAACAAGAGGAGGAGCGTCTGATGACTCAGACCGAGCTCATGGTCACCGGCGAGCAGAAGCTGCGCCGGCTCTCCGACCCCGCGACGCATCGCCGTGCGGGGGAGTCCTCCTCGCTGCGCCGCGTCGGGCGCATCGTCGGCTACATCGGCCTGGGCGTGTTCGCGATCGGCCTGCTCGCGCCGTTCGCATGGATGCTGCTCAGCTCGCTGAAGACCGCCAACGAGGTGTTCTCCGTGCCGGTGGTGTGGTGGCCCGAGACGTTCGTCTGGCAGAACTACATCGACATCTGGGCCAAGGCCGACATGCTCACCTGGATCCGCAACACGCTGCTGCTGGCCGTGGTGGTCACCTTCCTGCAGGTGCTCACCGGATCCTTCGCGGCGTACGGCTTCTCCCGCATCCGCTTCCCCGGACGCGACGTGCTCTTCCTCGCCTACATCGGCACGATCGCCGTGCCGTGGCAGTCGTACATGATCCCGCAGTTCATCCTGCTGTCCAACCTCAAGGTGTCCAACACCCTGTGGGCGATCATCCTCATCCAGGCGTTCGGTGCCTTCGGCGTCTTCCTGATGAAGCAGTACTACGAGACCATCCCCGAGGAGCTCAGCGAGGCCGCCCGTCTGGACGGGCTCAGCGAGTACGGCATCTGGCGCCGGATCATGGTGCCGCTGTCGGTCCCCGCGATCGCGAGCCTGACGCTGCTGACCTTCGTCAACACCTGGAACGACTACCTCGGGCCGCTCATCTATCTGCGAAACCCCGACCTCTGGACGATCCAGCTCGGGCTGAAGAGCTTCGTGTCCAACCTGTTCGACACGAACTACGCCCTGCTGTTCGCCGGCCTGTGCCTCTCGGTCGTGCCGATCGCGATCATCTTCATGCTCGGACAGAAGTACTTCGTCGAGGGCATCGCCACCAGCGGGATGAAGGGCTGAGCCGTGAAGCGCGTCGCGCACGACACCTGGGCCTCGATCCTGGGCGTGCTGTATCTCGGACTGATGGTGAACCTGCTCGTGCTGGTGGCGGCATCCCCGCTGGTGGTGCTGCTGATCACGACGGACCCGATGCACTCCTGGCCGCTGCTGGCCGTGGTCGCACCGTTCGCCGCGCCCGCACTGACCGCCGCGTTCGGCACCTTCCGTGCGCACGGCGAGGGCGAGACGCAGGTGGTGCGCGCGTTCCTGCAGGTGTGGCGCAGGACGCTGCGCGGCTCGCTGCTGCTGGGCGTGATCGTCGTGGGCTTCGCGGTCGTGCTGCTGGTCGACGTGCGCGCCCTGTCGGACACCGCCGCCTCGGTGGTGATCGTGCCGGTGCTGCTGCTCCTGGTCGTGCTGGCCGCCATCACGGGCCTGCTGGGTGCCGTCGCGCTCGCCGAGGTGCCGACCGCGCGGCTGCGCGACGTGCTGCGCTCGAGCCTGTACCTGGGCGTGCGCCGGTGGTACTTCCAGGTGCTGTCACTGGCCGTGCTCGGCGTGCAGGTCGGCGTCTTCGCGACCATGCCCGCCGTCGCGATCGGCATCACCGCCGCGCCGGCGCTGTATGTCGTCTGGGCCAACGGCCGCTACTGCCTGCGCCCGGTGCTGGACGTGCCGATGCGGGGCGAGAAACCACATCCTGCATGAGACGCACGTGCACACGTGGTTTCTCAAGCGGGAAGTGGTTTCTCGCGCGGGCCGCGGGGGTCGCGGAGGCCGTGGGGATCGCGGGGGTCGCGGGGCTACCGGGCCGCGGGCCGGCTCAGGCGCTGCGGCCGAGCGAGAGCGCGTCCATCGGATGCCGCAGCGGCTCGCCCGCCGCGTACGCAGCCAGCTCGTCGAGTGCGGAATCGGTCAGCCGGCGCGTCTCGGTGCCGAGCGACCCGGCCAGGTGCGGCGTGATGGCCACGTTCGTCAGCGCGAGCAGCTCCGATGACGCGGGAAGCGGCTCGGGGTCCGTCACGTCGAGGACCGCGTCGAGGCGCCCGATGCGGCATTCCGCCAACAGGGCGTCGTGGTCGAGCAGCGCGCCGCGGGCGGTGTTGATCACGGTCGCGCCGTCCGGCAGGGCGGCAAGCTCGGCGGTGGAGATCATGTGGTGCGTCGAGGGCAGCGCAGGGGCGTGCAGCGAGAGCACGGCGACCCGGGGGAGCATCTCATGCAGAGGCATGAGTTCGGCGCCGGCCGCGGCCACCTCGGCCGGATCGGCGAAGGGGTCGGCGACCAGTACGCGCAGACCGTTGAAGGGCCGCAGCAGGTCCACGACGCGTCGGCCGATGCGTGAGAAGCCCACGATGCCGACCGTGCGGTCGAGGTTGCCGAGGGCGTGCGAGCGCAGGTTGCCGTCCCACACCTCCTGCGTCACCGAGGGGGTGCGCAGCTGCACGAGTGCGCGCTTTCCCGCCAGCAGGATCGCGGCGAGGGTGAACTCGGCGACGGGCACGGCATTGGCATCCGCCGCCGTGGTGATGCGGATGCCGCGGTCCCAGAACTCCGCCGAGACGTGGTTGCGGATGCTGCCCGCGGCGTGGAACACGGCGCGCAGCCGCGGCATCCGATCCAGTAGCGGCGCCTCGAAGCGCGGCGCGCCCCACGAGGTCACCAGCACCTCGGTCTCGGCGAGCAGCCCGTCCAGAGCGGGATCGGCGAGGTCGGTGATGTGCATCGGCGTGCGCACATCGGCCAGCTCGGCGAAGCGCTGTCGGCGGGCATCGTCGAAGAGTAGATCGAATGCCTCGGTCGACATGACCGCGTGTGCCCGGGGGCGGGATGGGGGCATCTGTGTCTCCGTCGAAGTTCGCGTCGGGATTCGCGTGGCTGACCGCTTGCGTGACGCGGCCATCCCAGTGAAGACTGATCATCCATTCATTCGCAACCCATTCGAAGCTGAAAATGCTTACTCGAACATAAAGGTTCAACCATGATGACTGGCGACAAGCTCACCCCACGAGGCGCGCTGCGCGATCTCTGGGCACGGGCCGGAGACGCGGATGCCGGCATCCCGATCTCCACGGCCGCCGATCGCGGCTTCTGGGACAGTCTGGATACGCGCCCGCGCGAGGCGATCCTCGCCGAAGCCGACCGGCTGCACGGCACGGACTGGCCGCAGCCGCGGCTGTCGGACTGGGCCTCCTACGCTCGAACCGGCGACCGCTCGGCCTACGAGCGCGCGCTGTTCCTGCGCAACCGGCGCACGCGTCTCGCCGTGCTCGCGGCCGCTCTCGACCCGTCCGAGGAACGGCTGCTCGAGGCCGCCGACGGGCTCTGGCTGAAGGTCGAGCAGAGCACCTGGTGCTGGCCCGCGCACGATGACGTGTTCTCGCGCGGGATGCGGGTGCCCGATGATCGGCATCCGTTCGTCGATCTCGGCGCGGGGGAGGACGTCGCACTCGTCGCGTGGGCCGCCCTGCTGCTCGGCGACGACCTGGAGCGGATCGCGCCCGGCCTGCGTGCGCGGCTCGGTGCCGAGGCGCGGGGGCGGGTGCTGGAGCCGTTCGTGAGCCGCGACTGGCACTGGGAGGGCACCGAGGACCACGTGCACAACTGGGCACCGTGGATTCACGGGAACCTGCTCCCCGCGGCTGTCGCCTTCGCCGAGCCCGAACTGCGTGAGCGGGTCATCTCCCGGTGCGTGGACGGCCTGGACCGCTACCTCGCGCAGCTGCCCGCCGACGGCGCCATCGACGAGGGCTTCGCGTACTGGTGGCAGGGAGCGGGGCGGGCGTTCGACGCGCTGGGGCTGCTGGACGAGCTGGCCGGCGGCGCTGTCACGGCCGCGGTCCGCGGCGGCGGGCTGCAGGGGCTCGCGGAGCTCGCGCGCTTCCCGCAGCGCATGCAGGTCGGTCCGGGCTGGTTCGCGAGCTTCTCGGATGCCGAGGCACGGGCGGATGCCGGCATCCCCTGGCACGTGCTCTTCCGTGCGGCGACCCTGTGCGCGCTGCCCGACACAGCCGACTTCGCTCGCACCGAGCAGGGCGACCGTGCCCTGTGCGGATTCGACGATGGCGTGCACGCCGGCCTCGGGCGGATGCTCGCCGAGTTGCGCGACATCCGCTCCGGCGTGCTGACGCACACCGTGCCCACGGCATCCGTCCGTGAGGACGTCTTCCTCCCCTCGATCGGGATCGGCATCCGCGAGCGGGCCGGCCTCGGCGTCGTCGTCAAGAGCGGCCACAACGGGGAGAACCACAATCACAACGACCTGGGTTCGATCGCGATCGCCGTCGACGGCGTGCCGCTGCTGCCCGACCTCGGCCGCGCGACCTACCGGTCCGAGACCTTCTCGGACCGGCGCTACGAGCTGTGGAACATGCGCAGCGACTGGCACTCGACGCCGCTGCCGCGCGGTGCCGTGCAGCTGCCCGGGGCACAGTGGCGTTCCGAGATCGTGGCGATCGACGACGGGTGGCGGGTCGACCTGACCGCCGCGTACCCGGGTGGCGACCGGTGGCTGCGCACCGTGCGGCTGACGGATGCCGGCATCCGCGTGCTCGACGAATCCGATGCCCTGACCGATCCCGTCACCCGGATCGTGGTGGTGTGCACGGGTGTTCCCGTCCGCCAGGACGACGGCGGCGTGCTGGTGCCGGGCAGGCACGGATCGCGCGGGCTGCTGCTCGCGTTCGATCGCGCCGAGGTGGAGTTCGAGACCGTCGAGGTCGACGACCCGTACCTGAGGCATTCGTGGGGTGACCGGGTGACGCGGATGCTGTTCGCACCGGCATCCGCGTTGACCGGAGCAGGCAGCTGGGAACTGAGAGGAGAGGCATCATGACCGATTCGGAGAACCGCCCGGTGTTCGGGATCGCCCGTCGCGAGCGGATCATGGATCAGCTGCGCACCGCGGGCGCCGTACGAGTGGCGGACCTGGCGCGCGAGTTCGCCGTCTCGGAACTGACGGTACGGCGCGATATCGGCGAGCTCGCCGATCGCGGGCTGGTGACGAGAGTGCACGGCGGTGCGACTCTGCGCAGCCGGTTGGACACCACGGTCGCGCCGCGGGCTTCTTCGGCGGGGCCCCGCTACCGCGTGGGGATGGTGGTGCCCTCGCTGAGCTACTACTGGCCCCAGATCGTGATCGGGGCGCGCGCTGCGGCCACCGAGCTCGGCGTGCAGCTGGTGCTGCGCGGTGCGAGCTACGAGCCCGCCGACCAGCGCCGGCAGATCAGCTCGCTCATCGACTCCGGCGGCTTCCACGGCCTGATCGTGGCGCCCGAGAATCAGGGCCCTGACGGGCACGCGCTGCTGAGCTGGCTCGAGCAGCTGCCTGTTCCCGCGGTGCTCGTGGAGCGCCAGGCGCCGTCGTCTCTCGCCCTCACCCGGCTGGAGTGGGTGACCACCGACCATGTGTTCGGCGGCTACCAGGCGGCGTCGCACCTGGCCGCTCTGGGGCACCGGACGGTCGGTCTGCTCACCTCGTCGCAGTCGCCGACCTCGGGTCAGCTTCGGCGGGGCTGGGGGAGGGCCGTCGAGGAGCTGGGGCTGGTGCAGACCGTCGATCTGAACGCGTCGCTGGATTCCCGGGAGGGTGACGAGCGCGCGGACTTCATCGACCGGATGCTCGATCGGCTGCGCGAGACCGGCACCACGGCGATGATGATCCATTCGGATCCCCAGGCGCTCCTGGTGCAGCAGCACGCTATCGATCGCGGCTGGTCGCTTCCCGATGAGCTCTCGATCATCGCGTACGACGACGAGGTCGCCGAGAACGGCGCCCCGCCGATAACCGCGCTGCGTCCGCCGAAGCAGCATGTCGGCCGTCGGGCGGTGGAGATGATGCTGGCGCGTCTGGTGGAGGGGCCCTCCCGGCCGGTCGAGCGCGTTCAGGTCGTGCCGGTGCTGCATCCGCGGGAGTCGACCGTCGCGATGTGAGGGCCCTGTGGAATAGTTGATCAACGGCAATGGTTGAGGAACATCAACTAATGCTGTATCGTTGATGTTGATCAACCATTATCTGCAGGAGACCCCTCTTTTGAACTCCACCACATCTTCCTCGGCCGAGACCGTGCGCTCAGCCCGCGAGGTCTTCACCGCGATCTCCGGCCTCATCGTCGGCATGTTCGTCGCCGTGCTCTCGGGCACGGTGGTCTCGACCTCGCTCCCCGTCATCATCGCCGAGCTCGGCGGAACCCAGGCGCAGTACACCTGGGTCATCACCGCCAGCCTTCTGGCCACAGCCGTCACCACCCCGATCTGGGGCAAGCTGTCCGACCTCGTCGACCGCAAGGTGCTCGTCCAGATCTCACTGATCCTGTTCACCGTCGGCACAGTCATCGCCGGCTTCTCCACCGACACCAACATGCTGATCGCCGTGCGCGTGATCCAGGGCGTCGGCGTCGGCGGGCTCATGTCGCTCGTGATGGTCGCCGTCGCGCTGATCATCTCGCCGCGCGAGCGCGGCAAGTACATGGGCGTCGTCGGCGGCATCATGGCCCTCGCCACGATCGGCGGCCCGCTGCTCGGCGGGTTCCTCACCGACACGCTGGGATGGCGCTCCAACTTCTTCGTCGGTGTGCCGTTCGCGATCGTCGCCCTCATCCTGCTGCAGTTCACCCTGCATCTGCCCAAGCCGCAGAACGTCAAGGTGTCGATCGACTATCTCGGCATCGTGCTGCTGATGGTCGGCGTCTCGGGTCTGCTGATCTGGGTGTCGATGGGCGGCAGCCAGTTCGAGTGGGACTCCGTCACCAGCTACGCGCTGGGCATCGGTTCGGCCGTCGCCATCGTGGCCTTCGTGATCGTCGAGATGCTCGTCAAGGAGCCGATCATCCCGATGACGCTGTTCCGCAACCGCACCTTCACACTGTCGGTGCTCGCCTCGATCGCCATCGGCGTCTCGATGTTCGCGACCTCCGTCTTCCTGGCGCAGTACTTCCAGCTTGCCCGTGGCGCGACGCCGACCGAGTCGGGCCTGATGACCATCCCGATGATCATCGGTCAGATGGGCGCCTCGATCATCATCGGGCAGCTGGTCAGCCGCTACGGCAAGTGGAAGGGCTGGATGATGCTGGGCTCGGTGCTCGCCCTCATCGGCGTGACACTGATGGCGACGCTGCGCTACGACACCCCGTTCCCGCTCGTCGCGGTCTACATGTTCGTGCTCGGTGCGGGCCTCGGCATGGTCATGCAGAACCTCACCCTGATCGTGCAGAACGACACCCCGCCGCAGCAGCTGGGCGCGGCATCCTCGGGCGTCAACTTCTTCCGCACGATCGCCGGCACCATCGGCGTCACGATCATGGGCTCGATTCTCGCGACCAACGTCGCGACGTACATGAAGGACGGTCTGGGCAAGTTCGTGCCGAAGTCGCCTGATGAGATCGACGCGCTCAAGCACCTGGCCACCGGCGACGTGCCCAACATGGGCAGTCTGCCGGACAGCATCCGCACCGTCGTCGAGTCGTCCTACGGGCACGGCATCGCGGACGCGTTCCTGATCGCCATCCCGCTCGCCGTGATCGGCGTGATCGCGATCGCCTTCATCCGGAACAAGCCGCTCTCGACGAAGAACTCCGCGGAGCAGCTGCGCGAGAACGCCGAGGAGTCCGCGATCGAGGTCGCGGGTGCCGAGGTGGGAGCCGCCACCGGCAGCA
The DNA here is from genome assembly GCF_030816235.1 of Microbacterium sp. W4I4. Lineage (NCBI taxonomy): Bacteria > Bacillati > Actinomycetota > Actinomycetes > Micrococcales > Microbacteriaceae > Microbacterium > Microbacterium sp. W4I4. Next base: position 3,055,464 of record NZ_JAUSXT010000001.1, read on the forward strand.
TCCGCGTCATCTCCGAGGACGACGATCGTGTTCGCGACGTGCAGGAGCCGGTGCGCTGACATGGACACCGACACCATCGACGACGTGATGGCGGATTTTCAGGGGCATCTGAACCTGATCTTCGCCCGCGCGCGCACGATGTGGAAGGAGTCCGCGGCACGGATGCACCCCGAGCTGCAGCCCGCAGGCTACAAGCTGCTCTCGTTCATCTCGCGGACGGGCCCCACCAACGCCCATCAGCTCGCCGAGCGGTTCGAGATGGACAAGTCGATGGTCAGCAGGCAGATCCGGATGCTGGAGGAGTTCGACCTCCTCGAATCGCGCCCGGACGAGCACGACGGCAGGCTGCGGGTGCTCACCGCGACGCCCGAAGCCTGCCGCATGCTGGCCGAGTTGCGCGGTGAGCACGCCGAGCGGATGCGGACGGTTCTCGCCGGGCTCACGCCGGACGAGGTGAAGGCCGCTTCCAAGGCCTTCAGCCTGCTCTCCGAGGTGTGAGGTCCTGACATCCGGCGCCCTGGCGTCTCCGAAGGCCCGCTGTCGAATCGACAGCGGGCCTTCGCCGTACACTGACGGCTATGACTGCCCTGCCCGAGAATCCCGACGCGCCTGCCTCGGACGGACTCGTCGATGCAGAGCTGGACGAAGCGATCGTGCGCGTCGAGCGGGAACTCGGGCGGCTGTTCGCCCGCATCCGGGTCAGCTGGCGAGAGGCCGCCGCCACCGTGCATCCGGATCTGCAGCCGCTGGGGTACCAGGTGCTGGTCTCGATCCTCGGCGGCGAGGCGACCACGGCCGGCGCGATCGTGGAGCGCCTGCAGACGGACAAATCCGCGGTGAGCCGTCAGGTGCGCCAGCTGACCGAGCTTGGGCTGGTGGAGAGCGTCCGCGATCCGGACGACCGGCGCGCCAAGCGCATGGTGGCCACCGATCTCGCGAAGGAGCGGGTGGCGATCGCCCGTGCCGCGTACCACGGCCGCATCGGCGAGCGGCTGCGCGCCTGGACGGCGGCGGACCTCGACCATTTCGCCGACCTGCTGGACGAGCTCGGTCGCTGAAGCCGGCAAGCCCGGGGCGTCACGGGGTCGGGGCGAGCACGGCGAATCCCTGCGCGCGTGCGGCCTCGGCCAGACGGTCGTCATAGGTCAGGAACCCCTCGAGATCGTCGCCGAGGTCGATGGCTGCGGCGAGGTGGAGGGCATCGAGCGAGCGCAGTCCGACCGGGTCGAGACGGCCTGCGGTCTCGAACATCGTCGTCGTCACCCGCAGCAGCACCAGCGAGTCGAGCACGACGCGCACCCGCGGGGCGCGATCCGGGCTGACGCGCCGCACGGCGCGCATCAGTTCCGTACGTGCCAGATCCGACGCCACGAGCGTGGGTTCGGCATCCGCGATCCATGCCAGCAGAGCCGTGGATTCCGCCTCTGCGGTGACCAGCTTCACGAGTGCGGACGTGTCGATGTAATGCGCCACGATCAGTACCGCTCCGACTCGCGCGCACGGAGCAGATCTTCGGAGAGAGGGGGGCCTGGCTCCGGCGCGGTGAGGGACAGGATGCTGAGGCGCGCAGGCCGGGCGAGACCGGTCTCGAGAAGATTCTCGAGACCGGATCGGTCCATCGGTGTGATGCGGGCGACCGGCCTGCCCCGATCGGTGACCGTGATCGTCTCGCCGGCGGCCACTTCCGCGACCACGGCCGAGGCGTTCTGCTTCAGTGCTCGGATCCCGACTTCAGTCATGTGCTCCATTGTAGAACATTGACGGTGCTTGCGCTCCGCATCCCGACCTGATCTAATATGGGAAAGCGCTTACCGCTATACGGGACGCGCGACAGCTTCTCGACAGAACGACAGAACGGATCACCATGGCGAACGTGCGCGAGATCGGCATCATCATGAACGGCGTCTCCGGACGCATGGGCTACCGGCAGCACCTGGTGCGCTCCATCCTCGCGATCCGCGACCAGGGCGGCATCGAGCTCTCCGACGGCTCGAAGGTCACCGTCAAGCCGATCCTCGTGGGCCGCAGCGCCGAGAAGCTCGCCGAGCTCGCAGCCCTGCACGGCATCGAGGACTACACGACCGATCTGGATGCCGCACTCGCCGACCCGCAGTGGGAGATCTACGCCGACTTCCTGGTGACCAAGGCGCGCGCCAGCGCGATCCGCAAGGCCATCGCAGCAGGCAAGGCCATTTACACCGAGAAGCCCACCGCCGAGTCGCTCGAGGAGGCCCTGGAGCTCGCGAACCTGGCACGTGAGGCCGGGGTCAAGACCGGTGTCGTGCACGACAAGCTCTACCTGCCCGGCCTGCAGAAGCTCAAGCGCCTGATCGACTCCGGCTTCTTCGGCCGCATCCTCTCCGTCCGAGGCGAGTTCGGCTACTGGGTGTTCGAGGGCGACTGGCAGCCCGCGCAGCGCCCCAGCTGGAACTACCGCACCGAGGACGGCGGCGGCATCATCACCGACATGTTCCCGCACTGGAACTACGTGCTCGAGAACCTGTTCGGCGAGGTGCGCTCGGTCTACGCCCAGGCAGCGGTGCACATCGCCGACCGATGGGACGAGAAGGGCGAGCACTACGACGCCACGGCCGAAGACGCCGCCTACGGCATCTTCGAGCTCGAAGGCGGCATCATCGCCGAGATCAACTCCTCGTGGACCGTGCGCGTGAACCGCGACGAGCTCGTCGAGTTCCAGGTCGACGGCACGCACGGCTCGGCCGTCGTCGGTCTGTTCGGCGCCAAGATCCAGCCGCGCAACGCCACCCCGAAGCCGGTGTGGAACCCCGACCTCGAGGACACCCACGACTACGACGCCGACTGGCAGGACGTGCCCACCAACGACGTGTTCCTGAACGGGTTCCGTCAGCAGTGGGAGGAGTACCTGGAGTCGTACGTGCTCGGCACCGACTACGCCTTCGACCTGCTGGCCGGCGCCCGCGGCGTGCAGTTCGCCGAGGCGGGTCTGGCCTCCAGCGCCGAGGGTCGCAAGATCGTCATCGAGAGGCTGTCGCTGTGACCACGCTGCGCCTGCTCTCGGCTGATGGACGGCTCTCGGATGCCGAGCTGAACGACTCCGGCGTCTACGCCCGCCCGACCTCCCCGCTGCGCTCCCGCGTCGCGTACGCGGCCGCGCACGTCGTGCCGGTCGTCTGGGGCGACAACACCCCGGGCCGGCCCGCCGACATCGACTGGGATTCGACGCTCGCGTTCCGCCGCAACGTGTATTCCTGGGGTCTGGGAGTGGCGGATGCCATGGACACCGCGCAGCGGAACATGGGTCTGGATGCCGCCGCCACCCGCGAGCTCATCTCGCGCAGCGCCGAGGTGGCGCGCGAAGAGGGCGGCTCGGTCGTCGTCGGCGTCAACACCGACCACATCGATGAGCAGGTGATCTCGGTGGATGCCGTGATCGACGCCTACCGCTCGCAGTTGGAGTTCACCGAGGAGCAGGGCGCAGGACCGGTGCTGATGGCATCCCGTCACCTCGCCCGCGTCGCGACCGGCGCCGACGACTACCGCCGCGTCTACCGCGAGGTGCTGCAGTCGGCGACCGTCCCGGTCGTGCTGCACTGGCTGGGCACCGCCTTCGACCCGGAACTGGCCGGGTATTTCGGGGCAGACGACTGGCAGACGGCATCCGCAGTGCTGCTGGACATCATCGCCGAGAACCCCGGCAAGGTCGTGGGCGTGAAGATGAGCCTGCTGAACGCCGAGAGCGAGATCTCGGTGCGCTCGCGGCTCCCCGAGGGCGTGCGGATGTTCACCGGCGACGACTTCAACTACGTCTCGCTGATCGGCGGCTCCGATGCGACCTCGGCGTCGACAGCACGGGATCTCGCCGAGAGCGCGGGTTCTCCGCGCGAAGAGGCCGTGCACTCGACAGCATCCGGTGCACTCGACGGCAACCGCACCCATTCGGACGCGCTGCTCGGCGCCTTCGCGGCGATCACCCCGGTGGCATCCGCCGCGATCCAGGCGCTCGATGCCGGCGACGCGGCGGCCTACCAGCGCATCCTCGGTCCGACCGAGGAGCTGAGCCGCCAGGTGTTCGCCGCGCCCACCTTCTACTACAAGACCGGTGTCGCGTTCCTGGCCTGGCTGAACGGACACCAGCCCGCGTTCCAGATGGTCGGCGGCCTGCACTCCGCGCGCAGCCTGCCGCACCTGTCCCGGATCGTCGAGCTGGCCAACGCCTCGCTCGCCCTGGAGAACCCCGAGCTCGCGCGCGAGCGCTGGCACGGGATGCTGCGCCTGAACGGACTCGACGCATGACCCTTCGACAAGCTCAGGGACCGGACCCCCGTCTCTCCATCAACCAGGCGACCATCAAGTACGCGGACCTCGCGACCGCGCTGAGGGTGACGGCGGATGCCGGTGTGCAGTCGATCGGGCTGTGGCGTGAGCCCGTGAACGAGGTCGGTCTCGACGTCGCCGCACGGATGCTGGCGGACTCCGGACTGCGCTTCTCGTCGCACTGCCGTGGCGGATTCTTCACTCTGCCGGTCGGACCGGAGCGCGAGGCCGCACTGGACGAGAATCGCCGGGCGATCGAGGAGACCGCGACGCTCGCCGCCGCGGGCGCCGAGGGCTCCGCCGCCGTGCTCGTGCTCGTCGCGGGCGGCCTGCCCGCTGGATCGCGCGACCTGATCGGCGCCCGTGAGCGCGTGCGCGATGCGATCGGCGCGCTGGCCGACGACGCGAAGGCCGCCGGAGTCACGCTGGCCCTGGAACCGCTGCATCCCATGTACGCGTCCGACCGGGCCGTCGTCTCGACACTGGGCCAGGCCCTGGACATCGCCGCCGACTTCGACTCCGCGGTCGTCGGCGCGGCCGTCGACACCTTCCACATCTGGTGGGATCCGCAGGTGCTCGAGCAGATCGCCCGCGCCGGCCGTGAGGGGCGCATCGCCACCTATCAGGTGTGCGACTGGAAGACGCCGCTCGCCGAGGACGTGCTGCTGAGCCGGCATTACATGGACGAGGGCGTCATCGATTTCGGTTCGCTCACGCGGGCCGTGATCGAGACCGGCTACAACCGCGACATCGAGGTCGAGCTGTTCAATGCCGACATCTGGGCCGACGACCCCGCGCACGTCGTCGCGCGCACCGTGGAGTCCTTCGGCACCGCAGTCTCCCCGCACCTCCCCTGAAAGCCCGTCTATATGGCGCAAACCGCCCCCGTCAGTCCGAAACCAGGGCGGTATGCGCCATATAGACGGGTACGGGGAGACGGGGCGGGCAGGATGAAGGGATGATCATGCGACCAGGACTGTGCTCGGTGACGTTCCGGCAGCTCACCCCCGAGCAGATCGTCGTGCGCGCGGCGGAGGCCGAGCTCGAGGTGATCGAGTGGGGCGGCGACGTGCATGTGCCCGCCGGTGATCCGGAGCGGGCGGCGCAGGTCGCTCAGGCGACGGTGGATGCCGGGCTCGCGGTGTGCTCGTACGGCTCCTACTTCCGCGCGGGAGCGGACGAGGCGCTCACGCCCATCCTCGACAGCGCCGAGGCGCTCGGCGCCGACCGGGTGCGCATCTGGGCGGGTCGGGTCGACTCCGCGGATGCCACGCCCGCCCAGTACGCACAGGTGGTCAGCCGGCTTCGGGATGCTGCCGCCGAAGCATCCGACCGCGGCATCGGGCTTGCGCTGGAGTACCACCGGGGGACGGTCGCCGACAACCCGGATGCCGTGCTCCGCCTGCTCGCCGACGTCGCCAACCCCGTCCTGTCGACGTACTGGCAGCCCTCGGTGGGAGCTGCGGACGCCGTCGCCCTGGCCGAGTTCGACGCACTGGCCGCGCAGACCAGCGCAGTGCACGTGTTCTCGTGGTGGCCCGAGGCCCAGCGGCTGAGGCTGCACGAGCGCGCCGAGCTGTGGCAGGCGCTGTGCGCCGCGGCATCCGCTCTTCCCGTCCCTCCGCGCGACGCCCTGCTGGAGTTCGTCCCCGACGACGACCCCGCGCTGCTCGCGGCCGAGGCGGCGACCCTGCGCGGCTGGCTCGCCTGATGTCCAGGTCGCAATGGATGCCGTTCCTCGCCGCCCGAAGCGGCATCGATTGCGACCCGGACGCGTCCGCGACCCGCGGCCTGCACGGGGTCCGCGACCCGCGTCCCGGACGCGCCCGATGACATGGATAGGCTCATCGCATGAGTGCTGAAGCCACGCGCGCGAGCGCACCGACGCTGCATGACGTCGCCCGGGTCGCGGGGGTGTCGTTGGCGACCGCCTCGCGGGTGCTCAACGGCTCCGACCGGAAGGTCGCGGAATCGTTCCGCGAGAAGGTCGAGCAGGCCGCCGGCGAGCTGGGCTACATCCCCAACGTCTCGGCGCAGGCGATCGCCCGCGGCACATCGCAGGTCATCGCACTGCTGGTCGCGGACATCGCCGACCCGTTCTTCGGTCTGATCGCCTCGGGCGTCGCGCGCGGCGCCGACGAGGACGGTCTGATCGTCACCGTCGCGATCACCGAGCGGGAGTCCCAGCGGGAAGCGCGCGTGCTGCACGCCCTGCGCGGGCAGCGGCCCCGCGGTGTGATCCTCGCGGCGTCGCGTGCCGGCTCCGGCGATCCCGCCATCGTCGAGGAGCTGCGGGCGTTCGGTGCGCTCGGCAGCCGCACGGTCACCTTCGGCGACGGCGGAGATCGCAGCATCCGCATCGACAACCGCGGCGGCGCGGAGCAGCTGGGCGCCGCGATGGCGCAGCTCGGGTACCGACGCGCGATCGCGATCGGCGCGGCGGAGGGCGTGCGCACCTCCGACGACCGTCTCGCCGGCTTCACGGCCGGGTTCGCTGCGGGCGGTGGCGAGGTCTCCCGGGTGTACCGCGGCACCTTCGAGCGCGAGTCCGGCGCGGACTCGATGGCTGAGGCCCTTAATGACGGCGTCGACGAGGGAACTCTCGTGTTCGCGCTCAGCGACGTGGTGGCGATCGGCGCGATGACCGCGATCCGGGATGCCGGTCGGACGGTGGGTGCTGATATCGCCGTCTGCGGATTCGATGACGTGCCGGTCAGCCGTGACGTCACCCCGCAGCTCTCCACCGTGCACGTGCCGCTCAGCGACGTGGGCTACCAGGCGTTCCGCGCGACCGTGGATGCCGAGTGGGAGCAGCCCGCGATCGAGCTCGAGGTGCGCGTGCGCGCGAGTACCCCCGGCGTGAGCGCGTGATGCGGATCGTCTTCGCCCCCGACAGCTTCAAGGGAACGATCACGGCGGCGGATGCCGCGCAGATGCTCGCCGACGCATGGCTCACCGTCGACCCCGCGGCAGAGGTCGTGCTGCGGCCGATGGCCGACGGGGGAGAGGGAACCGTCGCGGCGTTCGCCGCCGCCGTTCCCGGAGCGGCGCGGATGCCCGTGACGGTGGACGGCCCCGCGGCAGCACCGGTCGAGACGTCGTGGCTGCTGCTGCCGGCATCCGACGATGCCCCGAACGGCACGGCCGTGATCGACCTCGCGTCGACCTCGGGGATCGAGCTTCTCGACGAGCTGCGCCCCTGGGATGCCGACTCGTCCGGCTTCGGACAGGCCATCGCCGCCGCGCTGGATCGCGGCGTCTCTCGGCTGGTGGTCGGCATCGGCTCGAGCGCGTCGACCGACGGCGGCACGGGGATGCTGCGTGCCCTCGGTGCCCGGTTCCTGGACGCCTCCGGCGGCGCGGTCGCCACGGGTGCGCGCGGGCTCGCCGCGCTGTCGCGAGCGGATCTCTCGGGGCTGCGGGCCGCGCCCGAGGTGCTCGTGCTCACCGACGTGACGAACCCGTTCACCGGCCCCCGCGGTGCCGCAGAGGTGTTCGGCCCGCAGAAGGGGCTCACGGATGCCGTTGATCGGGCAGCCGTGGACGCCGATCTGGTCCGTCTCGCGGGCCTGCTCGATCTGGACGTCTCCGTTCCCGGTGCGGGGGCGGCCGGCGGCGTCGGCGGTGCCCTCGTGGCCTGGGGTGCGCGGCTGCTGCCGGGTGCGGAAGAAGTGGCGCGGCTGATCGGACTCGCGGATGCCGTCGCCGACGCGGACGTCGTCGTCACCGGCGAGGGCGCCTACGACGGACAGTCCGGAGCGGGCAAGGTCCCATCGTTCGTGGCGTCGCTCGCGGCGGACGCCGGTGCGCGGACCGCCCTGGTGGCGGGACGGATCGATGAAGATGCCGATACCGGCATATTCACCGCGACCGCGTCGCTGAGCGAGCTCGCCGGCTCATCGGCATCCGCTCTCGCCGAGCCCGCGCGCTGGCTGCGCGAGGCCGGAACCGTGCTCGCCCGGCAACTGGCCTGACCGGTACAGGTGCACGATTCGGGAACGCCCGCACGACGGATGCCGTGATCTGATCGTGCACGTGTGCCCGAATCGTGCGGGTGCACCGGATGCCGGGGAGGGGTGTGCGGACCTCAGATGAAGGGCCGCACATCGACGATCGACCGCAGCGAGAACGCGCCGGTGTCGATCGAGTCGGGAAGGCGCGTCGCGAGTTCGGCCACCAGTCCCACGCGCGCCTGGACGGCGTGCAGATCGCCGTCCGTGGCGTCCGGAGACGAAAGCGCGGTGGCGGCTCGGTCGGCGAGCGCCGTGCATGCGGAAGTGACCTCCGAGGTCCGGTGGCCGGAACGGGCCGAGCGCCCTACCGAATAGACCCAGTCGAGCTGGCGGAATCCCCAGGCGTCCACCGGGTCGTCCTCGGCAGGAAGCACGCTTTCACCGTGCTGCAGCAGTCGCATCCCCGCATCGACGACGCGATCCGGATGCGGCCAACCGCGCCCGAGCCACTCGTAGAGGAAATGCATGTGGAAACTGCATCCCATGTTGCCGAACAGCCCGGGGTCCTCATCGAGCGAACCCATCCGATCGCGCAACCACAGCCCGGTCTCGTCATCGGCATGAGCGTCCAGCCAGCCCAGATACTCCGCGATCCATCGTGACCTCGCACCGTCTGTGTCGTCAGCGCAGACGAGTCCGATGGCCAGCAGTCCAGCTGCGTCGTGGGAGGTGAGCCACGGCTCATCCCAGTCGAGGCCGGCGAGGAACGGTGCGGCCGCATCCGCGTGCAGCAGCCCCTGCAGCGGGATGGGCACGGATGGCGATTCCCCGAGGACCATCAGCGTCGTCACGGCGGTGGCGGCACGGTGGATCCTGCCGTGCGTCGGATCGTCGAACATGCCATCCGGGGCGGCGAACGAATGCACGGTGCGGCGCAACTCGTCCGCCTCGTGACCCACGGGACGATCGCCCAGCGCGATCCGGATTCCGACAGCCGCCGCCGTTCCGTACAGGTCCGGGTGCTCGCCGTCGGGCAGACGGGTATAGCCGTCCGCCCGACGGCTCTCCGACACGCGCTCGAGGGCGCGTTCCAGGAAGCCTCTGAAGCTCGATCGATGAATCGTCACCCTTTGAGCGAACCACTGATCAGGTCGAGCTTCCAATACCGCTGCAACACGATGAACACCGCGATGAGCGGGATGATCGACCGGTCTGCACGGCGGCTGACCGCACCCTGCGAAAACGGGAGAGCGAACCGCACGTCAGCCCTCGAGCGCCGCTGACACCACGGCGCGAGCCTCCTCCTGCACCTGCGCGAGGTGCTCCGGGCCGCGCAGGCTCTCGGCGTACAGCTTGTAGACGTCCTCGGTGCCGGAGGGGCGGGCGGCAAACCAGGCGTGCTCGGTCTGCACCTTCAGACCGCCTATGGCCGCACCGTTGCCCGGGGCGTGCGAGAGCTTTGCGGTGATCTGCTCGCCGGCGAGCTCGGTCGCCGATACCGCCGACGGGGCGAGCTTGCCGAGCGTCGCCTTCTGCTCAGGAGTCGCGGGGGCGTCAACGCGCTGGTACGCGGATGCTCCGAAGGCCGCTTCCAGCTCGCGGTACCGCTCCGAGGGCGACTTGGCGGTGACGGCGATGATCTCGGCGGCCAGCAGGCACAGCAGGATGCCGTCCTTGTCCGTCGACCACACGCTGCCGTCGCGGCGCAGGAACGAGGCTCCGGCCGACTCCTCTCCGCCGAACGCCACGCTGCCGTCGAGCAGCCCGGGGACGAACCACTTGAACCCGACGGGCACTTCGAGCAGTCGGCGGCCGAGCGACTCGGCGACCCTGTCGATGATCATCGACGACACGAGCGTCTTGCCGATCGCGGCATCCCGGGGCCATTCGGTGCGGTGCGAGAACAGATAGTCGATCGCAACGGCCAGGTAGTGGTTCGGGTTCATCAGCCCGGCATCCGAAGTCACGATGCCGTGCCGGTCGGCATCCGCGTCGTTGCCGGTGAGGACGTCGAAGTCGCCCTTCTTCGCCACCAGCGAGGCCATCGCGCTCGGCGAGGACGGATCCATGCGGATCTTCTCGTCCCAGTCCAGCGTCATGAAGCGCCAGGTCGGGTCGACCTCGGGGTTCACGACGGTGAGATCCAGGCCGTGCACCTCGGCGATCAGGGCCCAGTACTCCACCGATGCCCCGCCCAGCGGGTCGGCGCCGATGCGCACGCCCGCCTTCTTGATGGCGTCGATGTCGATGATCGTGGACAGATCCCGCACATATGCGTCGCGGAAGTCGTAGTCGCCGACCGTGTCGCCGTCGATGTCGGCGTAGCGGATGCGCTGGACGCCCTCGAGTCCCGCCTCGATGAGCTCATTGGCCCGCTGGGCGATCCAGCCCGTGGCATCCGTATCGGCAGGACCGCCGTGCGGCGGGTTGTACTTGAACCCGCCGTCGCGGGGCGGATTGTGCGACGGGGTGACGACGATCCCGTCGGCGCGACCCGCATCGGATGCCGCGCGACCGTGGTTGTAGGTGAGGATGGCGTGACTGAGCGCGGGGGTCGGCACCCAGGCATCGCGGGAGTCCACGCGCACGTCCACGCCGTTGGCGATCAGCACCTCGATGGCGCTGCGCTCGGCGGGACGGGAGAGGGCGTGCGTGTCGCGGCCGAGGAACAGCGGGCCCTCGATGCCCTGCCCGCGCCGGTAGTCGACGATCGCCTGCGTGGTCGCCAGGATGTGGTCCTCGTTGAAGCTGCTCGACAGCGAGGAGCCCCGGTGCCCGCTCGTGCCGAACACGACGCGCTGCGCCGCGATCTTCGGGTCGGGATGCCGGTCGTAGTACGCGGCGATCAGCTCGTCGACATCGATGAGGTCCTTGTCCTCCGCGGGGAGGCCTGCACGGCTCGTCATGTCCTTAGTCTGCCCCGCGCATGCCGCTCGCGCATCCTCGGCGTCGTGATGCGTCACCGGATGCGGGGCCCCGTAACCGGTCGGATGCTCAGCACTAGGCTTGCGTGGTGACCGATCGCCGCACGTACAGCTACCTGGGCCCTGCTGGAACCTTCACCGAGGCGGCGCTGGATCAGGTGCCCGAGGCCCGCGGCCATGACTGGCGTCCGGTGCACAACGTGGGTGAGGCTCTGGCCGATGTGCTCGAGGGCCGCAGTCACGCGGCGATGATCGCCATCGAGAATTCGATCGAGGGCGGCGTCTCCACCACGCAGGACGCACTGGCGAACAACCCGGGGCTGCGGATCATCGGGGAGTACCTGGTCAAGGTCAACTTCGTGCTGGTCGCCCCGCCCGGGACGAAGCTCGAGGACGTGCAGGTCATCGCCGCGCATCCGGTCGCGTACGCGCAGTGCCACAGCTGGCTGGATGCCAATCTGCCGCAGCACGCCCATGTTCCGGCGGCGAGCAACGTGGCATCCGCTCTCGGCGTCCTCGACGGCTCTCTGCCCGCGCAGGCCGCGATCGCGGCTCCCGGAGTCGTGCGGCATCAGGACGTCGAGGTGCTGGCAGAGCAGATCGGCGACAACATCAACGCCGTGACCCGGTTCGTACTGGTGTCGCGGACCGTCGTCGCCGGCGAGCCGACCGGCGCCGACAAGACCTCGCTCATCGTCGAGCTGCCCGATGACCACCCCGGTGCGCTGCTGGAGATGCTCGAGCAGTTCTCCACCCGCGGCATCAACCTGTCGCTGATCGAGTCCCGACCCATCGGCGACGAGCTGGGCCGCTACCGCTTCGTGCTCGACGCCGACGGGCACATCCACGACGAGCGCATGGCGGACGCGCTGCTCGGCATCCGCCGCTACAGCCCTCGCGTGGTCTTCCTCGGGTCGTACCCGCGCGCCGACCGCCGCATCGTGCAGTACCCCGATCGCTACGCCGATGAGATCTTCGTCGAGGCCCGCGACTGGCTCCGCGCCCTCATCGCCGGCGAGCCCGACGACGCGTAGGCCGCGGGGACGGTCTCGCCCCGCCCGCCCGTCCCGCAGATGGAAAACGTCGGTTCCCGGGCCCTCCTGCCTGCGTTTTCCATCCCGCTTGCGGTGTCGCGGATGGAAAGTGCTGGTTCCGGGGTATCCGTACCGACGTTTTCCATCTCGCTGAAGGCGTCGCGTCGGCCGCTCACGCAGTACGTGCGAGGATCGCGCGGCGGATGCGGGTGAGGAACGCCGCCGACCCGCTTCCGAGATCCTGCTGGGTGAGGCGAATGACGATCCACCCACGGTCCTCCAGGTCGCGCTGACGCTGGATGTCGCGGCGCCACTGCTCCTTGCTCGTGCGGTGCCCGTCGCCCTCGTACTCGATCGCGATCTTCAGTTCCGGGTACGCGAGGTCGACCCGTGCGATGAAGCGGCGCCGGTCGTACACCTCGTGCTGCACCGCGGGTTCGGGCAGCCCGGCACCCAGCATGAGCAGTCGGGTCTCCGTCTCCTTCGGCGACTCGACGTTCGCGCGGGCCAGGGGAAGCGCAGCTCTGATGGTCCGAGAACCGGGGAAGGCGCGCCAGATGTCGAGTCGCTCCGAGATCTCCGCCGCGCTCACGAGGGGCAGTCCGGGACGCCGATCGGGGTAGTCGGATGCCGAGGTCAGCAGCGCATCGATCATGATCACTGCCTCATCGACGGTCAGGGTATCCGCGCAGGTGAACAGCGCCGCCACGGGGTCGATGACCGAGACGCCGTCGAGCTTCCATGTCTGGGCGCGGTCCAGGGACAGCCGTCGTCCCTTCACCCCGGTGGTCTTCGGCGGCGTGTGGTCGAGGGGCACCGCGACCTCCACGGGATCCTTCCCCGACCACGCCTTCGGATACGGCAGTCCCCAGAGCCGCGCAGCGGTCCGTCCCACGTATCGCTGGTGCTCCTTCAGTCTCGGCCGATGGCACGCCATCGTCTCGGCGAAGGTCAGGGGAGCGCTCGCCGAGCGGATGCCGTGGAAAGGTCGATGCAGATCGGGGGTGTCGCGTCGCCATCGGCCGACGCCTGCAGCATCCGCAGTTCTGACAGCGAAGTGCTCCCCGAGGCTCACGGGGAGGGGGATCCGGTGTCGCATTCCGACATCGTGACCCGGCGGGCGTGATCAGATGGACCGGAATCCCGAGAACCGTGGAGAACTCGTGGCCACGGGCGATTGTGCAGGAGATTCGCGCCGCGCGGCGCTGCCCAGGCCGCGGATGGAAAACGTCGGTCACAGGGGTGTTTCACCGACGTTTTCCATCCGCGGAGTGTTGGGGAGATGGAAAACGTCGGCTACGCGGCTTGCTGACCGACCTTTTCCATCTGCGCGCGGGCAGGACGCGCGCAGCGCGACTCAGGCGAGCAGCTCCAGGGTATGGGCGCGGCCGACGGCGGAGTCGAGGGGCTCGGATGCGAAGGAGCCGGCCACAGGGGAGATCATGATCTCGTCGACGCCGTGCCGCCCGGCGAAGGCCGCCAGCTCGGAGCGCACCGTCGCCGGGTCGCCGACGAACCAGTTGGCGCGGGCTCCGTCGATGAGGGTCTGCTCGGCGGCATCCGGGGCATCGGCCAGACCCTGCTGCGCCTCCTCGACCGTCTCGAGAGCGGCCAGCGGCAGGTTGCGGCGCAGCCGCGCCATCATGCGCAGCTGGGGCAGCGCGCGGGCCTCGGCCTCGTCGGCCGTGGGCGAGACGACGACGTTCGCGGTGAGGAACGTGCGCGGCTCGGCGAGGGTCTCACTGGGCTGGAACGAAGCCCGGTACAGGTCGAGCGCGCGCTCGAGCCCCTGGCCGGCGAAGTGGTTCGCGAACACGTACGGCAGGCCGAGGGATGCCGCGAGCTGGGCGGAGTAGTCGCTGGAGCCCAGCAGCCAGATCTCGGGGGAGGCGGATGCCGCGGGCGTCGCGCGCACCGGGTACTCCTGGCCACTCGTGAACCGCACGGTCGCCCCACCGGAGGTCATCAACAGCGCGATGTCCTGCACGTGCGAGGGGAACCGCTCCACGTCGCCCGTGGTGCCGGACTGACGCAGCAACTGCGTGATCACCGGGTCGCTGCCCGGCGCACGGCCGAGGCCGAGATCGATGCGGCCGGGCGCGATGGCCTCGAGCGCCGCGAACTGCTCGGCGACGATGAGCGCCGCATGGTTCGGCAGCATGACCCCGCCCGAGCCGACCCGGATGCGCGTGGTGCGCGAAGCGGCCGCAGCGATGAGGACCGGGGGAGAGGTCGAAGCCACGGACGGCATGTTGTGGTGCTCGGCGAACCAGTAGCGGCGGAAGCCGAGCTCGTCGGCGCGCTGGGCGAGCGTCATCGACGAGGCGACGGCCTGCGCGCTGGTCTGCCCGGTGCGCACCGGGACGAGGTCGAGGACGGACAGCGCTGGGGTCATCTCGGAGGCAGTCATCACAAGGGGCAACCGCATCGAGGTCCGGGGCATTCCGCGAGGGGCTTGACCCAGGCGGTCGCGCGGCGTAGTCCGGAGGCAGGTGATGTCATGTGGAATTTCGAGGACCGGTTCGACGCGGGCCAGGAACTGGCGAGGAGCCTGACGCATCGCGCGCACGAGGATGCCGTCGTGCTGGGCCTTCCGCGCGGCGGAGTGCCGGTTGCGGCGTTGGTGGCCCGCGCGCTGTCCGCACCGCTCGACGTGCTCGTCGTGCGCAAGGTTGGCGCACCCGGACACTCGGAGCTCGCCATGGGGGCGGTCGGTGAAGACGGCGCGGTGGTGCGCAACCCCGGAGTGATCGACGCCGTCGGGGTGAGTGACGCCGAGCTCGCCGCCGCCGAGCAGCGCTCACGGGACGAGGTCGAGAGCAGGGTCCGGATGCTGCGTGCCGGGCGGCCGCCAGTCCCGATCGCCGGGCGCGTGGCGATCATCGTCGATGACGGCATCGCCACGGGCGCCACCATGCGGACGGCCTGCGCGGTGGCCCGCTCGCGGGGCGCCCGCCAGGTGGTCGTCGCGGTGCCGGTGGCGTCACCGGGCGCGCTGTCAGGGCTTGACGGTGCTGAAGGGGGCGATGCCGACGAGGTCGTGTGCCTGTGCGCGCCGCCCGGGTTCATGGCCGTCGGCATGTACTACATCGACTTCCGGCAGACCACGGACGAAGAGGTGACCCGGCTGCTTGCCGAGGCTCGCTGAGGGCCCTCGTTCCGGCTGCTCGCCGAGGTCTGCGACCGGCTGCGGCAGACGCCGCTGGCGGAGCGGACGCGGATGCCGGCGAGCACGAGGCGACGGCATCCCGAACCATCGCATCAAGACAGTGATCGCGTTGTCGCCCTCCTGCCGGGTAGTGTGTCGTCGTGGCATCACATAGGCGTCCTCCCGGGTCTCAGGCTTCATTGCGTGAAGCCAACCGGCGTCGTGTGACCGCTGCGATCAAGAAGCAGGGCAGCCTGACACAGGTGGAGCTCGCCGCGGTGACGGGGCTGTCGGCGGCATCCGTCTCGAACATCGTCAAGGAGCTCGCGGCCGCGGGCATCCTGCGCACCGCTCCCAGCATCCGCAGCGGCCGGCGGGCGACGCTCGTCTCCTTCGCCCGCGCGGTCGGGCTGGTGGCCGGAATCCATGTCGCGGCGCGCCACCTGCGCGTGCTGGTGGCCGACATCAATGGCACCGTGCTGGGCGAGAACCACATGCCGCTCGCCCGCGATCACCGGGCCGACAACGAGCTTGATCGCGCATCGCTGCTGCTCTCCGACATCCTCACCAACCTCGAGTCCGGCATGGACGAGCTGCGCGGCGTCGGCATCGCCGTCTCGGCGCCGATCGACCGCGCCTCAGGGCGCGTGGCCGGGCGCGGCATCCTGCGCGGGTGGACCGGAGTCGACATCGTCGAGGTCGTGCACCGGCGGCTGCGGCAGCCGGTCTTCCTCGACAACGCCTCGAACCTCGCGGCGCTCGCCGAGACGCGGCTGGGCGCGGGGCGAGGCAAGCAGAACATCGTGTACCTGGATGTCGGCGAGGGCGTCGGCTCGGGGCTCGTGCTCGACGGGCGCGTACTGCGCGGGCACAACGGCACCGCGGGCGAGCTCGGCCACACCGTGATCATCGAGGACGGGCCGCTCTGCCGCTGCGGCAACCGCGGATGCCTGGAGGCGATCGCCGGTGGCCCCGCGATCCTGGAGCGATTGGGCGATGCCGGCGGCATCACGAAGGTCAGCGACGTGGTGCTGCGGGCGATGGCGAACGACGGCGACTGCATCCGGGCTCTGGCGGATGCCGGCAGGCACATCGGACTCGCCGCTGGCAACCTCTGCAACCTCTTCGACCCCGAGCGGATCGTCGTGGGCGGCGACCTGGCGCGGGCGGGGGAGCTGCTGCTCGGCCCCATCCGGCTGGCGATGGAGAACACCGTGATCGTCGAGGGGGATGCCGTGCCTGATGTCGTGCAGGGGCAGCTCGGCCCTGGCGTCTCGGCGCGCGGGGCGGCTGTGCGCGCGATCGATGAGATGAACGTCCGCGACTGAGGGAGATAACGGATTGAGTTCAAGTCTTGACGTCAAGGCGTGAAGACTGCAACACTCAGGAAGTCGCCAAGGTGGTCGGCACAGCTATGGAGGTTTCGATGAAGAACATGACCAAGCGAGCGCTGGCGGTCGGCGCCGCACTCGCCCTCTCCGTGGGCATGCTGAGCGCATGTTCCAACGGCACGTCGACCGGCGCCGCGCCGGACGACTCGGCGAAGGACGGAGCCAAGACGATCGGTCTGCTCCTTCCCGACAACGTCACCGAGCGCTACGCCAGCGCCGACAAGCCCTACTTCGAAGAGCGCGTGAAGGAACTCTGCGCCGACTGCAAGGTCCTCTTCGCCAACGCCGACGGCGACGCCGCCAAGCAGCAGCAGCAGGCGGAGTCGATGCTCACCCAGGGCGTCGACGTGCTCGTCCTCGACCCGTTCGACGGCAAGGCCGCCGCAGCTGTCGTGAACCAGGCCAAGGCCAAGAACATCCCGGTCATCTCCTACGACCGCCTGATCGACAGCGCCGATGTCTCCTACTACGTCTCCTTCGACAACGAGAAGGTCGGACAGTTGCAGGCGCAGGCACTCGTCGACCAGATGAAGACGCTCGGCCTTCCGGCCGACTCCGGCATCATCATGGTCAACGGCTCGCCGACCGACCCGAACGCCGCCCAGTTCAAGAAGGGCGCGCACAGCGTCATCGACGCCTCCGGCCTGACCGTGCTCAGCGAGTACGACACACCCGGATGGGAGCCGCCCAAGGCTCAGGACTGGGTCTCCGGCCAGGTGACCAAGTTCGGCGACAAGATCACGGGCGTCTACGACGCGAACGACGACACCGCCGGCGGTGCCATCGCGGCGCTGAAGGCCGGTGGCATCACTCCGCTTCCTCCCGTCACAGGTCAGGATGCTTCGCTCTCGGGCATCCAGCGCATCCTCACCGGCGACCAGTTCATGACCGTCTACAAGGCGTTCAAGCCCGAGGCGTACAAGGCCGCCGAGCTCGCCGTCGCGCTGGCCAACGGCGAGTCGCCCAAGGCCGACACCACCGCCGACACCGCCAGCGGCGCAGCCGTCCAGTCCTTCCTGCTGAACCCGGTCGCCGTGACCGTCGACAACATCAAGGACACGGTCGTCGCCGACGGCCTGTACACGATCGACCAGATCTGCACCACCGCGTACGCCGACGCGTGCGCAGCGCACGGTCTCAAGTGATCACCCCCGCGGTGCCGGCGATCCGCCGGCACCGCGGCCACACAGCGAAGGAGCCGCAGTGGCTTTAGCATCCGACCTCGACGAGCAGCCTGATGCGGTGCGCGAGCCCGTTCTCTCGATCCGAGGCATCTCGAAAGGCTTCGGCGCCGTCAGGGCGCTGACCGACATCGACCTCGACGTCTACCCGGGAGAGGTCGTCGCCCTCGTCGGCGACAACGGCGCCGGAAAGTCGACGCTGGTGAAGATCCTCGCCGGCGTGCACCCCGCCGACAGCGGCGTCATCACGTTCAACGGCGCACCGGTGTCGATCCCCTCCCCGACCGAGTCGCGGGAGCTGGGCATCGCCACGGTCTTCCAGGACCTGGCGCTCTGCGACAACCTCGACGTCGTCGCCAACCTGTTCCTCGGTCGCGAACGCGGCGGATTCCTGGTCGACGAGGAGCTCATGGAGGAGCAGGCCTGGGCGCTGCTGCGCCAGCTCTCCGCGAAGATCCCCTCCGTGCGCATCGCCGTGGCCTCCCTCTCCGGAGGTCAGCGACAGACGGTCGCGATCGCCCGCTCGCTGATCGGCGAACCGCGCATCGTGATCCTCGACGAGCCGACCGCGGCCCTGGGCGTCGCCCAGACGGCGGAGGTGCTGAACCTCATCGAGCGGTTGCGCGAGCGCGGCCTCGGCGTCATCCTGATCAGCCACAACATGGCCGACGTGCAGGCTGTGGCCGACCGCGTGGTGGTGCTGCGACTCGGCCGCAACAATGGCGTGTTCCGCACCGCCGATGTCAGCTACGAGGACATCGTCGCCGCCATCACCGGCGCCACCGACAACCCCGTCAGCAGTCGCAGTGCCGCGCACTCCACCCCGAAGGACGCAGAATGAGCGAGCAGACGAAGGACAATTCCGCGCCCACCACGATCGCGACCGATCTGCAGGATGAGCGCGTGCTGCGCGGCGAGGGCCTGCGCGGAGTGATCAGCGGATTCGGCATCCGGGTGCGCACCGGCGACCTCGGCTCGCTGCCCGTGTTCCTGGGGCTCATCGTCATCTGGGTCGTCTTCCAGATCCTGAACCCGCGGTTCCTGTCGGCGACCAACCTCGTCGACCTGACCCTGCAGTGCGCGGCGCTCGGCGTTCTCGCGCTCGGTGTCGTCGTGGTGCTGCTGGTCGCGCAGATCGACCTGTCGATCGGATCGCTCGCCGGACTGTCGTCGGCGATCCTCGGTGTGACCTTCATCAGCTGGCAGTGGCCCATCTGGCTGTCCATCGTCGTGGCGCTGGCCGTCGGCGCGGCGATCGGCTACCTGTACGGGTTCCTGTTCACCCGGTTCGGCGTACCGACCTTCGTGGTGACGCTGGCCGGACTCATGGGCTTCCTCGGTCTGCAGCTGTGGGTGCTGGGGCCGACCGGAACCATCAACCTGCCGTACAACTCGTGGATCGTGCAGTTCTCGACCAACTGGTTCCTGCCGCCGTGGCTGGCGTACACGATCGCCGGAGTGGTCGTGCTCGCGATCGTCTTCAACGACGTCACCAAGGCCCGCCGCCGCACCAAGGCGGGGCTGTCCACCGGGCCGACCTCGCTCATCGTGATCAAGGCGGTCGTCATCGCGGTCGTCGCGTTCGCAGCGATCACATGGCTGGCGACCAACCGCGGTGTCGCGGTGTCGTTCCTGTTGTTCATCGTCCTGGTCGCCGTCATGGCGCTGCTGCTGACGCGCACCCGCTGGGGGCGTTGGATCTACGCGGTCGGCGGCAACGAAGAGGCCGCGCGCCGCGCGGGCATCAACGTGAAGGCGATCTACATCTCGGCGCTGATGGTCGGCACGGTGCTGGCGACGCTCGGCGGGCTGATGCTCGCGGCGCGCCTGACAGCGGCGAGCATCTCGACGGGTGGTGGAACGACCAACCTGGTCGCCATCGCCGCCGCGGTGATCGGCGGGACCAGCCTGTTCGGCGGGCGCGGATCGGCCTGGTCGGCGCTGCTCGGAATCGTCGTGATCCAGTCGATCTTCAACGGGCTCACGCTGCTGAGCCTGGATTCGGACGTGCAGTTCATGGTCACCGGAGGCGTGCTGCTGCTCGCCGTGATCATCGACTCGCTGTCGCGCAGATCGAGGGCGCAGCACGGCCAGTCCTGACGGAGGGGAGCGGATGCCCCGCCATCGCCCACGTGGGGATGGCGGGGCATTGCTGTGTGCGGGTGCCGGCGTGCTGGTTCCCGGTGCAATCGGCCGCGGATGGAAAGTGTCGGTGGGAGCACCCTGCCGCCAGCGTTTTCCATCCGGTGCAACCGGCCGCGGATGGAAAACGTCGGTGGGGAGGCTGTGGGACCAGCACTTTCCATCTGCGTGGAGGGCATTCGCACCGCGGCCCCTGCGGTGCGGCATCCGTTTTCCCAGCGGATACGGGCAGTAGCCTTTTCAGATGGATGCCAGCATCTTCTTCGTCATCGTCTGCGCGGTCGCGGTCGCCGCTGTCGCCCGATGGAAGGGGTGGCCGGCACCGCTGCTGGTGACGGTGGTCGCGCTCGTGGCATCCTTCCTGCCCTTCGTGCCGAACCCCTCGATGGACGGGCACGTGCTGCTGAACATCGTGCTGCCGCCGCTGCTGTACTCCGCGGCGCTGGACGTGTCGTTCATCAGCTTCACGCGGGCGATGCCGCAGATCCGGCGGCTGGGGATCGGGCTCGTCGTGGTCACCACCGTGGTCGTCGGGCTGGTGGCCTGGTGGCTGTTCCCCGCGCTCACGCTGCCGGGCGCACTGCTGCTGGGAGCGATCGTCGCGCCGCCGGATGCCGTGTCGGCGGCGGCCATCGGACGCAGGCTCGGGCTGCCGCGGCGCGTGATGACCGTGCTCTCGGGCGAGAGTCTGATCAATGACGCCACCTCGCTGACGCTGTACCGGGTGCTGGCCGCAGCGGTGGTCGCGGGCGCAGCGACGTTCGACGGCTGGGCGGCGATCGGACAGTTCCTGCTCGCGGTGGTCGTGGGCGTGATCGTCGGGGTGCTGTTCGGAGTCGGCATGCACCAGCTGCGGATGCGCAGCCAGGACACGGTCATCAACGGAACGGTCGGTCTGCTCGCGCCATTCGGGGCGTATGCGATCGCCGAGCAGCTGAACGGGTCGGGCGTGATCGCGGTGGTCGCGATGGGTCTCTTCGTCGGCTTCAACGCCCCGCGCACGAGCTACACGACCCGGCAGCAGGAGGCACCGCTGTGGCTGTCGGCCGACTTCCTGCTTGAGGCGTTCGTGTTCGCCTACATCGGGCTGCAGCTGCCGCGTGTGGTCGCCGACCTCAACGACGGAGATGTGTGGCCGGTGATCGGGCTGTCCGTCGTGGTGCTGCTGGTCGTCCTCGTCGTGCGGCCGCTGTTCGTGTACCCCGCGAACGCGTGGGGGCAGTGGTGGGCGAAGATGCGCCTGCGCCGGTGGGAGGCCATGAAGCAGGGGCACGGCCGCGTGCCCGTCGACGTCTCCCGGCGCGGGAGGAAGCCGCTCACCGAGCAGCAGCTGCGCACGCGGTTGGTGGAGACCAAGCTGTCCTGGCGCGACAATGCGGTGATCTCCTGGGCCGGGATGCGCGGCGTCGTCACTCTGGCGACTGCGCTCGCGGCATCCGATCTCGCCGGTCTGGATGATGAGGCGGCGCACGCGATCGTCGTGGTCGCGTTCGTCGTGACCGTCGGCACCCTGCTGCTGCAGGGGCTGACGCTGCCGTGGCTGATCAAGCTGCTCGGCGTCGTCGATGACAGCGAGGCGCTGGAGGATGCCAAGCAGATCACGGCCGTTCGTGAGCGCAGTCGGGATGCCGGCAAGGCGTACCTGCGCGACATGCGGCGGAAGTGGGCCGACAAGCACGGCGAGGGGCAGCTGGCGGTGTTCGACGCGTTCGCCCAGCGACTGGTGCGGGTGGAGGCGGATGCCGAGACCTCGCAGATCGACCTGCGGCCGCGGCCGACGTACGAGCAGTTCCTGGAGATGTCGAAGGGCTGGCTGGCTGTGCGGCGTCAGCTGCTGCTCGAGGAGCGGGATGCCGGCACCCTCAGCGAAGAGGTCATGCACGAGCTCATCACGGCGATCGACGCCGAGGAGCTGGCGCTCGACACCCGTGCGGCGACGCGGAGCCAGTCCCGACCCTGAGGTGGGGCGAGCCTTCCCTGCTTCCGTCGAGAGCACGGGACCTCGCCGAGTGCACGGCAACTTCGCGCTGATTTCTCGTGCGCTCGGCGACATCGCGTGCTCTCGACGACAGTGGGCGGGAGCACGGGGGAGAACGCGAGAGCGCCCCGCCCCGGATGGGGCGAGGCGCTCAGGCGGACGGATGCTGTCAGCGGGTGGCTGCCGGCTCCTTGTCGGACTCGGGCTCCGCGGCATCCGCGTCATCCAGGTCTTCGGCGAACGGCAGGCCGTTGCGGGGAGCGTTGTAGAGCTCCTCGTCGAGGATGCCTTCGCGCTTGGCGACGATGGTCGGCACCAGTGCCTGGCCCGCGACGTTGACCGCGGTGCGGCCCATGTCGAGGATCGGGTCGATGGCGAGGAGCAGGCCGACGCCCTCGAGCGGCAGGCCCAGTGTCGACAGGGTCAGCGTGAGCATGACGATCGCGCCGGTGGTGCCTGCGGTGGCGGCGGAGCCGACGACCGAGACGATGACGATCAGCAGATACTGCACGAAGTTCAGTTCGATGCCGAAGAACTGTGCGACGAAGATCGCGGCGATGGCCGGGTAGATGGCGGCGCAGCCGTCCATCTTGGTGGTCGCGCCGAGCGGCACGGCGAAGGACGCGTAGCCGCCGGGGACGCCGAGGTTGCGCTCGGTGACGCGCTCCGTGAGGGGCAGGGTGCCGATCGAGGAGCGGCTGACGAAGGCCAGCTGGATCGCCGGCCATGCGCCGGAGAAGTACTGCTTGACCGACAGGCCGTGCGAGCGCACGAGGATCGGGTAGACGACGAAGAGTACCAGCGCGAGGCCGATGTAGATCGCGCCGGCGAACCAGGCGAGCGAGGTGAGCTTGTCCCAGCCGTACTTGATGACGGCGGAGCCGATCAGACCGAAGGTGCCGATCGGGGCGATGCGGATGATCCACCACAGCACCCGCTGGATGATCTTCAGCAGCGACTCGGTGAAGGCCAGGAACGGCTCGGCCTTCTTGCCGGCCTTGAGCGCGGCGATGCCGACGACCGCGGCGACCACGATGACCTGCAGGATGTTGAAGCCGACGCCCGATGTGACGATCTGCGCGTCGGCGTCGAAGGAGCTCGAGACGGAGAGGCCGAGGAAGTTCTGCGGGATCAGGCCGAGGAGGAAGTTCCACCAGGTGCCGACCGTGTAGGGGGCGCCGGTCTCAAGATCCGCGCCGGCCTTGGCGCCGGGCTGGATGACCAGGCCGAGCACGATGCCGATGATCACCGAGACGAACGCGGTGATCGCGAACCAGAGGAGGGTCTGGCCGGCCAGGCGGGCGGCGTTCTGCACGCGTCGCAGGTTCGAGATGCTGGCGACGATGGCCGTGAAGATCAGCGGCACGACGGCGGCGCGCAGCAGCGTGACGTACGAGCTGCCGATGCGGTCGAGCGTGTCCGACAGCACCGTCGGGTTCGTTCCGCTCGCGCCGAGCGAGACGCCGAGCAGGCCGACGGCGATGCCGAGGACGAGGGCGACGAGGATCTGGAACCCGAAGGAGGTCAGCAGTTTGCGGACCGGTCCTCGGGTGTCGGGCGCTTTCTGCGCACGGGCAGTGGTGGTCACGAGGGCTCCATGTGTCAGTGAGCGCACAGTGCGCGTCATCTGAAGCCAACGCTATGAGTCTGCTGGCATTCCCGGGGCCGTTGTGACGAAGGATGACGGATGCATCGGGCTCTGAGCCTGTCGAACGGCACGCCCGTTCTGGGCCCTGAGCCCGTCGAAGGGCGTCGCCCCTCGTCGACTACCGACGTCTTCCCTCCCAGAGGTCGCACGCCGCGGTGCTGCCGCGCGGTACGCCCGAGCAGGGAAAGACGTCCTCGGACTTCGAGTTGTAGACGTTCCAGAGGATCTCGCAGTCGCAGCATCCGCCGCGGTCGTGCATGCGGCGCTCCAGCGCGGTCGCGCGCGGCGCGACGGCATCCCGATATCGCATGGCCAGGCGCAGGGTGCCGTCGCACGGTGCTGTGCGCAGCAGGCGATCGAGATAGCAGGGCAGACACTCCGCGGGCTGGGGCTCGGTGAGAGCAGCGGCCAGGGAGTGGACGAGTTGTTCGGCTTCAGTGACGAGTGGAGTGTTCATGCCTGAAGTGTCGAACATACCTCCGACATTCGGGCGCGTGATCGATCTCGTCAGCCGGTCCGGCGCCGATCGGATGCCGAGGTCGTGAACATCTCCGGGGTGACGCCATCCAGCAGCACTCCCGGTTCGATCCTCAACGCGTCCGCGATGCGGACGAGGGTCGGGATGCCCATCAGTGCGCGCCCCTTCTCGTAGCCGCGGATGTTCGACGAGTCGATCTGAGTGAGCACCGCGAGCTCGTCCTGAGTGATGCCGCGGTGCTTGCGTGCGTCCGAGATCAGCTCGCCGATTCGGGCAGCTGCAGGGGAGGGGACGCGGGGCACCTGTCAAGCGTCATGAATGTCGGTGAGATGTGCCAGGGTTAACGCACCCGGGTACTTGTACCGCATCCGGGGATTCCCCTGGGAGGTGCACATGGCCGGCGAGCGTCTGGTCAAATCGCGGCAGCGAGTCGCGGGCAAAAGTGAGACGGCGGAATTCGGAGACGTCGGGGGCACCTGCGTCCTGGGGTCTCTGCGAACGACTGCCAGCCACACCATCGGCATCCCTCATTTGGTTGAGCTCCTGCGTGAAGCACCGCCCGATGCGTCGGTGGAGCAGTACCGCGAGCTGGTAGTCGAGGATAATATCCTCGGTCGCCCGACCCGGGCTGGGCGGCAGCGGTCGTTTCGCCACCTGCGCGAGCTCTACCTCCTTGACTCGGCTCGCCCTGAGTTTGCGGCGCTACGGCACTTCTGGGATATCGATCCGTCGTCGCACCCGCTCCTGGCGGGGTTGCTGGCATTCACACGTGACGAGGTGCTCCGTGCCTCGTTCGCTGCGATCGCGGACCTCCCGGCGGGCTCGGGTGTGACGTCGGCAGACCTCACCGCCGCGGTCGCCGCGCAGTTCGGCAACGAGATGTCAGAGTCGACTCTCGGAAAGACTGGTCGCAACACTGGGGCTTGCTGGACCCAGACCGGTCATCTCGTCGGTCGAGCCAAGAAGGTGCGCACGGAGGTGGAGGCCCGCCCGGCCGTCATCGCGTATGCCGCCTACCTCGGACACGTCGCCGGCGGAAGTGGTCTCGGCGTCCTCGACAACCCATGGTCGAAGATTCTTGGGCTCGCTCCCGGACGCATCGTGGAGGCGCTGCGCGACGCGCACAACCAGGGCCACCTCAATCTGCTCGTCGCGGGCAACGTGGTCGATGTGTCCTTTCCGGCCCTCGGCGGTGCCGCATGAGCCGTGTGTCCGATCTCGTCGACGCGTACAAGGCTGAGTTGTCCCTGACGTGGAAAGACAACCTCTCCGGTGGCGAGCGGGTCTGGATGCTCGTCTACACACCAGAGTTCGAACGCCAGATCCGCCACGCCCTGCCGAATATGGAGTTGGCGACCACACAGGCAGGCCACGACTGGATCGTCCTCGATGTCACCGACGACTTCGGGCACTGGTTGTCGTCACACCGGCACGCGGAGGCGTTCTACGAGGAGCCGAGCGACCTCACGCCGTCGATCCTTGATCAGTTCGAGACGACACTGGTCGCGCGCATCCGCCAGGCACTTGAAGCGGCTCCCGCGGGCGCCGTCGTTTCGCTCGTCGGTATCGGCTCGATCTTCCCGTTCTTGCGTGCGTCGAGCGTGATCAAGTCCGTCGATTCTGCTGTCGCCGGCCGCCTCCTCGTGCTCTTTCCGGGACTTCACGACCCGGAGACTCACTCATTCCGCTTGCTCGACGCGCGCGACGGGTTCAACTACCGCGCCCGCGTCATCGATCCTCAGAAGGACCTCACGTGACGATCAACAATGACGTGTTTGTTCGGCACCCGCTGAGCTTCGAGATTCCGAACGACGGTGTCACCAACGTTGACCGTCCCGAGGACTCCAACCAGTGGGATGTCCTCAAGTACGAGCTCGAGAGCTTCGTCTGCGAGGGCGAGTACGAGCACGGCCTTCAGCGCATCCTTGATTCGTATGTCGGACACCGAAACAGGACGACGCAGCCTGCCGTGTGGGTCTCGGGCTTCTACGGCAGTGGTAAGTCACACCTTGTCCGTGTGCTTCAGCATCTGTGGGCCGACACGAACTTCCCGAACGGTGCGAGCGCGCGGGGCCTGACCAACATCCCGCAAGGCATCCAGGACCAGCTGGCCGAGCTGACCACGCTCGGCCGCCGGGACGGCGCCGCACCGTGGGCAGCCGCAGGTGCGCTCGACCGAAGCGGCGACAGCCTCAATTCGGTGTTCCTCTCCATCGTCCTCGGCGCGGCCGGGCTGCCTACGCGCGTCGCGCCTGCGCAAGTGGCTCTCTGGCTTGCAGGCAACGGGCACCTCGTCGCCGTCCGTGACCACATCACGACCAACGGTGGGGACTTCATCGAGGAACTTGGCGAGTACAACCTCAGCACGAGGCTCGCGAACGCCATCCTCGCCTCCGACACAGAGTTCGCCGCATCAGCCAAGGATGTGCGTGCCGCGCTTCGCAGCCAGTTCCCGCCGGACACGCGGTCGTTCTCCACTGACGAGACCGTCGCGCTGCTCAAGAAGATCCTTGAATACGTCGGCGGTGGTCAGATCTCTCCGTCGTTGATTGTCCTCGACGAGGTGCAGCAGTACATCAGCGGCGACGGCGGCCGCGCTATGGAGGTGCAGAACCTTGTCGAGTCGGTGTCCCGCGAACTCGATGGTCGCGTGCTGCTCGTCGCCACGGGGCAGCAGGAGTTGACGGCGGACGCGACACTCCAGAAGATCCAGGACCGCTTCACCGTCAAGGTCGTGCTCAAGAATCAGGATGTCGATGCCGTCGTCCGTCGTGTGCTGCTGAGTAAGGAGCCCGCGAAGAAGCCGGGTCTCGACAACACGCTCGCGTCCGTCGCTGGGCAGATTTCCCGACAGCTCATCGGAAGCAGGATTCAGCACACCGCGGAGGACGACAAGGACCTCACCGAGGACTACCCGCTGCTTCCTGTGCGGCGTCGATTCTGGGAAAGCGTGCTCCGTCAGGCCGACGCCGGCCGCGCCGGACAGCTGCGCTCCCAGCTCCGGATCGTGCACGAGGCGAACCGTAAGGTTGCGCCCGAGTCGGTGGGCACCGTGGTTGGTGCGGACTTCCTCTACTCCCAGAAGAATGAAGACTTGAACGGCGCGGGGCTGCTCCTCAAGGAGACGCAGACGCTGATCCACGAGCAGTGGCAGAAGAACGCCCTGCGTGGGCGCGTCCTCGGCCTGATCCATCTCATCGGTCTGCTCCCCACCTCGGGGCACGGGGATATCGGCGTGCGCGCCTCGGCAGACCATCTCGTCGACCTGCTCGTCGAAGATCTCGCCCACGATGGCGAGAGGCTTCGGCAAGAAGTGCCTGCCGTGCTCGAAGCGCTCGCTGAAGAAGGTATCGTCCAGCAGGACGGCGAGGAGTTCCGTCTTCAGACGAAGGCGGGCCGCGATTGGGACGAGGCGTTCCGCAGGCACCACGCCCAGGTCACCGACAGCGAGGTGAGCACCGAGCGTGATTCGCTGTTGCTCTCGGATATCGGTCGGTCGCTGCCCGCTTCGATCCAGCAGGGGCGCGCCAAGGAATCGCGCAAGCTTGCC
Source organism: Microbacterium sp. W4I4 (assembly GCF_030816235.1). NCBI lineage: Bacteria > Bacillati > Actinomycetota > Actinomycetes > Micrococcales > Microbacteriaceae > Microbacterium > Microbacterium sp. W4I4. The sequence goes on from NZ_JAUSXT010000001.1 coordinate 3,083,187, forward strand.
CTGCACGCCGATGCGTCGCTCCCGCCCGACTCCGAGGCGATCCCGGTGTGGCTCCGCTCAGAGTGGGACGAAGGAATCACGGCGAAGCAGTTCGATGAGGCCGCCCGCAGCCTTGGTGTCGACTCGCCGATCATCCTCGTCCACGTCCCCCGGTTCCAGGCCCCCGCGTTCGCCGCGGCGGTGCGCAACAAGCTCGCTGCACAGCGAGTGATCGACCAGCAGGGTATTCCGCAGGACGATGAGGGCAAGCAAGCCAGAAGTGCGATGCAGACCCGCCTCAACCGTGCAACTGACCAGGTGAACGCCCATGTCCGCGACATCATCTCCAAGGCGAATGTTCTTCTCGGCGGCGGGACGGCGCCCAACGGAATCAGTCTGCGTGAACGGATTGAAGCTGGCGCTCAGGACGCCGCGACGAGGCTCTTCCCGCGGTTCTCTGAGGCAGACGACAATCGCTGGACGCAGGTGATCGACAGGGTCAAGAGAGGGTCGGCAGCAGATGCCCTTAAGGCTGTTCAGCACGATGCTGACCCTGAGCAGCATCGCGTCATCAAAGAGGTGCTCAGCCACATCGGCTCGGCTGGCACCTCCGCGAACGACGTCGAGAAGGCCGTCACCGCGAAACCGCTCGGCTGGCCGAAGGATGCGCTTATGGCCGCCCTCGGTGTGCTCCTCGACACCGGAGTGATCCGAGCGACGCTCAACGGCAGCGACGCGACTACGGCCGACGTGCTCAAGCAGACCCGTCTCGGAAATGTCCAGCTCCGACGCGAAATAACAGTGCTCAAGCCAGCCGAGAAGATTCAGGCGCGGCAGGTGCTGAGCACGCTTGGGTTCCAGACTGACAACGATGGACTCGTTTCGGCGGCTGAGCAGGCCGTAAAGTCGCTCGTTCAGCGAGCGAAGGACGTCAGTGGACCCGCACCGCTCCCGGACGTCAGCTTTCCGAGCAACATCCAGGTCATCATCAGTAGTTCCGGCAATGACCGTGTGCATGCATTGCTGGGCGCGAAGGACGAACTCACGAGCTTCAACGACAGGCTCGCGGAGCTTGAGCGCCGCAGCAAGAGTCGAACCACAGCCCTGGCGCTCGCGCGCTCGCTCGCCACCTCTTCTATCGGATTAGAGACCGCGTCAGCCGTACGCAACCGCCTCGACGCACTGGTCGCAAGCCGTGATCTGCTCGCCGACGCCGACCCTGTCGTCCCGATCGTCAAGGACCTGGCTGACGCGCTTCGCGACGCGATCCACTCAGCCGCGGGCGCGTTGAGGGACGCCCGCAAGCAGGCTGTCGAAAGCCTCGAAGCGCAGTCCGTATGGAAGCCGCTTGAACAGCCGCAACGCGCGTCGCTCCTCGCGGACCATCACCTCACTGCGGAGCCGGAGCCCAACCTGGCCGATCCCTCGGCTGTACTGGCGGCGGCGCAGGCGCGACCTCTCCATGGGTGGACCGCCGAACTGGACGCGATCCCGCAGCGTGCATCTCGCGCTCTGGAGGCAGCCCTGCGGCTCATGACTCCTTCGGCGAAGACCGTCACGGTCACCGTCTCGACTGCGAGCCTGAACAGCTCGGACGAGGTCGAGCGGTACATCGACGAACTGCGGTCGCAGCTTCTCGAAGCCCTGAGCAGCAATGACACCGTCGTGGTGAAGGGCTGATCATGACCGAAGCCACGATTACCGTCCTGAATTCCGACCAACGGCGCTTCCTCGATGCCCAGACGCAACGCGCCCGCGAGGCGGCAGAGCGCGCAGCCGAGGACGCCCTGCGCGCGCTCGCGGTCGGTGAGCCGAGCCGGCCTGACTACCTGAGCGAGGAGCAGAACGGGCTTCGCCTGGCGCTTCGGGACAAGGGCCGGCAACTCGGCGACGACACGTCGCGAGCGGGCGCGCCCCTCACAAACCTCGTTCATGACGTCGCCTATGAGCAATGGCACCGCTTGCTGTTTGCGCGCTTCCTGGAGGTCAACGAACTCCTGCGGCACCCCGAGTACCGCGACATCCCGTTGTCGTTGGAGGACTGCGGCGATTTTGCGCTCGACCTCGGCGAACCCGACGCGTGGGCCGTTGCCGCTCGCTTCGCCTCGGAGATCCTGCCCGGTGTCTTTCGCCTGACCGACCCTGCGGTAAAGGTGCGATTCGCGGCTGAGCACCGGACCGCGCTGGAGCGCTTGCTGCTGGAGATCCCCGCTGAGGTGTTCACGACCGAAGACGCGCTCGGCTGGGTGTATCAGTTCTGGCAGACGGCCGAGAAGAGGCGGGTGAACGACTCCGGGGTCAAGATCGGTGGCGCCGATCTGTCTCCCGTCACGCAATTGTTCACTGAGAACTACATGGTCCGCTTCCTGCTGGAGAACTCGCTCGGCGCATGGTGGGCGGCGCGGCACCCCAAGTCGCCGATGGTCGATACGTGGGAGTACCTCCGCCGCAATGAGGACGGCACTCCCGCCGCGGGCTCGTTCAGCGGCTGGCCCGAGCATGCGGCCGACGTCACCGTGATGGACCCCTGCTGCGGCTCGGGTCACTTCCTCGTTGCCATGTTCGGGATGCTCTGGCGCATGCGCGCCGAGGAGGAGGGGCTCACACCGGCCGAGGCACAAGACGCCGTCCTTCGCGACAATCTTCACGGCCTCGAACTCGACCCGCGCTGCACCCAGATCGCGACCTTCAACGTCGCGCTGGAAGCGTGGAAGCAAGGCGGGTTCCGTGATCTTCCTGCGCCGCAGATCGCCTGCTCAGGCGTCCCTGTTCGAGGGACGTTGACCGAGTGGGAGACGCATGCTGGCGATGACGCGGAACTCCGCGAGGTTCTCGGACGGCTCCATGCCCTGTTTCAGAACGCAGACACGCTAGGTTCCCTGATCGACCCCCGCCCCACGACTGGCGGCGATGCGTTGTTCGGCACCGACTTGACGATCGCCGCGAGCGGCGACTTGATCCGCGCAGCCCTCGGTCGCGCGCTGGCTGGCGAGAGCGAAGCGCGGTCAGTGCTCGCCCACGTGGCCGACGACGTCGCCCACGCGGCAGCGTTGCTATCTCGTGGTTACACGCTCGTCGCCACCAACCCGCCCTACCTCAAGCGCGCATCCATGGACTCGCGGCTTCGGGCTTACATTGATGCCCATCACCCGCGAGCGAAAGCAGATATCGCGACTGCGTTCATTGAGCGCGCACTCGGATTCACGGGCGTAACAGGGACCCTTGCAATTGTGTCACCCCAGAATTGGCTTCTGCTCACCTCGTATGCGGACTTCCGAGCGCGACTGCTCGCCGACCGACAGTTCGAATCCGTGGCGCGACTCGGATCCGGGGCCTTTCGCCAGATCTCCGGCGAGGTCGTCAAGGTCGCACTCACGATCCTGAGTGGCTGTCAGTCCGAGTCCGATCACACGATCACTGGTGTGATGGCTCACCGGGTAGACGGCGTCAACGCGAAGGCTGACGCACTCCGGCGCTTCGCGCTACTCTCACCCGTCCAAGGCGAGCAATCCAACAATCCGGACGGGCGTATCACTCTGACGCGGATCGAGCCAGGACAGTTGTTGAAGGAGAGAGCCTCTGGGCTGCAGGGGATCGCCACCGCAGACTACCCGCGATTCGGACGCTGCTTTTGGGAACGTCCGATGCCACATTCCGACTGGGAGCTGCAACAGAGCACGGTGTCTGAAACTGTGCCGCATGGGGGACGTGAACACATCGTCTGGTGGGAGAACGGACGCGGAGCGCTGGCTAACAGCGACCAAGCGCGAATCCAGGGACTGGCAGCACTAGGAAAGCGTGGTATCGCGGTTTCTCAGATGGGAGCGCTTCCGGTGACTCTCTATACGGGCGAGCTGTTCGACAACAACACTGCCGTCATCATGCCTCACAACCAGGAGGATCTGCCCGCGATTTGGGCCTATTGCTCGAGCGCCGAGTTTGCGGAGGACGTGCGGGACGTCGACGATGCCCTGAAGGTTACGAACGCAACCCTCGTGAAGGTGGCGTTCGATCGCGAACGCTGGCAGGCGGTCGCCGGAGCGGCCCGACCAATTCCTGTTCCGAGTTCGGACGACCCCACACAGTGGATCTTTGATGGTGCGGTCACCCCATCAACGCACCCGCTCCATGTCGGAGTCGCCAGGATTCTCGGCTACCGCTGGCCCGAGCAAGTGCCGGACTCTCTCGATGCTCTGGCGGACCGAGATGGCATTGCGTCTCTCCAGGCGCTCCCGAGTGAACCTGAGCTGGCTACGCGGCTACGCGAAGTCCTTGCCGTTGCGTACGGCAACGAATGGTCGAGCTCTACCGAAAGAAGACTCGTGGTTGAGGCTGGCGGCAAGAACGGGCGCCTTGAGGACTGGCTTCGTGACCAGTTCTTTGCTCAGCATGTGAAGCTCTTCGACAACCGCCCCTTCCTTTGGCATGTCTGGGATGGTCGGAAGGACGGATTCTCGGCGATCGTCAACTATCACAAGCTCGACCGGCGGACGCTGGAGAAGCTGACCTTCACATCGCTCGGATCGTGGATCGACCGGCAGAAGCACGAGGCGCGCGCGGAGCGAGCAGGTGCAGATGCGCGCCTGACCGCAGCCGAGGATCTCCAGCGCAGGCTCAAGCTCATCCTCGAAGGAGCGCCGCCCTACGACATGTACGTCCGATGGAAGGCGATGGCCGAGCAGCCGGTTGGGTGGGAGCCCGACGTCGACGACGGCGTCCGCCTGAACATCCGTCCGTTTGTGACCGCTGATGTGCTTCGCACGAAGGTCAACGTGCACTGGCGGAAGGACCGCGGCGCAAATCCGGATGGGTCCGAGCGGCACAACGACCTGCACCCAACGCTCGATGAGCGCCGTGCAGCCCGGAAAGCTGCGGAGGCAGCCGAATGACGCTTGTCCGTGCCATAGTCGCCAAGGCCCTTCGTGATGCCGCGGCCTTCAACGCGGGGGCGAACTTTGCCCCAGCAACTGTTCTGTGGGCCGACCCCGAGCGCACATGGGAGCCGCTGATCCGCAGCCTCCAGGAGGCGGTGCCCATCCTCGTCCTCGGCGAGTACGACCCCGCAACTGCGCAGGGCCCGGCGCTCTGGCTTCGAGCCGTTCTTGCCTCGCCCGAGTCAGCGGAACTACCGTCTCATCTTGCCGTGCGCGATGAGCGCAACCCGTGGGTGATCTATTTGCCGGGCTTCAGCCGAAGTTCCGTGGCTGAGGCATCGGCTCTCAACGACTCGCTCGCGCCGCTCGCGGAGGTCGCGATCCGCTCCAACTGGTGGCCATCCGCTCACGGCCAGACACCGTGGACGCCGCACTCGTTCCTCTCGTCAAAGCAGGGTGCCGGGCTGGACATTGCTGGTGACGCCGCGACAAAGGCGGCCCTCACGCAGGTACTGGACAAGTTCCTCTTCGAGGACATCGATGACGTCAAGCGCATGGGGCGTCTAGACTCGTCGCGCCTGCACCACCTCGTGCTCGATGACTCGGTGCGCACCCTTCTTGAATGGATGGATGATCCGGTCACCGTACGAAGCTCACTTGAGGGCGCGCGATGGCAGGCACTCACCGCCTCCTGCAAGTCCGTCTACGGTTTCAGCCCTGAGAAGGACGGCACGCTCACTGCTGCCAGCAAAGTCGGAAGCCGGGCTGGCGAGTGGAGTGCGGTTTGGCAGCGGTTCGCGGAGAATCCCGCCCGCTATCCGAACATCGCCAACCTCCTCGATCAGGCACGCCCCTCTGTCGTGCCGCTATTTGGAGACACCGACCCGCATCCTGACTCGTGGCCCTCATGGAATCGCGACCAGGAGGAAGCCTTGCGGACTGCACTCGGTGCGCTCGCGACTCACCCGAACCCGAACGATCGGGTCAACGACCTAGCTGCCGCACACGCGGGGCGGGAGGACAACGTCTGGGCGGCCCTCGGGCAGGCACCGCTCGCGCGGGCCGTAGGCCACCTCGCCGAACTGGCAGACCGCGCGACGACCGCCACACCTGCGACAGACCTCAAGACTCAGGTCGCCTGGTATGGCGAGGAAGGGCACGTTATCGATGACCTCGCTCTGCGAGCGATCGCGGCGGCGAAGACCGCACAAGACCGGGCAGCAGTGGCCACTGCGCTTGGCGCGCTCTACGACCCCTGGGTGGACGAGTCGGCGCGGGTCTTCCAGAAGGCGGCAGTGACCAATTATCACGGGCGAACCGGCCTCGACATCGGAGCGGGAACTGCTGTCGTCTACGTCGACGCGCTTCGCTTCGACCTGGCTACACGCGTGGCTCGGCGGTTGTCACCGCTCGACGCCGCTGTAGAGACTCGGTTGGCCGCATTTCCCAGCGTGACCCCGACCGGGCAGCCGGCGGTCGCCCCCATCGCGATCACCATGGGCGGCGGAACCGCCTTCGACGCCGCCGACGACCAGGGCCGATCCCTTAAGGGCGCCGTCCTGCGTTCGGCACTCGCGAGTGCGGATGTTCAGTTCCTTGAGTGGGACGCCGCCGAGGTCGGCGACCCGAGAGGAAAGGCGTGGACGCAGACGAACTCGATCGACTCGCTCGGTCATTCGCACGGACACGCGCTCGCGGACCTCGTCGAACAGCAGCTCGACCTCGTTGCAGAGCGCGTTCGCGGGCTGCTAGACGCTGGTTGGAAGAAGGTCGTCATAGTCACCGATCACGGGTTCCTCTTGCCCGGCCAGGCAGCACAGAAAGTCAACCTGCCGTTGCACGTCACGGAAGGGGACGCTGCGCGCAAGCCGCGTGTGGCTCGGTTGAAGGCCACGGCGGCGCGCCCGGACTTCCCGATCCTGCCATGGACCTGGGACCCGGCCGTCGACATGGCGAGCGCGCCGGGAGCTGCTGCGTTCGAGGCGGGCCGCCTCTACGAGCACGGTGGTTTGAGCCTCCAAGAGTGTGTGATCCCCGTCGTCACGGTGACGCGTGGCGATACGGCCGTTGCGCCCGTCCAGGTTGAGGCCGTCCGGTGGACCGGACAGCGATGCCGCCTCGACTACAGCCCCGCGGAGGCCGACATCGTCGCCGAGATCCGGCTCCGCCCCGCCGACGCGTCAAGTGTCGTCGGCGGTCCGAAATCGCCCACGGAACCGGGCGAGGCCAAAGTGCTCGTCGACGAGGAACTGGCCCCCGCTGGGGCTGTCGCGTGGGTCGTGCTTCTCGACCCGAACGGTGGGGTTCTGGCCCAAACACAAACCAAGGTAGGAGGCGCCGAATGACCGAGGCGATCACGCTCGATGAGATCGACGAGATGGCAGCATCGGCCTTCGAAGGCTATGTCGTCCGCAAGGATCTCGCGCGGCAGTTCAAGGGTGCTTACCCGGTCCCGACGTACGTGGGTGAGTTCCTCATCGGACGCTACTGCGCCACGACCGATCCCGACGAGATCGAAGAGGGCCTCCAGGTTGTGCGACGTCTGCTCGCCGACCGCACCGTGCGTGCAGGCGAGGAGGAGTTGTTCAAGTCGCGCGCTCGCGAACGCATGACGATCAAGCTCATCGACCTCGTCAAGGCTCGACTTGACGCAAAGTCGAACGCCTACGTCGCCGAATTGCCGAGCCTTGGGCTCCGCGACGTGCGCATCGACGACGCCGTCGTCCGCGACAACGAGCGCATGCTCACCGGTGGCTTTTACGCCGAGGTTGATCTGTTCTACGACGCTGCGATCGCGGAGGAGAACAACGGCAAGCCCTTCGCCATCGGCTCGCTGCGCCCCATTCAGCTCTCCACCCGTGACTCACTCTCGCGGCTGGCCGAAGGACGCTCACGGTTCACGACCCAGCAGTGGAAGCACCTGCTGCTTCGATCGGTGGGATTCGAGCCCGCGCAGCTCAGCGACCGCGCGCAGGACGTTCTACTGCTTCGGATGGTTCCGTTCGTGCAGAGAAACTTCAACATGGTGGAACTGGGACCGCGTGGCACGGGCAAGTCGCACCTGTTCCAGCAGGTATCGCCGTACGCGCATCTGATCTCAGGCGGCAAGGCGACCGTCGCCCGCATGTTCGTGAACAACGCGACTGGGCAGCGCGGCCTCGTCGCGCAGTACGACGTGGTCTGCTTCGACGAGGTTTCTGGCGTCTCCTTCGATCAGAAGGACGGCGTCAACATCATGAAGGGCTACATGGAGTCGGGCGAGTTCTCCCGCGGACGTGAGTCCATCCGTGCTGACGGCTCGATCGTGTTGGTCGGCAACTTCGACGTTGATGTCGCTCATCAGCAGCGCATCGGCCACCTGCTCTCGCCCCTGCCGCCGGAGATGCGCGACGACACCGCGTTCATGGACCGCATCCACGCCTACCTGCCCGGCTGGCATGTCCCGAAGCTCAATCCCACGTACTTCACCCACCACTTCGGGCTCGTGAGTGACTTCCTATCCGAGTGCTGGTCGCGACTCCGGGACCAGTCGCGGCTTGCGTCGATCCAAGGTCGCGTGAACTACTCCGACGCGTTGTCTGGCCGTGACCTCTCGGCGGTGAACAAGACCGTCGACGGGCTGCTCAAGTTGCTGTACCCCGACGCGGAGTCCGCCATCGCCGACGAGGACCTCGAATGGGCGGTGCGCATCGCGCTGGAGTCCCGTCGTCGCGTCAAGGAGCAGCAACGGCGTATCGGTGCTGCCGAATTCCGCAACACGCAGTTCGGCTACCGCCTCGGCGAGGGGGTCGAGCAGTTCGTCTCGACCCCCGAGTTGGCGAGTCCCGACTCCATTGGCATCGACCCGCTGCCGCCAGGTCAGGTCTGGGCTATCTCCGAAGGCAGCGGCGATGCCGGCCCGGGGCTTTACCGGATCGAGGCCGCTGACACGCCCGGCTCGGGCGCACGGGGACTGCTGAACCAGGCCGCGCCTGCCACTCTCCGTGAGAGCTTCAAAGTCGCCGAGCAGAACCTCGTCGCTCAGGCGAGGCAACTCGTGGGCGACCGCGACCCTCGTGAGCACAACCTGACTGCTCAGGTCCGAGCCCTCGATGCTGCCAAGACCGGCGACGGCCTCGGGCTCCCGATTCTCCTCGCACTTGCCTCCGCAATGCTTCAGCGGTCGGTGCGTGGTGGGCTGATCGCGGTCGGTAATCTGTCCCTCGGTGGCGGGGTCGAGACGGTGCTGAATGCCGCGACCCTCGCCGAGCATGCGATGGAGAAGGGCGCCTCCGCTCTGCTTCTGCCGGTGTCCGCGCGCCGTCAACTCCTGGACGTCAGTGACGAGGTCGCGACGAAGGTCTCATTCATCTTCTACAACGACGCCCAAGATGCCTTAGTTAAGGCCCTCGACGAGTAGTTCCATTGTCCCGCGACGCGCGTACAGGCCCCAAGAGGCGGACTGGATCATGCACGTCGCGCTGTCCAAGGCCGCCTAGGGCGCATTGAGATTCTTGCGCCTCAGTCCGCCCTTCCCGAGGGACATGACGAACGGCGGCTGAGCGGACGCCATACGATGGATTGGCTTCTCGAACTCGAGGCACAAATCACCCATCTGCGTGGCGGTGAGGTTGCCGTTCGCGAATGCGATCGCACGGGCATCGTGCATGTAGATCGCGAGCGCTTCGAGGGGGCGTGATGCGATCCTGTGGTCCTTGGCCAGCAGAACGAATCCTGACGCCGTCCCGGAAGCGATCCACTCCTCATCCGACATCGCCTGCGCTCTTGCGTCGCCGAATTCCTCGGCCAGTGTGCGGGCGTCCCAGCCTGCATCCCGAAGCCTCGCAATCAGCAACCGCCCGCCCAGTGAGCGGTCAAGCAGAAAGCGGGCGGCGGTCATGATGTCAGGCGGCCTGCACCCAGAGCGAGCGGATCTCGGCGTCCGTCAGTCCGAAGTCGTCCGCGACGTCCGACATCAACTCGCCTGCGCGTATGCGACTGACCACGTCTTCAACGCGTACGCCCAGCTTCGCGATGGTCGGCTGCCCGGAGTTGCGCAGCGGATCGACGATCACCTCGGCGCCCTCGTACGTGGGGAGTCGTACAGATTCGACCAAGCCGCCGCTGTATGTGATGGTCTGCAGGTACTGCTCGACCGCGTCGCGGAAGACGCCTTGCCGGTTGCGCACAACGATCAAGTCGCGGTCACCGTTTTCAAGAAGGATCTCTGCGCCGTCAGTCTTGAGTTGTTCGCTGAGCAACGCGTGTTCCAGACCGATCTCGTCGCGAAGGATTTGGACAGCGGGCCGAATCCGCGCCATCGGAAGGCCGGCCCGCCGGAACGACTCGACGATGTATCCCTCGGCCAACGCGTCGAACGGGACTGTATAGCCACGGCCGCCTCGCACGCCGGAGAGGATCGGTTCGCTCCAGCCGTACTCTCCGTCGCGTCGCTGAGGGAATCGGTGCCCGTGAGCCCAGCGCGCAAACGACGTCGCAGGCGCACGAATGATCTGTGCAGCTTCCGTCAGCGAGTAGATCGGCGTCGTGTATGCCGCCCCCCGGACCGTTGTTTGCATGTAAACAGGATACGCCACGACACGTGATGCATGGATTCGGAACCCGTGCTGCGACTGAATGTATTGAAACATCTCGACGTATTCCACCCATCCATGTAACATCTGTTTCATCATCGAACGAGCCGATACCCGATCGGTTCATGTCCCGGTGTCAACGCAGACATCAGATGGAAGGCCAGGAATGACTTCGACGACGAGGGCCCCGCACGGAGCCGAATCCACGGAACCGACAGCGGGCATCGCCCCGCGCAAGACCCTCCGCCTCTGGGAGGTCGTCGCCATCTCCGTCGGTTTCATGGGGCCGGTGATGGCGATGTCGCTCAACGGTATCGGCGTGGCGGGTCTCGTGGGTCCGGCCGTCCCCTTCACCTTCCTGGTGTCGTTCCTCGGCACGATGCTCGTCGCCTACGCCTTCATCCGGCTCACCCGCTACATCACCCACGCCGGTTCGGTCTACGCGCTCGCCGGATCCACACTCGGGCCGCGCGCCGGATTCTTCGGCGGCTTCGCCCTGCTGGGCACGTACATCTTCTTCGCCGTCTGCATCGCCGGCGCCTGCGGCGTCTTCTTCGAGGCGATGATGGAGCAGCTCGGCGTCACCCTGCCGAGCTGGACCTGGGTGATCGTCCCCGTGGTGGTCGCGGTTTTCGTGCTGATCCTCAACGTCCGCGAGTCCACCGTCACCGCACGCACGCTTCTCGGCATCGGCTTCGTCGGCATCGCCGCCATGGTGGTGCTCTCGATCGTGATCATCGTCCGCGTGGCATCCGGTGACGCCCCCGTCTCGACGGGAGTCGACTTCTCAGTGCTCATGCCGGGCGACGCGCCGATCAGCGCGGTCATGACCGCAGCCGTCTTCGGATTCCTCTCCTGGGCGGGCTTCGAGTCAGGCACGTCCCTCGGTGAGGAGACCCACAACCCCAAGCGCGTCGTGCCCCGCGCCCTGCTGCTGGCCGTCCTCGTCGCCGGAGTCATCTACACGCTGGTCATGTTCGCGCAGACCATCGGCTTCGGCACCGACGAGAAGGGCGTCGCGGCCTTCGCCGGCTCGTCCTCCACGCTCACCACACTCGCATCCACCTACGTCGGCCAGTGGTTCTCGGTGCTCATCGCGATCTTCGCGTTCCTCGTCGCCTTCGCCTCGCTGCTGAGCTCCAGCGCCGCGGCATCGCGGCTGCTGTTCGCCCTCGCCCGCGACGGATTCGGACCGAAGTCGTTCGCCTCCACCAGCGCCAAGACCGGCGTCCCGGTGCGCAGCACGATCTTCGTGGTCCTGCTCACCGTCGTCTTCGCGGTCGGCTTCGGCCTGTTCGGCGCCGGCGCCGTCGATGTCTACTACTGGTTCGCGACGATCGCGACCCTCTGCATGGTCGTGGCATACGGCATGACGTCGGTCGGCGTGATCAAGCACACTCCTTCTCGCGCGGCTCGAAGATCCCGAAGTGGGAGATCGTCATCCCCGTGCTCGGCCTGGCGTTCCTCGCCTACGTCTACTTCATCCAGATCGCAGGCCAGGTCGCGCCGTACACCTGGTTCCCGTGGATCTCGGGCGCCTGGTGCCTCATCGGCCTGGTCATCGTGCTGGCCCGCCCCTCGCTGTCCAACCGGATCGGCGCACGACTGAGCACGGAGGATCTGGACTGATCATGGACAAGAACAACGAAGCCGGACCCGACGAACTGATCTTCGTCGCCACCACCGATATCGCCGCCCGCACCAAGGGTCGCTCCATGCGTCTCGCCGACTTCGACGAGGACACCTCCCTCGGCTGGGTCCCCGCGAACCTCGGCATCGGCTCGCTCGGGCACATCGTCGACGACATCCCCTACGGCTCCACCGGCGACCTGCGCCTCAAGCCCGACCTGAGCTCGCTCGCCCGCATCGACGGCATCCCCGGCCGCCCGCCCCTGAACGTCGTCTACGGCGACCTCGTCAACACCGACGGCTCACCGTGGGAGAGCTGCCCGCGCACCTTCCTGCGGGATGCCGTGCAGCAGCTGCGCGACGAGTTCGGCATCACCGCCCGCTGCTCCTTCGAGCACGAGTTCGTCGACGTCAGCGCCAAGGGCGACCACCATCCGTTCTCGCTGCAGGCGTTCCGCCGAGCCGAGCCGATCGGCTCGGAGCTGATGGCGGTGCTGCACCGCGCCGGCCTCGAGCCCGAGACGTGGCTGCCCGAGTACGGCCGCCACCAGTACGAGATCACGGTCGCCCCGACCGACCCGCTCGCCGCAGCCGATCGCGCGATCCTCGTGCGCGACATCGTCTACGACCTCTTCGAGGCCCACGGCCGCGAGGCATCCTTCGCCCCTGTCATCTCGCCCGGCGAGACCGGCAACGGCGTGCACGTGCACTTCGGTCTCGACGACGTCGACGGCAACACTCTCGTGTTCGACCCGTCGCGTCCGGGCCGTGTGTCCGACCTCGCGGGTGGATTCGCCGCGGGGATCGTGCGGCACGGCCCGGCGATGGCCGCGCTGTTCGCCCCGCTCGCGACCAGCTACCTGCGCCTCGCCCCGCACAACTGGTCGACCGCCCGCTCGTTCCTCGGACTCCAGAACCGGGAGGCGCTGCTGCGCATCTGCCCGACGAACGAGATCGACGGCCGCGATCCCAGCCGTCAGCTGCACTTCGAGTTCCGCGGCGGCGACATCGGAGCGAACCCGTGGATCCTGCTGGGCATGATCCTCCGCGCGGGCATGCAGGGCATGCGCGAGGGCCTGCAGACTCCCGAGATCGTCGAGGGCGAGCTCGACCTGGAAGACCGTCACGCGCACCTCGCCAAGCTGCCGCGCGATCTGGAGCAGGCGCTCGAGATGCTGCGGCAGGACGAGATCGTCACCAGCTGGTTCTCGCCGGCGTTCCTGGCCACTTTCGAGGCGATCAAGAAAGACGAGTTCGCCTCGGTGCAGGCCCGCTCGCTCGCCGAGCAGTGCGAGGTGTATGCGCGTGTCTACTGAGCCGGCCGTGACGCCCGCGACCGTGCCGCTCCTGGACCACCACTGCCATGGAGTCACCACGGGCGACCTGGATCGCGGTGCCTTCGAGGCCCTCATCACCGAGTCCGACTGGGATGCCCCTGCGGGGACGACGCATTTCGACTCCCAGGTCGGCTTCGCGATCCGCCGACACTGCGCGCCGGTGCTGGGCCTTGCGCCCTTCGCGTCGGCCGAGGAATACCTGCAGCGGCGGCGTGAACTCGGCGGGATCGAGGTCAGCCGACGCCTGCTGCGCGCCACCGGCATCAGCGACTACGTGATCGAGACCGGGCACAAGGCCGACGAGATCCTGGATCCCGCGCAGATGGCGGATGCCGCGCAGGCGCGCGTCCTCGAGGTCGTGCGCCTGGAGAGGCTGGCCGAAGAGCTCGTGAGCGACGGATGCCCGGCATCCGGATTCCGCGAGGCCTTCGCGACCCTGCTCGATGAGCGTCTGCAGCACGCGATCGGCGTCAAGTCGATCGCGGCCTATCGGATCGGACTCGACTTCGACCCGGCCAGACCCGCGACCGATGACGTCGACGCCGCCGTCGCACGCTGGATCGCCGGGGGAGCGGATGCCGCGCGCCTCGACGACCCGGTGATCATCCGCCACCTGCTGTGGGAGGCCGTCGATCGCGAATGCGCCATCCAGTTCCACATCGGTTACGGCGACTCCGATGTCGATCTGCACCGCTGCAGCCCGCTGCTGCTGACCGAGTTCCTGCGGCTCACCCGCCCCAGCGGCGCCCGGGTGATGCTGCTGCACTGCTACCCGTTCCACCGCGAGGCCGGCTACCTCGCACAGGTGTTCCCGCACGTCTACTTCGACGTGGGCCTCGCGATCAACTACACCGGCTCCCGCTCCGACGAGATCATCGCCGAGTCGTTCGAGCTCGCGCCGTTCCACAAGATCCTCTTCTCATCGGATGCCTGGGGCGCGGCCGAGCTCTATCACCTGGGCGCACTGCTCTTCCGCCGCGGCCTGGCTCGCGCGCTCGACGTGTTCGCGGAGCGCGACGACTGGCCCGAGCACGAGCGCGCCCGCGTGACCGAGCTCGTCGCCTGGCGCAACGCCCGCCGCGCCTACCGCCTCGGCGACCTCGACGCGCACGACGCGGTCGACGATCCCGATGACTTCGACGACCGGAGCGATTCCCGATGAGCCCCACGGTCACCCGGCTCGCCGAGCTCGCCACCCGCTGGAGCGCAGCGCTGGACGAGCAGCTCCCCGCGGCCACCGTGCTGCGCCGGCAGCTGCACGCCGCGCCGTGCGCATCGGGTGAGGAGGGTCCTGCGCGCGACATCCTCATCGCCGCCCTGGCGGACCACGTCAGCTTCGAGGCCATCGCCGACACCGGTGCCGTGGGCCGAATCGGGCCCCAGGACGGCCCGTCCGTCGCGGTGCGGGCCGAACTCGACGCCCTGCCGGTGACCGAACTCACCGATGCCCCGTTCGCGTCGCGCAACGGCGTCATGCACGCCTGCGGACACGACGTGCACCAGGCCGCGGTCGTGGCGCTGCTGCGCGCCGCCCGGCACCTCGAACTCCCCCTGGGGCTGGTCGGACTGCTGCAGCCCCGCGAGGAGAGCTACCCGTCCGGTGCGCTGGAGGCGATCGAGGCCCGCGTGATCGAGCGCTTCGACGTCGCGCACGTCATCGGCGCGCATGTGCATCCGGGTGTTCGCACGGGTGCGGTCGCCGCAGGAGGCGGCTTCATCAACGCGGCGGCCGACGAGATCGACATCCGCGTCGAGGGGCGCGGCGGTCACGGCGCCTACCCGCACTCCGCGAGCGACACGGTCGCCGCGGTGGCGCAGATCGCCATCGGCATCCCCGAGGTGGTGCGGCGCACGGTCAGCCCGCTGCGGCCGGCCCTCATCAGCGTCGGCACGCTCACGGCGGGCGAGGGCGCCGCGAACGTCCTGCCCGCGCAGGCCCGCATCCGTGCGACGATGCGCACGACCGACCCGGCTGACCGGGTCGCGCTGTTCGACGCCGTCCGGCTGATGGCCGAGCACACGGCCGAGGCGTACGGCACCACGGCGACGGCCGTGCTCGTCGAGGGAGAGCCTGCGCTCATCAACGATCCGGAGCTCGCCGCCGGCACCGACGACTGGCTCGGGCGACTGGGCGTCGACGGCGCGGAGCCGATGCGCTCGCTCGGCGCAGACGACTTCTCGTACTTCTGCGATGCGGTCCCCTCGGTGATGCTGTTCGTCGGCGTGGAGACTGCAGATCGGCATCCGCAGCCCGCCCTGCACCATCCGCAGTTCCTGCCCGGCGACGACGCCGTCGGACTCGCCGCGCGCGCGCTGATGGCGGGCTATCTCGCCGCAGCGGAGCGGGTGCTCGGGATCGAGCATCACCGCGCGGATGCCATCAGCCCGGTGTCCTAGGAGGTCGGACGAGATGATGGATGCCCGACGACTGATCGCCCGCGACGAGCACGCGATCGCCGGTGTCGAGAAGCTGCGCTTCTTCCCCCTGGCCGCCGAGTCCGGCCTCGGGGAGATGCTCACCGAGCCGGGTGGCCGGCAGCTGATCGACCTGAGCGCCAGCTGGACGGCATCCGGCTTCGGCCACGGCGAGCCGACGATCGCGGCGGCCATCGCCCGCGCCGCGACGACGGCGCCGGGCGCCTCGATCCTCTCCGGCACGCACCCCGATGCCGTGCAGCTCGCGGAGGAGCTGCTGGCGCTCGTCCCGAGTCGGCTCGCCGACGGCGACCGTCGCGTCTACCTCGGCCACGCCGGAACGGATGCCAATGAGGTGGCGATCCGCGGATGCCGCCACGCCACCGGCCGACCCCGGATCCTCGCCTTCGAGAACGGCTATCACGGCGGGCTCGGGGCCGCGCAGGGCGTCTCCGGCGTGCACGTCGGCGCCGGGGTGCCCGCCGATCCTGGTGTGGTCTTCCTGCCCTATCCCGATCCGTACCGGCCGCACACCGGGGATGCCGCCACGGTCGTCGCGGACGTGCTCGGACGGGCGGAGGTCGAACTGGCGCAGGGCGGCACCGCGGCCGTGATCGTTGAGCCCTTGCAGTCGGACGGCGGGGTGATCGTCCCTCCGATCGGTTTCCTCACCGGGCTGCGCGAGCTGTGCGACAGGCACGGCGTGTACCTCATCGTCGACGAGGTGAAGGTCGGCCTCGGCCGCACGGGCCGCACGCACGGGTTCGAGCACGACGGCGCGGTGCCCGACGTCGTCACTCTCGGCAAGGCGCTGGGCGGCGGTCTGCCGCTCTCCGCGGCGGTCGGGCCGGCGCAGGTGCTGGACGCCCCGGTCGCTTCGGCACTCATGACCACCACGGGCAATCCGATCTCGTGCGCGGCGGGCCTCGCGGTGCTGAAGATCGTGCGCGCGGGGGAGACCACCGCGAACGCACGAGCCCGCGGTGAGCAGCTGCGCAGCCTGCTGGCTTCATACGCGGGCGGAGATGGGCCGGGAGCCTCGCGCATCGGCGACGTGCGGGGGCGCGGCCTGTCGCTCGGTATCGAGCTGGTCACCGGAGCGGGATCCCCGGATGCCGACCCCGGGCTCACCGCCAAGGCCGCCTACCGGGCATGGCAGCTGGGCGCCGTCGCCTACCCGGTGCGGGGGAACGTGCTCGAGCTCACGCCCCCGCTGATGATCTCCGCCGAATCGGTGGAGCGCGCTGCCGGCATCCTGATGAGCGCGATCGACGATGCGGCTCTGGGGGCGGTGTCCGACGAGGAGATCGCCCCGTTCCAGGGCTGGTAGCGCGAGGGCTCAGCCGGCCGGTGCCGGGGGAGCAGCGCGCAGCGCCTCGATCCCTTCGAGCCGCTGCCTGCCGATCTCGCCGAGCACCTCGGTGATCCCGGCGATCACCGTCTCGACGATCGCCATCGCGGGCACGAGCGAGTCGAACGGCGACGGCGCCTCCACGTTCGCGGGGAGCACCGTGCCCGCGACCTCTGCAGCCGGGGACAGCCAGCGGTCGGTGAACAGCACGAGTTCGCCGCCCCGCTCAGCGACACGGCGCGAGAAACGCACGATCTGAGGGTCGTAGCGTCGGTAGTCGAACACCACGAGAAGATCGCCGCGTCGGGTGTCCGAGACGGCCGCGATCCGGCTGAACTCGTCCGCCTCGATCACCTGCACGTCGGGTCGGAGCAGGATCAGGTGCGCGCCGAGGTACTCGGCGAGGAGCCTGCTGAACCGTCCCCCGATCAGGCGCACCCTGCGGTGCGGATCGGAGAGCAGCGCGACGGCGCGGTCGAACTCGCTCTGCGGGAGGTCGTCGATGGTCGCCGCGATGCTGGCCGCGAACATCTGGGATGCGCGGGGCAGGCCGTCGTCCCCGGAGTGCAGGTCAGCGCGCCCGTACTGCTCGAGCGGTGAGCCCAGGCGCTCCTGCACCTCTCGGACGAGGCGCTTCTGGAACTCGGGGTAGCCGCTGAAGCCGAGTCGGTTCGCGAAGCGCACCACGGTCGGCGGGCTGACACTCGCACGCTGCGCGAGCTCCGCGACCGTCCCGAGACCCGCGATCGGGTAGTTCGCGAGAAGCGCCCGGCCGACCTTCCGCTCGCCGGAGCTGAGGGAATCGAGGGAGCCGCGCACCAGCGCGTCCAGTGGCAGCTCGGATGCCGAACCGGCCTGCGTCATCGCGGGTACTCCCTCGTCCATGAAACATACGTTACAGGCGCGGAGCGACGGTGAGCAGACCCCTCGCCTCGGATCCCGGCTCACGCCCGGATACGGACGATCCGCTTGACTCTCTCGCAGGCTTCAGCAGCGGGATGCGATGTTCAACGCCTCGCCACGTCCGTACCCGGCTCGACGCGCTTCAATCCCGGGAACCGTGCGAAACCTCGATCTCGCGTGGCCAGCGTTGCGCCGTTCGTCACGCAGAGCGCCGCGATGTGAGCATCCGGAACGAGATTGCCGCGAACCCCGGCATCCGTTCCTGCCAGGTTCTCGAACGACTCCCACGCCGCCGAGCCCTGCCGCAGCCACTCGGACCGGGGCGAGTCGACGAGGTGGCGTGTGAACGCGACAGCGAGAGATGTCGGAGTCGGCTCGGTGAAGATACGCGGATGCGTCACGATGCGCACGAAGCCGCTGAGGATCATGTCGGCGAGGCCGACGCGCTCGGTCAGCAGTGCGGTGTTGAGCCACTGCGCATGCACCTCATGGTCGGTCGAGTCCGCGCGGAACGCGTAGATCAGCACGTTCACGTCGGGAACGAAGAGGGTCATGCGCTCTTGTCCAGCGCGTCCCACACGGCATCCCGATCATCCAGGTCGATCAGGCTGCCGGGGTTCTTCGGCACATATGTCGGAAGTGGTGTGGGCGCATCATCGGGAACCTCACGAGCCAGATGTTCGCGCAGCGCCTCTTCGAGGTAACTGGTGAACGTGCGTCCCTCGGCGGCTGCACGCGACTTCGCCGCGCGCGCGAGCACGTCGGACAGGTTCAGTGTGGTGCGCATGCAGATCAGCATACCCGGCTCGGCAGATATCTGCACCCAATGTCGGTGGCCTGTTCGATGATTGAGTATGGCAACTTTCACCGACGTCGCGGCGCTGATCCCCACCCTGTGTGGGCAGCTCGGCGACAGAGGTGACGCTGATCTCGCGCAGGCGTCGATGATGCTGATGACGGATGCCGACGTCGTGAAGGTGCTCGAAGAGACCGCGGCGCTTTCACGGCAGGTCGAGCAGATCCAGGTGGCGGCGGCGGGTGTGATCGCTGTGCGCTCAAGGCGCGACCAGGGGCACTCGGGGCTGTCGGCGTCGCGTGGGCATCGGTCCGCGTCGGCGCTGATCCAGGACGTCACGGGGTCGACCAAGGCGGATGCGAATCGCAAGGTGCGCGTGGGTGAGGCGCTCATCGATGACGCCGAGTCGGATGCCTACGACGGCGATCCGAAGCGCGAAGAGCGCCCGACTGCTGCGCCCTGGTACCAGCCGCTTCGCGACGCGCTGCGCGATGACCGACTCACTTCGGCCCAGTTCGACGCGATCCGGCGCGGGCTGGGAGAGCTTCCGGAGATCGGCGCGGATGCCATGGATGCTGACGCCCGCGCGCAGGCGGAGGAGGAGTTGCGCGACGCGTGGGCTCGAGCGGCGGAGCACCTGATCGATGAGGCGTCCGACCGCACGGTCGAGGAGCTGTGGCAGCAGGCGCGCACGATCCGCGACCTGCTCGACCCGGAGGGTGCGGAAGCGCGGTTCCTGGAGCGTTTCGAGAAGCGGTCGTTCCGCACCTACCTCGGGCAGGACGGGCAGAAGCGCGCGAGCATTGTTCTCGACGACGAAGGCGACCTGTTCCTCGAGACCGTGCTCGCCGCCGCGCTGCGCCCACGGCGAGGTGGTCCGCGGTTCGTGGATTCCGAGGAGATTGCCCAGGCGGCATCGCTCGCCGACGACCCGCGCACGAATGACCAGCTCGCCTACGACCTGATCATGGATGTGCTGCGGGCGGGCGCCCTGACAGATGCCGAGAGTGTGTTCGGCACGCGGCAGGCGGGGGTGCGCCTGGTTCAGGTGGTGGATGTCGACGGCCGCCGTGCCCCGACCGCGCACAGCGAAGACCACCTGGTCTCGGTGCCGGGTGCCGTCGCCGAGCAGCACCTCTGCGACAGCGGCTTCGTGCCGGTCCTCGTCGACTCCTGCAAGCCCCTCGATGTCGGGCGGGAACAGCGATTGTTCACCCCGAGGCAGCGCATCGCTCTCGCGATCCGAGACGGCGGATGCCGTTGGAAGGGCTGCGACCGTCCGGCGTCGTATTGCGAGGCGCATCACGTTGATGAATGGCACCGGGATCAGGGCCGGACGGACGTCGACCGCGGCATCCTGCTCTGCCGCTTTCATCACATGGAACTGCATCACGGCGGCTGGCGAATCACCCGCGATCGAGACGAAGACTTCGTGCTCCATCACCCTTCGGGGGAGAGGTCTGCCCTGCGCGACCGGGCGGTTCTCACCTACGCCTTCGGAGGGATCGACCCGCCACCCAAGCGGTTCAGACCCGCGGCCTGAGATCGGGCAACTCAGCCCCGATTGCGTGGATGCTGTTTCGCTGCGCGCTCGTTGCCGCGCTTGTAATTGCCGGTCCAGCGCGCCATCGCACCCTGCGGGTCGACCTCGGCATCCGACAGGAACTCCGCGGCACGCGCACCCCGCAGCACCGTCACCTTGCGGTCGTGATGGGAGATGACGACGCTGCCGTCGGCGCGCTCGGCATATTCGAAGCCGCTGGGGGCGCCCATCAGCTCAGCACCAACAGGTCGCCGACCTCGCACTCGAGCGCCTCGCAGATCGCGCGCAGCGTCGAATACCGGATCGCCCGCGCGCGGTCGTTCTTCAGTACAGAGAGGTTCACGATGCTCACTCCCACGCGCCCGCTCAGCTCGGTCAGAGTCATCCCGCGCTCGGCGAGCAGCTCGTCCAGCCGGCAGTGGATGCCGGTGAGCTCGTCGTCCGATTCTGCAGGACTCATACCAACCCCTCCGTCTCCCGCTGCAGCACAGCGCCGTATCGGAAGATCGCCGACAGGGCGAAGAGTCCGACAGCAACCGCGAACGGCCAGACAGGGATGCTGAGCATGAATGGTATCTGGACGTCATCGGACCACTCCAGTGATCGGGCCGCGAGCGTCATCCCCACTGACGTTGCGATTCCACTCAGCGCCCCGCCTGCCATAACGGCGATCGATGTGACCCCGAATGTCCGGAACACGGTCGGGTGGAAGGGCTCCCGCATTCCTGCCCTTCTCGTGGCTGTGTGGATCGCCCACGCGATCGCAGCCGAAGCGGCCAGACCGAGCAGCGTCCCCAGGTAGATCACCAGCCGCGGACCGAGCGGGATGTTGTCGATCCACCCCTGACAGTAGATCATCGGTTCAGGGCCCCCGACGGGCTCCGGATCGACAGGGTAGGCGCCGTCTGCATCGCATGCAGGGCTCAGCAGCCAGTCCTGCTGTTCGGTGATCCGCTGGCGCACGTCGTCGTCGAGCGCGACAGAGCCTGACGCGAGCTGACTGAACGCGCTCATCACGGCCCCGAAGGCAGCCAGGCCGATATAGGCGAGAGACGCGTTCCGCGTCACATCAAGCGCAAGAGTCCTGCTGCCGTGCCTGCGGGCGCGCCAGATCGAGAAGCCTACGACGAGCCCGGCGATCGCAAGCCACAGTGCAAGCGTCGACAACCCGGAAGCGAGATCGTTCGAGGTCAGTTGCATCAGACCAGTCCTTCCGTTTCGCGCTGCAGGCGCGCGCCGACGACGAACACGGTGCCGATCACGGACAACGCGAACGCGGCGAGGATGAACGTGAACGGCTCGATCGACATCACCGCCGTGTCTGTCGGACCGTCCGTCAACTGTGCCATTGCAGCGTTCGCGAGCATGTTGTCGAAGAAGCGGGATGCTGCCGCGCCGACCAGCCCGATCATCCCGCCGGTCATCACGATGCGGGTGTTGACCTTGCCGAAGACGCGTCCGCGCAGCAGGTTGCGGCTCAGCAGGATCAGACAGGCCACGACGCCGGTGATCGTCAGCGCGAAAGCCACCTGCCCGATGATGCCGGGGACGGCTCCCATCGTTCCGAGTGCGTCCACGGTGACGGATGCCGTGTCCAGCTGCACAGGCAAGGAGCCGCTCGGCAGCTGCGCCTGAGCCGGGGCGTCGATGAACTCCACCGCCACGCGCACGTCGCGCCCGACCGCAAGTTCGATGATCCGCGTGACCGCGTGCCAGATCGTCCACCCCGCGATCACGACACCTGCGGCCACGAACAGCGCCATCGCGCCGGCGTCGCCCTTGCTGATCGCGCGCTCCTGAGCCTTCATGACCACCCCTCCGTATCGATAATCGTTGTTATCGCTTTTCGTTAACATAACGACTGTCGATATGTGTGTCAACCGTTCCTCTTGGGGTGGGGAGGGCTCCGGGATGCCGCGTGAGCGAGCATCGGGAGGGGCCCGCGAAGCGGGAGGGAACCCGCTCTGCGAGCGAAGCGGCATCCCGGAGCCCGGACCCCTCGACAAGCAACGCGAACGGAACCCGCATTTCGTCTCGCTGTGCTCGCTCAATGACCGGGGAGGGAGGTATGCCGACGGCGAACACGGCCGATCCGGCCCTCGCCGGTAGTTACTCTCGATGTACACGGCACCACTGCCGCTTCGCCCCGCGCGAAAGGAAGACACAGCATGTTCGAGAGATTCACGGACCGAGCCCGTCGAGTGGTCGTCCTCGCCCAAGAAGAGGCGAAGATGCTCAACCACAACTACATCGGCACCGAGCACATCCTGCTCGGCCTCATCCACGAGGGCGAGGGTGTCGCAGCCAAGGCCCTCGAGAGCCTGGGCATCTCGCTCGACGCCGTGCGCGAGCAGGTGCAGGACATCATCGGCCAGGGTCAGCAGCAGCCGACCGGGCACATCCCCTTCACCCCGCGCGCCAAGAAGGTGCTCGAGCTGAGCCTGCGCGAGGCGCTGCAGCTCGGCCACAACTACATCGGCACGGAGCACATCCTGCTCGGCCTCATCCGCGAGGGTGAGGGCGTCGCCGCGCAGGTGCTCGTCAAGCTCGGCGCCGACCTGAACAAGGTGCGCCAGCAGGTCATTCAGCTGCTCTCCGGCGCCCCCGGTCGCGAGACCGCGTCGGTCGGCGCGCAGGCGAACGAGGGCCCGGCGTCCGCGCAGGGCGGCTCGCAGGTGCTCGACCAGTTCGGTCGCAACCTCACGCAGGCGGCCCGCGACGGCAAGCTCGACCCCGTCATCGGCCGCGAGAAGGAGGCGGAGCGGGTCATGCAGATCCTGTCCCGCCGCTCCAAGAACAACCCGGTCCTGATCGGTGAGCCCGGCGTCGGCAAGACCGCCGTCGTCGAGGGCCTCGCCCAGGCGATCGTCAAGGGCGACGTGCCCGAGACGCTCAAGGACAAGCAGCTCTACTCGCTCGACCTCGGCTCGCTCATCGCCGGTTCCCGCTACCGCGGTGACTTCGAGGAGCGCCTGAAGAAGGTCACCAAGGAGATCCGCACCCGCGGCGACATCATCGTCTTCATCGACGAGATCCACACCCTGGTGGGTGCAGGTGCCGCTGAAGGCGCGATCGACGCGGCCAGCATCCTGAAGCCGCTGCTCGCCCGAGGCGAGCTGCAGACGATCGGTGCGACGACCCTCGACGAGTACCGCAAGTACTTCGAGAAGGATGCCGCTCTCGAGCGCCGCTTCCAGCCCGTTCAGGTGAACGAGCCGACGCTGCCGCACACGATCAACATCCTCAAGGGTCTGCGCGACCGGTACGAGGCGCACCACAAGGTGCAGATCACCGACGGCGCGCTCGTGGCCGCGGCGAACCTCGCCGACCGGTACGTGTCCGACCGCTTCCTGCCCGACAAGGCAATCGACCTGATCGATGAGGCCGGCGCGCGTCTGCGCCTGAGCATCCTGTCCTCCCCGCCGGAGCTGCGCGAGTTCGACGAGAAGATCGCGAAGGTCCGCGAGGACAAGGAAGCAGCCTCCGAGGAGCAGGACTTCGAGAAGGCCGCATCGCTGCGCGATCAGGAGAAGGAGTTGCTCGGTGAGCGGCTGCGCCTGGAGAAGAAGTGGCGTGCGGGTGATGTCTCGGGCCCGGCAGTCGTCGACGAGGGTCTGATCGCCGAGGTGCTCGCACAGGCCACCGGCATCCCGGTCTTCAAGCTCACCGAGGAGGAGTCCAGCCGCCTCGTGTTCATGGAGAAGGCGCTGCACCAGCGCGTCATCGGGCAGGAGGAGGCCATCGCGGCGCTCTCCCGCACGATCCGTCGCCAGCGTGCGGGTCTGAAGGACCCGAAGCGCCCGTCGGGCTCGTTCATCTTCGCCGGCCCGACCGGCGTCGGAAAGACCGAGCTGGCCAAGGCGCTCGCCGAGTTCCTGTTCGACGACGAGGCAGCCCTCATCTCCCTCGACATGTCCGAGTTCGGCGAGAAGCACACGGTCTCGCGACTGTTCGGTGCACCTCCCGGATTCGTCGGCTTCGAAGAGGGTGGCCAGCTGACCGAGAAGGTGCGGCGCAAGCCGTTCTCGGTGGTGCTGTTCGATGAGATCGAGAAGGCGCACCCCGACATCTTCAACTCGCTGCTGCAGATCCTCGAAGAGGGTCGTCTGACCGATGGTCAGGGACGCATCGTCGACTTCAAGAACACCGTGATCATCATGACGACGAACCTCGGTTCGTCGGCGATCGCCGGTGGCCCGGTCGGCTTCCAGGTGGAGGGCAACTCGCAGACCACCTACGAGCGGATGAAGGGCAAGGTCGACGAGGAGCTCAAGCGCCACTTCAAGCCCGAGTTCCTGAACCGTCTCGATGACATCATCGTGTTCCCGCAGCTGGACAAGAGCGAGCTCCGCCAGATCGTGGGCCTGTTCACCAAGCAGCTGGGCGACCGCCTGCTCGACCGTGACATGACGATCGAGCTGTCGGATGCCGCGAAGGACAAGCTCATCGACATCGGCTTCGATCCGACGCTCGGCGCCCGTCCGCTGCGCCGCGCCATGCAGCGCGAGATCGAGGATCAGCTCTCCGAGCGCATCCTGCACGGTCAGCTCGACGCCGGCGATCACGTGAAGGTCGACGTCGTCGACGGCAAGTTCGACTTCGAGCACGCCCCGCGCGGCGAGAAGGTGTCCGTCGGTGTGAACACCGGCGGCGGCATCTCGGCCACGCCGGATCTCGCGGCCAGCTGATCTGACAACGGCGAACGAGGGGGCGGATGCTGCGGCATCCGCCTCTTCTTCATTCCCGGCAAGCGCGGGTGAGCGTTCTAGGCTGGACGATGTGAGCGAGTACATCATCCGACCGGCGCGCACCGCCGACATCACCGGCATCCACAGACTTCTTGAGCCGCTGGTCGATCGCCGCATCCTGCTCGGCAAGGATCTCGCCGTGCTGTACGGCGCGGTTCAGGAGTTCGTCGTCGCCGAAGTGGACGGTGAACTGATCGGATGCGGAGCCCTGCACGTCATGTGGGAAGACCTCGGCGAGGTGCGCACGCTGCTCGTCCGCGAGGATCACCTGCACCACGGCGTCGGCCGGGCCCTCGTCGAAGGGCTGGAGGTGCGCGCCGCACAGCTCGGCCTCACGCGCCTGTTCTGCCTCACCTTCGAGACCGCCTTCTTCATCCGCCGCGGATTCGAGCCGATCGGTGAGCACATCGTCGATGCCGACGTGTATTCGCAACTGCTGCGCAGCGGTGACGCCGGCGTCGAGGAGTTCCTGGATCTGGCGCACGTCAAGCCGAACACGCTCGGCAACACCAGGATGATCAAGCACCTGAATTAGCCTGGAGTCATGCCTCGTCAGTCCGCCGCCGTGTATCGCCGACGGAGACTGCTCGTCGTCTTCATCATCGCCCTGCTGATCGCCGTGGTCGCGGGCGGCGCCTGGCTGGCGATCGCGCAGCCGTGGAAGTCGACGGCATCCGCGCCGCCCGTCGCTACGACCCCACCCGCCGTCGCTGATTCCGCGACCCCGACGCCGGGAACGACGAGCACAGCACCCACGGACACACCGAGCCCTGATCCGTCCGGGACGCCCGCGATCGTCGCCTGCGAGCAGGCCGACGTCGACGTCACGGCAGTGACGGATGCCGAGACCTACGCTGCCGGCAAGCTGCCGCAGCTCTCCATCCGCCTCACCAGCAAGAGCGCCGTGGACTGCACCCTCAACGTCGGTTCCTCCACCCAGAAGTACACGGTGACCAGCGGCGGCGACGTGTGGTGGCGCTCCACCGACTGCCAGACCGACCCGAGCGACATGATCGTCACCCTCAAAGCGGGTGCGTCGGTGACCAGCGCGACCCCCGTCGTGTGGGACCGAACCCGCTCCTCGGTGGAGACCTGTGGGGAGAAGCATCGCGCACGCGCACCGGGCGGCGGGGCTTCGTACCATGTGGCGGTGTCGATCGGCGGCTTCGACAGCGTCGGCTCACGACAGATCATCCTGCGCTGAACCTGTTCGGAGACGGTTTCAGGTGTCACAAACCAGTATTTTGGGATACCATGGAAAGAGTTCTCCGGATATTGCGGTGAAGCCATCCCCAGTGGTGTCGAATCAAGCGTCCCCAGCGCTTCGACACTCACCGCGTGAGAACCTCGAGGGCCCTTTCGTATTCTCCAGTCCCCACTGGACGATTCGAGAGGGCCCCACTCTTTAAGCTGGAGACATGGCTAAGAAGAGGGCGGGCGCGAAGCGCCCCGCACCCCAGGATTTCCGCGTCGAGGCGCTGGCTCAGGCTCTCGAGAAGCAGGACATGGCAGCAGTCGCACTCGCGCTGCGCAATGGCAACACGATCGTCCCGCTCGTCAAGCCCGGCCCCCGCGACAATCCGCTCGATGGCGGCGAGGTGTGGACCTACCGCGACGCGAACACCGGAGAGCTCGCACTGCTGCTGTTCAGTGATGCGAAGAACAAGCCGGCCAACCTGCCGCCGGGCGTCGGGATCTACTCTCCGTTGTGGCTGAAGTCGTTCCTGACCACGCACCGCGACACGATCACGACGGTGTTCCTGGACATCGCCGGCCCGCACCCCATGCAGGCGGCTCCGGGCGACCTGCTGGCCGCTCTCGAGATCTGAGGGATCAGAACGGCGGGACGTCGAGCTCCGCGCGCTCGCGCGACGGAGCGGAGATCTGTGCCGGGCGCCGCCCTTCGCCTTTCTGCGAGCGCACGTCGCTGAGGGCGTCCCGCAGCGTCTTCGCCCGTTCATCCACCACCCGCCGGTAGCCCAGCCGTGCGGCTTCGCTGCGTCGCTGGGCGGCCTGCGTGACCGGGCGGATCTCGCCCGCCAGTGACAGTTCGCCCACCGCTGCGATCGTGCGCGGCACCGACCACTGCCGGATCGAGCCCGCCACCGCGATCGCGATGGCCAGATCGGCGGCGGGCTCGGTGAAGCGCACGCCCCCGACAGTGGAGACGTACACGTCGAGCTTGGAGGTGGCGATGCCGGCCCGCCGTTCGAGGACGGCCAGCACCATCGCCACACGCGACGAGTCAAGCCCGTTCACCACGCGGCGCGGGTTCGGCGCGTTCGTCTCGATGGTCAGCGCCTGCACCTCGACGGGCAGTGCCCGCCTGCCCTCCATCGCGATCGCGACGCAGGTGCCGGGCTCTGCGGCCCCCTGGGAGAGGAACAATCCGCTGGGATCGGGCACCTCGGCGATGCCGGTTCCGGTCATCTCGAAGCAGCCGACCTCGTCCGTCGGACCGAATCGGTTCTTCAGCGCGCGGATGAAGCGCAGCGCGGTCTGCCGGTCGCCCTCGAAGTGGCAGACGACGTCGACCAGGTGCTCGAGCACCCGGGGGCCCGCCACCTGGCCGTCTTTGGTGACGTGGCCGACGATGATCACGGGCAGGCCCCGATCCTTCGCGATGCGGATCAGGGTCGCCGCCACTTCGCGCACCTGGCTCGGCTGGCCGGCGGCGCCGTCGATGAGACCGGATGCCACGGTCTGCACGGAGTCCACGATCACCAGATCGGGCTTGACCTCGTCGATGTGGCCGAGGATCGTGGCCAGGTCGGTCTCGCTGGCGAGATACAGCTCGTCGTGCAGCGCGCCCGTGCGCTCGGCCCGCAGTCGCACCTGCGCGGGGGATTCCTCGGCGCTGGCGTACAGGACCCGGCGGCCCGACTTCGCCGTGGCGGCAGCCACCTCCAGCAGCAGCGTCGACTTGCCGACGCCCGGCTCGCCGCTGAGCAGGATGGCCGCGCCGGGCACGATGCCGCCGCCGAGCACGCGGTCGAACTCGCCGACCCCGCTGGTGCGCCGCGGGGCGTCGGCCGTGGTGATCTGCGTGATGGGTCGAGCCGCGCGGCTCGCGGCTGGAGCGACGGCATCCGTCTGCCGGACGATGCCCGTGCGCACGGACACCTCCTGCACGGTGCCCCACTGCTGGCACTCGCCGCAGCGGCCGACCCACTTCGCCGCGGTCCACCCGCACTCGGTGCAGACGAACGCAGGCGGTGCAGGTTTACGGGTGGTGGCCATGCTGCAAGGCTATCCGCGGCATCCGACAGTCGAGCCGTCCTGGCCGTGTCGACCGCCTGGATAGTCTGGACGCATGACTCAGCCCCAGGGTGCACTGCTCGTCGGCAGCGTGAACTACGACGACGCCGAGAAGACCATGCGCACGGCATCCGCGATGCTCGGCGGACGACTGCGCCGCATCCCCGACGGCGAGGTCGGCAAGCGGTTCCACTGGATCATGTTCCAGCCCGACGTGCTGGGGCAGGCGGAGGGCATCGAGCGCGTCGGCGACGAGCCGCGCTGGCTGCGCGATCTGGACGCTCGTCCGCTGCGCATCGCGGAGGGCGCGGATGCGGCGGCGATCGAGCTGCCCGCCCTCGGCTACGCGGATGCCGCGATCGACTCGTACGCGATCTTCCGGAGGCTGCAGGATGCCGGTGCGATCGCCGACGGCATCCGCTTCCAGGTCTCGCTGCCGACGCCCGTCGCCGTGATCTCGTCGTTCTTCGCCGGTGACGACCGCGCGGCCATCGAACCCGTCTACACCGCCGCGCTGCGGCGGGAGCTGGATCGCATCCTCGCCGAGATCCCGGCGGCGGACCTGGCGATCCAGTGGGACGTCGCCAGCGAGATGGGCATCATCGAGCGAGCGGCCGGCTACGGCAGGACGATGGATGCCTGGTGGCCCGGCGACCCCTTCGACGGGCTGGTCGACCGACTCGCCGCGCTGATCGACGCCGTCCCGTCCGACGTCGAGGTCGGCGTGCACCTCTGCTACGGCGACGCAGGCGAGAGGCACTTCATCGAGCCGACCGACACCGCGACACTGGTCCGGTTCGCGAACGCCGTGATGACGGCATCCGCCCGCGACCTCACCTGGCTGCACCTCCCCGTGCCCATCGAGCGCGACGATGAGGCCTACTTCGCCCCGCTGTCCGGGCTGACGCCGGTGGGCGAGCTGTATCTCGGGGTCGTGCATCGCGAGGACGGCGTCGAGGGCGCCCGGCGGCGGATTGCGGCAGCATCCGCCGTTCTCGACGGATTCGGCATCGCCACCGAGTGCGGCATCGGCCGGGCGCCCGTCGGCACCACCGAGGAGATTCTGCGGACTCACGCGGACACAGCCTCAGCGTGGTGAAGGAATGCGTGGGTACCATATGACGCATGACCAAGCATCATCGCGGTGAGTCGTGAGCACCTTCGGCACGCTGCTCTCGCCCGCTGAGAGCCTGCGCGAGCAGGTGGAGAGCCAGCTCGCATCCCGGATCATCTCGGGCGAGATCCCGGCCGGACAGGTGCTCACCGTGCCCACCCTCGCGAGCGACTTCGGCGTCAGCGCGACCCCGGTGCGCGAGGCGATGCTCAATCTCGCCCGTCGCGGATTCCTGCGCCCCATCCGCAACCGCGGCTTCGAGGTGACCGAGGTGTCGCCCGACGAGCTGCGGGAGCTGAGCGAGGTGCGGATGCTGCTGGAGGCCCCGCCGATGGCGGTCGTCGCCGGCACGCTCGACGAGCCGACCGTGGCGGAGCTGCGGACGATCGCCGACCGCATCGTGGCTGCAGCGCGCACCGCGAAGTTCGACGAGTACCTGGCGGCCGACACCGAATTCCACCTGCGCATCCTGGCGTGCACGGGCAACTCCAAGCTCGTCGAGACCGTGCGCGAACTCCGCCAGCAGACGAGGCTGGTCGGACTCGTGCAGCTCGCCTCGACCGACGCGCTGGTGTCCACCTCACTCGAGCACGCTGAGCTCGTCGACCTGCTGGTGGCCGATCGGGGCGAGGATGCCGTGGCGCTCATGCGTCGGCACATCACGCACGTCGGCGGCGTGTGGAGCGGCCAGGGCGAGGACTGAGCAGACCCGACCATCACGGATCGGTCTCGAAGGTTCCGCTCGACGCCGCAGGTGAGTAATGTGTCACGTGCTATTCAGTGCTCATGCAACGACGCATTCTGGAGGACCCGACATGCATACCCGAACCCCGCGCATCCGGCGCGCACTTTCCATCGCCGCAGCCATCGGCGCGATCATCATCACTGCGGGCTGCTCGGGCGGCCTCGCCGGAGGCGATGGCGGTGACTCCGGAAACAGCGACGGCCCCATCAAGATCGGCATGCTCGCTCCGTTCTCGGGCAGCGAGTCCGCCTTCGGCGACTACATGAAGAACGGCGCTCAGCTCGCCGTCGACGAGATCAACGCCGACGGCGGCGTGAACGGCCGCGACCTCGAGCTGCTCGTCGAGGACGGCGCGTGCGATGCGACCACCGCGGTCGCTGCTGCCAACAAGCTCGTGACGGCCGGCATCGTGGCATCCGTCGGCGGCTACTGCTCCGGCGCCACACTGCCGACGCTGCCGATCTTCGATGAGGCGGGCGTGCCGATGGTCATCCCGGCCGCCAACTCCAATGAGCTGGTCAGCCAGAAGCTCCCCGGTGTCTTCCTCATCAACGGAACCGGAACCCAGCAGGCCCAGGCCGCCGTCGCCTATGCCCAGAAGAGCGGCGCGACCGTCGTCGGCGTGATCGACGACGCCACCTCGTACTCGGCCGACCTGGCGAAGTCCTTCGCCGACCAGGCCGCGGCAGCGGGGCTGGACGTGAAGCTCAAGGCCACCGTCACCCCGGGTGAGAACGACTACTCCTCAGTGGCGACGCAGCTCGCATCCGAGAAGCCCGACCTCGTGTACTGGACCGGCTACTACCAGGAGGGCGGCCTGATCGTCCGTCAGGCGACGGATGCCGGTTACGAGGGCGCCTTCCTCGTCGGCGACGGCTCGGTGGACGCCAAGTTCGCCGAGATCGCAGGCAAGGGCTACACCGAGCATGTCCTCGGGACTTTCACGCAGACGCCGGACATGATCACGGGCGCGGACACCTGGATCGCCGACTACGAGAAGCTCGCCGGCGGAAAGCCCGGCCCGTACTCGACGCAGTCCTACGACGCCGTGCGCGTGGTCGCCCAGGCGATGACGGATGCCAAGAGCACAGACTTCGACAAGGTCGTCTCGGCTCTCGAGGGCCTGAAGGACTTCAAGACCTTCGCCGGTCCGCTGACCTTCACGAAGGATCACACCCTGTCCGGCGGTGGGTTCGTGATCGTCGGGATCGATCCGGCGACCGGCAACTTCGTCCTCAAGGACGACCTTCAGGGCTGATCCGAAAGGCGGGGCGGCGCGAGTCGCCCCGCCGGTCGGCGTCTCCCTCGACGCGGAAGGACATCCGCAGTGATGCAACTCATCTGGAACGGCCTGATCGTCGGCTCGTTCTACGCCCTCGTCGCCCTCGGGTACAGCATGGTCTACGGGATCATCAAGCTGCTGAACTTCGCACACGGCGACATCTACATGCTCGGCGCCTTCGCCGGCTTCGCGACCCTCTCGGCATTCGGGATCTCGAACGAGTCCTCGATCCCGCTGCTGCTGGTGATCATGCTGCTCTCGATGGTCACGACCGGTCTGATCGGCGTCGGCATCGAGCGCATCGCCTACCGGCCGCTGCGCAAGAGCCCCCGGTTGGCAGTGCTGATCACCGCGATCGGCGTCTCCTTCACTCTGGAGTACGCGGTGCGGCAGATATTCGGCCCCAACCCCGAGGCGTTCCCCGTGCGACTCGAGTCCTCCGGGTTCGACTTCGCGGGCATGCGCATCACCGCCGCCCAGATCGTGCTGGTCGTGATCGCCGCGGCCCTCATGCTCGTGCTGGCGCACATCGTCGAGCGCACCCGTCAGGGGCGGGCGATGCGAGCCATCGCCCTCGACCCGCAGGGTGCGCAGCTGATGGGCGTCAACGTGAACCGCGTGATCGCCACCGTCTTCTTCATCGGATCGGCACTCGCGGGAGCGGCGGGGGTGATGGCCGGCGCGTACTACGGCTCGATCGACTTCCTGATGGGCTTCATCATCGGATTGAAGGCGTTCACCGCGGCGGTGATCGGCGGAATCGGCAACCTGTACGGCGCCATGCTCGGCGGACTGCTGCTGGGGCTGCTGGAATCCTTCGGGTCGGCCTGGTTCGGCGGCGAATGGCGGGACGTGTTCTCGTTCGCCTTCCTCATCCTGTTCCTCACGTTCAAACCGACCGGCATCCTCGGTGCCCGCGTCGTAGAGAGGATGTGACATGTCCCGCTCTGCACTCTCTCGATCTTCACTGACCCGCGACGCGGCGCTGCGTGCGCCGTCCCCTCTGTTCGACCGTGCGGCGGCGCCCGCCGGCATCTTCGACTCCAACCGCGGATTCCTGCGGGCCCTGGGTGGGCTGTGCATCGTGATCCTCGCCGTGCTGCCGTTCCTGGACGCCTCCCGGTACACGATCTCGATCGCCACCACCGCGCTGATCTACATCATGCTGGCGATGGGGCTGAACGTCGTCGTCGGCTACGCCGGCCTGCTCGACCTCGGCTACATCGCCTTCTTCGCCGTCGGCGCCTACACGTCGGGCATCTTCACCACCGTGCTCGGCTGGCCGATGTGGGCCGCGTTGCCGGCGACGGTGCTCGCCTGCATCCTGGCTGGCATCATCATCGGCGCCCCGACCCTGCGATTGCGCAGCGACTATCTGGCGATCGTGACGCTCGGCTTCGGCGAGATCATCCGCATCACCGCCAACAACCTCGAGATCACGGGCGGACCCTCGGGTATCCACGGCATCCCGTCCTGGAGCTTCGGGGGCTGGAGCTTCGACGACGGGTTCTCGCTCTTCGGGCTGGAGTTCCCCGGCCGTGTGGTGTTCTACTACTTCGTCGCGATCGTGGTCGTTCTGGTCGGCGTCATCGGCGCCGGCCGCCTCGCGAAGGGGCGCCTCGGACGGGCCTGGAAGGCCGTGCGCGATGACGAGGACGCGGCCGAGGCGATGGGCATCAACACCTACATCGCCAAGATCACCGCCTACATCATCGGGGCCGTCTGGGCCGGCATCGCCGGTCAGCTGATGGCCACCCACCTGTCGGCCATCAGCCCGAACAGCTTCCAGTTCCTGTACTCGGCGCTGATCCTGATGGCCGTGGTGCTCGGCGGCATGGGGTCGACGCCCGGCGTCATCATCGGTGCCCTGTTCGTGTCGCTCGCGCCGGAGCTGCTGCGTGACTTCTCGGAGTGGCGCTTCCTCATCTTCGGCGTGCTGCTCGTGGTCGTCATGCTGTTCCGCCCGTCGGGACTGTGGCCGTCCACGGCGATCCTGCCCTGGCTGAAGAAGCACAGGCCGGTGCCGCCGCCCACGGCCGGGTTCATGGCCGTGCCGTCGCCCACAGCCAACGAGGATCTCGAGACCGTGGAAGGGGAGGAGACCCGATGAGCGCGCTGCTGGAGGTGAAGGACCTGCGTCTGCAGTTCGGCGGCGTCAAAGCCGTCGATGGGCTGAGCTTCACCGTGGAGTCCGGGGAGATCCTGGCCGTCATCGGACCGAACGGGGCCGGCAAGACCAGCGCATTCAACTGCATCTCGGGGTTCTACCTGCCCACATCCGGTTCGGTCGTCTTCGACGGCAAGGACATCGTGCGCCAGGCGCCACCCGTGCTGCGCACGCTGCGCCTGGTCGACATGCTGCAGAGCTTCGGCTTCTACCGGGTGCTGCCCTCGCGGGTGACCAAGTGGGGCATGGCGCGCACGTTCCAGAACCTGCGGCTGTTCCGCGAGCTGAGCGTGCTCGACAACGTCAAGACCGCCATGCACGCGAACCTGCGCGAAGGATTCTGGGCGACGCTGCTGCACACCCCTGGCTACCGCCGCGCCGAGGAGGAGTGCGCCGAGCAGGCGCGGGGCTGGTTGGATTTCGTCGGCTTCACGGGTGACGAGAACCTCTACGTCACGCAGCTGCCGTACGGCGAGCAGCGCCGGGTGGAGATCGCGCGAGCGCTCGCCACCGCGCCCAAGATGCTGCTGCTGGACGAGCCCGCCGCCGGACTGAACTTCAATGAGAAGCAGGCGCTCATGCAGCTGATCCGCCGCATCCGCGACCTCGGCGTCGCGGTGGTGCTGATCGAGCACGACATGGGCCTGATCATGGAGCTCGCCGAACGGATCGTGGTGCTCAACTACGGCAAGGAGATCGCCGAGGGCAGCCCCGAGCAGATCAAGAACGACCCGATCGTCATCGAGGCCTACCTCGGAGTCGAGGACGAGCCGTTGGATGAGACCAAGCTGCAGACCGGAACCGTGGATCTGTCGCTGCTCGACCCGACCCGCAAGGAGAAGCGCTGATGAGCACGCTGACCGTCGACGCCGCCGACGTCTACTACGGGCGAGTGCACGCGCTGCGCGAACTGAGCTTCGAGGTGCGCGAGGGCGAGATCGTGTGCCTGCTCGGCAACAACGGCGCGGGCAAGTCCACCACGATGAACATGCTCTCGGGGCTGGTCAGGCCGAAGACCGGCACCGTGCGCTGGGGAGACATGGACCTCACCACGGCGAAGCCCTGGGACATCGTCGCGGCGGGCCTGATCCACGTGCCAGAGGGGCGCCGGATCTTCTCCACCATGACCGTGCACGACAACCTCCTGCTGGGTGGGTACACGGTGAAGGATCCGAAGCTGATCGCGCAGCGGATCGACCAGGTGTACCAGCTGATGCCCCGCCTCGCCGAGCGCCGCAAGCAGCAGGGCGGCACGCTCTCCGGCGGCGAGCAGCAGATGGTCGCCATCGGCCGCGCCATCATCGGCGGACCGAAGCTGCTGCTGCTGGACGAGCCGTCGATGGGACTGGCGCCGCTCGTGGTCAAGCAGGTGATGGAGACGATCCAGGCGGTCAACGCACAGGGCACGACGGTGCTGCTCGTGGAGCAGAACGCCCGTGCCGCGCTGAAGATCGCCGACCGGGCGTACGTCGTCGAGACCGGGCAGGCCACGATGGACGGGCCGGCGGCCGAGCTCGCCGCGGACGCTCGCGTGATCGACGCGTATCTCGGCGGCTGAGTCGACGAGGGTGCACCTCGCGGTGCGCCCTCGGTCCGGTGGGCTTCCGTAGCCGTCATCGGTAGAGTAATATGTCACACGGTACATACGTCGCCGAGGATCGGAGCCTCGGAGGAGAGCGAGGGGGGAGCGGATGCGGATCATCGTGATCGGCGCGGGTGCGGTCGGCGCCGCCTGCGCACTCGCCCTCACCGAAGCCGGCGCCGAGGTGATCGTGCTTGACCGCACCGGCGTGGCCGGGGAGACCTCCAGTCGCTGCGAGGGCAACATCCTCGTCTCCGACAAGGAGCCCGGTGCCGAGGCGCTGATGGCCATCGAAGCCAACCGCGCCTGGCGCGAGCTCGCGTCGAGGCTGGACGAGGATCGCGTGCCTGGACAGCCCGCCACCGAGTTCGAGGCGAAGGGCGGCATCGTCGTCGCCTTCCCGGGTGGGGCCGAGGTGCTGGAAGAGTTCGCCGCCGAACAGCGCGGGATCGGCATCCGTGCCGAACCGCTCGACGACCACGCACTGCGCGCCGCCGAACCGCACCTGTCTCCGGAGGTCGCGCTCGGTGTGCACTACCCCGACGACGCCCAGGTGCAGCCCAGCCTCGCAACTCAGGCCATGCTCGCCCGCGCCCGCCACCTGGGTGCGCAGCTGCGCATCACCGAGGCGACCTTCGGCATCGTGGACGCCGGCCGGGTGCGCGGCGTGCAGACCACCGGCGGACGCATCGATGCCGACGTCGTCGTCAACTGCGCAGGCCCGTGGGCGGGCGATGCGGCCGCGCTGTTCGGCTCGGTGCTCGACATCCGTCCTCGCCGCGGCACCATCCTCGTCACCGTGCCCATGCCGCAGCGCGTGTTCCACAAGGTGTACGACGCCGACTACGTCGGAGCGGTCGGCTCTGGGGATGCCGCGCTGCAGACCTCCACGGTCGTGGAATCCACTCCCGGCGGCACGGTGCTGATCGGGTCGAGCCGTGAGCGCGTCGGGTTCTCCGAGGACGGGCTCCTGGAGCCCCTGGCCGAGATCGCCGACAAGGCCACCCGGCTGTTCCCGTTCCTCCGCGACACCATGCTGCTGCGCACGTACTTCGGCTTCCGCCCCTACGCGCCGGATCACCTGCCGGCGATCGGTGCGGATGCCCGCATCGACGGGCTGTTCCACGCGGCCGGTCACGAGGGTGCCGGCATCGGCCTGGCACCCACCACCGGGGCGCTCATCGCGCACGCCGTGCTGGGCACACCGGCCCCGCTCGACCCGACGCCGTTCCTGCCCTCCAGGTCGACCCTGCAGGGTGCGGATGGGCAGGGTGCTGATGGGCAGGGTGCGAATGGGCAGGGGGTGCCCGCATGAGCGCGACTGTGAGTGCGACCGTGGTCGTCGGCATCCGGGCTCTCGTCCGACCGGCCGTCCAGGTCGCGGCCGATGCCGTTTCGGGTGCGGATCCCACCGTCCAGGTCGCAACGGATGCCGCTATATCCAGCGAACAGCGGCACAAAGTGCGACCTGGACGGGGGAGCGGGGCGACACAGCGGCACAAAGTGCGACCTGGACGTCGTCAGCGCGAGGGAGGCGCGGCATGAGCATCCGGATCAGCTTCGACGGCGAAGCGCTCGAAGGGCGCGACGGACAGAGCATCGGCGGCGTCCTGCTCGCGAACGGTCGTCGCACCTGGCGCACCGCGGCCGGTGCCGAGCGCGGCATCTTCTGCGGCATCGGCATCTGCCAGGACTGCGTCGTGACCGTCAACGGAGTCGAGGGCGTCCGGGCCTGCCAGCGCACCGCCTGCGAGGGCGATGTCGTCGAGCGGGAGGTGCGGGCATGACGCGCGTGGTCGTTATCGGTGCGGGCCCCGCGGGGCTCGCTGCCGCGGCATCCGCCTCTCAAGCGGGAGCCGACGTGGTCGTCCTCGACGAGGGCGAGCGCGTGGGCGGCCAGTTCTGGCGCCATCACCCGGCCTTCACCGACCCGCGCCTGCAGCACCAGCTGACCCGCTTCTCCGCCCTGCAGGAGGCGCTCGAGGACGTGCGCGTGGTGACCTCGGCGAGCGTCTGGCGCGTCGAGCCCGGGACGCCTCTCCGGGTACACGCGCTGGTCGGGCCCGTCGATGCCGCGCGGCGTCGTGGAGAGACTCTGGAGGCGGATGCCGTGGTGCTCGCCCCGGGCGCACACGACCGCGTGCTGCCGGTGCCCGGCTGGACCCTGCCCGGGGTCACCTCGGCCGGAGCCGTGCAGGCGCTCGCCAAGCGCGACGGCGTGGCCCTCGGCACCCGCACGGTGGTCGCCGGGGCCGGGCCTTTCCTGCTCCCCGTGGCGCAGAGCGTCGCCCTGCTCGGCGGCGAGGTCGTCGAGGTCGTGGAGGCGGCATCTGCCGGAACGATCATGCGCGGCTGGGGTCGCCGCCCCTGGCAGATGATCGCGGCCGCCGGTAAAGCGGGCGAACTCGGCTCCTACCTCGCCACGCTCGCCCGGCACCGCACCCCGTACCGTCTGGGCAGCGCGGTCACGCGCATCCACGGCGGCAGCTCCGTCGAGGCCGTCACCGTGCAGCACATCGACCGCGACTGGCGTCCCATCCCGGGCACCGAGCGCATCGTCGAATGCGATTCGGTCGCCCTCGGCCACGGCTTCACCCCGCGCCTGGAGGCCGCGATCCAGTTCGGCTGCGAGATCACGGGTGCCCGAAACGGCGGGGACCGTTTCGTGCGCGTCGACTCGCAGCAGCTCACCAGCATCCCGGGAGTGCACGCCGCCGGCGAGATCACCGGGATCGGCGGAGCGGACGCCGCGCTCGCCGAGGGCGAGATCGCCGGCCTCGCCGCCGCGGGAGTCCCCGCCGCCGACCTGCGCTACCGGGCCCCGCTGACCGCCCGCCGCCGGATGCGCGCCTTCACCGAGCGGCTGGCGACCCACAGCATCCGCCCCGGCTGGACCGCCTGGCTCGATGACGACACGATCGTCTGCCGCTGCGAAGCCGCCACCCGCGGCGCGATCGCCGAGTACGCCGACGCCTCTTCGCGAGGCATGCGACTCGCCACCCGAGCCGGCCTCGGCCCCTGCCAGGGCCGCACGTGCGGCCGCAGCGTCGAGGACATCATCGGCGCGGCATCCGGCTTCGACCGTCGACCTGTCCTGTCCTCGGTGCGCATCGGCGAACTCGCCGCGCACCGCATCCCACCCACCACCGGAGAAGAGAGCAAGCAATGACCGAGAAGAACATGGACCTGGGCGGCGTCGTCGTCGCCACCACCCTCGCGTTCAAGGAAGACGCGTCGGCACCGGCAGGTCTCGCCGTCGATTACGACAAGTTCGGCGAGCACGTCGACTTCCTGATGTCCAACGGATGCCGCGGCGTCGGCCCGAACGGCTCGCTGGGCGAGTACTCGTCGCTGAGCGACGAGGAGCGCCGCCAGGTGATCAAGGTCGCCGTCGAGGCCGTCGACGGGCGCGGCATCGTTATCGCCGGCGTGCACGGCGTCGGCAGTCACCAGGCCCGCCAGTGGGCGGAGTACGCCCGCGAGGACGGCGCCGACGGCGTGCTGCTGCTGCCGCCGACGATCTACCGCGCCAACGAGCGCGAGGTCATCGCGCACTACGAGGAGGTCGCCAAGGTCGGCATGCCGATCATGGCCTACAACAACCCCTTCGACACCAAGGTCGACCTGGTGCCCTCCTTCGTCGCGAGGCTCGCCGCGATCCCCGAGGTCGTCGCGATCAAGGAGTTCTCCGGGGACGTGCGCCGCGTCTACGAGATCAAGGAGCTGTGCGACATCGACATTATCGCCGGCGCCGACGACGTGCTCTTCGAACTGATGGTCAACGGCGCGGTGGGCTGGTTCGCCGGCTACCCGAACGCCTTCCCGCGCGAGGCCGTCGAGCTGTACAACCTGCTCGCGAACGGCGATTGGCATGAGGCGAAGGCGCTGTACGAGCAGCTCGTCGCGGTGTTCCGTTGGGACTCGCGCACCGAATTCGTGCAGGCGATCAAGCTGTCGATGGACATCTGCGGCAACTCCTACGGCGGCCCGACTCGTCCGCCGCGCGGCCCGCTCAGCGACGAGCAGCGCGCCCAGGTCACCGCAGACACCGAGCGGGCGCTCGCGGCACTGGCCGCGCGGCCGGCCGCGGTCGCGTGACGCATGTGATGATTCAGGGAGGGGATGCCGGTCTGCGGCATCCCCTCCCATCTCTCTCTACAGGAGGCTGCTGATGCGTGCTCGCCGGACCATTCAGGCCGTCGACTCCCACACCGAGGGGATGCCGACGCGCGTCGTCACCGGCGGCGTCGGCCGCATCCCCGGCGCGACCATGAACGACCGGCGGCTGTATGCCATGGAGCACCTGGACGGGCTGCGCGGGTTCCTGATGAACGAGCCGCGCGGTCATGCGGCGATGTCCGGCGCGCTGCTGCAGCCGCCGGCTCGTGATGACGCCGACTGGGGTGTCGTCTTCATTGAGGCATCCGGGTTCCTGCCGATGTGCGGTCACGGCACGATCGGCGTGGCGACCGTGCTCGTGGAGACCGGGATGGTGGAGGTGACCGAGCCGGTCACCGAGATCCGTCTCGACGTGCCGGCCGGGCTCGTCATCGCCCGGGTGCGGGTGGAGGACGGGCGCGCGGTCGACGTGACCATCGAGAACGTCCCGAGCTTCGTGGATCGTCTCGATTCGCGGATCGATGTTCCGGGCTTGGGTGAGATCACGTACTCGGTCGCCTTCGGCGGCAACTACTACGCGCTGGTCGACCTGGAACAGGTCGGCCTGCCGTTCGACCGGACCCGTCAGGCGGAGATCCTGGAGGTCGGCCTGCGGATCATGGACGCGATCAACGAGCAGGAACCGCCCGTGCATCCGACGCTCGAGGGTGCGAACCATGTGCATCACGTGGAGTTCATCGCCCCCGGATCGGATGCCGTGCGCTCGAGGCATGCGATGGCGATCCACCCGGGATGGTTCGATCGCTCGCCGTGCGGCACCGGCACCAGTGCCCGGATGGCCGAACTGCACGCCCGGGGAGAGCTCGCGCTGGACACCCCTTTCGTGAACGAGTCGTTCATCGGCACCGAGTTCACCGGCACGCTCGTGGGGGAGACCACCGTCGGCGACCGCCCGGCCGTCATCCCCACGATCACTGGCCGCGCCTGGGTGACCGGGCTCGGCCAGTACCTGCTCGACGAGAACGACCCGTTTCCTGAGGGGTTCGTGTTCTGAGGCGCGCTTCGCGCGGAGATGTGCGCTTCGCGCGGATCGATTCTTGGTATCCGCCCGCGCGAAGCGCAGTTCTCCGCGGCGGAGGCGTGCGCCCCGCGGGCACGGTTCAGCGCAGCTCAGCGCAGGCTGAAGCCGTCGGGGAGGGGGTCGCCCTCGTCGAGCTCGAAGGTCGAGGATCCGACCCGGTAGGCGTTGCCGGTGATCTCGGGGATGACGCCGGCGACCGTGCGCTCCGCGATCCGCGCGTGGAAGCGCGTGTCGATGATCGAGTCATGGGTAAGCTGCTCGTCGTCGGCGAGTTCGCCGGTTGCCGCCAGCAGCGCCACGCGGGCGGCGGTGCCTGAGCCGCAGGGGCTGCGGTCGACCTCGCCGTCGGCGAAGACGGTGACGTTGCGCTGGTGCGGGCCGGTCGCGGTGCGGCCGAGGTCGTCGAACAGGGTGGTGCCGTAGACGCCGCTGAGGCGGGCATCCGACAGTTGGGCCGACGGATGCTCGTTCAGCGCCCATTTGATCTCGCGGCCGATCGCGATGAGTTCGGTGGTGTGCTCCGGAATCACTTCGAGGCCGACGGCGGATGCCGGGAGGGTGGCGTAGACGGCGCCGCCGAACACCAGGTCGACGGTGACGTCGCCGCGAGAGGTGTGCAGCGGGATGCCGCGCTCGAGCACGCGGGACTCGACGTTGCGGAAGACGATGTCCTCGATGCGTCCGCCGCTCCGCCGCACGCGGGCCTGCACGCGTCCGCTGGGCACGTCGATGGTCACGACCGTTTCGCCGTCGGGGTCCGAGGTCACGCGTCCCGTGCGCACCGCCCACGCGCCGAGCGCGATCGTGCCGTGCCCGCAGGCGGTGGAGAAGCCGTCCTTGTGCCAGAACAGCACGCCGAAGTCGGCGCCGGCGTCGTCGGGCGGGGTGATGAAGCCGCCGTACATGTCGTCGTGGCCGCGCGGTTCCAGGCAGAGGAAGCGGCGGATGCCGTCGGCTTCGCCGTTCATGGCATTCACTCGTCGCTCGGCGACCGTGGCGCCGTGCGTGGGCACGTCCTGCACGATGCGGAACGGCTCGCCGGCGGTGTGCCAGTCCTCGGTGCTCCAGCGCATGAGGCTCCTTCAGGGTTTCAGATGGCTCCGTGTCTCAGATGACGAGTCGGGC
Source organism: Microbacterium sp. W4I4 (assembly GCF_030816235.1). NCBI lineage: Bacteria > Bacillati > Actinomycetota > Actinomycetes > Micrococcales > Microbacteriaceae > Microbacterium > Microbacterium sp. W4I4. The sequence goes on from NZ_JAUSXT010000001.1 coordinate 3,124,808, forward strand.
GACGGCGAGGTCCTGCCAGCCCATGCCGCAGGTCTTCACGATGCGGGGGCGGGCGGTCGCTGGCGCGACGGCACCGGTGAACAGCTCGTGCATGGTGACCAGGTCGGTCTCCTGCAGGGAGCCGGTGCCGATGGCACGGATCACGTCGCCCGCTTCGGCCAGCGCGACGCGACGGCTCTCGACGACGACCTGCGAGCGGCCGACGAGGTCGGGATGGATCTCGGCTTTCGTGGGTTCGTGCGAGCCGATCGCGACGATCGTCGCATCGTCGCGGGCGTCGGATGCGGCGAACAGCGGCTCGGATGCCGTGGTCGCGCAGACGATCAGGTCGGCCGTGCGCACGTCTTCCGGCGTTCCGGCCATGATCTGCGCATCCGGCGCGATGGCGCGAGCGGCTTCCACGGCCTGCCGGGTGCGGTCCTGGTCACGGCCGATGAGTCGGACGGTGCGGAGCGGACGGATCGCCTGGAGCGCCTCGACGTGCCGTACGGCCTGCGGCCCGGTTCCGAAGACGACCAGGTCGCCGGCATCCGGCTCGGCGAGCAGATCGACGACGGATGCCGACACTGCGGGAGTGCGCAGGCTTGTCAGCGCGGTGCCGTCGAGGATGGCGGTGGGGGCGAGGGTGTCGCCGTCGAGCAGGATGTACAGCGCCTGGATGCGCTCGAGCCCGTGGCTGGGGTTGCCCGGGGCGACGGTGGCGAACTTCTGGCCGACGGCGCCGTCGGCGGCTGCGGGCATGAGCAGGAGCTGTCCGTTCGGCACGTCGAGGATGCTGCGCGGCAGGTCGTCTTCGGGGTCGAAGCCCGCCCGGAGCAGGCGCTGCAGTTCGGCAATCGCGCCGGACATGGTCACCCGTTCGGCGATGCTGCGGGCGCTGACGAGGGTGAGGTCGGCGATGACGTCGGACATGCTCCGAGCCTATCCGGCGGTGTGTAATATGTCACGTTCTATGCGGCTCGAGCGGCGGCCGGTTTCGATTCGCGCGCAGGGCGCCGCGTAACGTAAGCTTGTCCGCGGTGACGTGTCCGAGCGGCCGAAGGTGCAACACTCGAAATGTTGTGTAGGTTCACCCCTACCGTGGGTTCAAATCCCACCGTCACCGCCACACCGAAGGCCCCGACTCCCCTAGAAAACACTGGGAAGTAGGGGCCTTCGCCATTCGCCCAGAAGGGTGAAATCACACATTTCTCACACATCTGAACTGGATTCGGTCCGATCGGAGCGTATGCTCACGCGCTCGAAACGCCGCTTTGTGCGTCTGGAGCATCGATCGCAGTCGCCTCGACATGCCACACGTGGTGAGCATGCTTCAGGTCATCGTTCGAAGGTCCGCCCGGATCCTGTGGCGCCCGTCACGGGTGCGGCGACGTAGTACCGTTTGTTCTCTTCGCGAAGCTTCTGTGCGCGACGCGTTCGTGCGACCGCGCCGTTGGCGAGGCCGGTCGGCTTCAATGGCTGAGCCTCGGTTCGTGCTCGATCGAGTGCCTCGGCAACAGCGTCGAGGTCATCCTCGAAGAGATCGCTGTAGGTATCGAGCGTCATGGCCGCGCTGGCGTGCCCAAGCATGTGCTGCACAGCTTTCACGTTCGCACCGGAGCTGATGGCCAGGCTTGCGGCCGTATGGCGCAAGTCGTGAGGGGTCACCTTCTTGAACGAGGGGTCGACCTTCCGTGCTCGCTTCACTGCGGCGACGAACCAGCCATCCTGCGATGACGGTGTGCGCATGTGGTCAGTGCCGTCACCGAATACGAGTTCATCATCGTTCTTTCCGGCCGCTGCCTTACGCAGATCTGCGGCGAGGAATCTTGGAAAGGGTACTGATCTCTTCTCGTGATCCTTTGGCGTGCCGACGATGATCGATCCGCCGACGGTGACGGCATTTTCTTCTACGAACGCGCGGCGGCGCGTGAAGTTCAGGTGCTTGACGCGGAGGCCGGTGGCTTCGCCCCAGCGCATGCCTGTGTATGCGAGGAAGTAGACCAGTGTCGGGTAGAGCGAGGTTCCCGCGAGCACGTCGACCTGGCGATGGGTCAGGTAGACGTGGCTCTTCTTCTTCTTGCGTGGGAGTTTGACTCCTCGGATCGGGTTGGAGCTGAGCCGTCGGTCCCGCACAGCGGTGTCGAGGATGCCGGCAAGGATTCCATACGCGCGGGCGACAGTGGTCGCCGATCTTGTCGCGGACAGCTCTGAGACCCAGTCCTCTGCCTCGGAGTACAGGATCTTCGTAATGGCGCGATCTCCCCAGACGGGCCTTACCTGAATCTCCCACGCTGATTGCAGCGTTCGCGCATAGGACGGTTTGACGACGCGCATCCTGTTCGCCAACCAGCGCTCGCCTAGCTCCGCGATCGTCACTCGAGCATCCTTGGGGTCGATGTACTCGCCGCGAGTGATGGCGACCTCGACACGTGCGCGGAACTGCTCGGCGTCGCGGCGGGTCTTGAAACCGCTCTTGTCAGTCTGGAGGCCGTCTGGCTTGCGATATCTCACGCGATATCGACGCCCATCCGCCGTCTGATAGTAGGTGATGCTAGCCATCGGCCTGGCGGCCGACGGTGTACGTCATGCCTTCCAGGCGTCCTGCGTCGCGGGCCTTCTTGATCCAGTCGGATGCGGTGCGGTGGGGGATGTCGAGTTCGACTTGCACGGCGCGTACGGGCGGGGTGCCGGCGAGAGCGGCGGCGCCGTAGAGGATTTCCACGACTTCCATCCGCTCATCCTTCATGCCTCGTTTCACGGCGGTGGCTGCCATCCACGGCGGGATGATCCGCCCGTCGGCGGAGGTGAGGTCCGCGATGGTAGTCCAGTTCGAATCTGGTTCGTCTCCGAGACGCACGGCGATGCATTGGGGGACGGCAGCCTGCACGATGGCTGCTGATGCTGTGCGTCGCAGTGCTTGGTGGTCGAAGCCTGGCCGGATGGCGCGGTTGAGGATCGTGGTGACGATGTAGCGGCCTTCGTCCGTGTTGTAGTGAGCTTCGATCGTCGTTTCCACGCCGGCGTCGTCGTCGATGACGGAGGCGACGAACTCGGGTGCAATGCGCAGCGCGGACCCGACCGGCTGTGTGGCGGATTGCCATGTCATTGCCGTGCCATCAGGATTCTTCACGTCGACCTTCACCCCCTTAGTTTGCCTTACCGCGCCAGAGATTCGCAGAAACCTCTTGACTAAGTGTACGACTAAGTCGTCTACTTGTGTCAATACGCAATTCCGATACGCAAGAAGGGTGAAGACGATGTCTATGGTGACCACCATGAAGTCGCCCGACGTAGGGCACGAATTCGTGAAGCCGCAGGAGGTGGCCCGTCTGATCCCGGGTCTCACGGTCAAGAAGCTGGCAGAGTGGCGCTACGAGCGGCGCGGCCCGGACTACTACAAGTTCGGCCGAGTCGTCCTCTACGACCTGGAAGAGCTCAAGGCCTGGATCGACGCCTCTGCGATGTCGTCCAGTGACGGTCATGCACGTTGACCGTGCCATCCCCTCCACCGCGATAGATCCTGGCGGTCTGAAGATCATTTCGCTCGCGAACCAGAAGGGCGGGATGGGCAAGACGACCGTCACGATGCAACTCGCTGCGGCGTTGTCGCGCCGGCATCGAGTGCTGGTGGTGGATGTCGATCCGCAGCAGTCCACGGTGTGGTGGGCGGAGAACGCCGAGCGGCATCTGCCGTTCGATTTCGCCGGCCGTCAGCAGCCGTCCGTCCTGTCGCGGCTGTCGCTTCTCGCAGGCGAGTATGACTTCGTGATCGTGGACACTCCAGGGAGCCTGGAGGACACCCGCATCCTGGAGGTCGTCGTCGATGCTTCGGACTTCGTGATCGTCCCCCTCGCCCCGGAACCGCTGGCGGTGGAGCCCACGATGCGCACGATCCAACGGTTGATCGAACCACGCGGCACCCGCTTCGCGGTTCTGCTGAACCGGATCGACCCGAGGGTCCATGGGCAGCTGGACACGTGGAAGGAGCTCCTTGACGTCACGCTGGGTGTTCCGCGCCTGGACGCGTACCTGCGTCAGTACAAGGCTCAGGCCGACGCTCCCGTGCTGGGACGTCTCGTCACGACGGTCCGGGACAACCGGAGCACGCAGGGGGCGATCTGGGACGTCACCCTGCTTGGCCTTGAGGTGACCGAGCAGTTGAGTCCCCAACTGCAGGGAGCGTGGTGAGTCTTGGGGCACGTCAATCTCGGCGAGCGACTGGAGAAGACCCGCGTGCGCCTCGAGCGCCAACAGGACGGTGTGGCGGAGCCGGTCGCGAAGTTCGCGCAGCTCACCCGGAAGGAGACTCGGCTTCGTGAGGACCAGTACGCGCAGCTGACCAGCCTCGCCCGCGCGTTGATGCGCGGTCGCGTCTCGCGTCGTGAGCGCATCACCGAGAACACCCTCATCCGCGTCGCCATCGACCTGCTCCTCGCACATCGGAGCGAGCTGCACGGGTCGGACGAGGACGAACTCCGACGCTCTGTCACGTCCGGAGTTCCAGACTTGCGGACTTCGGAAGTCGCAGACTCCGGGGGTTCGGAACATGCGCAATCCCGCAGTTCAGGAGTCGCGGAGTCGCGGAGTACGGATGCTCGGGACCCCGGACGTGCCGAATCGTCGGACTCTCGACCTCCCGGCGGCGCGCACGGCGGTGGCGCGGCGGGAGTCGGGAGCGGATGGGGGAAGGTGTCGTGACGCGCATCACCGTGTATTCGACCGGGCCGTCATGCCAGCGGTGTCGCCTCACCTGCCAGCGCCTCGACGCGCTCGGCATCCGATACGACCTCGTCGACATCCATGCCGAACACAACGCTGCGGTGCGGGCGTTCCTGGTCGATGAACTGGGCTACCGCGAGGCGCCCGTCGTCGAAGCGGGGGACGTACGATGGTCGGGATTCCGGCCAGACCTCATCGACGCCATCGTCGTCCTCCGATGAGGGAGGCCGCTTTCCGGCTAAAACCATCACAGGTATGCTTTATCTGTAATGGTTTCTGTCGGAATGGAGTGAGGATGGACGCCGCAACCTTGCCGGACCTGCTCGGCTATGACAGTCTGGCAGGCCACGGTCTTACCCGCCATGGCCTGAATGGGTTGATCGAGTCTGGTGAGTTCGAGCGCATCGCGCCCGGGTTGTTCCTGCGCGCTGGACTCACGGACGACACGACCGCGGCATGGATCGCGATCGCTGCGAAGAAGTCCGACGCAACACTCTGCCTACTCACCGCGCTGTCGTTGCACGAACTCACCGACGAGATCCCCACACGGACCGACATCGCTATCCCGCGCGGGACGCAACCACTCACTGTCCATCACGCACCCATCGCCTGGCACCGCTTCGACGCCAACACATTCGACATCGGCCGCGAGGACTACGCGCTGCCGGGTGGACGGGCGATCGGGCTGTACTCGGCCGAGCGGACCCTCATCGATCTCTTCCGGCTACGGCACACCTGGGGGAGCGACCTCGCCATCAGTGCGCTCAAACAATGGCTGCCGGGACGCGGCAACAGTCCCGCCGCACTGCTCACGATGGCCGAGAGCTTCCCGAAGGCGCGTCCCTCGATCCAGGACGCCTTGGAGATTCTGCTGTGAGCCCGAACCCGCAGCACGGCCTGACCGATGAGCTCGACTACTGCGAGGCGTCAATTGCGGAGGTCGGAGATGAACGGTGGGCAGACTTTCGGCCGACCTCATCGATGAACAACTTGTCAAGCGATTCGCCCTCGAACGCTGACCTGCTGTCACTACGCGGCGGTCGTCGCTACACGCGCCACAGTTCGAACTCTGCCCATCGGGGATGCATGCCTAGGGCCTCGATGGATAGGCCAGGCGCCATCGGGAAGTTCTCCAACAGCTCGATGAGACGCTGCGGCCAGCCGGATCTACCGTCGATTGAGCGCAGGAGGTACGCGGTTACGGCGATGGCGTTGTAGAGGCCGTATACAGCTTTCGCGGACTCCTCATCGCGAAGATGATTCAGGAGCGGGACGACGCCGACAGCCGGGCGCCCGGGGGCGACCACGAGTTTGCGATTGAACAGCCGTGCATGGTGCGCGGCGACATTGCGCACGTAGTTGAGGCTCGCAATCCAGCTGGCCATTACCCGCTTAGACGGTGCTCCATACCCGCGTGCAATCTTCGTCGCGAGCGAGTTGGTCAGTCCGCCGTACAGTCGGCCAAGGTGCCCGAGCTCCAGAACCTCGGTGAGAGCCCAAATGGGCATCTGCCCGTCGTACTTGTTGCGAAAGTGCGCAACGAACGTCTCATCAGAGCCTGCCAGGCGGGTTTCCACTCGCCGTAGCCATTCGCTGTGCTTGCTTGTCGGCTCGCCGGTGTCCGGATCCGGATGCACGTCGGTAAATGCGGAGACGAATGAGGAAGAGTCGAGGTGGGCGAAGGGCGATACTTCACCCAGTACATAACCGAGCTCCATGCGGAGTGACACTTCGATGCGCTCGATGCCGTCCAGCACCAGCATCCGCAACGCACGATCGAAGTCGATCACCCGAGCGGCGTGATCAAGTGATGTGCCGGAGACATACTCGCCGAGGACCCGAACGCGAACCCTGCCGTCGTCATCCTCGTATTGCTCCGAGCGTCGGAACGGAAAGAGGTAGCCCGTGAGCCGGTAGTAGCCGACTGCGTGCAGCAACTGCGACGCATCAGGCCTCGGGCCGACGTCGACTCCGCGCGCGGCCAACTTGTCGATCTGCGCATCGATCGAAAGCCACGGCTTGTTGTAGTCGACCATCACATCCACCGTACAAAGAAAATCAGCCCGAGCCGTGAGGCGAGCGGGCTGATCGTGATGGGTTCAGGCTACCACGACGAACCGACATGCGCATCGAGCCCGATTTGTTCAGCAGAGGCAGCACCGCCGGCTGCAAGAGGGTAGTGGGTGGTCTGCTGGTCCGTTCCGCGCTTTCGCGGCATATCCTCCCTCGCTGGCGCTCGGTCCGGTATTCCACGACGCGGCACTACCCAGCCCACCGCCCACTAGGGATCGGCAGCTATCCGGACGGGCCCAGAATGCGCGGTCGACTCACCGGGAGACCGAAGGACCAGACTCCACGGGTGCGACCGTAGGGGCGGCCACATCGACGGCCTCTGGGTGCACTTGCATGCCTCTGAGTGCCGCGAGATCCGCGGCCAACTTCTGCTGCTGAATCCTCGCGACCTCAGAATCGGATGGTACGGGCAGCTCGGGAACGACGCGTCGGATCGCCATCTCGTGCAGCTCGACGAGGGAATCAAGCGCGGCGGTGGGGACGGTGCGTGGGGACCGTGCGTACTCCGTCATGTGGCGAAGCTCGCTCAGCCACTGGGCCGCGTCGAGAGCTCTCATCGCCTCGGACCGTGAAGTGCTCAGTGCGACGGATGCTCCGCTCAGCATCCCAGATTCTGACCGTTCGGCATCGAAGACACTCACACCGCGCTGATTGAGCACGGACACCCGTCCGACCAACGGGCTGTCAGCGGCAGCCACGATCAGTGCGCTCACGTCCCGCATGCTCTGCTCGTTCTCGGCAGGGGTGACGAACTCCGCCGGCTGCCCTTCCTGCATGCGGCGGAGGCCACGCGACGTGGCCGCGAGCAGGCTTTGGTCATCGCGCGCAGCGACCGTGACGACGTGCACGTCATAGCCGGCATCAGCAAACCGTAGCGCCACGCCCAGCGCCGTTCCCGGAGTCCGGAACTCGCCCTCAAGAAGCAACGAGTACCCGTTCTCACGCGCATGGCTGATGCTGGCCTGCAGCCACGACGCCGCCAGCAGCGACAACTCCTTCCGACCCGCAGGGGACTGCCGGAACTGCGTGTCCAAGTACCTCGGGTGGAAGGCCTGCAGATCCTCGATCGAGACGGGGACGAGGTCCCCGTCATGCTCGCGACGTAGCCGCCCGATCACACGTCCCGTGCCGGCGGACGGCGCACCCGCCAGAAGCACGAACGTCGGGGTCCCGCTCGGACGGGCGCCATCGAACAACGACCGCAGGATGACATCCTGCACCCGTCCAGCATCCATCGATTCATCGTCAGCCACGCGACCGCTCCGATGCCGTTCGCATGGATGCTCGCACAGCTTCGAGACGCGCAGCGATCCCGTCGCGGTCGAACCCGTCCGTGCCGTACATCTCGGACCGCAACTGCCGAACCAGGGCGACGGTGTCGTCGCCGGAGTCATTGGCGGTGGCCATCACAGTGGCGATGGCTGAACGGAGCTCATCGCGCAAGGCGTCGTAAAGCACCGCATCATTCACTCGCCATGGCGAGAGTTGCTGTGACATCTCGACTCCTTGAGGCGAGCCTACCAACGGCGAACTCGCACCGCCGGGGTCCTCTGAGCGGTCCTACCAGTTCGAGAGACCTTGTGTACACGACTCCACAATTGCCCATGCTCATTAAATCCCTCCTGTCAAGAGAGTACCGTTTTTGGTACGGTATTAGCGAGGAGGCGTGATGGCGACCTATCGGCAGGACCTGTGGGAGATCGCTGCATCCCGCAACGGTGTGGTGACTATCTCGGATGCGGAGGATGCGGGCGTTCCTCCCGTCGAGGTACGCAAGCTCGCTGCCCGAGGCGCACTCCGGGGGTACGGGCAAGGTGTTTACACGCACCGTGACGTGCCGATGACACCGTTGACCGAGCCGACGATAGCTGTCGCTCTCGCCGGCGCCGGGGCGTTCCTGCATCGTGAGTCCGTGCTGCATCTGTTCGGGCTCGGGCAGTTCAACCCGCCAAAAGTGCGCGTCGGTACGCGACGTCGGGTGCGGCGTGCTCTGCCGGAGTGGATGGACCTGGAGAACCGACCTGATGTGCCCGACTCGGACCTCACCCGCTACGAAGGCATCCCCGCAACGACCGTCCAACGGGCCTTGAAGGACATGCAGCATCGAATGCCACCCGACCGGTGGGAGGCGCTAGTCGATGCAGCACAGCGGCGCGAACTCGTCGGAGAACAGCACGACGCCATAGGACGAGTGACGTCGACATGAGTAACGTGACTCCGCCGCTGAACGTCACTCAGCGCAACGACCGGCTCGCGAAGGTTGCCAGCGAGCTGGGCATCCCCGTCGCGCGTGCGCGGATGATGCTCTGCACGTTGATCGTCTCGCAGATGCTCCCCGACGCTGTCGCGGTCAAGGGCGGGATGGGTGTCAAGCTGCGCTTCGGCGAACGCGGCACGCGCGCCACTTCCGACCTCGATGCATCCGAGGTGAAGAGTTTGAACAGGCGTTCCGGGCGCGGCTGGCGCAGGGATGGGGCACCGTACCCGCGTCGAAGGGAGAACTGCGACGCAACCCGGCCGCACCCGGCCGTGTGGCGTTCACTGCGACGGTGCGCGCCGTGAAGCTCCACGACCCTGGGCTCGACCGTCCCGAGTACGTGATGCACCCGTACCGGGTGTCGATAGCGTTCCTCGGCGCTGCTTGGGGCGCGCTCGATGTCGAGGTGTCCGACCCCGAGATAGATTCCCACGCGCACGCGCGGAAGGAGATCGACGGGGAACTCGTGAAGTTCGGTGCTCAGTTCGGCTTCGGCGACCTGCAGCCGGTCGAATTGGTCGAGCTGGAGTACCAGATCGCGCAGAAGCTCCACGCCGTGACCGACCCCGCCTATGTGCGGGCGCACGACCTCGTCGACCTGCAACTCCTCTGGAACGCCAGCCCCGACCTGGCCAACCTGCAGCGCCTGTGTATGCGCACCTTTGACTGGCGACGGCAGCAGGCCTGGCCGCCACTGCCGATATGCCCGATGGACGGCTGGGAGCTCGCTTATGCAGACGCGCGCGCCGAAACCGAGGTCAACGGCAAGACGCCGGTGCTTGCGGATGTCGGATCAGCACGCGACTGGCTCGGTCAGATCATCGAGACAATATCCAGTACTGAGACATGAATGACGACGAGGCTCTGGCCGCATGAACGCGACAGCAGCAGATCGGTTCTGGCGCAACGATGATGCCGACGCACGGACATGGGAGGCCGGCATCAGTCCGGCTGAATGGCGTCGGCTTTGCCGGGGTTCCTACCAGCGCAAAGCCAGCGAATTGGTCGAGACATTTGACGAGCTGGTCCTGGTCACGCATGAGGAATCGCGTTCGAGTGGGTTCATACAAGACCCGCCATACGACACGCTGACCCATACGTGGGTAGCAGCGCGTGGTACAGATTATGCTCCTGCGAGCACGTGGAATCTCGAACCCGGCGCCGCTCGTGAGATCGTCGTTGATCTCGTGCCCACGCCTCTCAACCCGCACGATCCGTTTGCGGTCGCCGTTGAGTGGGAGGGCAAGAAGCTTGGCAACCTCTCGCGCGGCTATGCAGCACACGCGCACCGGAAGCTCCGGATTCTCAACCTCACGGGGTACCGGACTACGACGGCAGCCGTCGTGCGGGCGTTCTACCGTGAAGAGATCGGCGAGGCGACTCCCGAAGGCTTCGTCGCCATCCCGACCTTCAAGAGACTCGATAGCTTCCTCCCACCGTTCGAGATCATCGTCGAGACGTTCCGCCCGCTCTGGGATGCTCTGAGTAGTCAGATCAAGCAGAAGATCATCGAAGACGAGTACCACCTGTCGGAGCGGACCATCAGGGCCGTTCTGAAGGCAGGGCTCGAGTTCCCAGAACTCGTTCTTCATCCGAAGACTGAACTGCACAACTTCCCAGTGGAGTTCGACTACGTCCTCCGAGACGTCCGTCAAGCGGACGTGAGAGCTCGGCGTGCAGTACGAGAAGCCGAGAAGGCCGCTCAGTGGAAGAAGGACTGTGACGCGGTGACCGAACTCGTCGCGGCCGGCCTGGCCAGGAACCAGATGCGCGAGAAGCTTGGGCTCTCGGAGAATCGCCTTCGAACGATCCTGGTCGAGACCGGCCAGAACAGCGCAGTCGCCCGCACGCGCGCTGACGGAGGACGGGCAGGCGAGGGGCGTACTCGGGCCAGTGCTACTTGACGGAACCGTCGTGTGCACGGCTGTCGGTCATTGCTGGTGTGTTGGACGGCACAAGCATGGCAGCGGCGAAGTTGGGGTGCGTGCTGGGGTCGGTTGCCGACGTACGGGAAGGCGGACGGAGAGGAGTCACGTCGGAGTGCTCTACGACAGCTTGGCAACGCACCATGTGCTCGGGCTGCCCGCATTCCGCGCGCCCGAGCGCGTGCAGACTGATGACTCGGAGGGTCAGCGACGGCGGCGTACCGGCGTGGGGATCAGCAGCTGTTCGGTGGCGTCGCGGCGTGTGTAGGCGTCGATGAGGAAGCTCAGCCGCTCTGCGTTATCGGTGAACCGGCGCCGTGTCCCGAACGCGCGATCCACGACAGCATCAAGGTTCCGGTGCGCGTCCAGAAGGTTCCCGGGCATCGCGTTGGGGTCGTACAGGTCTGCCAATGTCGCGCCGGGGTAGTCGGCTCGGGCGTCGGATACTGCGCGCCAGACGTCGGAAAGCTTCGTCGTCGTGGCGTTGTCAGGCGTCGGCCAGGGGATCGGGAAGTACGCCAAGGCAGGGGCAATGGAGTAGCGAGACTCCAGTCGGCCCGCGAACGTCTCAATCCAGGCCATGAACATCGATGATTGGAGGAGCGCCGCGTGCCAAGGCAGGGCACCGGGAAAGATGATGAGCTTATTCCCGGCGATCACGTCGGGTGAGTAGAAGCGGCCGGGGATCCAGGTGCGGTTCTCGGACGACACTTCCGGGAGTGCGAAAAACGTCGTGTCCGGCTGCCGGTCCTGCGTGAACAGGCCCGGTCGGTCTGCGAACTCACGCACAGAAGCCGTCGGTGATCCGGCGCGCGCCGCTCGGACTCCCGCAAGCCTGTCACGCAGCACCCTAGACCCGCGCATGTCCGCCGGGTCAGCGTTCCTGAGCCACAGGCACCAGCGCTTTGGCATGCCTTGCAGCATGTCCTGCCCCTGGACGAACTGGCGCAGGTACCGCTTAGCTTGCTCGTCCGCCTCAGCCTCCGGCATCTGCTCCTCGGTGACGATCAGATGTCCACCATCCGTGGGCTGGCTGCCCTTGTGAGAGTTCGGCATCCCGATGGTGCCGGGGCGCGTGAGCTTGGCGGGAACAATGCTCGCGCCGTCGGCGAGGTAGAAGTTCAGTTGCTGGACGGGGCGCTCGATGGGCTCACCGGCGATGTGGTCGTAAGTGAACAGGCGCGGTTTCCGTCCCACCCGGGCGCTGGGTGAGAATCCGACGACGACGCAGTGCACTGCTGCCGCTCCCGGTGCCTCCGAGGTCCAACGGAACGTACGGTGTGCGAAATCGACGGTGAAGCCGTTGCGGTCCAGCAGAGGTACCATCGTGCGAGCCTGCTCACCCTGGGTGATCGAGTTCGTAGAGACGAACGCCGCCCGAGCACCCTTCGTGCCGCGGAGAGTGGTCATCGCCTTGGCATACCAGCACGCCACATAGTCCAGACGCCCGGTGCGCAAACCCTGCGCATCGACGGCTGCGAACGTGAGGCGATTGTCGGCCTGCTGCTCGGGCGTCATCCGGTTCATGCCGATGAATGGAGGATTTCCCATGATGTGCAAGTCATCGCTCGGCTCGATGACATCAGCCCAGTCCATGCGCAGGGCGTTTCCGACGACGATGCTCTTGATCTTGTTCAACGGCAGGGGATCCGGGGCCGCCCCGAGGGCGAGTTCCATCGCCTGGTTCGCCTGGTGCTCGACCAGGTGCAGTGCCGTCGCGGCGATCTGCGCGGGCCATTCCTCCAACTCGATGCCGTGGAAGCTCGACAGCCTGACGCCCAGGTCGTCCTCTGTGAAAAACATGGAGCGTGCAGTCTCGCCGGTCAGTTCCTGGATCCGCACCAGCACATCGAGGTCGAGGGCGCGCATCTCGCGATACGCGACGACGAGGAAGTTGCCGCAGCCGCATGCGGGGTCGAGAAACTGCATCCGAGCCATATCCATCCGCAGCTTCTTTAGCGTCTTCGTGTCGCGATAGCCGTCCGTGAATCGCTGCCGCAGGTCATCGAGGAACATCGGTCGGATGACCTTCAGGATGTTCGTCTCGGTCGTGTAGTGCTCACCCAGGTCGCGGCGGGCCGCCTTGTCCTTGACTGCTTGGAATAGGCTGCCGAAGATCGCCGGGCTGATCGCCGACCAGTTGAACAGCGCCGCGTCGATCAGCCGCTTGCGCATCCCCGTATCGAACGACGGGATGGACAACGGCTCCTCGAAGATACCGCCGTTGACGTATGGGAACCGGGCGATCAGCTCATCCAAATTGGACTGCCGTCGCATAGGGGCGCGACCCATCACCTGATAGAGCAGCGAGAGCTGGGGACCGAGGTCGGAGCCATCCTCCGCGGTGCGGGTCTCCAGGAACTCCAGGAACAGATCCTTGTCCCACACGCCAGCGTCGTCGGCGTACAGCGCGAAGAGAGTGCGGACGAGGAACACGCTCGCCTCATGGTCGGAGTATCCAGAGCCCTCCAACGCCTCGTAAAGACCGGCCATAAGCTTGGCGGCCTTGATCGACGCGGTTTCCTGTTCCTTCGACCCAAAAGAGCGCTGCCCATACCCGGCGAAGAACGCCAGCCTGTCCGCATGCTCACGGAAGTCTTCCAGGTCGAACTCGACGGCGATCGTGTCACGGGCATCATTAAGGTCGATCAGACGGAACCTGCGGAAGTCGCTAGTGAGCACCCACCGCGGCATCTCGGGGTCGGGAAGGTGGTGAATGTAGTCGAGCGCCTGCTGCTCGGCGGCGCTGAGATCCATGCCCGCCGACTTCATCTCGATCAGCGCTAACCCGGGAATGAGGGCATCGATGTAGCCGCGGGACCCGGTGGAGGCGCGCTTCACCCGCCGCTCATAGAACGCCGCCCGCGTCTCCGTGATCCCGTACACAGCGAGCAGGTCGCGCACGAACGATTGAGCCTGCTGCCGCTCGTCCCCGGGTTCGTCCCCCCAGTCACGACTCAGCTTCGCCGCGCGGGTCCGGATCTCATTCAGCGACAATGACTTGGCCACACCGCAAACCTACCGGCCGCGTGCGATCTTCACGCCTCTCACCACGGTTCGATAGGCGGCGACCGTCGAAAGGTCGCAGCGCCTAGCTCCCGGCCAGGCAGCGGCCCGCCGTTGTCGCTGGGGGCGATTCTCTCGGGGGGACACTGCGTCGGCAAGTCTTGACACAGCCAACAATTCAGTGGCCAGTTCTGTCGGTGTCGACCGTGCGCCCCAAAACCGGTATGCGGACTCTGCTTTCCTGCAGACACCGCAGCTTCGTGCGCGTCGGATACCCCGCCGACACTTGAGCGCCTTTGTCGCCGAGCCAACTATTTCAATCGTGTGGTGGATTCCTGACAGGGTAGACATCGACGTGCCCACCGTAGACGACCCTTGCCAGCCATGCCGGCTGAAGGCGCCGGAGGATGCGTTCGATAGCCTTCCACCGCTCGTTCGGAATCCCTGGATGGGCATTGCACTCTAGCGGGACGGCACTGCGGTTCCGATCCCCAAACGGGCGCTGCCCGCGAGTGGGGCCGGTGCGTACGCGCGGGACTTCCAATCGCGTGCTGCGCCTTGCAGCAGCGGGCCGCGTGCATTCGGCGCTCGGAGGAGGGGCCGAATCCGAGCAGGCAAGCTACGCGGTCCTGCTCCACTTGCGGCGGCTGCGCTCGCGGATCGCGTAGCCTCCCGACATTCTCATGCGCCAGCTCGCCATCTCCACACTGACCTGAAATCGGGTGGCGACGACGTCGGCAGTGATGCCTCGAATGACGGCGACCTTGGCCTTCTCTTGTGGAACCAGCAAGGCGCCAGCAAGTTCGGCGGCTTCTTTCTCCTGCGCTTTGCTCGCGCCGCCGCAAGTGTTGTCCTCACCTGTCCACGCAGGTGATGGATCGTGCTCGGCTTCGAAGTGCGCGACTTCATGCGTGAGGTCGGAGCGGATGCGCTCGGCGCTGCGTTCCGGGTTGTAAATCACGAGGCTGCGCCGCCCATCTCGTAGGAGCGCGGCAGACCAGACGTGCGGTTTCTCTTCGAGGAATCGGCGCATCGCCGCCTCATCGGCGGTGAACTCGCGGAGCGATATGAACGGGATGCCGTTCTCGTTCGACCAGCGAAAAGGATCGAAGGGATGATCATCGGTGAGGTGGAAGTCCTTCCGCACCTCCTTTGCAAGCCTTCCGAGCGCAGCTTTGTTCATCGATCAGCTCGACTTCCTTGTCTGACGGAAGTAATCAAGACCGGATTGAAGTATCGACTCGAGGTGTTGTTTGTCCTGCTCGTCGAGGTCGCTGCGTGCGCGCAGGAGCGCATTGATCGACGATCCAAGCTCCGGCTCTTCTCGGTTCGCGAGTTCGTCGGCATCTACCAGGAACTGGTCAGCAGGGATTCTTAGCCATCGAACGATGCGCGCAAACGCGTCCAGATCGGGTCGCTGGTCGTTTCGAAGCCTGGTGAGTAGCGAAGGACTAACGCCGATCTGGCCGGCCGCCTGTCGCCATGAGATCTCGTCTGCTTTGACTCGAGTTTCGAGCGTGCTCGCGAGGCTGGTGACGTCGATGACTGTGTCTGGCATGAGGCTCCCATCTCTGGATCGACCTGCGATCCACGCCTCTAGCGTATCGCGCCGACGCCTCATTGTTTTGCAACTGGAACAGTGTGTTACTCTTGAAGCATTGTTTTGCTACTAGAACACCTTCGGGAGGAAGTTTTGGCAAAGAACACTGGCAAGGGGTATCGGCAGGGTGCCGTGACTGGTCGCTCGCAGTCGTACAACTCGAAGACCAGGACGCACACGAAGCGGGACACGTCCACCGGTCGCTTCATGGACGGCAAGAGCGACGGCACGCCCTTCAAGGGCGTGCGGCGAGAGGGCTAACTGATGGAGATCGGACTCGGAGCGTTCATCAAGTTCGCCAACGCCAGCCAGCGAGCACGCCCCCGGCTTGCTCGTCTAATCGCGGAGCAGTCGCGCGGGGAGTACGACCCGGCGACGGACTTCTGGCGGCCGATGCGCCAGGCGATCAGTCGTGATCGGAAGACCACCCGGGACGGCGACGCGCTTCGCCAGGTCACTCAGGCTGCCCCGGAGCGCCGTCGTCCGAGTTATGCCGAGATCAGTGATCGCTGGGGCGGGGTCGCGACGCGCTGGTCGGGTGCCGGTCACGTCGCGTCGCATGCCTCGCGCATCGATGTCGGCGGGCTCAAGATCCGAGTCAATCCTCTGTTCTCCGAGGGATGGGCTGACGGCCATGCCGAATCGGCTTACGTTTGGTTCAACAAGGAGGAGCTACACGACGACACGCTCGAAGGCGTCCGCCATCTCCTGACGCGCGACGGCCATGAGGCGCACCTAGAGCCGGTCTTCATCGACGTCCGACGAGCTCTCGCGGTGTCCGCCGCGCCGATCAACGGCATCGACGAGTGGCTCGACGATCTGGGCGGCGAGTTTCGTCGCCTCGCCGAGTAGGGGGCATCTATGGAGGAGGCAAAGAGTCGCGCGACCGGCGCCGTCTGGGATGCCGAGGACTTCGCTGCGCTCAGCTCTGGGGAGCGCAGCGCTCTCCGAGACACGCTCGTCTGCACGGCGTGTGGGGCTGATGCGTACTTCATTCGCGAGGCACGCAATGGTCGCCGGGCCTGCTTCGGCGCACGTCCGCACCGCGACGATTGCGAACTAGCCTCGTTCGTCACGGAGGACGGTGGCGGTGCCCCGCTGGACGAGGTCGACGAGCTGATCAACGCCGGCGACGCGTTCCGAATTGACCCGAATCGTGCTCGTACGATCAAGCACGTTCGCCACGATCCCTTCGCCCCAGCAACGAGCGGCGGTTCCGCCGTTCGCTATGTTCGACGTGGACGAGGCAACGTACGCCAGTCGTCGATGGGCATCGGTAGACTTCTCCGCCAGCTTGTCTTGCGTGAGCCGTTCCGGCGTAGCCGCACCCTCTTGACCATGTCCGACGGCTCACGCCAGACCGTGCGATCCGGCTGCGTGCATCTCTCCGAGATCGAGGACAAACACAGCAATCGCCTTCGGGTGTACTGGGGCACGATTCGCTTCCCCAAGCCGAAGGAGGATGGTGGTGCGTGGCTCAACACAGGCTGGAGATCGCCAACCATCGTCATCGGAGAGGACGAGCTGACGACGCTCCTGGAGCGAGCAGGGTTGGAAGACCTCGACGATCTATCCGGCGCGTTCTTCGCGTTCATGGGCAAGCTACGACAGGCCGCGAGCGGTAAGCAATACTTCTTCATCAATCAGAACGTTGACTGGGTTGCCGTTCGTCCGTTCGTCGATGACGAAGACCTCAACTGATCTGGAGGTCGGTCCGATCCCTATCTGTGCGGTGCGCGTTGAGCGGGCGGCTTCGCGAACTACAGCTCAGGCGCGGTCGCCGCGCTCGACACGACCGCGCAGGCCGGTCCTACCTTGACGCACCTCGCCAAAGTGGTAGGAAACGACAGCGGCCATCGTGACGGCTCCGGCGAAGGCAGCGAGGAGCTCACCGGTGGATCGGACGAGTCGCCGTAGCAGAAGCACCCCGGCGATCGCATTAACAGCGCTCCAGCCCACGTTCACCAGTGGCGACTACGCTCCGCTGCCGGGAGGATCACTGAATGGACTCGGGAACGGCCTGACCTGCACCCCGCTCACCCCGTGCGGCACCGCGTTCACCACAAGCGCCCCGCCGAGCGCGGCTCGCAATACCGATCCAATCGACATGCGCACACCATACGCCGCGACATGGCCTGACCTGGCCCAGCTCGATCCTCAAAACGGGCGCCGATCATAGCACCGGCCGCTGCGGGTACCTGGGGGGTTGCTCTGGGCTTGGCGCGTGAGCGGGCCGCTCGGTTTCTGCCGCGGGGATGCGGCGAGGATAGCGGCGGGTGGCCACGGAGGGCAGGTGTCAGAAGATATGTGCCCAGCACGTGGCAAGGAATGCCACTCGCCGGCGCTGGAGTTCGCCGTAGACGGTCGCGCGGGACACGTTGAACAACTCGGCGATCTGTATTCCATACCGCCGAGCGTGCTACCCGCTACTCGCAGATATGCACCCGTGATGATCCCTATCTGAGCGACGTTTGGTGGAGGCTCCTCGACGTGGGATAGCGATTTCTATCCGGACGGCTGAGCGAAGTGGGTCTCGGCGCTCTCACGCGCGTAGTCCGCCAATACAGCGCTGCCAGCTACGCTTGCCCATATGGACTTCTGGACGTGGACGGACCAGCACGGAGTAGGCCTCACCGCGATTGCCACCGTCGCTCTCGTGTTGGCCACGGTGGCAACGCTTTGGGTCGCTGGCAATGACTCGCGACGGCGCAACCGACCGATGGTCTCCGGAAGCTTCGTGTTCGGCGCAAACAGCCCCGACACGATCCTGCTCCGCATCAAGAACTACGGACCTACGCGCGCGGAAGATGTCATCGTCACCTTCGAGCCACCGCTTCCCGACGACGCCACCACGGAGCTGGTTCGCAAACGGTACGAACAGCCGCTCGGTGTCATCAATCCTGGTGAGACGCTCGAAAACGCTTGGTACCTCGCGAAATTCTCCGGCAGCGACTTCGTCGGCAATCACTACGCGTATCCCGACGAGGTCACGCTCCGCATCACATATCGGGGTGTGCTTTGGATGCGACGAGAGGATGTCACCCGTCTCAATGTCGCGACACACCTACACACGTCGGATACTGTCTCATCGTCCTCCATGCTCGGCAGTATCCGGCGCATCGCAGGAGCGCTTGAAAAGAAGTAGTAGGCGCGGATCGGTACGCCGGCGCGAAGGGCATCCTTCTACGCGCAGTCGCGCGCTTCCGAACCTGCGTCGTGAGGTCTTGCCGTAGCTGGGGCGATGCGGGCCGTTCGACTATGCGCCGCCCGCCGCATCTCTCGCCGCGGTGTGCGCGACGAGGCACGCGGAGTGTGCGGGTGAGGGCGCGGGGGCTTGCGGGCCTTCGCCGGCACGCTCGATGGGCGAGTATCGGTTAGCCCACGTCCCAGTTGTCATCCCGCGCGACCTTTGCAAGCGGCGGCAACTGGGCGCCCTTCTTCGTAGCCAGCACGCTGATCGCGCTTTCTACGATCTGCACCGGCCACAGCTCGGGGGTCGACATCACCTCGTCCACACGAGACGCTGTTAATGCCTCGAGCTTCACGGTCGGCGGCAGTTCCTCCAGTGTTGCACCGCGGACGATGTCCACTCTCACTGTTCGACGTGGACGGACGGCCGCGAACAGCTGAGTGGGATCGATTCCTGCCGCCGCGACGTCTGCGAGCGACCGCTCGAGCTGTTTGTCGATCCATCCTGTGGGCTCGGTACTCACGGCTCGTAGTAGCCAAAGGACACGCCCAGTGGTACGAATCGTTCCGATGCGCACTGCCTCGTCCAACGGGAGCCGTCGTCCTCGCGAGACGCCATGACCGGTGACAAGTGCATCGCTAACCGCCGAATACTGCGTCGGAGACATCGCGCCCACCGACTGTTCGAGTTGCGTTATGGACTCGATCAGGACGTCCTGACGCGCATGCGAGAGGAGGCCGACGACGCGGAGGTCACGCTCAGTGTCGGTAGCCGCGGTCCGTAACACGTCCAGCCACCATGGTGCGTCGTCGGAGCGCGTGCGGAAGGAGTGTTCGGCGCGAAGTGCAATGTTCAGGTGCGGATTGGAGGTCACGCGAGCAAGGTCGGCCGTCGACGGGAGCGAGGAAACCGCACGCCTGAGCACCCATCCATCGCCCCAGACACCAGCGACGGCAGCCAGCGAGTCGACCTCTTCCACCGTCGTCTTCCCCAGAAACAAGCGAGCGGCATGCGCCGCGCCCAAAAGGTCGTGTTGGTCGCGACGAGCCCGCGGAAGGCTCGCTCTGTTGTTGGTGACGATCGCGGCCGCGTACTGACTCAGCAACGCGACCGGTGTTGCTTCTGCGGCTGCGGCGACTACACCATGGTTCTGTTCGCGAAGCACGAGCTTGAGAATGCGGTCGTCACCGCCGTCGTAACCCCCGCTGAGGAGCAGGTGGGTGAGCGGCGCTTGTCCCTGCGCAGCCACTTCGAGCCCCGCGGCAAGCCGCGCGCTCTTGGCCGGATCGAGCGAATGTAGTGCTTGAAGGGTCGCTGCAACCTCGATCCACGATTCGCTAGGCGTATAGCGCTCCCACCACCACGCGACCAGATCATCGTCGCCCGTAGCGTGGCGGTACAGGCTTGAAGCGACTGATCGAACCGGACCGTCGCCTTTCTCCAGCCGCTGTCTCAGGTAGGCGACTGCTTCGGCGCGTCCGGCGCGGTCAGCGAACTGCAGCGGGATGTGCGTTCCGTCGAGCAGCCCCAACTCCCCGAGCGTCACCCCCGATCCATCAAGAATGAATCTAACGACTTTCTCCACTACAGCCGACGACTGCGACTGATAGACGCGATCCGTCAGCGTCAGCACCGCTGTGGCGCGAGCCAGTGGATGTGGGGCGACGGAATGCTCAGCAGACCTGAAGTTGTCATGCAGCGAACGGACCTCGCCCTTGGTGAACATGCCCACAAAGAAGCGCGTCACGTTCGTCCAGTAGGCGCGAGACAGCAGCGCAGTCGCACCGTCATCCCGGGAATCACCGACACCTCGGGATGTCAGGTTCTCGAACAGGTGCCAGGCGGCAAAATACTCGCGCAGCGACTGGACTTCGAACTCGAACTTTTCTTCACGCTCCACCAAACACAGTACCCGCGATGTGATGGCTGAGTAGATGGCGTCCGCGAGCACCTGTGCGTCCGGTTGTCCTTCCAGTCGGACGCGTAGGACTCGCCGCAATTCGTCTTGGCCGATGCCACCCTCTAGCGCGCCTAGCTCAGTTTGCGAGTGCAGGTACCAGCCGAGGTAAGCGTGCGTATCGATCAGCACGTTGCGGTGCTGGGCGAGAAGTGGTTCCTTGTTCTCCGCCTGTTCCCGGTCGAGAAAGGACTCGAGGTAGTTGCGAAAGAGCTCGGTGCGCTGCTCGGGGAGGAGTTGGCGTCTGTGGAGAAGGTTCAGCAGGATGGCCAGCTGCATCGGCGACGAGGCAAGCTCCTGGATATGAGGGAGGTGCTCGTTGTCGTGGAACGCCGCCGTCAGTCGGTCCGCAGGGCCTGGTTCGAGCGTGTTGACGTCGATCCACCTGGCGAGATACTGCCGGCGTAGCCCGGAGGTGAGCGGTAGCACTTGGAGAACCGTGAACGTGCCTGAGGCGGTAAGCGCGTTCAGTGAGCTGCCGGGACGGGTAGTGACGAGCACGACGAGGTTCGCCGCCAGTGATTCGAGCCGGTCGCGGGCCCGAGCTATCTCGGTGGTTACCTCGTCTCGGTCCTCTACGTTTGGGATCTCGTCTAGCCCGTCCAGAGCCAAGAGCACCGGTTCTGTGGCGAACATCAGCTCGAAGTCTTCGGCTGTGAACTCGTGGGTTCCGGTGTGCCGGGTTATATCGCTGAGGAGATACCATTCGAGCTCGGTGCGCGCCTCCGACTTGTCCTTGCCCTGCTCGGCGGCGCGTTCCTGCTGCGCGCGCCTCCATTGGGCGTACCGACGCAGGTCTAGGCGGAGAGGAATACGCGCCAGACCGGAATTGCGAATAAGGCCGCTGTCGTGAGCGTCGTAAGCTCCTTTGCCGAGCCGGCGCGCCCGGTAGTACTGAGCTACGTACTGCAGAATGGTTGATTTGCCTTGCCCGGGACCGCCCACCAGGACGGCGTTCTCTTTCCACTCCGGGTGCAGCAGTACTTGAGCAGCTCCGGCGACTAGGAGCGTCCGTCGTCGGTCCGCCGGCAGCGGATCGCCCGGGTGCACGCGAGAGATCTGACTAATCAATGCAGCAACGCGACTGTCTGCCCGGCAGCCGAGCGGAACGTCCACGAACATCGCATCGACGTGCGCTTTCAACTCAGCCTGCTGGAACTGGACGAAGTCCTCAGCACCGTACCGGTCTGCCATGTACGCGCGAATCGCCGGGCTGAAGCGTGCTCGCTTGTCCTGTTGACGCACGTGCTGGGCTTTCATCTGCTCGAGTTGCGCCACGGTGAAGTGACTGCCGTTATCGGAGTCGATGAGGGTGTGATGGGTAGGACAGAGGAGGATGAGGTTTTCAGCGCTGTCGACATCCTCGTAGTGGGGGTCGTAACGCGGACCACGAATCCGGCCGGAGCGAATGTGCGCCTGCTCGCCCACGACAACGCTGCCGTCTCCGTCTCCGGCGGCCATGGTGAGCGGCTGAACGCACAGAGAGTAGGCGCAGACATTGTGCGATGTGCCCCACAGCACCTTCTGTGTCGCCACCGTGATAGTCATCAGAACCTCCGTCGCCATCTTGTCAGAGCTGAGTGCTGGCCCGTGCGTCGGCTGCAACGCAGCACGCGGTCGTCGACAGGGAGGCCCACGCACCCAACCGCACGCGGGCTCCATTAGCGGGACGCATGCGTGCGCGCGGCGAGCCCTACTCAGCGGCCCCAGTGTCGGTGCGATGCGCTGACGGCGAACTGGAGCTGTATCACCAACTGTGGGGTGATCCGCTGTCCGAAGACGAGCTCACCCCCACTCGAGGGTGCCCCGTACCGACCTTCCACGGATCCGCCGCCGATCTTGCCGCGGTTGCTGGCGCACTCACCACATTGTTGGGCACCCACCTCAGCGCCCAGGATAGAGATGTCCCGGGGACCCACCTCGTCGCCCTTCCCCTCGCAGGCGATGGCCCGCGGCACCGGTTCGTCGCGGCAATTCCGCCAGGTCAGTAACCTCCTAGGCGCGGGCGAACAACCCTCGATCGGCACTAGGGAAGCCAAGAGAGTTGGCGAGCTAGAGGATGTGAGCGACCGCTTCCTCGGCAGGCAAGCATCGAACGAACGCGAGGGAGTCCTCCTGCGATCGCCAACGCCGCGGTGTTCAGTCGGGTGAAGCGGATGGCATCCCATCCAGGACCGCCATCGCCCGGTTGCTCTCAAGTCTCAATGACTCGATCTCGTCCGCGGATGCACCCGTGACTATTCGCTCCGAGAGCTTGGCTGCTAGCTTGTCGACCGCTTCTATCCCGACGCCGTAAATTTGCTCAAGCTCCGCTGTGTCCCGCATTATGCGCTCCCACTGTGCGTCGAGTGCGGGTCGTTCGCGCTGGATTCGACCCGAGGCCGCCGTGACGGCGCCTTGAACGAGGTCGGCGCGCTCGTAAGCAGATAGACCAGGCAGCTTGCTCGCGAGCGTCTCTGCAAAGCGCTTGAGACTGCGCTCCATCAGCAGGTGGTCGGCGTGCCCCATCAGTGCGTCGAGACGCCGCGATCGATTCTCCCGCCGGCCGACACGAAGCTGGTCGGCAAGGTGCAGTGCCTTGCGGTGAAGGCGCCGGAGTTGTCCCCAAGGTAGACGCGCCTGCATCACCCAGACGATGTCAGCCAACAGCGTCGTCGTCACCGCTGCCAGCGGGATCATGAAAACCGCGAGTAGCGCTAGAACGATGACTGCGACCGCAGCCAGGTGTGCGGGATAGTCCGGCGAGCCGAAAAGAATGAACCACAGGGCCCCGATTTCGACCGCCGCCATGGCGATGCCCAGCACCGCGAACAGGACACCCCACCGAGCCCGGCGAAACCGTCGGGAGAACTCGTCTTTCGAGCGACTCACTCGCTGCGCGACGAGCCTCGCCTCCAGGACCAACGGAATTGCGAGTACTGGAATGATCTGCGCCACAGCGCCCCAAAAGGCAGGATCTCCGGCGGAGCTTGGATCATTCGTCACCTCCGCAGGATACTGTCCTGCGGGAGTGCGTCTGCTTCCACCCCGGGTAGCTCGCGTTCAGAGTCCTTCGCTCGACTACGGGTTGCGTTTCCGCGCTCAGATCGGTGGTTCAGCCCGGCGGGCACCTCGACGGAGACCACCGGCCAGGAGTGCCCGAGGGCCGCTGAATAGCTGGCAAGGTCACGCCGTAGTTTGACCGGGGTCGGTCGTCACCAACCGAGCTGACCCGGGGGTCGCTGGCCGGACGCCAGCCGGTCCCTGAACGGCCGCCGGGAAGGTGCGCCTTGGACGAGGTTCTCTCTGGATGTCTGTCGCGCCAGGCTCAGGGCATGGAGCGACCGCCCGCCGCCCGCACTATGCGCGCCGCAGCGCGCCATCTCTTCACCTCGGCGGAGGTGAGATCATTTCCGTCAGCCAGAACTATGAGGAGTGAATCAATTTCGGCGCGCGCCTCGGATAGGCCCGACGAAGGGAGGCTGGCGAGCGTGAATCCTTCAAGCGCGTCGTCAACTGGTGAAGTGCCACCGTCATTGACGGTGGGCTCCGTTCGGATCGCCTCGACTACTCGTCCAGATGCCTCGCCCATGGACTCCAGTCGGGCGGTGCGCGCAGCACGGTCGGCTTGCCGAAAGGCCTCATCAACCTGACCTCGAAGCCGACCGAGCTTCCAGCGCCTGACACCGTCGGGTGAAATCGGTAGGTCATCGACCAGCGCCCAGATGAGCGGGGTCGTCGGCGCCACGACCAGCAACAGGAATGTGAAGATCAGCGCGTACAAGGCGAGCTTGGTCCGCCCATCCGATATCGAGGCACCGGTCATGCCGCTCAGCCCCGTCAAGAAGGAGAATGCCAAGCCGATGACGGCCAGCGCGTACATGACTGCGATCGCGATGCGCGCTCCGCGCGAACGTGACTTGTCGATCGCCTGAACTCGTTGGTACATGGCTCGAACCTCGATGACAAGTGCGAGCGCAAGGACCGCGATCAACTGAACTATCTGGGCCCAGAAATTGGTCGCGTCCACGGAGACGACTTTAGCGACTGATACCGTGTGCGCAGATCGGTCCCTGAATACACGGCTTCAGTTCCTTCAGATCGAGCACGATGCCGGCCGCGCCACCGCTGCACGAATACTCCGCCCGCACCCATGCCCGATGAACGCGCGTCCTACGAACCCTCGAGAAGCACGCTGAACGACATCCGCAGCGAGCACGGACGAGATGAAACGGAAAGGGCAATGCACGCAGGCACTTTCTGTGAATACTCTGGCGTGATAGGCAAACTCGGCGTAACCTGATGGCGTGCGAGGAGGACTCGAACGTTGGAAGCGGGGCGCGGGCTCACAGGGGGTCCGGCAGGCGATGGCCTACGCGTTCCGAGGTTCCTGTGACTCGCACCTGCGAGCGGCCGGCATCGAAGCCTTGGGTGCGTACAGCCAGGTCGGCGCCGCAACGGTCACGCGGTTCAGCATCGAGTCCGGCAGGATCATCGCTGATGAGCTGGATGCGGAGCAGCTCACGAAGTGGGTTGACGGTCGTGATCCGGAGACGGGGGAGCTGCGCGGGCGCGAGCTCGCGTCGCCGGCGTCGGATCTGATTCTGGACAGCACGATCAATGCGTCGAAGTCCTTCAGTATCGCAGCGCTCCTGCATCCGGAACTCGCGAGCGCTTTCGAAGCCCTGCAGGACCGCTTGCGGGATCGGATCATCGCCACGTGGCAGCGCGAACTGAACGCCCGGCGCGGCGCGGGCGGCAGGATCCGGGAACGCCTCTCACATCTCGAAGTGGTGGAGCTGCAACATCGCCGTTCACGCGCGCTGGATCCTCATATCCATCGACACCTGTGGTTGAACGTGCGCGTCCGCGGAGTCGATGGCAAATGGTCCAACGTGGACTCGCGCGTCGCGATGCGTGTCCAGAACCTTGTCAACGCTGAGGGGGAGCTCGCGGCACGGACGGACCCGGAGTGGGTCGCGGCGCTCGCCGCGCACGGATACACGCTGGATGCGGATGGCGAGATCACGCAGCTCGCGCATCTCGTCCGCGCTGTCTCTCGACGTTCGAACCAGATCGAAGCGAACCGGGCGGTTCTGCTCGAGCAGTGGAAGTCGGAGCAGCCGGGTCAGGTGCCGAGTCCGGATGTGGTGCAGATGATTGATCGGCGGGCGTGGGCGACGGGCCGCCCGGGCAAGCCCCGCGAGGTGGACGAGGACGAGTGGTCCGATCTCACGAAACAGGAACTACTCCACCTGGACCCCAACGTGCTCGCACCATGCCCACCCATCGTTGGGCCGCGACGCGCGGAGAGCCTGCTCGATCATGACCTGCTCGCGCGCCGGGCTGTGGCGGATGCGGATGATCGGTCGCGGGCGAGCAATGGTCGCTTCAGTGTGTTGGACGTCCGTGCCGGTGCCGCCCGGGCGGTGGCATCCGCGGGCCTTGTCGCCGACCGTGACGAGTTGCAGTACCTGATCGACGACATCACCGCGCGTGCCCTTGCACACACCCGAGACTTGATCCCCGACGACCTCGAGAAGCCGCAGCACGTGAAGGTGCTCGTGACGCACGCGTTCGCGCAGCTCAAGTCTGACCTCAGTACCCGGCTCAGCATCCTGAGCAACGACCAGCCGCCCGCCCCGCGGCTCGCCTCGGGTGATGCTGCGCGGATCGTGACGGCGGGTGGGTTGGATACGTCGCAGCAGGCGGCTGCGGGTGCGGTCGCGGATGTCGATCGGCTCGTGACCGTCACGGGGCCTGCCGGTACGGGCAAGACGACGATGTTGCGGGTGGCGCGAGCGGCGCTGGAGGTGCAGGGACGGCGGCTGCTGATCGTTGCCCCGACGAGGAAGGCGGCCGCGGTCGCGAGCCGCGAGATCGGAGCCTCCGGGACCAGCGTCCATGCTCTGCTTGCTGACCATGGCTGGAAGTGGGGCACCGACGACGCCGGCGCTGACCTGTGGTGGCGGTTGCGTCCCGGACAGACCGACCCCGCAACCGGTGTGATCTATCGGGGTCCTCGACGGTATCCGTTGGATGCGCGGGCGCGGATCGTGGTGGATGAGGCGGGGATGCTGGACCTGAACGCCGCCGACGCCCTGGCGCAACTGGCGATCGAGACCGGCGCCGGGATCGCGCTGGTCGGTGACCCGCTGCAGGCAAGCCCGGTGGGGCATGCGGGTGCGATGGCGCTGGCGCAGCGCCGCGCGGGCAAGGATGTGGTGCTGAGCGGGATGCATCGCTTCGCAGACCCCGACTACGCCGCCCTCACCCTGCGCCTGCGATCCCCAGACACCCTCTTCGACGCCATCGAGACCGCGACCGCACTGCAACAACAGCACCATGTGAAGCGGGTCGATGACCTGGAGTCCGCGCGCGCCGCGCTCGTCCACGGCTACTTCCAGCATCATGAGCACGGCCGGACAGTCGCGATCGTCACCGCGACGAATGAGGAGGCGTCGTCCATCAACGAAGCTATCCAGCAAGAGCGCGTCTCCCGCGCCCAGCTCAGCACCCATCGGATTGCTGTCGGCGCCGACGAACAGCGGATTCTGGAGGGTGATGTTGTACAGACTCGGCGCAATGATCGGGATGCCGGGGTGGAGAACCGTGCGATCTGGCAGGTCGTACACATCGGCCCAGCCGCCCTCGAGCTCCAACGGATCGACGATGCCGCCGACACCCGGGTCGTCTCCCGCGAGTACGCGGCGGACTACGTGCACCTGGCCTATGCCACGACCGTGCATGGCATCCAAGGTGAGACCACCGACACCTCCCTCGTCGGACCTGACGTCGACGCGTCAGGCCTCTACGTCGGGCTCACGCGGGGGCGCCGACACAACGAGGTCGTCGTCATCGCGCGCACGGACGCAGAGGCCCGGGAGGAACTCGCCGGCGAGATGATGCGCGGACTCCCTGAACCAGACATCGCGGATGCCATCAGTGCCGCACGTCGCGACCTGCACCGCTCCGCACGCGACGAACATCCCGAAGGGGCGGCTGAGTTCGGCCGATGGGTGCACGCGGCACGAACGGCGCTCCTCCAGGCGGATGCAGAAGACGCGGGAGCCGAGGCGCGGGAGCACGGCAGAGCGGCAACGGAAAGACCGCGTGAACGTGCCTCCCTCGACAGTGAGACCCGGGCTCGACTGCAGGAGCGCCTGGCGAGGGCGGAGGCGATCGAGGCGCGGGACCTCGTGCGCTACGTCAACGATGACCGCGAACAGAGACTACACCCAGAGCTGGTTGCTGCGGCGCCAGCATCCACACAAGGAGGAATCCAATGAGACTCGACGATGCAGACGTGCTTCTTCAGCGAGTCGGGACGATCGCGATCATGTACTACCAGGCGCTGCCAGCCGACTCCCCGGAGTACCAACTCAACGAGGACATCGACTGGTGTCTCGATGGCCTCTTGGCGGAGGACGTGAGTTCTGAGCTGCGGGATCTGATCGGGCGCACCGTGGTGGATCCCACCGGTCACCGGGAGGCGCTGACCTCGTTCGTGTATGGCACCGTCGCGGCCGCCGAGCAGGCGGAGTGAGCGCATGTGCCCGACGGGCGAGGACGACGAGCCGACCGGCGCGCGTCCTCAACAAGACTGGAGAAAAGCGCACCCCGAAGCGGCAGCGGAAGGCCGCCGACGTTACCGTGAGGCGCATCACGAGGAGCTCGCGGCGGCGCATCGGGCGTGGCGTGAACGCCATCGTGAGCGGTCGCGTGAGCTGAACCGTGAGTCTCAGAAGCGGCAGGCCCAACGGCGCCGGCAGCGACTGAAGAAGAACGCGCACCAGAGGGAACGGCGTGAGCAGAATCCGGATGTCGCTCGGGCGAAGTCGCGCGCGTTTCGGGAGGCGCACCCGGACAAGATTCGGGAGTATCAGCGGCGATACAAGGAACGGCATCCGGAACGTGCACGCCAGTCCAGTCGTGAAAGTGCGCAGCGCTACCGCGACAAGAACGCTGAGGAGCTCAGAGCTAAACAGCGCCTGGCTGCGGAGGAACGTCGCAAGAAGAACCCCGACCAGCACAAGCAGTGGTACGAGAAGCACCTCGAGGAACAACGCGCGCGAGGCCGCGACGCTGCACGGCTCCAACGCCGACTCAAGAAGCTCGGCCTGCCACCGATTCGGTTCCACCGGATCTACGCGGAGGAACGCCGCGCACATGACGCTGCAGCAGCGGAGTACTTCGCACGGCGTCGGGATGTGGCGGAGCGGGGTCGGATCGCCGCAGAGGCGAGTGATGCGGACGCGCTCACCATCCCCAAGATGGTTGCCGCGCGCAGGCGAGTGGTGCTCAGAGAACAGTCGACGCCCAACAACTCCACTTCGAGCAAATGGAACGCGAGTAGCCCCGAAGGAGACATACCCGCCATCGTTCGACGGTGGCGGCGTGCCAGGGACCTACAGGCGTTGAGGGAGACTCACGAGGCGCTCGTCGAGAAGATCCGTGCCGAGCGCCCTCAGATCCTCGAACACCACCGCGAACGGCACGAGGCACGTCTCCGAGAAGAGATCCGGCTGGACTCCATCGCCCGGGAGGTGCAGGGGCTGCCGCCGTATGACGTTGACGAGGAGGTTACGGCTCGCATCGACAATGAGGTGACGCTGATCGTCGACCAACGGCTGAGGTCCATGCGAAACCGTACGATCGCACGCGCCGAAGATATCGTGCACCGAGGTGCCGTGAACGGCGACCCTGCCGCTCCACACCAGGTGCCGGGCACGCGGCCAGATGTGGGCACGGGGCTTCGCTAACGGTCTTGATACCGGCATTGGCCGTACTGAGCGAACTTAGGCGACCCGCATGTCCGTTCGAGGATATGGGGTCTGAGAGACCCCATATCCTCGACCTCGATCAGATCGGCACCACCTCTGCCCGGCTGCGGATCCTTAGGGCCTCATCGATCGCATCGAGCACGCGTGCGGCGGCGACGGCTTCTTCGATGCAGATTCGATTGAGGAGGTCATACCCGATCAACTGGAGGAAGTAGTCGAACTCCCGGGGCATGACGCCCTCGAGTCGACCATCGAGCTCGGGGTCGAGCATCGTGCTTGGCAGGTGGTAGCTATGGACGGGGTCCCGGGCGATGCCTTCTGCGGCGACATCGCCTTTGACGTTGGCGTCGACGCCGTTGAGGTCGAATTGCGAGGCTATGTAGGCGGCGTTGGCACGGTATGTTCAGTCCAAACGCATTCGACGGGGAGGTCGACGCCATGGGGAAGCGCCAAGACGAATGGCAAAGCAGTGAAGCCAGCACCGAACAGCTGTCTGAAGAACACAATCGACATGGCGACACGAGACGTTCGCGCAGGCGACTCCTTACTATCGTGATTTCGATCGCCGCTCCGCTCATCGGTGTGCTGAGCTTCGTCATACCGCTGCTGGCATCGCAGGGCGAGCGGGAGAGCGCCGCTGATACCCTGGAGATCGTAAAGGCTGCACCGGTCGAGGTTGGCCAAGCGGGGGACAACACCGCGCTTTCGATGCAGGTCATCGGCGAACAGGAACAATTCTCGAAGGCCGAGCTCGCTGAGATCATCGGGCTCGGAATGATCACCAATTGGCTCATTCCGGTCTCTGCCCCGATCGAAACCTTCCCTGTGAATGATGAGCTGCAATGCGATGGCCCCGTCCTTGAGTGGCTGCTCAGTCATGCCACGGTGACTGACATCCAAGACCGACTGTTCAGTGGATTCACCCCCGCGATGCTACGAAACAATTCCACCTCGATCGCGGCACTCTCGTTGGGGAATGTCCGGTTCGACGGCGAACCGAAAACAGCAGAGCCGGCAGTCCGATTTACGTGTCTTCCGCAGCAGACCGGTGGTCCGGTAGCCTTCCAGCCCATTCAGATCCGTCCGAACGGCGAACCTGGCGTGATGGGCCCCAATCCGTTTGGCGTCGAGATGCCGGAACAGCAGCCTGTGGGGATGCTCGCGGTACTGAACATCGCGGCCGGCGAGTCCTTGTTCGTCACATTTGAAGCAGTGGATTTCGACGCCGAGTTCGCATACGAAGGGCGGGTCCTTGCTGATGTCATGGATGAGTCTGGCAGTTCAGTGATTCTCGTCGATCAGCTTCGCATTGAGCGGCCGGCGATACCGGGCTTCGTCGTCACACTCGATGTTCAGGCGAGGAGCTTTGCCTGCGGCAGGTACGATCCGGCTGAAGAGTTTCCGTTCCCGCTCTACAGCGAATGTACGCCCCAGGAGGCCTCGAGCTTGCTGGCTGAAGCGGCGGTGGCGGCCGGATGAGCGACGAAGAGCCGAGTGGCGCGCTCGCCCAGGGGGCCCAGCCACGCTTCGACAAGCGATTCTGGCAGAGAACGGGCGTCGTTATCACGACTTTCATCGCCGTCGCAGGGCTGGTCGTCGGTGTGGTTCAGATCCTGCAGGTCTGGTCGCGAGACACGACAAACTTTTCGCACTTGACGATGGCAGCGGCGCCGGTCAACGATGACATCGTGGAGTGGGCAGTGACCGCTGACCACGTCATGGGTGGACTGCCCGAAAACGTCTGTGACGACGACGCATGGCTCGCGCAGAGTGCGATCCCGTTACACCGCCGCTACACCATCTCCATGCGGAACTCGGCGACGGAAGGCCCGATGCTCGCTCTTTTGGACTTTCGATCGAGCGCGCCGCCGGTGGAGGAACGTGAATCCATCCACGTCCGACTGATGTGTGATCCACGCACCACGCTTCCGGAACAGCTCACGTACGGTCGTCTCAACGCGGATCGGAGCGATGAAGTCGTTCAGTACTACATCGTGTCTACGACTGGTCCTGCGCAGTCGACACCGCTGAGTCCCGCCGGCTTCAACCTCGCACCCGGCGAGAGCGGAACCCTACAGTTAGAACTCTTCAGCCGGAACCAAGCTGAGGGTGCGATCCAAGTATCGGTGCTCAGCCGAGACGAGCGACGCGAAGAGTCTATTGATGGAAGCGAGTTCAGGATGCCGGCGCTCCTCTTCGCAGGTGAGATGTACCTCGTGTCGACTCCGGGTGGGCTCAGCTGTCATCGAATCGAACGGGACATCCTCAGCGATTGCACGCTGGATGACATCTATTCTGAACTCGCGATCGCGATGGAGGCCCCGTAACCCAGGGTCTATGCGATAGGAGGCGTCAGCTCAATACCCGTAGCGTCTGGTAGTGCTTCGCTGGCATGCTCTGGCGATCAGTTGCCGACAGGGCAGCAACTCGCTGTCACCTTCAATGACTCGACCATGACGGTCCGGCGCGCACTACAGGCGCTCATCAGCGCCAAGCGGATCGTTGGCATCCGGGGCAAAGGAACCTTTATGGCAGAGCCCGAACTGACGTAGCACATGACCCGCGCGTCGTTCACGGAATCGATACGCGCCGCGGGCCGTACTGCCCGTGCTGAGGTGCTGTCCGCTTCTGTTGCTGCTATGCAGACAGAGATCGCCACGGAACTCGGGATCGCTCCCGAATCGTCGATCTACACCATCGAACGGCCGCAGCTCGGAGATGACACCGCGCAATGTATCGACCGTTCGCGGCTATCCTCAGCCATATTCCCAGTCTGCTAGGCAACGACCTCTCCCGTCTCGCTACTCGAAATCTTGCGATGGCGATACGGCGTTCACCTCACCCGTGCTTGCGCGTCGTAGCACGCGGAAGTCTTGCCGACGGTCGTGTTTCTGAGATCACAACGTCGTTCTACCGGGGGTGACCTTTATGAGCTGCTCATGGAACCCGCGGACACCGAGGTCTGACGCGCGAGTGAGTTCGCTCTAACACTAAGAAGCGGACGGGAGTAGCATCGCTCCCGTCCGCTCCTGTCTGGATGATCAGCGCGCGACACCTGCACTGGCGTACGAGGCCGGTGCTGCTACCGGCCCCGAAGCGTCTGCTGCGGGGCCGCTAGCTTTTGGGGCGCGGTTCACGGTGGCGGCGGCGAACTTGAGGGAGGCGCCGACGTTGTCGGCGATGACGTCGCGGGTCTCGCGGACTTGGCCGGTCTCCTTGTCGGTGTAGCTGCCGAAGCGGAGGTCGCCGACCACGATCGCGGAGTCGCCCTTGTGGAGCGAGTCGGTGACGTGGCGGGACTGCTGGTTGAAGACGACGACGCGGTGGAAGACGGTGCCGGCGTCTTCCCACCGACCGGTGTCTTCGTTGAGCCTGCGGTCGTTGACGGCGAGGGTGAAGCGGGCGTACTCGTTGCCTGATTCGCCGGCGCCGTGTTCGGGGTCGGCCGTGAGGTTTCCCTCCAGCGTCACCGGAATCTTGGTGGTCATGCGTTTCTTTCCTTCCGTTGCGGACGCATGCTGCGTCCTTAGTGGGCGTGGGCCTGGGTGGTCCACGTCTCCCATTCCTGCTCATCGGTCGAGCCGGCCCATGAGCGGGGTCTGGTGGGTTTGTGTCCGTTGTTGCATCCGCCGCCGTAGGCGCGGTTGAGTCGGGGCAGGGCAATGGCGAGGCGTTCGTGCCATCCGATGGGTCCGAAGCCGCTGTCGGCGGGATCGAATGCGGTGACGTGTGCGGTGTGGAGGGCGGAGAGCTCTTCGACGAGGTGTCCGTGGCGCCACCAGCAGTCGGGCACGATGCTGATGGGCACGGTGTAGCGGACGGTGAACCATTCGACCCATTCGCGCAGCGCTTGCCACCGCTCGGCCGCTTCCTCATCCGTGAGTTCGCGCCAGCTGGTGACGGTCCCGCCGATGATGCCGGAGCTTCCCGTGCGGGAGTTCGGGTCGAAGCCGCTGAGCTCTTGGGCGAGGAGGGCGTCGACGTCGTCGGGGTCGTATCTGCTCATGATGCGGCCTGCACGTCGTGGAGTTTGAGTTGCAGGGCCCGGAGGGCGTGGTCGGACGCGTCACGGCGGGTGCGGTGGCGGGCGAGGACGACGTCGCGGTCGATGAGCCGGTGCAGAAGTTCGTGGCAGTGCGGATGCAACGCGACAAGGTCGTCGTCGTCTTCCCAGGCCTGCCAGACACCTTGGGTGATGCGGACGCCTTCGTAGTCGCGGTGATGCAGCTCGAGTTCGTCCTTGACAGTCACTACTCCGCACGCCGCGCACGGGAGGGCTCCGGTGGCCGTGTGATCTCGGAACCAGCGGTTTCGGCGGGCGAACCAGGCGGGCGAGCGGAGGAACTCCTCCCGGTACAGGTTCTTCAGCCCGGTGCGGCGTTGGTTGGTCATTCGTCATTCACCGCCTCGGCGGGTAGCTCGGCGCCCTCGGCATTCGAGGCGCTCTCGGCGGTTCGGGGTGGGGGTGTGGTGCGTCGTTCGGCGGCGTCGAACACGGTGCGCTGTTCGGCTTCGGTGCTGGCTTTGCCGTGCTGGATCGCTTTCGCGTCGTGTCGGGCGTCCCACCCGGCGAGGTCCAGGAGCACACCGCGCCGGTTTCGGTAGGCGAGCAGCCCGAGGGTTTCGGGCATGCGACGGACCTCGTCGACCGACATCAGTGGCAGGCGGTCTTGTCGTTCGCTGGTGTGGTGGCCGTGTTGTTCGGTGTTCCAGGATCGTTCGGTGCGTCGCGCATCACGGGTCCCGAGCAGGGCTTCGATGTCGCGCAGGTGGGCGACGTGGGAGGCCCCGCCGAGGAGCACTTTGGCGGTGGCGGCGGCCCAGATGGTGTCTGCTTCGGCGCGGGACCAGGCGGTTTCGGCTTGGGAGAGGGCTTGTAGGACGACGAAGGTGCAGATCCCGCGTCCGCCGCCGTCTGCCATGGTGCGGGGCAGGGCGTCCCAGCGGAAGATGTTCGCGATCTCGTCCAGGATCAGCCCGAGCGGGTGCACGAGTCGGGAGCCGGGGGAGGCGAGGGCTCGGGCGCGGGCGACTTCGACGATGTCGTCGAGGAGTGCGCCGAGGAATCCGCCCATCGCCGCCGCTCCGGAGGAGGATCCGATCAGGTAGAGGGTGTTCGCGTCGTCGAGGAATTCGCGGGGGTCGAGGATCCGGTCGCCGGGGCGGGGCATGAGGGCGTCGCGGATCTGGGGGACGGCGAGTGGGGCGACGGCGCCTTGGACGCCGAACCAGATGGAGGAGACGAGTTTCTCGTCGCCGCTGATGGTCGCTTCGAGGTTGTCGCCCCACCCGGGTGCGCCGTCGGAGCGCAGCACGTCGACAGCGGTGCGCGCGAAGGCAGGACTGGAGCCCCAGTCGTAGACGTCCTGGATGGTGCGGTCGCCGATCGCGGCGGCGTGCAGGAGCCGGCCCAGGACGACTCCGGATGCTTGCGCCCATTCCCCGTTCGTCGTCGACGCCCCGAGCGCCGTGCCGGTGATGATCGCGTTGCCGCGTTGCATCGCCACGAGCGGGTCCTCACATCCGCTGAGGGGGCTGACGCGGAGCGGGTGCCGAATACCGGACAGCCCCTGCGGGTCGAACACGTGCACGTCGCCACGCTGCTGACGCAGCCGCATCGTCGCCGTCAGATTGTCATTGGTGGTTGAGGTGGTGATGAGCGGGCCCGACCAGTCCAGGATCGCGGAGATCAACACCCGATACCCCTTCCCCGACCGTGGCGGACCTTCCAGTGCGACGGAGTCCTCGATCGATACGTAGACGTCGCGGCCCCTTGATCGTCCGACGCGCCACCCGACATCCGTCGGCCTGGGCTTGTCGAGGTCGGGGCGGAGCTGACGGGCGCGACGGAGCACGGCCCGGGCGGAGAGGTGCTGGCGGACCTCGGAGGCGCTCGCGAACCCGGGACGGGCCCGCAGGTCGGTGATGAACGCACGATCGGAGCTCTTGTAGCGGCGGTAGAGCCCCCACAGTGCCACCGCGGCACCAGCGAGGAGGAGCAGCAGTAACAGGTCCAGTGCACGGATCGGCCAGACCGGTACCGGGCACATCGACGTGTACTGGGATGCGTCGCCGGTGACGCCGAGCACGAGACCGGAGAACACGCTGCCCGGCCGGGGTCGTTCCCCGCAGACGAGAGCGGTGACGGCTTCCGCGATGAGGGCTGTGGCGAGGCTCAGCCCGAAGCCTACGGCGATGAGGACCGCCGCGGCCTTTCCCAGTACCCCGGTGTTCATGGCGGCACCTCACTCCCACCCTGTACTGGCCGCGCTGGCGACCCGCAGCCAGGCATCCTTCGTTCGTGTCCGGAGCGAATCGAACCGCAACGGTCCACTCTTTAGCGCGTGGTCGAAGGGCACGATCTGCACCGTGCGCACCTGTCCGGCAAACCCGGCGGCAATGTCTTTCGCGGCCTTTCGGGCGCCGGGTTCTGACTGGGTGACGACGAGGACGGCGTTCTCGGCGAGGCGAGCGGAGTGTTCGTCTCTGTCGCGGAGGGCTTCCAGGAGGAGGGCTGCGGATTCGGCGGATTCGGGGGAGGGGAGTGTGGGGATGACGAGTTGATGGGAGGCGTCGATCATCCGCAGCCACCGGTCGGCGGACTCGTCATTGCCGGAATCGAAGACGACGAGACGGTAATAGCGGGTTGCGACCTTCAGCAGCTCCGCGAACTGTGCAGATTCGATGCGCAGATGGGTGGCGAGCAGTTCAGGGTTGGAGCGCAGCACGTCATACCGGTCGACGGACTGGTGATGCACGAACCGGGAGATGTCGGACACAGACGCGGAAGGTGCGAGCAGCTCCCCGGTGGCCGGGAGGAGGTCACGAATGGTGGTGTCGTAGCTGCCCTGTTCTGTTCTCCAGCCGAGCGTGCCGCGGGTGTCGTTGTTGTCCCACGCGAGCACGTTCCCGCCTCCGAACCGTGCGAACACTGCGGCGAGCATGGCGGTGGTCATGGTCTTCCCGATGCCGCCCTTGCCGTTCGCGACCGCGAGCGCACGGCACCCCGCCACATGCCGGGACACGTTCGCCTCGTCGATCCTGCGTTGCCGCTGACGCGCGGAATCAGGGACACGGATGCCGAACGCGGATACCGTCCCGCGCCATCCGGTCGCAGGCGTCTGCTCGAAGACTCTCGGGGTGATGAACGAGGCACGCTGAGGACGCTCGAGATCACCCGGTTCGTCCGGATCTTCCGCTTCCGAGGTGACCGGGAGGTCAGCATCCTGCTCCGTGACGCTGGCTGTGCGTGCTCGCTCGGCGGCGCGCGTCGCCGGCACGGACGTCAGCTCTCCCGTGCCACTGACGAGCAGGCGGTGCTCACCGCGGTCGCCGGAGGTGATCAGTTCCAAGGCGACGCCGGTGCGGCGGGCCAGGTCGGTTGCGTGTTGCACGATGATGCGGCGGATGTCCTCGTCCGGGGCCGCGGTGATCGGTTCGGCGTGTCCGTCGGGGGTGATGAACGTGGCATCCGTGCCCGTGACAGTCGCATACGCGCGAGGGACAGCTTCGAGGGTCATTTCAGCTCCTTACTGGACGACAGCCAACCGTCCACGGCAGTGTCCGCCGGCCACACGGCATCCAAATCTGGCTCGTAGAGATCCGGTGAGTCGAAGTACTGCAGCTCGCCGGCCCGGCTCGGGTCGAGGTTCATCGCGTCGTCGGTCTTGAACAGCTCGTACTCCCACGGGGTGGATGTCGCGAATGCGTCGACGAGGTAGGAGTATTGGCCGACGTAGGCGAGGAACTCGCCCCGGCGGAGTTGCCGGGCCATGTCGGCGTGTGCGGGTGGGACGGCCAGGCGTTGTTGGATGCTGGTGGCTTCTTGCTGGTTGATGCGGAAGATGAACTTGTTCTCGATGTCTCCGGCGATCGAGTAGGCGAGGTTGCGTTCTTGGGAGTCGGCTTCTCCGACGGCATCCAGGTCGCCCATCTTGTGCAGGATGACGATGTTGCTGATCCCGTAATGCCGGGACAGCTTCAACCACTGCTGATACATCTGCAGCGAAGCGAGCGAGGTCATGTCCCGCCAGCCTTCTTCGCGGATCACGTACCGGGTCTTGTGTGCGTCGCGGTCGGAGATCACGGCCTGGTTCCAGGCGGTGGTGCAGATCTGGGACAGCTGGGCGACCAGGTCGCCGCGGGCGAACAGCTCGCTGGTGTCGACGACGACGATCGGCGCATCGTCGTCGAAACTCACCGTTGATTCGTCCTCGAACAGGCCGGACAGGTCCGCCGTTGACGAACCGGCGCAGGACGAAGGACGGCTGGATGGCGCCGTGAGCGAGGTGCCGATCCCGGTTCGTCTCGGTGGTTAGCTGGGTGAGTTCCGCGAACACTCCGCGAAGGGTGGGCTGGTCGTCGGTGTGGACGATGCAGCGATCGAGCGCTTCCAGGAGGGCTGCGTGTTCCACGGCGGTGAGGCTCGCACTGGGGAGGGCGGCTTGGACGAGGGAGGTGAGGACGGTGATGCGACGCTGTTTCACCATCAGCTCATGCTGCTCGTTCGTGACATCGGTGCGTCGTGGGCCGCGGTCGAGTGGGTTGAGTCTCGTGTCGAACGCGCCGCCGAGGCGGATGACGTTCCCACCGGGGACCGCTTCCGCGA
Organism: Microbacterium sp. W4I4; assembly: GCF_030816235.1. Classification (NCBI taxonomy): domain Bacteria; kingdom Bacillati; phylum Actinomycetota; class Actinomycetes; order Micrococcales; family Microbacteriaceae; genus Microbacterium; species Microbacterium sp. W4I4. Next base: position 3,162,887 of record NZ_JAUSXT010000001.1, read on the forward strand.
CCGTCCGCCATTCTCCCTTCGGGTCCGAGGGGACCACGGCCTGGTGGCCGAAGGCCATGGACCGGGTGACGAGCGTCTTGATGACCGCGGACTTGCCGGCGCGGTAGGCGCCGAGCACGAGAACGTTCGTGGAGAATGAGCCCCGGTCGGTGCTGTCGGCGTAGGTCTCCCAGGGGGAGAAGTGCCACAGGGCGTCGGCGTTGAGGTCGACGCCGAGGATCGGCCCGCGATGCCCGAGCCCGGCATCCGCAACGAACGGATAGATCCCCGCGACATGCTGCGACGTCGCCTGATGCGGCGGGACATTCACGGCGGCGAGATTCCAGTACCCGCCCTCGGTGAGCCCCGGCCCGAACGGCCCCGGCACCGCCGGCTCCGGGAGCGTCTGCTCCCGACGACGAGTCCTTACCGGCTCAGAGCCGCGGTGCTCGTTCGCGCGTTCGCGCCGCCCCTGCCGACGCTCCTTCCAGGAGAGCCCGCTGGCTTCGAAGTCGATCCGTTGCCGGCTCATCACTTCATCCCCAGCCCCATCGGCAGGGCGTTCACCATGAGGGCCTCGGCCTGTTGGCAGTACAGGATCTGTGCTTCCATCTCCGCCTGCGCCAGTGCGTTCCGCATCCCGGCGATGGCCTGATCGAGTTGCTCCTCATCCGGGGCGGTGACGGTGAGGTACCCGCCGTACCGGAACTCGCCGTGCCCGGCGACGAGCTCCTGCTCTTCCTTCTCCAGCGCTGTCCAGTCCGCTGCATCTGCCGCTGACCCGTCCGCTCCGCGCTTCGCGCGGAGGCGTTCGTTGCCGCGCCACACCTTTTTCTCATCACGCACCCGCTTCAACGCCCGCTTCAACGGCACCGGGGTGAGGACGAGGGAGAGGATGTGGGTGACGGCTTCGCCGGTGTGCGGGTGTCGGGCGAACACGATCGGGGACACGAACCCCACATGCGCATCAGAGCGCGGCCACTCGTGAATCCACATCGTCGTGTGCACACCGGAGTCGGTACGCACCAGATGATTCACCCCGCGCGGCTCCTCCAGATACATCGGCCCCATCGCAGCCAGGTCCACACCCGCCGTCGCGTCGGTGCGGTTCTGGATGGTGGAAGCGAACTCCGGGTCGAAGGTGATGCGGGTGAGTGCGGCGATCTCCCGCGGTGACAGCCACTTGCGGACGTTGATCTTCGCGGCGCTGAGCGCGTCCGAGAGGGTGCGGGTCTCGACGAATGCCAGCGCCTGCGCCCCCTCACGGCCCCCGCCGAGCGCTTTCACCTGCGCGCTCGATGCGATCAGGTCCAGGGTGAAGGTGAGGTAGTTGCGGTGGGCGACCGCGAACCGCTCCGAGTCGTTCATCACCCGCTCGTAGTTCTCCGCGAGCACCGAGGTGCGATCCATCTCCCGCCGCTGGGCCATGGTGTCGTAGTGTTCGCGGGCGCTGCGGATCGTTGTGGGCAGCGTGCGCTCCTGCAGCGTGACCCGCTTGATGCCCGGGCGTTGGGTGAACGACGCGAGCACCCGCGACCATTGCTGGGCAAGGTCCAACCGCTCCGGCTCGTCATGCATGAGGAAACCTTGAACCTCGAGCTCCGCAGTGACGGAGACGGTTCGGCCGTGCGGGTCGTAGACGCACGCGATGCCCTCGACATCCCACAGCTGCACCGACGCGCGCACCCCAGGCAAGTTCAGCGTGCCGACCAGCTGTGGGCGCTCGGGACGGTAGGCCTGCGTGGTCGCACCCGTCGCATGCCGGACCTGCTTCATCAACCACAACCCCGCCATCTTCGGAGCCGACATCCCATGCACCGTCACCACCGCCGAGACCCCCAACGCAAGATAGAGGGGAGCCGCGTAGAGGAGCCCGACGGGTCCGAACCGGTTCACGAAGATGAGCACAACAACGGCTGCGGCGGCGATGAAGGCGAGCTGCCAGCCGTCCATGCCGAGCACGATCCCCTGGCGGGACCGCCCGGGCAGGCGGACCGGACGGGAACTGTCGGATGCAGAACTCATGACTGCTTCCCCTCAGAATTCGGAACAGGTGCGGATGCCGGCGGCGACGCCGGACGACTCGACGCCGACCCGGTGTACCGCGCGGACGTGGTCGGCGCGGCAGAAGAGGCGGATGCTGCAGGGCGAGCGCCCGAAGGTCGGGTGCCCGCGGGCCGGGCAACACCTCGGCGGGCGGAGCCGGAACCAGACACTGCTTGTGCGACGGCGGCGGCGCGCGCGGGCGCCGCGCCCTTGGTGACACCGGCTGGTAGGGCGCCGAGGCGTGAGGGCAGTCGGGCGGCGGAGCGTGCGGCGCCGGACGCGACCCGCCCCGCCCCGGAACCGAGTCGTGATCCGAGGGCGTCGGATGCGGACGCGCCGACGAAGCTGAACAGCCCGAACACCGCGAAGGGGGCGAACGCCGCGAGGGCGAGACCGATCAGCAACGGCCAGGACTGCGGATCCCAGATCGTTGAGACTTCAGCGAGCCCGTTGATGATCAACGTCACGAACCCGATCGTCAACGGCCCCGCCAACAGCAGAGCGACCGTGGCGGACACGTAGCGGACCACCCACTGCGGGCCGACGCTCTTGACGGGGAACAGCATCCACGCCACCGGGCCCACCGTGATCAACGCCGCCAACGCGATGTTGCGGAAGGTGAAGACCAGCACCAGGAGCAGCATCGACAGCAGCAGCATCCCGTGGATGAGGAACGCGAAGAAGTAGTTCGCCTGCCCGCCCGCCCACATCACCTTCTGCAACGTCCGGAACAGCGCCACCGGCCCGTCACGATTCAGGATGTACCAGGTGAGATCATCCACCGCATTAAGGACGTGTCCCAGCATCCACAACGTCAGCGGCACGGCAGGGACCGCGAGGAAGCTCCGGATGATCGCCCCGACGAGCTCATCACGGTCCCCGGAGATAACCGCGGCGGCAATCGACCAGACCATCGCAGCGAACAGCACCACCAGGACGGCCCACTGCCAGAACGACCACTCATTCACCGCGGCAGTCCACAGAACGCTGCTCGTATCGAACTTCATGCTCGACGCCACCAGCATCATCGCCGACGTCGCCGTCAACGCCATCCCTCGCCCCGCGTTCTCGAACGTGACACACACCGCATCACCGAAACTGCAGCCGTACTCGACCAAGAGCGGCCTGCCTCCTGCCGCTTGAATCGCAGCGACGTGTCCCTCGTACGTCGTGCACACCGTCGTATCCGAGCCGTTCATGAAGACGCCGATGAAGCAGGCCTGCGGCTTGACATCCTTGGGATTCGTGGGGGTGCACGAGACCTGACGGGAAGCCTCGTTGCAGGCCACCGGGTATGTCGGTGCCGACCAGGACTCGCCAGTCACGGAGTCCAACTGCGTGCGCGGTTGAACGGTGCCGGTCGATGACGGCAGCGCGGCAGCAACCGCGGGGCTGATTACGCACACCACAGTGAGGAATCCGAGGAGGATCCCTACCAGTGCGGTGCGGAGGGTGCGCATCAGAAGCCGAAGTCGAAGTTCACGAACCAGGCGAACAGCCCGTTCGCCGCGCCCAGGATCGCGGCGGCGATGAAGATCCAGAGGATGTTCTCTCCCGCCCAGGTGCGCACGCGGTCTGAGGCGAGTCCGCGGAAGGCGAGTGCGGCGCCGGCGAGGATGAGCATGATCAACACGACGAGCATCGCCCCGGCGAGGATGTAGGACGCGATGACTTGAAGGCCCTGGAAGAACGGGGCGGAGAAGTCCGGGTTGATGTCTGGGATGTCGACGTCGGCTGGCAGTTTCACGATGATTCTCCTTTGGATCACTTCAGCGGTAGGCCGAGCGCGGCCATGAATGGTTGCGGGTCGATGGCGACACCGCTCTTGCGGACTTCGTAGTGGAGGTGACAGCCGGTCGAGTGGCCGGTGCTGCCCTCGGTGCCGATGCGCGCCCCGACGGTGACGTGCTGGCCGACAGCGACCTGAAGCGAGCCCCATTGCATGTGGCCGTAGAGGGTCTCGAGTCCGTCGCCGTGGTCGATCAGGACGGTGTTGCCCCACCCGAAGTACGAACCCGCAACAGTGACGACCCCACCGCCGGCGGCATAGACGGTGCTTCCGCAGCCCTGGGCCATGTCATAGCCCTTGTGCTCGGTCGAGCAATAGCTGCAGCCCTTGACCGGGTTGTGCCCGAACCCACGACCTTTCCGATAGCTGCCGGCCAGCGGGTATCCCCAGTCGCCCTCGGCAACCGGCGCAGACCCCGACAGCGCGGAAGAGTCGGACTGAGCTGGGGCGCCGGCGAGGGCAAGCGGAACCACAAGCAGTGGCGAGAGAATCACAACCAGTACGAGTGTGACGGGGAGGAACAGTGTCAGTGCTACCCGGCGTGCGGTCCTCGCTTTCGCGAGGGCCGATAGGGCCAGCAGTGGGGCGGCCACGTCACGGCTCCATCGGCTCCGAGAAGTAGCGGACGATCTTGCAATCGCCGGGCTGCTGGTCGCTATCAGGGGTGGGGATGCTCTCGCCGCCGCACAGGACCTGCACGCTGACGCGGGCCTGCTCGTCGTACGAGTTCTCCGTGCCGTTGTTATCGGCACGGGTATAGGTGAGGGTGACGTCGGCGGTGCCGATCTTCATCAGACCTGTGGGGTCCTCAGAAACCGGCACGTAGTCGATATCGCCCCTCACCGTAGCGCGGACTCGACCCTTCTCCGCCGCGAGGGAGTTCCAATCGTCCTCGGGGAGCACGACGGCCTGCCGCATCTCGAGCTGTGACCCCGACATGGCATCCTTCGCGTCGGTTTCTGACGTGTAGCGAGTGTCGGGGGTGAACCAGGAGTCGAGGTACGCCAACCATGCGTCGCGATCACCATGCTGGGTGTCGAACGTCGCCGCCGCTTCAAGGGCTGCCCGGATGTAGACATCAGCGTCGGTGGTGATCGGCTCGGGAACCCACCCGTGCTCGGCCACAGATGCGTCTACGGCATCGGCCGGAGTGTTGCTCGGTGTTGACGGAGGCGTCGATGGTTGCGTCGTGCCGGAGGGCGTAGGCGTCGGGCCCTGAGCATTCAGGGTCGAGCTGATGATGATGGCGATGATCCCGGCGACCAGGATGGCACCGCCGATCCACGCCCACAGCAGATGGCGTCCTTGCTTCCGCTCCCTGGCCACGATGGTCAGCCCTCCCGAAATCTCAGGATGGCGACGATGCGCGGACTGCACTGAGCCGGCATACGCCGCAGTGACTGACTGGACGCTACTCCAGTTCGGTTTGCCGCGTCTGTAGGCCATTTGGGGGACAAGCTCGCCGAACCACCCCCGAAACGGAGCCGATCCGACTGCGTCACCTCGAACATGCACTGAACGGTACACCCGTTCAGTCGTGAAGTAAACGGGTAATTCGTGTGCTCGGTCTGGACGCGACTGCGGGGCACGAGCACAATGGGAGGATGCCGAAATACGCGCGCCCAGCAGATGGCGACGGAGCCGAGGGGCCCCTCGCCATCTTGGGTAACCGCGTAATGGCCGGCATCATCCGGCAGCTGCGCAAGACGCCGAATGTTGGGCGCAAGGTCGTCGCTGACGCGCTTCAGGTGCCGGCGTCGACGCTCGTGCCGTATCTTGGAGAGCTCGAGGCAGCGGGGCTGCTGCTAGCCGACCCGCCTCGAGGGGAGCGCAAGCGAGGAGAGTGGGTCAGGTACCGCGTCAATGATGAGGCGGTAACCGAGATCTACCTGAGGCTGGGGCAGGAGATCGGCGAGATCTAGTCTCCTGAATTCCGGTTCTCAACGGCCTGCGCCAAAGGGATGAAAGGGGCTCGGGGTGCGATGCGTTGCCATGTCGAGCGTACACCGCCGAAAATGACCCATGCGGTAGCGGAGTCGCGGCTGCTCCGCGTAGGGCTCGACGGAACGTCAGTGGCCAGAAAACTGCCCATAGGCGGCCCATGAGACCGCCCACTGGCGACCAGCAGAACTGCCCGCTGGTAGCCGTGAGATCTGCCCGCTTGGCCCTTCGGCGATTCTTGACGCCTGCTCGTAATGCCGCTAGCTTAAGTGGACTAGTCCAATAGTCACCGAGGAGTAGCCCATGCTCGACTCAGGCCGTCGCCTCTCATCCGAGTGGCCTAATGCATACCCAGCGGCTGATCACTGGCTGGCGGCCGCGCGCTCTTCGATGCTCTCGATCTCGCCGACGAGCGACTCGATGCCAACTTCGGCGAGAGTTCTGCCATCTCGATCGACGTTCAAAGGGCAGTCGACGTCGCGGTGGGCGGCCCAGTGGCGCCGAACCGCTGGGAGGCGGGGATCGCGACGAGTACGACGATCGAACACAGTGGTGAGGATGAAGTTCGCGCAGGCGCATGTCCTGCACAGTGTTCTTCGCGGTGTCAACGAACGCCTCTGCGGCGAGCGGTGGGCGCCGGAGGATTCGGTGAACGACCGTAACATGGACGGCATCGAAGCGAGTTGGGGGTCAGCTGTCGAGCGCCTCGACGTCGATATCGATGCGCTCGGGCTTCCTGTCGAGATGGCGGGAATCGAAGAATGAGCGCGATGGATGTCTTCGTCGACGTCGGCAAGTCGGGGACGCGCCTGCACGTCGTCGCTGGTGGCGTAGTCCGCACTTTCCTTGGCGAGGGGATCTCTCCGACGCAGCGGGGCGATCATGGGCGCGTTCTTGGGTCGATCATTGCGAAGCTGCTCGTCCAGGCAAGTGCGCGCTCGACTGAGAACCTGCTGGTCGGATCCACGAGCGAGCTCTCGCCGACGGAGCATCGATCGCTCGTCGCGCAGGTGCGTGCTGTGCTCCCGACGGCGAGAATTGCCGTCGCTGACGATGGGACGCTAGCGCACGCAAGACTCTTCAATGCTCCCGGGGTTCTCCTGGCCGCGGGGACAGGCGTGATAGTCATCGGCCGATCCGCGAGCGGTGAGTTACGTCGTTTCGACGGGTGGGGTCCACTTGCCGGGGACCGCGGGTCCGCGGCAGACGTCGGGCGGTCCGCGCTCCGTGCGGCGTACCTTGCGGCGGACGAGCAGCGTGACAGTCCACTCCGCGATGGCGTTGCGCGGCTGTTGGGCGGGACCGACCTGGTCACTGCGCGGAGCATCCTAATGGACGCGCAGTGGCCGGCGACGCTCGCCGGGCTGGCGAACCTCGTCGGTGATCTTGCCCTGGAAGGGTCAGCGGAGGCGTCGGAGATCCTCGATGCGGCTGCGGCCGCCCTGATGGGAACTGTACGGACCGCCGCCGAACGCACAGGCGTCAAGGACCTCTTGGTGACCGGTCGCTTCGGCACAGCGCCAGCCATCCGCCTGCGACTTGCGACGCATGCTGAGGCGCAAGGGATCCGGATCGTGCCTGCCCTTCCCGCGACGGCGGTTAGCGCAACCGAAATTCTGGCTGGGCCCTATCAGGTGAACATGACGATCGCGGACGACCGCGATCTCTCCAAGTTGGAGGGAGGCTCCTGATGGTGCGACGATATCGCGTCAATATGTCCGCCCTCGACCTGCGAGGCGAGCTCTCCGAGGAACGGCCGCGAGGCGACCAGATCCGGGAACGGCTGGAAGACCTTGCGGCCCGGTTGGGCCCCGGTACCATCATCCCGTCTGATCGTCAGCTCGCCGAGCACTTCGGAGTCGCGCGGATGACGGTGCGAACGGAGATCAAGCGCCTGACGTTCGACGGGGTCCTGGAGGTGGAGCAGGGGCGCGGGACGTTCGTCTCCAGCGCTCCTCGATTCGCGCCCGAGTGGGGAACTTCGTACACCTTCTCGGCGCGGGCAGCACAGGGGGAACCGAGCGCGACCCTGGTGCAGAGTGCTGCGACCGCGGCGGATGCGCGTACGGCGGGGCTGCTGAGGATTCGAGAAGGGGACCCAGTCTTTACACTCACCCGACTCCGCGCGCTGGATGGTCGCCGCGTCGGCGTCGAACGCGTGAGCATCCCCCTCTCCCGCTTTCCGGGGTTAGAGGAAGTCAACCTGGAAAACACCTCCTTATACAGAGTGCTCGCGGAGCGCTGGGGGCTCATGCGTGGCGGATCGACGGGTCGTGTCGCCGCAACGCTGCCGAGCGAGTCGGACGCGGCGCTCCTTGGAGTGACCGTACGCGACCCGTGCCTGGTTGTGCAGATGATCAGCACCGACGCCGACGGTGTGGTTTTCGAGGTCGGCCGTTCGGTCTACCGTGCCGATCGCTATGAGGTCGGAATCGACCTGATGCATTCACGAGCTGATGGCTGACTTCAGCGGCGCGGCAGTATTCGCGCATCCGGTGATTGGCGAGGGCCGTCGGCCAGGAGGAGGACAATCGTGATCGAGAGCGGAACAACGGTTCAAGCAGATCGGGAGTACGGCGGTTTGTGGATGCGCGCTGGGGTGAGAGACGTCACACCGAGCATCTCGGGCCCGCTTGCGGGCTTCGAGGCCCGGCGCGGCAGATCCAGCACGGGCAGGCAGGACGCGCTCGAGGCGGCCCTCCTCATCGTCGGAGACCCACGCTCCCGTGTTGCCTGGCTCACGATCGACGTGATTGCCGTTCCGAGTCCGCTTGCGATGCGGCTGCGTGACGCTGTGCGTACCGGATTGAATGAGCAGTCGCTCCCCGTGGTCGTCGCCGCTTCGCACACCCATTCTGCGCCGCTCGACTGGGTGGGCAGTATTCACCCAGGGCATTCCGGTGAATCCGATCAATTCGTCGTCTCAGAACTTGTAGATCACGTTCGAGCACTCGCGGCGAGCATTTCGATGCAGTCTCAGGTGCCCGTGGTGGCGGGGTGGGCGGAGCGTCAGGCGGTGGGGCTGGGCGCGAATCGGCTCGATCCTCAAGGCCCCCATGATGACCGGGTCGGTGTGCTGGCACTCCGTTCCGTGCAGAATGGTGCTCTGCGGGCGGTTCTCTTCGATGCCGCGACGCATCCCACGGTGTATGGACCGGACAACCTTCGCTGGTCCGCGGATTGGCCCGGCGTAGCACGACGGGTAATGCGCGCGGCCGCGGCAGAGATGAACTCCGCAGCTGGGCATATCGATCCAGAACCGATCTTCCTCTTTCTCCAAGGTGCAACGGGTGATGTCAGTACCCGGTTCACACGCCGAGGAAACGACGCGGTCGAAGTCGCGCGCCTCGGTGCCATCGCGGCTGCCGCGGGGATCGCCGCCATCGCCCACGATGCGCGGCCGCTGAGTTCACGGGTTCGTCATATCGCCCGAGTGGTCGATTTCGAACGTCGGGTTCTGCCGTCCAGAGAGGCAGCCGAACGGGAGGTCAGCGAGGCCGTCTCAGCACGTGAAGGAACGGCCGGACTCTCGCCGATCAAACCCCAGGTGCGGCTTGCGCAGTCGCGCGTTGAGGGTGCGCTCGTGCAGCGCGCGCTCGTGGACGCGGACCCCGCTCGAGTGATCGCGTGCGAAATGTCTGTAACGGCGATCGGTGACGCGGCATGGATTCACGTTCCTGTTGAGCTCTTCTCGAGCATCGGAGAGCGGATTCGTGCGGGCAGCCCTTTCCCGACGACTCGAGTCATCGGCTACGCGGACGGGTACCTCGGATACCTCCCTGACGAGCCCGCTTTCGTCCAGGGCACCTACGAAGCGCTGTCCAGCCTGTTCCCCGCTGAGGCGGCGGATCGTCTCGTTCGCGAGGCGTGGGAGATGTTAGAGGAGATCCGATGAAGTACGACTACCCCACCATTGCTCATTCCGTTATTGACGCGTTGTCAGTGGGACAAGGTCCTGCGATAGATGAGGCGGTCGCGCTCATCACTCCCCGGCTGCGAAGGGGAGGCGTACTGCACGTGTTCGGCACTGGCCACGCACGTATTCCGATGCACGAGATGGCTGGGCGGGCGGGCGGACTAGCCCCTGTGAATCTTGTCCGTCTCAGTGATCTCGTCTTTCGCGGCGGACATGAGCCCGCCAAACTCGCAAATCCGTTGATCGAGCGCGATCCGGAGTGGGCGGCCCCGCTCCTTGAGCTCGTCGCCCCCGAGGCGGACGACGTCTTCCTTATCGCCTCGAACTCCGGGATCAACGGCGTCGTAGTGGAGTTTGCCCGACTCGTTCGCAAAGCGGGATTCCCGACTGTGGCGCTGACGTCGGTCGCGCACAGCACGTCCGTTCCCTCCCGGCACCCCTCAGGGCTACGGCTGCGCGACCTCGCTGATGTGGTGATCGACAATGGCGCTCCCGCGGGTGATGCAGCGCTGGAGCTTTGCGATGGGACGGCTGTGGGAGCGGTATCGAACCTGGCGGGAGTCATTGTTGTTCAGATGCTCACGGAAGGCATCGTGCGGGCGTTGCTCGCTGTTGGGGAGCCTCCGCTCGTATTCCGTTCGATGAATCTCCCCGATGGCGACGCGCGAAATGCGGACCCGCTTGCTGCGTTTGCGGGCCGCGTACATCCGATCGAACCTTGAGTTGTGCTGCACGCGTGAGAGAGAAGGTCGGGCAGCGTCCTGACGGATGCGAGAGTGGTCGCCGACGGCAGAGACTCGTCGCTACGTTCGGTTTTCAGAGCGGTGAACTCAATAGCCCGACCATAGTGTACGAGGCGAGCTCTGATCGGTCCGGCACCATGCGGCACGTGGTTGCCAAACGCATCCGCGGCCCAGCTAGATGCTCGCCTCCGAGATTGGAATCCGCTCGCAGATCAACTGATCGCATCTCCGGTGGAGCGCCGCGGGAGGAAGGCCGGAGCGAAATACCGGAGGTGTCCACCCTTTAAGGAATGCCCAAGGCCGAGGGCTGCCGCCACCTTGTCGATCGCCGCGGCGCCCATCTCCTCGAGATGGAGATCGTAAGCCGACATCGGAGGTGACGTGAACGGTGCGATGGTTGACTGAAATGTGATGATTTCGAGATCGCCCGGGATAGACAGGCCCAGTTCCTCCGCGCGACGCAAAAGATCGTAGGCCGCGAGGTCATCGACCGCAACGATTGCAGTCGGCCGACTGCCCTCCGAGGGGAGTAGTTCCCGTGCACGAGCAATCCGCGGGGACACGTCGCTGTGGTCGTATCGCAGGATGCCGCTGGTAGCGGACACGCCGTGTTTCTTGGTCGCTTCCTCCCACCCGCGGCAGTAATCACGCACGACAGACGTTTCCTGTTCGCCGACGACGAGACGGAGCTCGTGATGGCCGCGCGAGACCAACCGAGAGACGGCGTCGGTGATTCCCGCACGGACGTCGGCGACCACGGCATCGACATCGGGATCGCCGTCGAAGTGGCGATTCAGTAGTACGAACGGGAGTCCAGCCTTCCTGAGAGGCTCGATGTGCTCGGGGAGCAGGTCGGTGAATGTCTGTACGACGACGGCATCCGCGCCGTCGCGCGCGAGGAGGGTGCGGAATGCTGAGCCGGTGGCAATTTCCTCATCCGTGACGCGGATGAGACGGATATCGAGGCCGAGCTCCGCTGCTCGGAGCAGAGCGCCATCGAGCATTCCGCTCAAGAACGTCCCGATACGGTAGCTCTGGACAGCGGATGCGGGGTCGGATGCGCCGCTCATCACAATGGCGCAGCGGGTGGAAGCCCTGCCGCGGCTTCCAAGGAGCCGTGCGTGCGCGCTCGGTGCATAGCCGAGCCTGTCCGCGACGTCGCGCACACGCTGGCGCGTGGCCTCGTTAACGTCGCGGTAGCCCGAGAGCGCACCCGACGCCTGAGCCAGGCTGACTCCCGCAGCGTCGGCCACGTCCTGCAACCGGACGCGACGGCCAGCACGATCACCTACTTTATCGCTCGCCATTGACCGGCTCCCTCCGGGCGCTCGCCCACTCGGGGTCTCGCCTCGGCCTAGTTTATGGCAATCCTTGACTTCCGAAGCGCTTCGGCAATAGGCTCGCGGCCATCCAGACATCACTCTCATCAGGAGGTCCTCGTGCGCCGACGTCTTTGGTTTGCATCCGGCTTGGTAGTCGCCCTGGTCAGCGCACTGCTGGTCACGTCACCGCCGCCGCCAGCTCGGGCTGCGAGCGCGGGCGGGTCCTTCGCTGACATGGGCGGCGCTGTGCAGGGGATCACCCGCTTCGACGGCGGATTCTTTACCGACAGCTCCGGCCGCCTTCTGTCTTGGAGCGTGAACTTCGGTCCCTCAGCGGAGTTCTCGGTCTCCACGGTGCACGACAGTCCGAACACGACCGTCTTCAGTGCCGAGTTGAGCGGCGCGCACGGATCACAGAACTCCGTGCAGGCATCGGATGGATCGATCTACTTCGGTACCTATCCCAACGGACGTCTCTATCGGTACAACCCCGCGACGAGCACGATCACCAACCTCGGGCAGCCCGTCACGAACACCTCGTATGTCTTCGGGCTCTCTGCCTCCACGGATGGACGGATCTCCCTGGGGACGTTCCCGAGCGCGCACGTGCTGACGTACTCGCCGTCCGCGGGATTCACCGATCTTGGGCAGATCGCGCCCGGCAGCGGAAACCAGTACGTCCGCTCCACCGGATTCGACACCCTGCACAACAGGGTCTACGCGGGGGTCGGTTCCGTGAGTAACCGCATCTACTCTGTCGACATCACCACGAAGGCACAGACGCTCATCACCTCCACGACCGCGATGCCCGTGGACATCACGGTGATGGAGAACCGTGCCTTGTCAGATGCGGACGGGCAGCTCGTGCTCATCAACACCGACACGAATGCGCGGATCCAGCCGAAAGACGCCGCAGGTAACACCGTCTCATCGTTCCGCGCGGTATCCCGGGGCTTCTCGCGTCCGCGGAACTACCTCAGCTACTTCACCACGGAGGTGGCCGTCGCCGGCGAGATCGAACGCCGCATCGGAACATATGACTTCCGCACCGACACCGTCGTCGCCACTCCCACTGTGCTCCCCACCGCACTCGGATACGGCTGGCACACGATCGGCGGTGCGCTGACGTTGCACATGATCACCAACAACTACGGACCCGACTACTCGACGTACGTCCCGGCGACAGCAGCCACTGCAACCGGCACCCTGGCGGTGCCGACGCAGCCGCAGGAGCTCCACAACGTGCTGGCGAATCCAAAGGCGCCAGAGGTGATCGCAAACGCGTTCCTCAATGGCAACAACAGCCAGCTCGACACGCCCAGCGGAACGTACTCCGCCTTCCCGCGGTTCGGCCAGGTGGAGAGCTGGATGATGGAGGGCACCAAGATCTATGCGGGCGTCTACCCTGGCGCCTCGCTCATGGTCTACGACACCGCGACTCCGTCGGTTCCCCCGCGCGAGCTCGCCGAGTTGCACAGCCAGCCGATCGACGGCGGCAACCGTCCTCGGGCGCTGGTGAAGATCGGCAACATCCTCTATGCGGGGACCGCCCCGTTCTACGGGCAGCAGGGTGGAGCGATCGCATCGGTCGATGTGACCGCGCCCTCTCCGGTGACCCCAACGATCACGCGGAACGTCGTCTCCCAGCACACCATCGCGGCCCTCGCCGCGCTTCCCAACGGCAACCTACTTGTCGGCTCGAGCACCGAGGCAGGCGACGGCGCTCCTGCAGGCCCCGGCCCTGCCAAGCTCGTCGAGTGGAACCCCACCACGCGGACGGCGGTGCGTCCCGCGCTCACGCCGAGCTCGTCGGCGCCGAGCATCAGCGCCCTCCTCGTGGAAGGGACGACGGCTTACGTGTTGGAAGGGCCGTCCCTGTATGTCGTGAACACGAGCACATGGACCGTGACGCGCACGGTCCCGCTTTCCGGTGCGGGAAGCTGCACCGCCGACGGAACAGTCGCACGGCATCCCTACAGCGGACTGCTATACGTCGGCTGTGGTGGTGCCTACTATGAGATCGATGGCGCATTCGCGGTGACCAAGCTTTCGATCGGGCGCGCGGCCAAACGACTGAGCATCGGCTACGACGGCGATCTGTACTTCGACGCGGACAGCTCGCTGCCCGGCTGGATGTCCAACGTGGGACGCTGGCACCCCAACCCTTCAGCCACGGCGAGCTGCTCGGGACTCTCGCAGCTCTACGGGGTGTCCGCCCAGTCCGGCGGCGATCAGCTCACCTATACGATCGTGGATCCGGTCACCAACCGGATCAGCACGGGTCTGGTGCAGACCGCGACTCCTCTGCCGTTCACCGTGAAAGCGATCGCCGCGCACAACATCAACACCCTGTTCGCGACGTCGACGAACGGCGCGCTCTACCAGCTGAACGTGCAGGGCCTGTATGGGGCGGTCACCTTGGCCGGGGTCACGCAGCTCGCGGCGTCCGGATGGGGCGACGTTGACAAGCTGACGTCGGACGGGACCCGGCTCTACGCGACGACGACCGCCGGCGCGTTCACGCGCTATCCCGTCACACTCGCGAAGCCGGCGTCGACAATCGGCACGGGGACGCTCATCGGCACGGGGTTCGTGCTCAAGACGCTCGCCGCCGAAGCGCCGAACCAGATCATCGCGACCACCAACGTGGGCGAGCTCGTTGGCTACAAGATCTCCAGCACGGGAGGCTGGACGCGATCGTCGCTGCGGGCGAGCACCTGGAACTTCGAGTCGCTCTCTGCGGTGAACGGTCTGATCTACGCGCAGAAGAACGGCGAACTGTGGGGCTATCGTGACGCGAACCCCTCCGACGGCTCCGGAACAGACATCTACCAACTCGGCCCGACGAGTGTGCGAGGGTGGACGCAGAAGCTGCTGAGCGCTGTGCCTGCATCCACGCCGAGTTGCTGAAGTCGTGAGAGGAGGGCCCGCGTGTACCGTCGAGCCGAGATCGAAGCGGACGGCCTGCCGTCATTGACTGCTGGTGGGTGGCAGTCGCGACGCGCCGAGATCCTCGAGCGGTGGCTCGACGCTCTTGGCGAACTGCCGCCGCTCCTGTCCGAACCTCGGGTGGAGCTCGGCGAGGCGGAGTCGTTCCCCACGCACGTCCGGCGAAGGATCGTCTTCACGACTGGCGATCAGGATCAAGTACCCGCGCTGGTCCTCACCCCGATCGCGCCCGGTCGCAGGCCCGCTGTGCTCGCGCTGCACCCGACGGCAGAGGAGGGGAAGGCGGACATCGCCACCGCCGAAGGGCGGGACGATCGTCGCTACGCCCTGGAGCTCGTGGAACGTGGCTACGTGGTGTTGGCGCCCGACGCGATCACCGCCGGGGAGCGTGTCTCCGCGGGTGCGCAGCCTTTCGCTACCGCGGAGTTCGTGAGAAGTCATCCGGGGACGAGCCCGGTCGCGAAGATGCTGTCCGATCACCGGCATGCGCTGAGTGTACTGGCGGCCCTCGACGAGGTCGATCCCACGCGGATTGGGGTGATCGGTCACTCCCTCGGCGGATACAACGCGTGGTTCCTCGCCGGTCTGGATGCGCGCGTGGCGGCGGTCGTCTCCAGCTGTGGATTCCTCGCCTTCGCCGGAGACCCCGACGAGAACCGGTGGGGTGAGCGGGATTGGTTCAGTCACTTCCCTCTACTGTCTCCGATGCTCCGGGAAGGTAACGTCCCCTTCGAGTGGACCGAGATCCTCGCCCTCGTCGCCCCGACTCCACTCTTCACTTGGCTCGCGACCGGCGACGAGTACTTCCCGAACTGGCGGGAGTCGATCGCGGCGCTCCAGACGGTGTCCGACCTGTACACCCAGCTCGAGCAGCCGGATGCCATGGTGTCGTGGGTCGGACACGGAGGACACGACTTCCCCGCGCATGTCCGGGAAGCGGCGTACGGCTTCCTGGATCGGCGACTCACGGACGATCGCTCAGGCGACGCCGCGGATCCGCACGAGTCTCGGACCTGATCCCGCGAGGAGATCGCGACCCACGACAGCGCCGCCTGTGGTCAGGGGAGACGAAGAACGGTGCCTGACCACGACCTCGTGTGTCTGCAGGTCGACGCGGGTGATCGCCCTCTCCTGGATCGTCCAGAGGGCGCCTTCGTGTATGAAGCATCCGCCGTAGGCCATCGGCCCGCCGTCCACTCGCGCCAGCCGTTCCACGCGGCGGCCGCCGCACGGATCCACGAGGACGTGCACGCCGTCGGAGCTCACCAGATGCACTGTGCCATCCGGGCTGGGAGCGGCACCCGACCATGTGGTGACGTTGTCATCCGGGACGAATCGATCGGTCACCGCGTGCTCGCTCGAGGAGAGGAGGTAGACGTACGCGGCACTTCCGGAGGGTATGCCGCCGCCCGGGTTCTCGATGCTGGTCCCGCCGAGGACGAGGCCCGGCTCCAGCACCGCGAGTGCCGTCGTTGACTGTCCACCGATGACTTGCTCGTCGGACAGCACCGTTGAGGTGCGAGCGCGGAGATCGGTCAGGATGAGGCCGGCACCCTCGCCTCCGTAGTCGGGATAGCCGCCCCAGATGAGCGTGTCCCCGTCGACCACGGCGCAGCGCGGACGCCCCACCTCGGGGAACGCGCCGAGGTGAACAGGGTTGATGCCCGCCTCGATAGCGCGCACCGGATCGAGGAGGTAGAGATGGCCGCCAGTGTAGGCGACCCCGGCCAGGAGATCCCCCCAGGCGGCCCAGGCGCAGACGTTGCCGCCGGCCTCGGCGACTGGCGCCAGCCCGTGTACGCTCACCGTCGCGGTGACGGGATCCGCATCGAAGAGCTGGAGCGGATGATTGGTCGAGCCGTGCAGTCGTCCCGTGGGGCCGAGGCGGAAGGGGGAGAGCTCCGCGCCCTCCGAACGGTAGTCGAGGCGCGTGTTCCGCAGCCCCGGATGGGCGGTGATGAGTCGTCGGTCTCCCGTGTCGAGTTCGATCAGTGACCAGTTCGGGGGGTCCTCGCCGTGGATACGGGAGAAGCCGCGGCCTCGGAACGTCGGTGCCGCGGGCGCTGGAACGCGGTGGGCAACGCCCTGCTCGAAGCGCCACCAGTGCGCCGGAGCGTCGTCGACGGGGTGGAGCTCGGCCGCGTCGATGTGCCCGTACACTTCCCCGTCGACGCCGCGGCGGACGTATCCGGTTCCGGCCTCGGGGGTCGAGAGCAGGACGATCCCGGCCCCTCCGTCGGGAGGGACGGCGATGATCGAGCGCGTCGTCGTGCCCAGCCCCGCATAGACCCAGCCGTACCGGTCGATGGCTAGGTGGGCGGGGTACTGCTCGCTGTCGCTCAGCGACACGGGTTCGCTGAGGGCATCCGTCCACCTGTCCCACCGCAGGAGCGACGAGCCGGGGGAGGTGGTGAACCAAATGCCCCCGTCCGCGTCCTCGGCGAAGGCGAGGCCGATGAGCTCGTCGCCCTGGTCGATGATGCGGGTCCGAACCTGTCCGCTCGCCGGATCCAGCTCGCTGATCCAGCTCCCGACAGCGCTCGTCGCCTCCGGGTCGATTCCGTAGATCGAACCGCCGGTGACGAAGCGGCCGTCGGAGGTCCCGAGACCGGCGAACGGGAACGAGTCGTCGGGAAGCGGGAGCTGCCGGCTCCTACCTGTCTCGGGATCGGTGAGGAGGACCCATCCCTTCGCGCACACGGCCACGACGGCCGACCCGTCGCCGCCGGGCGGATGCAGGATTGCCGCTGCGCGTGCTTCTGCGGCATCCACCAGGATGCCTAGGTCTTCCTCGCGCACTTCGGTCATCCCTTCACCGCGCCCTTCGCCGCCTCCATGACGTGACGCTGCAGGAAGATGAAGAAGATGACGATCGGAATGATCGAGATCACCGTTCCGGCGCTGACCAGCCGCAGATCGAGACCGGCGATGCCGGCGAGGTACGCCACTCCCAATGACAGCGGGTAGAGCGAGTCGCTGTTGAGGACGACGAGAGGCCAGAGGAAGTCGTTCCAGATGGCGATGAACCCGAAGATCGCCGCGATAGCGAGCGTGGGTCGGACGGTGGGCAGCATGACGTTCCAGAAGATACGCCATTCGCCGCAGCCGTCGATGCGCGCGGCGTCGGCGAGTTCGCGCGGGACCGAGGCGAACGCCTGCCGCAGCAGGAAGATCGCAAAGGTGCTGACGAGCCCGGGGAGGATGACGCCCGGGTAGGTGTTGAGCAGGTGCAGTTCCCCCATGATCAGGTAGCGCGGGATCAGCAGCAGCTCACTGGGCAGGAACATGGCGGCGAGCAGCGCGAAGAACACGGTGTTCCTGCCGCGGAACCGCATGATGGCGAGCGGATACGCGGTCACCGCGGTCACCACTACATAGAGGGGGACGCCGATTCCCACATAGATCAGCGAGTTGATCAGGTACTGCAGCAGCGGGATGGTCGTCCACGCTTTGATGTAGGAGTCGAGCACCGGGGGGCGCGGGATCAGATCAGGAGGTGTGGAGAACACATCCTGATTTCCGGGCTTCAGGGATGCCGAGAGAAGGAAGAGGAACGGCAGGAGGAACACCACGCCGATCGACGCCAGAAGGAGGTACCAGCCGGCGTTGCGCAGCAGTCGCCGCAGGCGCGGTCGGGGCGAGCGTCCCGCTGCGTCGTGCCGGGAGGTCGAGGTGCGGGCCTGCGCGTCTGTCATGAGGTCAGTCACCTTGGTTCTCCTGCATTCTGCCGATTCGGTAGTTGACGACCGACAAGAGGATGAGGATGCTGCACAGGAGGATTCCCACAGCGCTGGCGTATCCCATGCGGAAGCCCTCGAACGCCTCGGACCACACGTAGTAGCCGAGGGAGCGCGTACTGCCGTCCGGGCCGCCCCGGGTGAGCATGTACACCGAGGTGAAGACTTGCATCGCCGCGAGCATCTCCATCGTGAGGGCCACGGCGAGGAAAGGGCGGATCATCGGGACGGTGATGTGCCGGAGCCGTTGCCAGGCATTGGCCCCGTCCACGCGCGCCGCCTCGTAGAGGGAGTCGGGGATCGCCTGCAGACCTGCGAGGAAGATCATCATGTAGGTGCCCATGCCCTTCCATCCCTCGACGAGGATGATGGAGAACGGCGCCCAGCGGCTGTCGAGCAGGAAATGGATCGGAGCGTCCGGCACTCCGATCCATTGCAGGAACGCGTTGAGCAGTCCCTGGTCGGCGAAGAGGAAGTTCCATGCCACCGAGACCGCGACCATCGAGGTGATCACAGGGAGGAAGTACACGGCGCGGAAGAATTTGATTCCGCGAAGCTGCCGGTTCACGAGGATCGCGAGCAGTAATGGGAAGACGATGGCGAACGGCAGCAGCCCGATCATGTAGATGAACGAGTTACCCAGAACCTGCCAGAAGGCGGGATTGGTGAGCGCTCGGCCGAAGTTGTCGAAGCCGATGAACTCGGGCGGATCGACGACGTTGTACTTGTAGAGCGATAGTTGGCCTGCCTGGATCGCCGGCCAGACGAAGAAGACCCCGAACAGGATCAGGCAGGGCAGAAGGAACAGGTACGGCACGTACCAGGCTCGTCCGATGACTCCCGAACGGTGGAGAGAGCCGGCCTCCTTAGTTCGGACTTTCGCTCGCAGGGTGGTCGGGGGGAGTGGGGGTGCGGTCACGTCGTCATGCTCTCGTTCGCTGCGCCGATGCGCGGTCGGGGCTGGTCGGCGACACCTCGGGGCGCCGCCGACCAGCCGGGGTCTGGCTCAACCGGCCAGGATCTCGTTCCACTGCTTCTCGAGTGCGGTGAGGGCATCGGCAGCCCCCTGCGACCCGCTCAGGTAATCACGGATCCCCTGACGGAAGACCTTTCCGAGTTCAGAGTCGAACTTCGTGCCAAACGAACCGGTGTAGGTCAGATCCGGCAGTGCGGCGGCGGTGAGCTTTCGTGCCTCATCCGTCAGGGCCGTCCCGCTGACAGACGTGAAGAAGGGATCCTTGGCCGCCTCGACGGAGGACGGGTAGATCGGCACGAGCTTACTGAAGTCGAGCTGGTTCTTCGCGCTCGTGATGTATTCCAGGAAAGCTCCCGCGGCGTGCGGGTTCTTTGACTCTGCGGGGATCACGAACGTCTGCATCTCGGTGAGCAGGTACTTCCCGTCCGTTGTGCGCGGTGCCATGCTGACGGCGAGGTCCTTGTACGCGTCGGGGGAGTTGGTCTCGATGCCGCTGAGCATCGAGGCGAAGTTGACCGTCATGGCCGTCTCGCCGGAGTCGATCCACTGCGGCGGGATCCCCTGGGTCGAGGTGGCGCCGGGTGCAATGCCGTTCGTCTGGTAGGCCTCCTTCCACTTCTCGAGCATTTCGACCGCTTCGGAGGTGTTGAAGGCTGCCGCGCTCTTGTCGTCGTTGAGCATCGGGATGCCGTAGTACTGGAAGACGTCGTTGCTGGGGATGAGGTTGAGGCCGAACTTGCCGGTCTTGTCGTGCGTCTCGTTGGCAAGGGTGAGCAGGTCGTTGTAGGTGGACGGGGGATCGGCGAGGTCGAAAGACGGCACCTCGGCCATGATCGACTTGCGGTACATCGTCACCGGCGCACCGCTGTGGTACCACGGAACGGCCGCCTGCTTGCCGTCGATCACGAAGGGATCCCGCAGTCCGGGCTGGATGTCGGCCAGAGCCTCGTCGCTCAGGACTGTCGTCAGATCTAACAGGCGGCTGGCGACTCCCGACACACTGTCACTGAACATGTTCACGACATCCGGGGTCGAGCTGCCGCTCAATGCGGCGAGGAACTTGGAGTCGATCTGGTCACCCGGAACATCGACCCACTCGACGGTGACGTCGGGATTCTTCTTCTCGAAGCCGTCGATCAGACCTTCGATGTAGTCTGCGAAGCCGCTCTTGAGGTTGATCGTCCAGAAGGAGATGTCTCCGCTCAGCTTCTCCGGAGCTTCTCCCGGGCCTTCGCTGCTGGTGCCGCCACCCGGCATGCAGGCGGTGAGCATCGTCGCGGTCGCCGCGACGGCAGCGACGCCGATGAGCGCCCGCCGCCTGCGGCGCCCGTGACTGCGGTGTTCTTTCGATTCATGCATGTGCTCTGTGCTTCCTCTTCAAGGGACCTGGCGAGCCTCTCGACGCGCCGAATCAAGGTCCGACCGAGTGGGGGTGGATATGTCCGCATCGACAGATCCGTTGGCATCGCCACGAGGACTGTTCGTCAGCCCTCTGATCGGCTAGCA
This sequence comes from Microbacterium sp. W4I4, assembly GCF_030816235.1. Classification (NCBI taxonomy): domain Bacteria; kingdom Bacillati; phylum Actinomycetota; class Actinomycetes; order Micrococcales; family Microbacteriaceae; genus Microbacterium; species Microbacterium sp. W4I4. The sequence goes on from NZ_JAUSXT010000001.1 coordinate 3,183,791, forward strand.
TATCCCCGAAGCGCTTCGGACGCTAGCCATCACTGCAAACTCGTTTCGCAGATCCGGTGACGAAGAGCGGGCGTGACGATCGTCGCGCTGCGTGTTCCGATCGACAGATCCAACGGAGGATGAAGGCCACATGCCTGGCAAGAACACACCACAACCCGCACCGCGGTTCCCCTCGACCAGCGACCTCAGCGGCAGGCGCATCGGCCCGGAGGAGCTCGAGGCGGTCACCCGCGTGCTCGGATCGGGAGCGCTCTGCCGCACCGTCGGCACGGAGGCGGCAGGTCTTGAAGAGGAATTCGCGCGGATGATCGGAAGTGCGCACGCCGTCGCCAGCAGCTCGGGCACGGCCGCACTGCATCTTGCGGTGTTCGCCGTCGGTCTCGAAGCAGGCGACGAGGTCATCGTGCCGCCGATCACCGATTTCGGGACCGTCGCCGGGATCCTCGCCCAGAACGGCATCCCGGTGTTCGCCGATGTCGATCCGGTCAGCGGATGCCTCACCGCGGAGACCGTCGTGGCAGCGATAACGCCGCGCACCCGGGCGGTCATCGCCGTGCACCTCTTCGGAGGGGCGGCACCGGTTCGGGAGATCATCGACGCTGTGCGACCCTCCGGAATCGTCGTGATCGAGGACTGCGCACAGGCCTACCTCACCGTCCCCGACGGCGGTGACGCGTATGCGGGGACCATTGGCGACATCGGCTGCTTCAGCCTGCAGCAGAGCAAACACATCACGGCGGGCGACGGGGGATTGACCATCACCGACGACGCCGCCCTCGCCCGCCGCATGACGCTCTTCGCTGACAAGGGCTGGCCCCGCGACACGGGGGAACGCACCCACCTCTTCCCGGGCCTCAACTACCGCATGACCGAGCTGCAGGCGGCGGTGACGCGAGCGCAGCTTCCCAAGCTCGCCGGCGTGGTCGCCGACCGACGACGCTCCGCGACGAAGGCGATTTCCGCCCTGGCCGATCTACCCGGCCTGCATCTCCCGACCCAGCCCGATCGTCACGGATTCTGGATGCTCCCGCTCGTGCTCGTGCCCGGGGTGCTCAACATCGGGTGTCGCGACTTCGCCGCCGCACTGGCCGAGAGAGGTGTTCCGGCGATCGGGGGCTACCTCGACATGCCGCTCCATCTCACCCCCGCCGTGCGCGATCGAGCGCCGTTCGGCGCGGAGGGCCCTCCGTTCTCCGTGCCGCCGGCGTCTCGGGAGATCGCCTACCGGGAGGGAGACGCGCCTCTCGCGGAGGACATGGTGGCACGTACCCTGCTCGTCATCGTGTGGAACGAGAACTACATCGACGAGCACGTCGAGCACATCGTGCAGGCCGTGCGCGCCGTCCACGACGGGGCTCTCGCGGTTGCAGACGGAACGGCGGTCCGGACATGAATGCACTCCCCGACGTCGGCACGATCGACCTGGACTGCGACGTCATCGTCGGGGCGTGGCCGCGCCACGCCGAGGTCGATCTCCTCTCGTCGGCCGTGCTGCGCACTCTCGACGATCACGGGATCAACCGGGGGCTGGCCTGCGCGGGCCGCGGCGCGTGGTTCGACGATGCCGCCGGCAATGATGAGACCTTTGCGTTGCAGTCGATGCAGGAGCGGTTGCTCGCGACGGCCACGGTCGATCTGCGCGACGCCCTGGGCGCGGAACAGGAGGTCGAACGGATGGCCGAGCGCGGCGTCCGCGTGCTGCGTCTCTTCGGCGCCTTGCAGGGTGTGCCAGTCTCCGCGCCGGCCTACCGGCATGTCGCCCGGCTTGCGGAAGCGCACAGGCTGACGGTGCTCTCCGACGGCGATCCCCGGGAGGTGTGGCGCCCCTTCGCCGATCGAGGGCTCACCGTCGTCTTCCTCGATGTCCACGCCTATCACGTCGCGGACTTCGTGCTCCTCGCGCGCGAGGAAAGCCGCTTCCTCGGCTCTACCCGTCTGCTCAACTCCCCCGACTCGATCGAGCGCGTCGTTGCGGAGGTGGGGGCGGGACATCTGGCCTTCGGCTCCCGCACGCCGCTGCACGCGACGGCGTCGAGCGAACTCCGCTTCCGTCACGCGCGGATCACCGTCGAGGAGCGCGCCTTCATCGGCGGCGGCTGGTACCGCACGCTCGCCGAGGAGGGGGAACGATGAGCCGCCACCCTGCCTACCGTGGTCCACTCATCGATGTGCACGGACACTGGGGCTCCTGGTTCTTCCCCATGGACGTCGGTGACGTCGCGGAGAACCTGCGGCTGATGGACGTGTACGGGATCGACCTGCAGATCCTCTCGGCGTCGGAGGCCGTGGTCTTCGACGCCGAGCAGGGGAATGCGGCACTGGCGCGCATGCTGGAGCGGACGTCGCGACTGCGCGGATACGTCGTCGCCAACCCGAACGATCCGGTCACGACGCGCAAGGACCTCGACCGGTATCTCGTGCGCCCCGAGTGGGTCGGGGTGAAGATCCATACGACGTACCCGGGGGAACCCATCGCCTCGCCGGCGATGAGCGACACTTTCGATCTGCTGGCCGAATACGGTGCCCCGGTGCTGATACACACCTGGGGGCCGGACGTGCTCGCCCTGGCGGAGCTCGTCAGCGCGCGCCCGGGGCTGCGGGCGATCGCCGCGCATGCCGGAGCGGACCGATGGGATCTCGCAGCGGAGGCCGCGCAAGGTTGCGATCGCCTGTACCTCGAGGCGTCTTGCTCGCTGACACAGGTGGCCAGGATCGTCGAGCTCGCCTCCCGCGTCGACCACCGTCAACTGCTCTTCGGCACGGACGCGACGCTCATCGATCCCGCCGTCGCCTTCGGCCTCTACGCGCAGGCCCGGTTCTCACCGGAGAGCGAAGAGCTCGTCTACCGACGCAACGCCCAGGCGTTGTTCGGTCTGCAGGACGACGAGCTCATCGCACGCGCCCGATGATGCCCTGGCCGGAGGTCGGAAGACGTCGTGGGCCGATCACGGTGGGCATCGTCGGCACGGACAGCTCTCATGTCGATCACTACCTTCGCCATATCAATGAGGAGAAGGCGTTCCCGGGTGTCCGGGTCGTCGGCATCGTAGGCGAGGACGCCGACCGCCTCGCGGAGCTCGGCGCGCGCAAGGGAGGTCTCCTCATGGCCGAGGTCGAGGAGCTGGTGCGCCGATGCTCGGCGGTGATCGTCGCTGGCCGCCATGGGGAAGAACACGCGGAGCACGCACTCCCCGCCTTGCGGGCCGGCCTTGCCGTTTTCGTGGACAAGCCATTCGCGCTGGATCTCGAACATGCCGACGCCATGATCGCGGCGGCGGGGGCCTCGGGTGCTCCTCTGACCTCGTTCAGTCCGCTGCGGTGGTTGGGGGACATGCCGCGGCTGCGGGCGGCGGCACTCGTGCAACAGCCGACGAGCATCGTGGTAACGGGACCTGCCGATCCGGCGAGCCCTTACGGCGGCCTCGCGTTCTATGGGGTGCACCTCGTCGAGCTCGCCTGCCATCTTGCTCCGGGCGAGGTCGGTGACTTGACGGTGCGCCAGGAGTCGGACGGTATCACGGCCCGGTTGCGGCTGGGGGGAACCGAGGTGGAACTGCGCTTCGTCGCCCCCGATGTCGACGGCGGTGTCCCCTTCTCGGTCCGCCTCGAGTGGGGTGACCGTTTCGAGCAATCGGAGATCGCGCTGCCCGCTGACTACCTGCGTCCGGGACTTGAACGTTTCGTCGCCATGGCGCGGGGTGAGGGCCAGCCGCTCTCCGTGGAGGAATTGCGTCGCCCCGTCGAAGTCCTCGTGGCGCTCGAGCAGGAATCCGTCGTCCCGGAAAGGACGCGGCATGCCTGAGCCTCTTCTCCCGGTCGTGCGAGCGAAGGCGCGCTTCACGTCGGTGATTCTCGAGCATCCGCTGGTCATCGCCGGCGCCGCGATCGATCGGGTGACGATGGCACTGGTCGACGTGCTCGTCCGCGACTCCGCAGGGAACACGACGCGCGGACGAGGCGCGAGCATGCTGTCGGTGCCATGGGCGTGGCCCAGCAGTCTTTCGTTCGAGGCAAGGGATCGGCGGATGCGGGAGCTCGTCGAGACGTCCGCGAGGTTGGTCGTCGGTAGCGATGCCGCGGATCCGTTCGCCGCCTGGGAGACGCTCCGCCGCCGGGCTGCGGTGCTCCCCGAGGCGGAGGGGATCCCTCAGGTCGCGCTCCTCTTGTGCATTGCGGCCGCCGACTCCTCGCTCCACGATGGTGGCGCCGCCGCACAGGGCCTCTCCGCCCTCGACTTCGCTTCACGGCAGTCGCCGTTGCTCGGTTCGATCGCCGACGCCGAGGCGTTCGCTGCGAAGCATCACCGGACCCGGGTGCCGGTGCAACGCGTCGTGGGCCTTTCAGACGGAATCGGCGACGAGGATGCGCTCTGCCGCGATATTCAAGAGCACGGGATCCGACACCTGAAGATCAAGCTCGCCGGCGAAGCGGAGTCGGACGCTGCTCGTGTCACCGCGATCCACGATAGGTTCGGCTCCCTCGGGCTGACCTTCGCACTGGATGCGAACGAGGGCTACCGCCGCCCTGAAGAATTCCACCTTCTACTCGACACGCTGCGGAGCCGGGAAGAGCTGTGGCGCTCCATCCGGTACGTAGAGCAGCCGGCGCCACGGACGGTCCACGACATCCGCCCCTGGCATCCGGATCGGATTCCCGCGGATCTGCTTCCGCCACTCGTGCTCGACGAGGGGCATGTCGATGTCGATCAGCTCCGGGGTGCTGGAGAGCGCGGATGGTCGGGTGTCGCGATCAAGGCCTCCAAGGGTCAGTCCTTCGCGATCCTCTCCTTCCTGCATGCGAGGGCCGCGGGCCTCTTCACCGTGCTGCAGGACCTCACCACTGTCGACCTCGCACTCGAACACTCGGCCGGTCTCGCTGCGGCGCTCCCGTTCACCTACCGCGCGTTCGAGTGCAACAGCCTGCAGTACGCGCCGGGGGCAAACGACCGACTGCGCCGCCGTCGACCGGACATGCTGCGGCTGCAGGACGGCTCCGTCGCTGTCGGGCCGACTCCACTGAGGGGGCTCTATGTATGAGCCCTGCTCCCCGCTCCGATCCGCCCAGGAGAGGCGGAGCTCGCGGCGTCGCTCGGATCTGACGTTGCTCTGGTGTCACCGCTCGGCGTCTCGGACGAGGACGCCTTCGTGGCGCGATGTGTCGCCGTTGGCGAAGTCATGCCGGTCTTAGGGATCTAATTGCAAGAGGCCGTAGGTGGCCGTCACCTCGCGCGGTGATTCTGGCCGGAACTCGCCGACCAGCCTTCGACGGTGAGAGTGAAGGCCGTACCGTTCGACCGCTACCGCACGCTCGAACCAGTGCAGGGGTGGTCGATTCCGATCGCGGCGACGACGTCGCGTTCCAAACCGGGAACGAGGACAACATCGTCCCTGATCTTCTTGGATGGTTCGACATCGTGACCCGTGATGACGTTGTTTCTGGACGATTTTCGGAGGCTTGCCCGGTCGCTGGGCCGTGTGGACTCGCACGAGGTGGAGACTGGTCCGCGCTCGAACGTGTCATGTCCCAGGCGACTATTATCATGGAGGCGAACGCGGCGGTCTTCGACGTGCGAGGTGGCTTCGCCGGGTTCACCGCCGGAGCAAATGACGTGCTACGCCGACAGGGGTTGCTGGAGGGGGCTGATGCATCGACTCAGATGAGGCGCTGTCATCGGGGCAAGCTGAATTGATCGCGGACGTTATCGATCGGGATCCGGAGCTGCAGGCCGAGAATGACTTTGCCTCCAAACATCGCGCGGTGGCAATCGGCCTCGCGGCACTGACGGAGACACGCCAGGGCTCCCGCGCTCGCTCCCCGGCCATTGCCATCGCTTGCAATCCAGAGGTGTTCAACTGTGCGACTTGGTATGGCGGGAACACGGGGTCGAATTGCCTCCCACATTTCACCCACGAACGTACAAGATCGAGCCGGACCGAAGTCGTCTGTAGACAGAGCTGATCAGGTTCGAACCTGCGGATATCCGGGCTTCTCGGCTGAACACGACCCAAGAGGATCTCGAGGATTCGGGTTCAAATCCCACCGTCACCGCCAGACTGCAGGCCCTGACTCCCCTAGAAAACACTGGGAAGTCGGGGCCTTCGCCATTCCCCGAGAAGGGCCCGTGCCCACATTCTGCCCACATCTGAAATGGATTCAAAACGGGTGGAGCGGATGCTGAGGCAGCACGAGTCGGATGCTGCGCAGGGCGATGGGGCGCCGGTCGCACCGTTGCGGATGTACCGCTTGCGTCCCACGTTGCCTCCTCGGGGAGAGCGGAAACGGGGGGAGTGGGCTGTGTATCGCGTCAATGATGAGGCGGTTAGTGAGATCTATCTCCGGCTGGGGCAGATCGGCGAGATCTAGGCGCAGGTGGCCTCACTCACGAAGCTTGCGGCGCGGGCAAGCAGGTGCTGCGGCAGCCAGAGGACCTCGGGGTCGTGTGAGCGTCATCACCGCGCAAATCGCATTATTGACACGTGTCACGTGACGCGTGTAACGTGACACGTGTCACAGTCTTGGGTGACACCAACCACGAGGAGGTGGGGGGACATGCTCCCATTGCACGAAACCGACACGGCTAGTTCGTGGGTCTCGACAGTTCAGGGTGGTCAAAGCGTGTGTTTGCACCCGGGCAACGGAAGTGCCCAGCTGTGCTTCGTGAGGTCGGGCTCGTTGAGCATTGAGAATACTGATGGCCATCGCGAACTTGACGAAGGCGATGCATTGATCGTTCTTGAGGGTGCGCCCGCAGTCGTCCGCGTCGATCGTGAGGCCGAAATCGTTGTGTTCCTGTTGCCCTCGGCGCCGCTTGGAGCCCTTCAGGCGCTCCGTGACGCGAATGTGGTTCTGGAGACGCGACGGTCCTCAACCGTCAGCATCCTCGGTCATCTTCTATGTGCGCTTAGTGAAGAGCACCTGAATGGTCGCAGTGTTGGGGACTTCCCCCAGCAGCTTGCAGCCCTCGTGCGGCTACATTTTCAGGCAATAGTGCACTCCGATGACAGCAATCTGTGGACGGAAAGCGAGCAGGTGATCGAGGGGGCTCTCTGGGACCCGGACCTCGATCCAGCCTACGTGGCACGCGCGGTGCACGCTTCACTGCGGACGCTTCACAGAGTATTCCGAGCGCAAGGCACGTCGCTCTCAGCGTGGATCCGTCACCGTCGCCTCGAGCACTGTCGCGAAGACCTGGAGGACCTGGCGATGTCAGAGGTTTCGGTCCGTACCATCGGGGCGCGCTGGGGTCTTCATGACCCCGCCCACTTCAGCCGACTCTTTAAGAGCGAGTATGGGCAGTCGCCAGGCTCGTACCGAAGATCATGGGCTCAGAGTCGGCAATCCGAGCACCTAGCCGTGTCCGGCGCGTTCGACCGCCGCACAACGAACGTGATGGCGCTGGCTGGCAATCGCTGAGGCTTGACTCTTCAACCGTTCTCAGCGTAGAAGCTCGAGACTGGTACGACGACGGACCTAATGGAGAAAACGTGACCGTTCTAAGAGTAGCGACGGCAACCCGGTCGCCCCAACAACGACCTATGCGGCGGGCAAAATACCGCAATTCATGGGCGATAGGCTTCTTGGCGCCAGCGGCACTCCTGTTACTTGCATTCGTCCTTGTCCCATCCTTGCTGGGCGGACTGTTTGCATTTACGAACTGGAACGGTCTGTCTTGGGACTTCGACTGGGTTGGTGTGCAGAACTTCGTGACATTCGCCCAGGACCCGGGCGCTTACGGCGCACTGCTGCACACGCTCATAATCACTGTCGTGGTAGTCATCGGGCAGAACGTCCTCGGACTGCTCCTGGCAGTCGCGCTCAACTCGACCATTAAGAGCCGGAACGTTCTGCGGGTGCTCTTCTTCGCCCCGGTCCTGGTTACGCCCGTGATCGTTGCTTACCTGTGGGGCTTCATCTTCTCGGTCAAGGGGCCGATCAATGCTTTCCTGGGGGCAATCGGCCTCGACGCGGCGAAGCAGGTCTGGTTGGGGAATCCGGACCTCGCGCTCTGGGCGATCATCATGGTCATCCTGTGGCAGTTCTCCGGCTACCTGATGGTCATCTATCTCGCTGGTCTGCAGAATGTTCCGGATGAGCTCATCGAGGCTGCGCGTCTGGACGGCGCGGGTTCGATTCGGATCTTCTTCTCCGTGACACTGCCACTGCTCAAGCCGGCGATCATCATCGGAACTCTGCTGGTTCTCATCAACGGTCTGAAGACCTTCGACCAGGTATGGGTCCTCACGGGCGGTGGTCCGGGCACAGCCACCCAAACCCTCGCAACGATCGTGTACCAGACGGCGTTCGAATTCGGTCGATATGGCTACGCCACCGCGATTGCCCTGGTCATGACCATCCTGATCATCATCTTCTCGCTAGTCCAGGTGAGAGTTACCAGGCGGAAGGCGGACGACCGATGAGTGACCGTTATACATGGCGAAAGCTCGCGCTCGAAGTCGGCATGATCGTCGCGGCGGCTATCTTCGTGGTGCCCCTGTATCTGCTCATCGTGACGGCGTTCAAGTCTCCGAGCGAGACCTCGTCACCATTCGCTCCGCCGTCAGCGCCCACGTTCGAGAACTTCGTGACCGCCTGGGAGCAGGGGAACCTTCCAGCAGCATTGGCCAACAGCGTCATCGTCACCGTGGCCAGCGTGCTGCTCCTGGTTGTCACCTCGTCACTGGCCGCTTATCCCCTCGCACGAATCACGCAGGGATGGTCTCGGGGGGCATATCTCGCCTTCCTGTTCGGGCTGATGCTGCCGATCCAACTCTCGCTCATTCCGGTATATCTCGCTATGCGGAACGTCGGGCTGACCGGAACGCTCCTCGGCATAATTCTCGTTTACGGCGGTCTTCAGATGCCGTTCTGCATCTTTCTCTATGTCGAGTTCTTGCGGAGTGTTCCGCGTGATTACGACGAAGCGGCGAGCATTGACGGCGCCGGCCATTTCCGGACTTTCGTACATGTTCTGCTTCCGATGCTGCGTCCGATCACGGGCACGGTCGTTGTACTGAACTCCGTAATGATATGGAATGACTTTTACATGCCCCTGCTCTATCTGAGCGGAACCGGAAACCAGACCCTTCCCGTCGCCATATACGGCTTCGTGGGCGCCTGGACTTCGCAGTGGAATGTGATCTTCGCGGCACTGATTCTCGCGGCGCTGCCCGTTCTCGTGGTGTTCATGCTCATGCAAAAGGCGGTGTTCCGCGGGTACTCGTCGGGCCTCAAGGGGTAATCGGCGAGTCCAACTCGATTGTTCGCAATGCACTAATAGCAGCAACCTATAAGAGAGGTACAACCATGAAACAAAGGCGTGGACTTGGTAAGGGGCGCGTTCTCGCGGCCGCGACGGCGTCTGTCATTGCGGTAGCGGGAATGACCGCATGCTCGACGGGCGGTGGTGAAGGCTCCGCAGATGGAAAGCGGGAACTCTCCGTGATGTGGTCGCAGGACACGCGTCCGGGGATGGAAGCTGCGGTGGAGCGTTTTGAGGCGGCCAACCCAGACGTGCATGTCAAGCTTTCGTGGATGTCCGCGACAGACTTCTTCAGCGAGCTGCGTACGCTACTGGCTGCGGGGAACCAATCGGATGTTTTCATGGCTTGGCCTGGCAATGGAAACGCGGCATCAGCTCAGGTACTGTCCGAGAGTGGCTATCTCGCCGATCTCAGCGACCAGCCCTGGGTGAAGGACCTCCCGAAGTCGATCCTCGACGTCTCGACATCTGAGCCCGGAGGCAAAGGCGAAGTGGTGGAGTTCATCACGTCGGCGAGTGCTTTCGGTGGACTTTACAACAGTAAGGCGCTCGACGACGCCGGCCTGGAGATCCCGACGAAGTGGAGCGAGGTCATCCCCTTCTGCAAGGCAGCACGCGACGCGGGCAAGGTCGCCTACGCGCTCGGCGCAGCGACCGACCCGATGGCAGGTGTGCTTGCTCCGTACTCCATGGTGGGGACCGCCGTCTACGTCGATGACCCCGACTTCGATCTGGGGTTGGCGTCCGGCGAGACCCGGTTCGTCGGTTCGGGCTGGGAAGAGGCGCTCGACAAGAACGTCCAGATGGCAGAGGCCGGATGCTACAACGATGGCTTCTCCGGAACCCAGCACCCGGAAGCGGCAGCAATGCTGAACTCCGGCGAAGCGATCGGAATGCTGGGAATCGGCCTGTTCATTCCTGGGTTCACGTCGGCGGATGCGGAAGTGATCTTCGCTCCGTTCCCCGCTACTGACGACCCGGACCGGATCAACCTCCTGGTCGGTGCGCAGCAAGGCCTTGCCGTGAACGCCAAGAGCGACAACGTCGAGCTCGCCAAGGAGTTTGTCGCCTTCATGGCCACGCCTGAGGAGAACGTCGCCTGGGCCGAAGCTCTTCCCGGCACGATCCCTACTCTGCGGCCCGCAGACTACGAGCCGGTGAACCAGTTCCAGGAGGTCGTGCTCGACTTCGTCGACACTGCTGGACCGTTCCCGGACCAGAACTGGCCGAACCCCGAGGTGCAGCAGAAGCTCATCGTCGGCATGCAGGACGCGCTCATCGGACGCAAGACCGTCAAGAGCGTGCTCGAGGACATGCAGATTGAGTTCGACGCGGGCGTCAAGAAGTAACGAGTCATCTAGAAGCGGGACGTCGGCATTGCGGGCGTCCCGCTTCTCCTTGTGCATTGCGCGAGGTTCGGGGATGTGGAATTCGCGGGGGATGCCGAGGGGACTGTCCGCGCGAGGATTAGACGAGAGCGAGGGCCTCGTCGAGAATCTGTACGAATGCCCGCGGATCGTGCGCGAACCGGCCGAGGAAGAGCCCGTCGACGACGTCAGCCACGGCGGTCAGCATGCCGGGCTGAGCGCTTCCCCCATAGATGAGAGAGGCGGATTCCGGCATCTTCGATGCGAACTCTTGCAGGGATCCACAGACAGCACGGATGTGCTCAGTGGATGCGGGTTGGGGGGCACCAATCGCCCAGAGCGGTTCATAGGCGATGATGACCGGTCCGGTCAACTCCGCTCGCCGTGCGTCTGTGAGTCCCGCGTCGATCTGTCTGCGACACTCCGCGATCGCGGCAACCGTATCGCCGGGCAGCTGTTCACCGATGCACAGCAAGGGGACGAGCCCATTGCGCTGGGCAGCGAAGACCTTCGCGGCGACGACGTCATCCGTCTCGCCGAAGAGCTGCCGTCGCTCTGCGTGGCCCACTTCGACGTAGCGGCAGCCCACTTCTGCGAGCACGGCTCCGCTCACCTCTCCGGTGTACGGTCCGGCATCCTCAGCCGCAAGATCCTGAGCCCCTACCGCAATCCCGGCTCCCGTTCCGATCGCTACGCACGCAGCGATCGAAGGGTACTGAGGGATCATGAATGGCCGAATTCCCGCATCGAGTGCTGGATGATTCTTGACCTGCTCCGCAACCGCACCCATCCATTGCACTGTCCGGGCGTGTGAGAAGTACATCTTCAGGCTTGAGCCGATGAACATCCTCAGAGTCTCGATTCTCGTAGAAGCGCGCTTCTACTGCTCTTCGTACGCGCAGATCTGGTTCACCTTCTGAGCCGAGGGGCTCGACGGATCGAACTCGTACGTGAGCCATTCGCGCGCCAGGCGTCGCGCGAGCTCGAGTCCGATCACGCGCTGCCCCATGCAGAGCACCTGCGCGTCATTGGAGAGGACTGACCGCTCGACGCTGAAGGAGTCATGGGCGGTGACGGCACGGATGCCACTGACCTTGTTGGCTGCGATCGCGACGCCGAGGCCGGTGCCGCAGATGAGGATCGCCCGGTCGGCGTCCCCGGCGGCAACCTTCTCTGCAGCCGCGACAGCAATCTGCGGGTAGTCGATGTCTTCCGCCGAGCCGACTCCGACGTCGACCACCGCTGCGACGAGATTATTGGCGAGCAAGTCCGCCTTGATGCGTTCCTTGTAATCGAATCCTGCGCGGTCGCTGCCCACTACCAAGCGGAGTGCCATCTCAATTGTCCTCCTTCAAGACGTTCAGAACGGTTCGGGTGACCAGAGCGAAGGAAACAGCACCCGGATCCGGCGTGCCGAGGCTCTTATCGCCGTGGGTGCGCGCGCGCCCGAGGCGTGCAGCCATGGCAGCGGTGGAGTCGGCGGCTACCGTAGAAGTGTGGGCAGCCTGCGCCCAGGCCTCGATCAGATCGTTGCCATCAGCGATCCGGCGGTTGAACTCGTCGACGAAGGGAACGATCGCATCGATCATGGTCTTGTCGCCGGGCTTGGCCTTTCCGAAGTTCATCACTGCACACTTCATCGCCGTGAGACCGGCGCCGAGCGAATCGGTTGTGACGGAGGAGGTTTCGCCCAGTGAGGTTCCCAGTGCGATCAACATTTCGCCCCAAATGGCTCCGGAGGTTCCGCCGCCCTTGTCCGACCAGGCGTCGCCCGCTGCGCTGAGCGTGGTGCGCAGTCCCGAGCCTGCGGCGAGAGCGGCCGCCGCCGCGGCCGCCGCCGCGCGG